>CBFHAG010000001.1:0-320147 GCA_965653535.1 uncultured Sphingobium sp.
GCAAATGGGTGATCCGCACCGCGCTGTCGGTCGTGTTGACATGCTGCCCGCCCGCGCCCGACGCGCGATAGATGTCGATCTTGAGGTCGCCGTCGGCGATCTGGACATCGACTTCCTCCGGTTCCGGCAGCACGGCGACCGTCGCGGCGGACGTATGGATGCGCCCCCCGCTTTCCGTGACCGGCACGCGCTGGACGCGATGCACGCCGCTTTCGAACTTGAACTTGGCAAAAACGCCGGTGCCCGTGACGCTGGCGACGACTTCCTTGAAGCCGCCGACTTCGGCCGCGTTGGCGGAGATCATCTCGACCTTCCAACCCTGCGCATCGGCATAGCGTTGATACATGCGGAACAGGTCGCCTGCGAACAAGGCGGCTTCATCGCCGCCCGTCCCTGCCCGGATTTCCAGCATGGCGGGACGCGCGTCAGCAGAATCCCTCGGCAACAGCTGAAGCGCAAGGGCGCGTTCCGCATCAGGCAGCAGGCCCTTTATCAGCCGCATTTCCTCCTGCGCCATTTCGCGCATGGCGGCATCGGCATCGGCATCATCGCCGCCTGCCATATATTCCAGCGCCTTGAACTCCTGCCGCAGCCGCCGCACCTCATGCGCGGCCCGTGCCACCGGCTCGATTTCGGCATATTCCTTCGAAAGCCGCACGAATTCTTCCGGCGGCAGGTCGGCGCGCGTCATCGACGCCTGCACCTCATCCCGGCGCGCCTCGATCTGCGCGATGCGTTCGGCGGAAATGTGCATTAGAGAGCCGTGAACTTTTCGATCAAACGATTAAGCGCCACCGATTGCTGTTCGCCCGATTGCAGATCACGCACCGCCGCTTCGCCACGCGCCAGCTCGTCATCCCCCAGAATGATGGCGAAGGCCGCACCCGATGCGTTGGCCCGCTGCATCCGCTTTTTCATGTTGCCGCGATAGCCCATGTCGCAAGCCAGACCAGCGCGGCGCAAGTCGGCGATGATACCGATAGCCCTCACCTCAGCCGCCTCCCCCATCGGGATCACGGCAATTGCCGGGAAAGCGATCTCCGGCGCATCAATCAACATCGCCAGCCGCTCGATCCCCGCAGCCCAACCGACCGCCGGGGTCGAAGGACCACCCAGATTCTCGATCAAACCATCATAGCGCCCGCCACCCAGCACCGTCCCTTGCGCGCCCAGCCGGTCGGTGATGAATTCAAAAGCGGTGTGGCGATAATAATCCAGACCGCGCACCAACCGCGCATTGCGTTCCCACGCGACGCCCGCCGCATCCAGGCCAGCCGTCACTTTCTCAAAGAAACCACGCGCCTCATCGGTCAGATAGGCGTCGATGTCGGGCGCGCTGTCGGCCACCGGGCGATCGCGCGGATCCTTGCTGTCCAGGATACGCAGCGGATTGCGGTGAAGACGGTCGATGCTTTCTTCGGACAGCTGATCGCGATGCGCTTCGAAATGCGCGATCAGCGCGGCGCGCCAGGCCTCGCGACTTTCCCCATCGCCCAGCGTGTTGAGGTTCAGCGTGACGCCTTCCGACACGCCCAGTTCACACAGCAGCTGGTCGGCAAAGACCAGCAGTTCGATGTCGGCACCCGGCTCACCCGCGCCGATAATCTCTGCATCGAGTTGGTGAAACTGGCGGAAACGCCCCTTTTGCGGGCGCTCATAACGGAATAGCGGGCCGTGCGTTGCCACCTTGAGCGGCGCATATTGCTGCCAGCCTTCGGTGATATAGGCGCGCGCGATCCCCGCCGTGAATTCAGGGCGCAGGGTGATGCTGTCGCCGCCGCGATCTTCGAAGCTGTACATTTCCTTCGATACGACATCGGTGCTTTCGCCCAGAGATCGTGCGAATACTGCCGTCGATTCGAACACCGGGACTTCGACCCGATGAAAGCCATAGAGGCTGCGCACCCGATCAAAGGTCGCCACGACATGCGCGAAGCGTTCCTGGAACGCTTGCGCTGTGCCCCCCAGCATGTCCTGCGTGCCGCGCACCGCATTGGGTGTCTTTGGGCGCGGATTTTCGATTTTCGCCATGGGGATGCGCCTTTAGCGGTAAAGAAGGCCTAAGGAAACGCGCTTTTTCAACGCATGATTTCTAAGCTCTTCTTCGGGGTGGACGCGGACAACTTCGCTCGTCATGCTGACTTCATAAGGCGTTCCAGCCTCATCCTTTTTTGGAGACAGCCATGATCCGCAGCCTCGCTGCCGCCCTTCTGCTTTCCACCGCCATCGCCAGCCCGCTTGTCGCCCAGGATGCCGTACGGTCAAAGCCGGTCGCCCTGCCGGTCAACGACGCCAGTCCCGCGCCGCGCGACATCCCCTATCCCGGCGGCACCATCAGGCTGGAGGTGGATGCAACCGACACCACCCAGCGCATCTTCCGGGTGAAAGAATATATCCCCGTCGTTTCGAGCGGGCCGATGACGCTGCTGATGCCCAAATGGCTGCCGGGCAACCACGCACCCCGTGGGCAGATCGAAAAGATCAGCGGCGTGAGCTTCACCGTCGATGGCAAGCCGGTCAGTTGGAAGCGTGACCCGCTCAACGTGTACGGCTTTGTGATCGACGTGCCGCAGGGCGCTCGCGAAGTCGTGGCGTCGTTCCAGTTCCTGTCCGCCACTCAACCCAATCAGGGCCGCGTGGTGGTGACGCCCAAGATGCTGAACATCCAATGGGAGTCCGTTTCGCTCTACCCGGCGGGCTATTACACCCGGCAGATGCCGATCCAGGCGACCGTGACCTATCCCGACGGGTGGCAGGCCGCGACCGCCCTGCGCGGCAGGAAAAGCGGATCAACCGTCGCCTATGACATGATCGATTATGAAGCGCTGCAGGATTCACCCGTGTTCGCCGGGCGCTATTTCAAGCCGGTGGACCTTGGCCACAATGTCACGCTCAACATCGTCGCCGACGATATCGGCGAGCTGGACGCCAAGCCTGATCAGATCGCAAAGCACAAGAAACTGGTGGATGAAGCGAGCGCACTGTTCGGCGCCTTTCATTTCGACCATTATGATTTCCTGTTCGCCATCACCGACGAGATGGGCGGTATCGGCCTGGAGCATCACCGGTCGTCGGAGAATCAAGTCGAACCTGGCTATTTCACGAAATGGGGTGAAAGCGCGGCGCTGCTGGACCGCAATCTGCTGCCGCATGAATTTGTCCACAGCTGGGACGGCAAGTTCCGCCGCCCCGACCTGCTGTGGACCCCCGACTTCAACGTGCCGATGCAGGACAATCTGCTGTGGGTCTATGAAGGGCAGACCCAATTTTGGGGCTATGTGCTGGGCGCGCGGTCGGGCCTGTTTACCAAGCAGGAAACGCTGGACGCCTATGCCCACATCGCCGCCAAGCTGGACACCACGCGTGGCCGCGAATGGCGTCCGATGGAGGACACCACCCATGACCCCATCATTTCCGCCCGCCGTCCCAAGGGCTGGTCCAGCTGGCAGCGGTCGGAGGACTATTATAATGAAGGGCTGATGATCTGGCTGGAAGCCGACGCGATCATCCGCCGCCAGACCAAGGGTGCAAAGGGGCTGGATGATTTCGCCAAGGCGTTCTTCGGCATCAATCCCGGTGACTGGGGCCAGGTCGTCTATAATCGCGACGATGTCATCAAGACGCTGACGGCGGTCGCGCCATCCTATGACTGGGCCGAATTCCTTGCCCGATATGTGGACGGCACGACACAGGAAACACCCAAGGGCGGCTTCGCCATGGGCGGCTACCAGCTCGTCTATGGCGACACGCCGAACGCCTTTACCAAGGCAGCCGAAGGCAAGAATGTCGACCAAAGTTTCGGCATCGGCCTGATCGTGAAGGGCGATGGAGAAATTTCGAACGTCGTCTGGGACAGCGCGGCGTTCAAGGCGGGCCTCGTCACCGGCGCGAAGATCGTCGCGATCAATGGCGATGAATATTCAACCGATGTCTTCAAGGCCGCGCTGAAAACCGGAAAGCCGATGCAGATCATCGTCAAACAGGACAAATACTATCGCACTTTGACGCTCGCTTATTCTGGCGGGCTGCGCTATCCGCGCCTCGCAAAAATAGGAGAGGGTGAAGGCAGCCTCGACCGGCTGCTCAAACCAAGGACATAATCACCCGCAACGCGAACGAGCATCAAAAGGCTTGAAGTCCATGAATATTGAACTGATTCCGGTCGGCGACGATCCGCCCAACAGCCTGAACGTCATCATCGAAGTGCCGATTGGCGGCGAGCCTGTGAAATATGAGTTCGACAAGGCGTCGGGCGCACTGTTCGTTGATCGCATCCTGCACACGCCGATGCGCTATCCGGCAAATTACGGCTTTGTGCCGCACACGCTGTCGCCCGATGGCGATCCGCTGGACGCGCTGGTCATCGCCCGTTCGCCCTTCGTCCCCGGATCGGTCGTACGCGCTCGTCCGATTGCGGTGCTGAATCTGGAAGATGAAGCGGGCGGCGACGAAAAGCTGGTCTGCGTTCCCGATAACAAGACCTTCCCATATTATAGCGACGTCGGCGAAAAGGACGATCTGCCCGGTATCGTGATGGAGCAGATCGAACATTTCTTCACCCACTATAAGGATCTGGAAAAGCAGAAGTGGGTGCGCATCGGCACATGGGGCGGCGCCGAGGATGCCAAGCGCATCACCCTGGAAGCCATCGAGCGCTACAAGGCCGATAAGAAGGCCGCTTAAGCGATCCCACCACGTAGAAAAAGGGCCGCGCCGGGATGACCTGCGCGGCCTTTTTGTTGCCTTTGAATGATCTGCCGCGTCAGCCCGCGACAAGCCGGATCGAAGCACTGGATACCCAGCCGCTGAGGCACGGCCCATCATAAGACTGTTTGCGATCGACCGGCCCGGACACGCCGCAATCCACATTATCGGCGGCATTGTCGGCAGCATCGCCAGGCGATGGCGGCGCGACCACGATACCCAGCCATTTCTGGTCAAGGCTGCGGGTGCAGACATGGGCGCGGGCGCCCTCTGCCAAGCGCGCGACCTCCTGCGCTTCGGCAAAAGGGGCCGCGCGCACGACAAGGCCGGACGAACCGACGCGAACGACCCGTCCCATCGCGCCGCAGGCGTCCAGACGCGGCCCGTCTTCCCCAATCGTCACGGGGCGCATGATCCCCGCCCCCAGCCGGGTTTCGGGCATGGCGTCTCGCGGCGCTCCGGCAATCGAGCTGTTGGGCAATTGCTCCAGCACGTCGTTGCTTTCGGAACAGGCGCAAAGGAGGAGGATCAAAGTCAGGGCGCTGCGCATATCCAGCCTGATAGCCCGTCGCCGGGCAGGGCGAAAGCCGCCATGTTTCGCTTTAGTTTCGCGGCCCAATTCCCTATATGCCCGCCATGAGCGAGGAAAGTCAGAACAGCCCGAACAGCAACGCCTATGGCGCCGACAGCATCAAGGTGCTGAAAGGCCTCGACGCGGTGCGCAAGCGGCCCGGCATGTATATCGGTGACACCGATGACGGATCGGGCCTGCACCATATGGTGTTCGAGGTTTCGGACAATGCAATCGACGAGGCATTGGCCGGACATTGCGACCGCATCCTGATCACGCTGAACCCCGACGGCTCGGTCAGCGTCGAAGATAATGGACGCGGCATTCCGACCGGCATCCACTCGGAAGAAGGCGTTTCTGCGGCGGAGGTCATCATGACCCAGCTGCACGCGGGCGGAAAGTTCGAAAACACGTCGGACGACAATGCCTATAAGGTTTCGGGCGGCCTGCACGGCGTGGGCGTCAGCGTGGTGAACGCGCTGTCCGAATTTCTGGACCTCAACATCTGGCGGGACGGCAAGGAGCATTATATGCGCTTTGCCTATGGCGACGCGGTTGCGCCGCTCAAGGTCATTGGCGATGCCCCCGAAGGCAAGAAGGGCACGCGCGTCACCTTCCTTCCTTCCACCGAGAAAGTGCCTGGCGACGGCGGCACCTTCAAAAATCATACCGAATTCGATTTTGAAAAGCTGGAGCATCGCTATCGCGAGCTCGCTTTCCTGAATTCCGGCGTGCGGCTGTTCCTCGCTGATGCGCGGCATGAGGAAAAGAAGGAAGTCGAACTGTTCTATGAAGGCGGCATCGCGGCTTTCGTCAAATATCTCGACCGCAACAAAACGCCGCTCATGCCCGATCCGATCGCGATTTCGGGCAGCCGCGACGATGTGACCATCGACGTCTCGCTGGAGTGGAACGATTCCTATTATGAGAATGTCCTCTGCTTCACGAACAACATTCCCCAGCGGGACGGCGGCACCCACCTCGCCGCCTTCCGCGCGGCGCTGACCCGCACGCTGAACAATTATGCCGACAAATCGGGGATGCTGAAGAAGGAAAAGGTCACTCTGACCGGCGAGGATATGCGTGAAGGGCTGACCGCGATTGTGTCGGTGAAGCTGCCCGATCCCAAATTCTCCTCCCAGACCAAGGACAAGCTGGTCTCGTCCGAAGTCCGCCAGCCGCTCGAAAGCCTGATGGCCGACAAGATGGCGGAATGGCTGGAAGAAAATCCGGGCCATGGCAAGATGATCATCCAGAAGGTCATCGACGCCGCCGCCGCGCGCGAGGCGGCAAAGAAGGCGCGGGAGCTGACCCGGCGCAAGGGCGTGATGGACATCGCCTCGCTGCCCGGCAAGCTGGCCGACTGTCAGGAGCGCGACCCCGCCAAGTCAGAACTGTTCCTGGTCGAAGGCGATTCGGCAGGCGGGTCGGCCAAGCAGGGCCGCAACCGCCACAATCAGGCGATCCTGCCGCTAAAGGGCAAGATCCTGAACGTCGAGCGCGCCCGTTTCGACCGGATGCTGTCGTCCAAGGAAGTCGGCACGCTCATTCAGGCGATGGGCACCGGCATCCGCGACGATTTCAATCTGGAAAAGCTGCGCTACCACAAGATCGTCATCATGACCGACGCCGACGTCGACGGCGCGCATATCCGCACGCTGCTGTTGACCTTCTTCTACCGCCAGATGCCCCAGATCATCGAGGCCGGGCATCTCTACATCGCCCAGCCGCCGCTCTACAAGGCGACGCGCGGTCGGTCGGAAGTCTATCTGAAGAACGAAGCCGCGCTGGAACAATATCTGATCGATAACGGCGTCGAATCGATGGCGCTGGAAACAGCCGAGGGCCGCCGCACGGGCGAAGACCTTCGCAGCCTGATCGAACATGGCCGCCGCATCCGCGCCGTGATGCGCTATGTGCCGCGCCGCTATAACCCGTCGATCATCGAAGCGCTGGCCGTCAATGGCGCGCTCGATCCAGAGCTTGGCAATGACGCGCAGGAGGAACGCCTCGTCGCGACGGTCAAATGGATGGACGCGCAGGATGAGGAAGGTCGCTGGAGCGGTCGGATCGCCGAAGAAGGCGGCTTCCATTTCGAGCGACTGTGGCGTGGCGTCACCGATCATCACATGATCGAACATGGCTTCATCGGATCGGCCGAAGCGCGTAAGCTACACAGCATCGCGGTGGAGGAGACAGGCAGCTATCGCACTCCCAGCCGCCTTGTGACCGCCAAGGCGGCACAGGCCGCCGACGAAGCGGGTGACGACGAATTGCCGGTCGCGACCAAGGGGTCGACTCTGGTCACCCGGCCAAGTGAATTGCTGGAGGCGGTGCTGGCAGCAGGACGCAAGGGCCTGGCCATCCAGCGCTACAAGGGTCTGGGCGAAATGAACGCGGAACAGCTGTGGGAAACCACGCTGGACCCCAACAACAGATCCATGCTGCGCGTCGAGGTCGAACAGGCGGATGTCGCCGATGAAATCTTTACGCGCCTGATGGGTGATGTGGTCGAACCACGGCGTGAGTTCATCCAGGACAACGCCCTGAACGTCGCCAATCTAGACGTATGACCCTGCCGCCCCCCTCACGCCCTGCCCAAAGCGGCGGCATGAGGGGGCTGGCCATCCTCGCTATCCTGCTGTTGACGGCATGCGGCCCCGAACAGGCGCAAGTCGAAAACGTCCGTGAGGATAATGCCGCCGCGCCGGTAGCAGGCGCGCCCATCCTCAACCAGATTGTCGGCAACCAGCAGCAGCAGCAGGCCGAAACGGCACAGGGCAATGAAACCGCCCCTCCCGCCCTGCGTACCCAAACGCCGCAACCCAGCCGGTATCGCGCCCTGGGCACCGAGCCTTTCTGGGCGGTGACGGTGAAGGGATCGACGGCGATTCTGGAGAGGCCGGACAAGCCGCCCGCCTCCTTCACCGTTTCGCGCAATGATGATGGCCGCGCTGTCCGCTTTCTGGGCGAAGGCTTCACGATGACGGTGGTGGAAGGACCATGCAGCGACGGGATGAGTGACGCCATCTGGTCCGATCAGGTTGCCATCGCGTTCGGCGAAGGAACGCTGAAGGGCTGCGGCGGTGACCGGCAGGATGCGCAGGACGCCCCGCTCTAATCCGGGCGCATCGCCTGGGCCACCAGCGCTTCCGCTTCGATCAGCAACGCATCCTCAGCCGCCGCCTGCGCCACCTGTTCACGGCCAATGATGATCAGGACCGGCACGGCCAGCGGACTCACCCGATCCAGGGGGACATGCAGCATGGTCGCACCCGCCCGGTCGATCAGGTCGCCCAACCGTCCCACATCGGTCATGCGCGCCCGCGCATCGGCCCACGCTGCCTTCAGCAACATGTGGCCAGGTTCATATTTCCGCAGCACATCGTAAATGAGGTCGGTCGAAAAAGTGACCTGCCGCCCCGTCTTGCGCTTGCCGGGATGTTGCCGCTCGATCAGGCCAGATATCACCGCGACATCGCGGAATGCCCGCTTCAACAGGCTCGACTGTTCGACCCAGTCGATAAACTCATGGTCCAATATGTCGGCGGAAAACAGGCTTTGCGGGTCGGTGACCGGCTTCATCCCATAGATGGCGAGCGCATAATCATTTGAAACGAAGCCGAGCGGCATCAACCCTTGCGCATCCATACGGCGGGTGAGCAGCATGCCCAACGACTGGTGGGCGTTCCACCCTTCGAAACTGTAGCAGACGAGATAATGCCGCCCTTCATGGGGGAATGTTTCGACCAGCAACTGCCCCGGCTGCGGCAGCGCCGAACGGCGCTTCTGCATCTCCAGCCATTCGCGGACGTCTTCGGGAAAACGATGCCATTCTTCCGGTTCGGCCAGGAAATGCCGCACCCGGTCCGCCAGCCGCGTCGACATGGCCATGCGCGTGCCGCCCCAACTGGGAATGCGGGCTTGTTTGGCAGTGGCGCGGACGACCAGATCGGTCAGTTCGATCCGCACCACCTCCAACGCCATGCCCGAAAAGAAGAAGCTGTCGCCCTGTCGCAATGTCGCGGCGAAACTTTCCTCCACCGTGCCCAGCTTGCGACCGTTGGCGAAACGCACGTCCAGCACCGGCTGGTCGACGATGATGCCGGCATTCAGGCGATGCTGCTGGACGAATCGCGGATGGGACACCCGCCACGCACCATCCTCTTCCTGAGTCAGCCGCTTGAACCGGTCATAGGCCCGCAGCGCATAGCCGCCGCCCTCAATGAAGTGCAGGACGTTGACGAAAGCATCCTCCGTCAGCGCGCTATAGGGGGTGGAAGACCGGATTTCGCGCAACAGGTCATCCTGGTGGAACGGGGCGGCGCAGGCCAAGCCCATCACATGCTGGGCCAGCACGTCCAGGCTGCCGGGGCGAAAGTCATCCGCGTCCCTCTCCCCTTCCTCCACCGCGTCCAGCGCCGCCCGCGCCTCCAGATATTCGAAGCGGTTGCCCGGAATCAGGATCGCCTCGCTCGACATGTCCAGCCGGTGATTGGCGCGGCCGATCCGTTGCAGCAGGCGCGAACTGCCCTTGGGCGCGCCCATCTGGATGACGCAATCGACATTGCCCCAGTCCACACCCAGATCGAGCGATGCGGTCGCCACTAGCCCGCGCAACTTTCCCGCCGCCATGGCGCTTTCCACCTTGCGCCGCGCGTCTATGGACAGGCTGCCATGATGGATCGCAATCGGCAGGTTCCCCTCATTTGCCGACCAGAGCTCCTGGAAAATCAGCTCGGCCAGCCCGCGCGTGTTGCAGAATACCAGCGTGGTGGCGCGGCGCTCAATTTCCGCCATCACCTGTTTCGCTGCATATTTGCCGGAATGACCCGACCAGGGAATCCGCCCTTCCGGGATCAGGATGGCCACATTGGGGTCGGCTCCCGCTTCCCCCATGACCGGCGTGACGGCATTGATGTCGCCATCGGGTGCCAGCCAGGCGCGATAGGCATCGACGTCAGCGACGGTGGCGGACAGCGCCACCCGCCGCAGCCCCGGATTGATCGCCTGCAGGCGGGACAGCGACAGGTTGAGCAGGTCGCCACGCTTCTGGCTGGCAAAGGCGTGAACTTCGTCGATGATGACGGTTTTCAAATCTGAGAAAAGCAGAAAACTGTCGGGATAGCTCAGCAGCAGCGACAGCGATTCAGGGGTGGTCAGCAAAATCTGCGGCGGTCGCGCGCGCTGGCGAGCCTTTCGGTCGGACGGCGTGTCCCCGGTCCGGGTCTCCACCCGAATCGGCAGCCCCATCTCCTCGATCGGGGTCAGCAGGTTACGGCGCACATCGACGGCCAGCGCCTTGAGCGGCGAGACATAGAGGGTGTGGAGCCCCTCCCCCGGCGCTTCGATCAGGTCGGTGATGGTCGGCAGGAACCCCGCCAGCGTCTTGCCCGCGCCAGTGGGCGCGACCAGCAGCGCATGATCGCCAGCCCGCGCGGCGGCGAGCATGTCTATCTGATGGCGGCGCGGAGTCCAGCCGCGGGAGGCGAACCAACGCTCCAGCGGCAAGGGCAGGCTAGAACTCATGGCAAGGATGTAGGGCGGCGAAGCGTGGCTGTCATCGGCAGGGCCGGTTATCCGTTCGTAATATAAGTTTACCTCAGCGGAATAAAGTTGCCGCCCCTCTGGCCCCTGGCCCACCCGAAGCGTTACACTTGCAGCATGCAGATGCAGCAGACGTCCAGAGGACCGCAGGAGAAGTGAAATGCCCGGCGAAACCGAAGCCGACCTGACCGGCGCAGAGCCGACCCGCAACCGGCGTCGGCCCAAACAACCGATCATGGAAATCGACGGCCGCAAGCTTAAACCCGCGACATTGATGATGGGCCATGGCTATGATCCCAGCCTGTCCGAAGGATCGCTGAAGCCGCCGATCTTCCTCACATCCACCTTCGCCTTTGAAAGCGCGGCGGCAGGCAAGCGGCATTTCGAAGGCGTGACCGGCATCCGTCCGGGCGGCGCGGAAGGTCTCGTCTACTCGCGCTTCAACGGCCCGAACCAGGAAATTGCCGAAGACCGGCTGGCCATATGGGAGGAAGCGGAGGATGCGCTGCTCTTTTCCAGCGGCATGTCGGCGATCGCGACCACTCTTCTGGCGCTGGTCCAGCCGGGCGATGTGATCGTCCATTCCGCCCCGCTTTATGCGGCGACCGAATCGCTGATCGGGCGGACGCTGGGCAAGTTCGGGGTGCAGTGGCTGGACTTCCCGGCCGGCGCGACCGGGGATGAGATTGGCGAGGTGATCGAACAGGCGAAGGCGCTGGGGCGCGTCGCCCTCATCTATCTGGAAAGCCCCGCCAATCCGACCAACGTTCTGGTCGACCTGGACGCTGTCGTCGCGCTGCGCGATCAAATGTTCAGCGGCGAAGAACATGTACCACCGATCGCGATCGACAATACCTTCCTGGGACCGCTCTGGCACCATCCGATCGCGCATGGCGCGGACCTCGTCATCTACAGCCTCACCAAATATGCAGGTGGGCATAGCGATCTGGTGGCGGGCGGCGTGCTAGGGGGCAACGCCCTCATCAACAGCGTCCGCCTGATGCGTAACACCATCGGCACGATACTCGACCCGCATAGCGCCTGGATGCTGCTGCGCAGCCTGGAGACGCTGGAATTGCGGATGACCCGCGCCGGGGAGAATGCGGCGAAGGTCTGCGCATGGCTCAAGGATCAGCCGCAGGTGGAAAAGGTCGGCTATCTCGGTTTCCCGGACAATGACCGGCAAGCCGATGTCTACCGGCGTCATTGCACGGGCGCGGGATCAACCTTCTCGCTTTACCTCAAGGGTGGCGAGGCGGAAGCCTTCGCCTTTCTCGACGCGCTGAAGATCGCCAAACTGGCAGTGAGCCTGGGCGGCACCGAGACGCTGGCCAGCCACCCTGCGGCCATGACCCATTTGTCGGTCCCTGCCGAACGCAAGCGGGCGCTGGCGATCGGCGACAATATGGTGCGCATCTCCATTGGCTGCGAGGATGCGGACGATCTGATCGCCGACTTTTCCCAGGCGTTACGGGCGATGGGTTGAACAAAAGCTCCGCGCCGGATCAGCTCCAGTCGACCCGCGTCCAGCCGCGCTGCGCCGCCAGTTTCGCCAGCGGCTTGTGCGGGTTCGACGCGAACGGCATGTCCGCAAATTCCAGCATCGGCGCGTCGGACACATGATCGGAATAAGCGCGGATATGCGCCGTTGAACGGTCGATAGCCTCCGCCGCCATCCACGCCTTGATCATGCGCAGCTTGCCCGTGTCGTAGCAATTTTCGCCCGCGATCCTGGCGCGGACATAGCGCAGGTCCTGGCTCAGATGATCCGTGGCGATGACGGCGTCGAAGCCCAGACGCCGGGCAATCGGTTCGACATAAAGGCGATAGGATGCGGTCGCCAGCACCAGCCTGCACCCGTCCGCCTTGTCCCTGGCAATCTGCGCCAATGCCCCCGCACGAACATTCGCGTCCACGACCCTGGCGGCATAGCTTTCGACGTGCGGCATCAGCTTGGCACGTTCGACATTATAGCCGATCATCAACGCCTGATTGAGTTCCTTCAGCCGCTGCCGCGAAATCAGCTTCAACACATAGGCGAGCATCAGCAGGATCACGCATGGAAACAGGATCAGCCGCCATGGAGCAAGTCGGCGGGCCACGTGAATCAGGAAGCCGGTGTAGGTGCCGGTAAACGTCACCGTGCGGTCCATGTCATATATCGCAATTCGATGCGTCATGCCGTTTCCGAAACTTTTTGGCCGAGCCTGTCGTTCTGGCTTGCGGATGGGCCGTTTCGGCTTGCCGTGCAACCGATAATGGACCACTAAATCCGCTTGATGAACAAAGTCGCCGATCTTGTGGAAGAACCGCGCGATGGCGGTGCTATCGTCCGGCTTTCAGGCCATTTGTCGATTGCCTGCCTGCACGATCTGCCCGCCCGACTGGACGCACTGGCCGGTCCGGTTGCGGCAATCGACCTGTCCGATGTCAATCATATGGACACGATTGGCGCCTGGACCATTCATCGCACCGCCAAACGGCTGGATTGCGAAGTGGTCGGCGCGAACGAGGATTCGCTGCGGCTGATCGAAACCGTTGGGAAGCTGGACGAGCCCGTCAGCGTCCGGCCCGCCCATGTCTCGCCCTGGCAGCGTGTCGTCGGCCAGATCGGTGAAGCCACCATCACTGCGGGGACGACCCTGCTGGGCCTGCTGGGCTTTTTCGGCAGCACATTGGTCGCCAGCTGGAACGTCATCCGGCACCCCAGCCGTTTTCGCCTGAACGCCGTTGTCCAGCGCTTCGAAGTGGTCGGCGTCTCCGCGCTGGGCATCATCGGCCTCATGAGCTTCCTCATCGGCATCGTCATTGCTCAGCAGGGATCGGTGCAGTTACGCCAGTTCGGCATGGAGATGCTGACCATCAATCTGGTCGGTCGCCTGACTTTCCGCGAACTGGGCGTATTGATGACAGCCATCATGGTCGCGGGCCGATCAGGCTCTGCCTTTGCCGCGCAACTCGGCACGATGAAACTGACCGAGGAAGTGGACGCGATGCGCACCATCGGCGTGTCGCCGATGGAGGCGCTGGTGCTGCCCCGCACCCTGGCCGTGGTCGTCATGATGCCGCTGCTTGGCTTCTATGCGTCGATCATGGCGGTCATCGGCGGCGGGTTCCTGTGCGCCGTATCGCTGGAGATACCGCCGATCACCTTCATCCAGCGGCTGCGAGAGGTCGTTCCGATCACGGATCTGTGGGTGGGTCTGATCAAGGCTCCGGTCTTTGGCGTCATCATCGCGCTGGCGGGTTGTTTTCAGGGCATGCAGGTCAAGGGCAATGCCGAAGAAGTGGGGATGCGCACGACATCGGCCGTGGTGCAGGCGATCTTCCTCGTCATCGTGATCGACGCCTTTTTCGCGGTCTTCTTCACCTGGGTGGGCTGGAACTGATGGTGCCGGAGGAAGAGATCGTCACCGAAGAAGCGCGGATCGACGAAGCAGTCGAACGGGACAAGATCGCCATTTCAGTGCGCGGCCTCAAGAACAGCTTCGGCGACCAGATTGTGCATCAGGGGTTGGAGCTGGACGTCCGCAAGGGCGAAATACTTGGCGTCGTCGGCGGATCGGGCACGGGCAAGTCGGTGCTGATGCGGTCGATCATCGGTCTGCAGACGCCTGACGAAGGCGAAGTGCATGTCTTCGGTGAATCGATGATTGGTCGGCTGGACGACGAAGCACTGGCGATTCGCAAGCGCTGGGGCGTGCTGTTTCAGGGCGGCGCGCTGTTCTCGACGCTCACCGTCGCGGAAAATGTCGAAGTGCCGATCCGCGAATATTATCCCAATATCGGCGCGCAACTACGTGACGAGATCGCGGCCTACAAGATCCGCATGACCGGCCTCCCTGCCGAGGCTGGACCCAAATATCCCGCTGAACTGTCGGGCGGCATGAAGAAGCGGGCCGGCCTTGCCCGCGCCCTGGCGCTGGACCCCGACCTGCTGTTCCTGGACGAACCGACCGCCGGACTCGACCCGATCGGCGCGGCGGCGTTCGACGATCAAACGCGCAAGCTGCAACAGAGCTTGGGTCTCACCGTCTTCCTCATCACGCACGATCTCGACACGCTCTTTTCGATCTGCGACCGGGTGGCCGTGCTGGCCGACGGCAAGGTCATTGCCGTCGGCACGATCGACGAACTGCTGGCCACCGATCACCCGTGGATCCAGGAATATTTCAACGGCCCGCGCGGCCGCGCGGCGACAGCAGCGGTGACGCGTGAAAGCGGCAAGCAGGCTGATCTCCCATCGGACGGAAGGCAATAGGATATGGAAACCCGATCCAACCATGTGCTGGTGGGCACGGTCACGCTGCTGCTGCTGGCGGCCATCATGATCGCCGCCTTCTGGTTTTCGCGCCTGTCCGAGGGCGATAACAAGGAATATGACGTCTTTTTCAAACAGTCGGTGAGCGGCCTCGCCAAGGGGTCGAGCGTCAATTATTCCGGCGTGCCGTCCGGTCAGGTTGAACGGATCGAACTGTGGAAGCGCGATCCCAGCTTCGTCAAAGTCCGCATTTCCGTGAAAGAAGGCACCCCCATATTGCAGGGCACGACCGCAACCATTGCGGGCGTCGGCTTTACCGGCGTCAGTGAAATCGTGCTCGACGGCGCGGTGAAGGGCGCGCCTCCCATCATCTGCCCGGACCAGCATCCACTGGCCGCCTGCCCCGATGGCGTGCCTGTCATCCCGACCAAGCCAGGCGCTCTGGGCGAACTGCTCAACAATGCGCCGCAGCTGCTGGAGCGGCTTTCGACCCTGACGGAACGCCTGACCGAACTGCTGAACGACAAGAATCAGCAGTCCATCGCCGCGATTCTCGCCAATGTAGAACGGCTGTCGGCGTCCTTGGCCGATCGGAGCCCCGAAATCGCGGCCACGCTTGCCGAAGCCCGGATCGCGGTGCAGCGCACGGGCATCGCCGCCGAACAGATCGGTCAGCTTGCAGCGACCACCGACAGCCTGCTGAACGACGAAGGCCGCCCACTGATGGCTGACCTGCGCAAGAGCGTGCAATCCGCCACGCGCAGCATCGACACGCTGGATAAGACCATCGCCGAAGCCCAGCCGGGCGTGCGCGCGTTCAGCAACCAGACCATGCCGGAAGTGAATCAACTGGTGCGCGACCTGCGCGAAATGTCGCGCGCCTTCCGTGGCGTCGCTGAAAAGCTCGATCAGCAGGGCGCGGGATCGATCGTTGGATCGCCCAAATTGCCCGATTACAAGCCATGAGAGGGACCTACATGATGTTCCACAAGAAACACGCCGCCCTGTCGGCAACCCTCGCCCTCATGCTGGCGCTGCCCGGCTGCATCTCCATCGGCGGGAAGCCGCCCGCGCAGCTGCTTTCCCTCGATGCGGCGCAAAAGGTCGCGCCCGGCACGCTGCGCAGCGCCACACCTGGGACGACCATCACCGTCGCCGATCCTGAGGCGCCAAAGCTGCTCGATACCGTCCGCGTGCCGGTGCGAACCACGCCCACATCACTCGCTTATGTGACCGATGTGCAGTGGGCCGATACGCCCCGCCACCTGTTCCAAAAGCTATTGTCGGAAACCATCGCCGCGACCAGCAATCGGATCGTCCTCGATCCCGGCCAATATTCCGCCGATGCGGGCCAGAGGCTGATGGGGGAATTGGTGGACTTTGGCCTGGATGAGGGCAGCAACAGCGCAATCGTCACGTTCGACGCGATTCTGGCAGGGCCGGGCGGCACCGCCATCGCACGTCAGCGCTTCACCGCCACCGTCCCGGTAGGCGCCAAGATCACCGCCACCACCATCGGCGCGCCATTGAACAGCGCGGCGAACAAAGTAGCCGCCGATGTCGCCGCCTGGCTGGCGGCGTCTGGCCGTTAAAGCAGCGAGCGTAACTCGAAATCACTTTCCCCCGTTCGCCCTGAGCCTGTCGACCCGAAGGGCGGCGATAGCCAACGGTTTTACTTCTTCAGGCGTCCCACATCAGATGGACAGAGAAGGGCCTTTCGACTGCCTGTCTACAGCAGGCGCTCCAGCGACTGACCGGGACGCCACGAGATCATCTCGCCGCAAACCCGGCGAATCCTCCCCGCGCTCAATCCAGGCTTTTGCTGGCTTGCTCCATCACGTCCCTTGAAAGGCCGGGTTGAGCCAGAATGCGCTGCAATTCAGCGCGCATCAAACTGGCGCGCGCCTCTCCGAATCGACGCCAGCGCCCCAGGGGAGGCACCAGACGGGCCGCCGTCTGCGGATTGATCTTGTCCACGGCGATGATGCAGTCCGCAACCAGACGATACCCCTTGCCCGATCGATGGTGGAAAGCCCACTGGTTCCCGGCAAAAGCACCATAAAGCGACCGAATCCGGTTCGGGTTGGACAACGTGAAATCGGGGTGACTACCCAGTTCCTCCACCAGGTCAACGGTATCGGGGTGAAAGGCAAAAGCCTGCGTCTGGAACCATTTGTCCAAAGTCAGCGCATCATCGCGGTAACGATTGTAGAAGATGTCGAGCGCAGCTTCCCGCTCCGCACTGCTTCCATTCGCCAATATCGCCAGCGCCGACTGCCGCTCCGTCATATTGTCCGCATCGCTGAACTGGGAAAAGGCAACCGCAGGCCCCTCCTTTATCCCTGACGCGCAGAGGTAAAGAAGCGCCGTGTTGCGCAGCTTGCGCGCGCCCTTGGCGGTGGCGGACAAGGAAAAGCTGTTGGCCTGCGTTCTGGAGTGAATATCACCCCATAGCGGCTCCAGTTCTACCCCGATCCGGTGCTGGAGCGCATCCCGCGCGGCGTGGATAGCGTCAGGATCAACCTCCGCCAGTTGATCGCCAATATAGGCTTCGCTGGGCAGGCGAATGGCTTCCGCTATGAACGCATCGTCCAGCGCTGGGTCGGTCGCAGTGTTGCGAATGGCCGCGATCACGGCCGCGTCATCGACGACCTGACCGCCCACCCGGCCAACCAGCACATTCACCATCAGCTGCTGCATCGCCTCATATCGGGCGAAGGGATCGTCGTCATGCGCGGACAGGAACGCCAGATCGGCTTGGGTGCGGTCGGTTTCGATGACCACGGGCGCAGAAAATCCTCGATTGATCGACAACAGAGGCGCAGCGGTGAAGTCACTAAAGGAAAAGCTCTGCCGAGCCTCCGTCAACATCAGCAACTCGTCGCCCCGGCTCTCGCCGCTTTCGCGATCAAATAGAGCAACGCGCAAAGGAATGGCCATCGGCTGCTTGTCCGGCTGACCGGGCGTTGGCGGCACGGCCTGCTCCAGCACCAGTTCAACCGTCTGGCTAGCCACGTCATGGCTGAGCAACGCCCGCACACGCGGTGTTCCTGCCTGTTCATACCAGCGGCGGAACTGGCTAAGCTCTATTCCACCGCCATCTTCCATCGCCCGGACAAAGTCTTCGCAGGTCGCAGCCTGCCCGTCATGCCGCTCAAAATACAGGTCCGCGCCCGCCCGGAACCGGTCCGGCCCCAGCATCAGCGCCATCATGCGGATCAGCTCAGCGCCCTTATTATAGATGGTGGCGGTGTAGAAGTTGCTGATTTCCATGTAAGATTCGGGCCGCACCGGATGGGCGAGAGGCCCTGAATCCTCCTGAAACTGTGCCGCCCTCAGGACCCGGACATCCTCGATCCGCTTGACCGCGACGCTGCCCATGTCGGCGGAAAAATTCTGATCGCGAAAGACGGTGAAGCCTTCTTTCAACGACAGCTGGAACCAGTCGCGGCAGGTGACGCGATTGCCCGACCAGTTGTGGAAATATTCATGCGCCACCACGCCCTCGACGCCATCATAATCGATATCGGTCGCCGTGTCGGGATCGGCCAGAATATAGCGCGAATTAAATATGTTAAGCCCCTTGTTCTCCATCGCGCCAAAGTTGAAATCGGCCACGGCGACGATGTTGAACACATCCAGGTCATATTCGCGCCCATAGACCCGCTCGTCCCAGGCCATGCTATTTTTCAAAGCCTGCATGGCGTGCGCTGTTTTTGGCAGGTCGGCTTCCTTAACCCATATGCCCAGCTTCACCGTCCGGCCACTCATGGAGACGAAGCTGTCGGCGTTGCAGGCAAGATCTCCAGCAACCAGCGCGAACAAATAGCAAGGCTTGGGGAAAGGGTCGGTCCATAAGGCCCAGTGGCGTCCGTTCTGTAGGTCGCCCGCTTCGATCGGATCGCCATTGGCCAACAAAATCGGGTAACGCGCCTTGTCCGCTTCCAGTCGAACGGAATAGCGCGAAAGAACATCCGGGCGGTCGGGGAAGAAGGTGATCCGGCGAAAGCCTTCCGCTTCGCACTGGGTGCACAGCAGGCCGCCGCTGGCATAAAGCCCCATCAGCTTGCTGTTCTTCTCCGGCGCGAGCTCAACCAGCGTCTCGACCTTATGCGCTGCGCCTGAAAGCGGAACGATCAGAGCGCCGCCGTCCATGGACCACTGATCTGCGGTCAGGCGTTGACCATCGACCGTCACCTCCAGCGGAATGAGTTCATCTCCATCCAGCCTCAACGGTCGGTCATGTTCGCCGTTGCGCTGCACCGTCAGAACCGAGCGAACTTGAGTGCGCGCGGCATCCAGGCAGAAATCCAGCGTGATATCCGGGACCAGCCAGTCGGGCGGGCGATAGTCCTGACGGTGGACGATCAGGGGCGCGGTTCCGGGGGAAGATTGCATGTCAGCCATGCGGCCAAGCTAGGCACTGGCCACGGAAAAGGCCAGTGGGACGAGCGATAAAAGCGCAGGCTGCGGGTTGTTTATCGCCCTAAATGCGTTCGCCCGACAGCCTCTGACATAGCATGTCCAGCTGGTCCAAAGTGGAATAGCGCAGTGACAAAGTCCCTGCCCCGCCCCCTGCATGAGCGATGTCGATCCGCACGCCCAGAATGTCAGCCAGATGCTGTTCCAGAGCCGAAATATCCGGGTCCTTATCCCCCGCAGGACGCACTTGGGCGCGCTGCGATGCTCCCTCGCCACTTTTTACCCGCCGCACAAGTTGTTCGGTATCCCGGACCGACAGACCCTTGGACTCAACGGTGCGAGCCAGACTCTCACAATCAGGCGCACCAATCAGCGCGCGAGCATGACCCATCGACAGCTTCTGTTCTACAACCTGCTGCTGGACCGACGCGGGCAAATCCAGCAAGCGCATCAGATTGGCGATGTGGCTGCGGGATTTCCCCACCAACCGCCCCAGCGCTTCCTGGCTATGATTAAAATCGGCGATCAGCTTGCGATAGGCTTCCGCTTCTTCAATCGGATTAAGGTCTTCGCGCTGAATATTTTCGACGAGTGCGATTTCCAGCGTTTCCGCTTCATCGAAGTCGCGCACGATTGCAGGAATGCGATGCAAATGAGCCCGTTGCGCAGCACGCCACCGCCGCTCGCCCGCAACAATCTGAAATCCGCCGCCATGGGGACGCACGATAATCGGCTGGATGACGCCTCGCTTGCTGATGCTGTCCGCCAGCTCCGCCAGCGCGCCTTCATCAAAATGACGGCGCGGCTGTTCAGGGTGAGGCTGGACCAGCGCGACCTCAATATTCTGGATGGCTTTGCTGGACGCGGTCGTTGGGGCCGCAGGGGCAACCGGCGATTCCCTCGCGACATCCCCCAGCAGCGCCGACAAGCCGCGCCCAAGTCCCTGCGGGCGCTTCCCCACCTTCAGCTTTTCGTCGCCTTCGTTGCTCAAGCCGCCGCCTCCTGTTTGGGCAATCGCGATATCAGTTCACGGGCCAACCGCATATAAGCCTCCGATCCTGAACAGCGAAAATCGTATATCAGCGCAGGCACACCGTGGCTGGGGGCTTCGGAAAGGCGCACATTGCGAGGGATCACAGTGTCGAAAACCAGATCGCCCAAACAGGCGCGAACGTCATCGGCCACCTGATCGGTCAGGCGATTTCGGCGGTCATACATGGTGAGCGCAACACCCATGATCGACAGGTTGGGGTTGAACCGGCCCCGGATGCGTTCAACGGTCTGCAACAGTTGGGACAGCCCCTCCAGCGCAAAAAATTCGCACTGCAGCGGCACCAGCAGATACTGAGCCGCGACCATCGCGTTGATCGTCAACAGCCCCAGCGAAGGCGGACAATCGATCAGGCAGATGTCCCAGCGGCCTGGCTGACCTTCGCTCAACACGCGTTCCAGGCGGTGGGTGCGCTGCTCATATTCGATCAGCTCAATCTCCGCGCCAGACAAGTCCTGGGTCGCGGGTACGATATCCAGCTTGGGGACGCGCGTTAAAATAATGGCGTCGTCCAGCGCGCAATTGCCGACCAGAAGATCATAGCTCGACCGCGCGCGATCAGATTGGTTGACGCCCAGCCCTGTCGAGGCATTCCCCTGCGGGTCAAGATCGACGAGCAGCACACGCAAGCCGGTGGCGGCCAGTCCTGTCGCCAGATTGATCGCGGTCGTGGTCTTGCCCACCCCCCCCTTCTGATTGGCGATGGCGATACAGATCATCCTCGACCTTTCCTGACCCTGGGTTTGACGGCTCGCCCCACTATGATGGCGCTGTCCGCGTCAGTGACGCTGCGTTCCACGTGGAACACACCCTGCCATGATGCGCGCGCCGCCTCCAGTTCATTTTCGGCATTTCGTCCCTTGGGCAGCACCCACATCGTTTCATCTGTGGAAAAGTGCAGCGCTGAACTCAACAATTTGGGCAGCGGCGCATAAGCGCGCGCGCTGATGACCGCCGCTTGGGCAGCGGACGCAACTTCCACCCGCCCGCCATATACGCGCGCATGGCCTAGCTTGAGGTCAGTGAGGATAGCGTCGAGAAACTCCACACGCTTGCGCCGACTTTCGATCATCAGCACGGGCCGTTCAGACAGGATCGCCACCACAATTCCCGGCAGTCCCGCTCCCGACCCCAGATCCACCCAAGGCCCATCTCCGGCAGGCCCGGCCAACGGAAGCAGCTGCGCGGAATCAACAATATGGCGCGCCCACACATGATCGCGCGTCGATTCAGCGATCAGATTCTGGTTCGACATCTCGGCCAGCAACGCCGCGACATATCGCTCCAGCAGATCCCATGTTCCACGTGAAACAGAAAAATGATCGCTCAGCCAGGCGCGAGCTTCCTCCTCACTCACGCGGCGCGCCGCCGCACATGGACCAGAACCGCCGCGAGTGCCGCAGGCGTGACGCCCCTTATACGGCTCGCAGCGGCCAATGTGTCCGGCCGCGCCGCATCAAGCCGTTCGATCATCTCGGTCGACAAGCCCCCGATCGCGGCATAATCAAAGTCCGCCGGTATGCCGATCCGCTCGTTGCGTCGCAGGTCGGCGATCTCAGCTTCCTGACGTTCGAGATAAGGCGCGTAGTGCGCATCCTCCAACAGCTCATCCCGCAAATCGCCGTTCATGTCCGTCAGGACTGGCGCGAGTTCGAAGAGCAGGGAACGCGACACTTCAGGAAAGCGCGCCCAGTCGAACAGCGACCGTCGAGCACCGTCCTGCCGAACCGCGGCCCCCGCTTTCTCCATTTCCGTCGCGCTCAAGACACGCGCCAGTTGAACCTCCGCCTCGCGTCGCTGCACCCGACGCGCGTCATAATGCGCGCCACGCTCTTCGCCGATGATGCCATGGTCCCGGCCAATGCCCTCAAGCCGGGCACCCGCATTATCCGCGCGCAAACGAAGCCGATATTCAGCCCGCGCCGTCAGCATCCGATACGGCTCGGTAACACCCTGCAGCACCAGATCGTCGATCATCACACCGATATAGCTGCTGGCGCGATCCAGCATCATCGGCGGAGCGTCGGCAGCCCGCGCCGCGGCGTTCACCCCCGCAACCAGTCCCTGCGCCGCCGCTTCTTCATAGCCGGTCGTACCGTTGATCTGACCTGCGCAAAATAGTCCCGGCACCGCTCGCACCTCTAGGGTCGAATCCAGCGCGCGCGGGTCGATATGGTCATACTCGACCGCATAGCCCGGAACGACAATCTTTGTCTTCTCCAGCCCCGGCATGGACTGGACCAGCGCCGTCTGGACATCGACCGGCAGCGACGTGCTGATCCCATTGGGATAGACGAGATGGTCAGCAAGCCCCTCCGGTTCCAGAAAAATCTGATGACCATCCCGGTCGCCGAAGCGGATGACCTTGTCCTCAATCGAGGGACAATATCGCGGCCCCCTTCCCTCAATTGCACCACTAAACAAGGGCGAGCGTCCCAGACCATCACGGATTATCGCATGGGTCCGCTCGTTGGTCCGCGTAACGGCGCAACTGAGCTGCGGCAAAATCCGGCCAGGGGTCAGAGAGGACATGGTCCAGCCACCCTCATCGGAGGGCTGCTCCTCCAACCTGCCCCAATCGATTGTTCGCCCGTCCAGTCGTGGCGGCGTGCCCGTTTTCAGTCGGCCAATCGGCAGCCCCATTGCCCTTAACTGGATACCCAGTCGCGTGGCCGCCCGTTCACCTGTGCGTCCGCCGGCATCCACGTCCTCACCCCGAAACAGCTTACCTCCCAGGAAGGTGCCAGTGGCGAGCACAATCGCACCGGTCATCAGCCGACTGCCATCGGCCAGCATGAGTCCGCTCACCTGCCCCTGAGCCAGCACGATGTCGGCGGCCTCGCCCTCAACAATGTCCAGCGTCGCATAGGCCGCAAGCAGCTTATGAATCGCGGCACGGTAGCGCGTCCGATCGGCTTGAACTCGTGGCCCTTGCACAGCCGCGCCCTTGCTGCTGTTCAGCATGCGATAGTGGATCGCCGCCGCATCCGCCGCGCGTGCGATAAGGCCGTCCAGCGCATCCACCTCGCGAACAAGGTGCCCCTTTCCAAGGCCGCCAATGGCAGGATTGCAGGACATTGATCCCACAGTTGATCTGGAAAAGGTCAGCAGCGCCACGCTCGCACCTTTCCGAGCGGCTGCTGCCGCGGCTTCGCAGCCCGCATGGCCGCCGCCCACCACAATCACGTCATAGCTTGCCTGCATGGACGCGCCTTTATCAGATGTTGGGGGCACGGGTCAAAATTGTTCCACGTGAAACACCGGCACTATTTTCCGATGCAGAATCCCGCAAACAACCGGTCGAGCATGTCCTCCGTGCCCGCCTGCCCCGTCAACTGATCGATAGCGTTTCTGGCCTGCCGAAGCTCTTCCGCTCCGATGAGCAAATCTCTGGCATCCCGCGCGGCTACGACATGGCGGAGCAGTTGAGCAGCACCATCCCGCTGCCTCTGGTGCAGCGCATATTCACCCCGCCCCGGCAGAAGGCATTTGGCCCGGTCGAGGAGAATGTCGATCAACTGATCCATCCCTGTCCCGGTCACTGCGGAGATCGGCAGCCCCGTCCGGGTAGGCAGCCTGTCAGCCTGGGCAGCGATCAGAATCGCGTCGTCTCGCGGACGCTCCGTTGGCTCGCCAAGCCAAAGAATGATGTCTGCGGCTGAAAGGGCCAGGCGAGCACGGTCGATGCCGATCATCTCCACCGGATCGTCCGACTGATCCCGCAGACCCGCCGTGTCCGTGAACAGGAAAGCGACCCCGCCCAGCGCTGCAGGAACTTCAATCCGGTCGCGGGTTGTCCCTGCAATGTCGGAAACGATCGCAGCATCCCGCCCGACGAGCGCGTTGAGCAATGTCGATTTACCCGCATTGGGCGGCCCCGCAAGCACCACGCGGATACCATCGCGCAGCCGCTCTGCCGATGGAGCCTCCAATAGAGTCTCCACCTCTGCGGCCATATCCTGGAGCTGTTGATGGATGCGCGCTTCGATGCCTGTGTCGGGAACATCGTCCTCATCGGAAAAGTCGAGCGCAGCTTCAGCCATGGCCGATACGTCCAGCAAAGCCGACCGCCAGCTTTCGACCCGCCGGGAAAAATGCCCTTCCGCCATCAACAAGGCGGCGCGACGCTGCTGCTGCGTTTCCGCTGCCAGCAGGTCGGAAAGTCCCTCCACGGCGTTCAGGTCGATGCGGCCATTAAGAAATGCCCGCCGCGTAAACTCACCCGGTGTAGCCAGTCGCAGCCCGGAAACCGACGCCAGCGCTTCCTCTACCGCCGCAATCACTGCCCGCCCCCCGTGACAGTGAAGTTCGGCCAGATCCTCGCCCGTGACGGTTGATGGACCAGGGAACCACAGGGTCACGGCACGATCCAGCACGTCGCCGTTACGCGGGTCCAGCAATTGTGCAAGGCGGGCTTGGCGGGGGGTGGGCAATGCCCGCCCGGTCAATGCTTCCAGGGCGGCACCGGCAGCAGGGCCACTGATGCGGATAATACCGATCCCTGCCGGCGGCGCGCCGCTGGACAGGGCAAAAATCGTGTCAGGCACTTGGCTAGGACTTATCGCCACCCTTGGAACTCATGCCGGCCAGGCCGATGTCCATCATCTGCTTGAACAGCTTCATGCCGACGTCGCCCATCGGGGCAAAGCCCTTCATCATCCTTTCCATCTGCTCGATGTTGGTCACGCCATCGATACTGTCGAGAACGGTCTTCACATATTTGTCGTGAATAGGCGTCACATCGGGCAAGCCCAGAAACGCCCGGGCTTCGGCGGGGGTGCAATCGACGTCCAGGCTAACCTTCATCTTGCCAATTCCTTGCCATGAGCTTTCCCGCCTCATGCCGCAACATAGCCCATGATGGCAAATTTTTTGCGCAATCGGGCAGTTGGCGCGCCGGGCAAAGGGCATTATCCCTGCGGGGTAAGGCTGCCAACAGCGAAAGGATCCTGCCATGACACTATATACGCCCGTCGCGACCCTTGAAGGTGACGCCCGGTTCGACGCCTATGTCGCGCGCCCGGCCAATGCGCCCCAGGCAGCTATCATCGTCATTCAAGAGATTTTCGGCGTCAATGACGGCATCCGGCGCAAGTGCGACACATGGGCGGAACAAGGATATCTGGCGCTCGCCCCCGACCTGTTCTGGCGCGACAAGCCGCATGTAGAACTGGACGCCGACCAGCCCGAAGATTTTCAGGCTGCCCTCGGCTTTATGCAGCGGCTCAATCAGGATGCCGCCATCCGGGACATTGAAGCGACGATCAAGGCCGCTCGCGCGGAACTGGGCGACGCTGGGAAGGTCGGCGTTGTCGGCTACTGCCTGGGCGGACGGTTAGCCTTCATGGCGGCGTGCCGGACCGATGGTGACGCCTTTGTCGGCTATTATGGCGTCGGCATCGACAATTTGCTGGATGAACAGCGCGCGATCGGGAAGCCGGTTCTCCTCCATATCCCGACCGCCGATGGCTTTGTCCCGCCCGAAGTGCAGAAGAAAATGCATGATGGGCTTCAGGATAACCGCCACGTCACGCTGCATGACTATGAAGGGCTGGATCACGGCTTCGCGGCTGAAACGGGCAACCGTCGCCAGGATGCCGCAGCGCAATTGGCGGATCAGCGGACCGCTGATTTCTTCGCTCAGAATCTGTGAGGCGGGTCAGTTATGACGAAGCCCGCATAATACCATAACCGCGTCCCGCCACGATCCCGCGCACCAGGCGCGGGATCATCCTTTTCAGACAAACAGCCTCAGCACCCCGACCTGATGGTCGACGATACCGTCATAGATCATCTTCCCAGCGACATAGACGATGACGACCAGGCCAACATAAGCGATCCAGCGGAAACGCTCGATATATTTGGCGATGATGTTGGCGGCGATGCCCATCAACGCGACCGACAGAACCAGGCCGATGATTAGGATGCCCGGATGATCGCGCGCAGCACCCGCCACGGCCAGCACATTGTCCAGGCTCATCGACACGTCGGCGACCGCCACCGCCCAGGCCGCTGCGGCAAAGCTCTTGGCCGGGCGCAGGCCTGAAATATCGTCGTCGCTTGGATCATCGGGCGTATCGCCACCCCGCTTGGGGTGCAATTCGCGCCACATCTTCCAGCTGACCCACAACAGCAGCAGCCCGCCCGCCAGGATCAGGCCGACAATCTGCATCAGCTGCGTCACGACCAGTGCGAAGCCGATCCGCAGGACCAGCGCGGCGATGATGCCGATCATGATGACCCGCTGGCGCTGCTGCACCGGAAGGCCAGCGGCCAGCGCGCCCACCACAATCGCATTGTCGCCAGCCAATAATATGTCGATCATCAGCACCTGGCCAAAGGCCGCGAGCGCCTGAGGCGATCCTATATTGCTGAAATCATTGACGATATGCCCCCATATATCAGCTGGAGAGCCTAGTCCCTGAGCGGCGGCGGCGGCAGTGGCGAAAAGGTCGAACATGGCGGCCTGACGTCCCTTTAGTCGAAATCGGTCAATCGAACATCTTGTGCGATACAGGCGGCGGTAGGGGCCGGAATATGCGCCCGCCATGCCGCCTCGTAGCGCCTGCGATTACTGGTTCATGGAATCGAAGAAGTCTTCGTTCGTCTTGGAATCCTTCATCTTGTCGAGCAGGAATTCCATGGCGTCGATCGTGCCCATCTGCATCAGGATACGACGCAGCACCCACATCTTACTGAGCTTGGCCTTGTCGACCAGCAGCTCTTCCTTGCGGGTGCCCGATTTGCCAACGTCCAGCGCCGGGAAGATGCGCTTGTCCGCCACCTTGCGGTCCAGCACGATTTCGGAATTGCCCGTACCCTTGAACTCTTCGAAGATAACTTCGTCCATGCGGCTCCCGGTATCGATCAGCGCGGTGGCGATAATCGACAGCGAACCGCCTTCTTCGATGTTACGCGCCGCGCCGAAGAATCGCTTGGGACGCTGGAGCGCGTTCGCGTCCACGCCGCCCGTCAGCACCTTGCCCGAACTTGGCACGACCGTGTTGTAGGCGCGGCCCAGACGCGTGATCGAATCCAGCAGGATCACCACGTCCTTCTTATGCTCCACAAGGCGCTTGGCCTTTTCCAGCACCATTTCGGCGACCTGGACGTGGCGCGACGCTGGCTCGTCAAAGGTGGAGGACACAACCTCTCCCTTAACGCTGCGCTGCATGTCGGTGACTTCCTCCGGCCGCTCGTCGATCAGCAGCACGATCAGGAAGACTTCGGGGTGATTGTCGGTGATCGCCTTGGCGATATTCTGCAACAGCACGGTCTTACCGGTGCGCGGCGGCGCGACGATCAGCGCGCGCTGACCCTTGCCCTGCGGCGATACGATATCGATGACGCGCGCCGACTTGTCCTTGACCGTCGGGTCGAGCGTGTCGAGCACCAGCTTTTCGGTCGGATAAAGCGGCGTCAGATTGTCGAAATTGACCCGATGGCGGACGACGTCGGGATCGTCGAAATTGACCGACATGAGCCTGGTGAGGGCAAAATAGCGCTCGCCATCCTTGGGTGCGCGGATTTCGCCTTCCACCGTGTCGCCCGTGCGCAGGCCGAATTTGCGCACCTGGTTGGGCGACACATAAATGTCGTCAGGCCCGGCCAGGAAATTGGCTTCCGGCGACCGCAGGAAACCGAAGCCGTCGGGCAGCACCTCAATCGTGCCCTCGCCCATGATCTGCTCGCCATTTTCCGCCTCGGCCTTGAGGATCGCGAACATCAGATCCTGCTTGCGCAGGGTCGATGCGCCTTCGACGCCCAGCTCCTCCGCCGTGGTGACAAGGTCGGCGGGCGATTTCTTTTTGAGGTCCTTGAGGTGCATTCGACTTGAGTCCGATGGAAAGAGGAACTGATAGGGGAAGGCAAGGGAGAGATGCCCCGCTACAATGCCGGGACGCCCACGCCGGACGGCGGGGAAAGATTGTTCCGCGTTTAACGGCGACCTTCCCGAAAAGTCAAGGCGGCTGGCGGACCATCGATCATCGAAAACCGCACGGAGCGCCCCCTTCGCGGCAGATGGTGCTCACGCTGCGGCGATAGACCGGGCCGCTGCCACCATGATAGGATGGCGCATATCAGGCGGAGAGGAGAGTCATGGAACGGCTTCGTTCCATCGCGGCGTTGACCTTGCTGGCCTTCGCCCTGCCCGCGATGGCTCAGGATGAAGGCCCGCCACCGTCTGACGCTCCCCCCGCCATAGTCCGCACATTTCCGTCCGATGACCGCATGACGATTCCCATCCTGATCGACGGGAAGGGGCCATGGAACTTCATCGTCGATACCGGATCGCAACGCACGGTTGTGTCAAAGGATCTGGCGGAACGGCTCTCCCTGCCAACCCGCCAGACGGTGACCATCATCAGCATGGCGGGCAAGGCGCAGACGCGCACGGTCGCAGTCCCGCGCCTTCAATATGGCAATGTCATCGTCGACACGATCGAAGCGCCGGTGCTGGAGGCCGATCATATGGGCGCGCCCGGCCTGTTGGGCCTCGACAGCCTGCATAACCGACGGCTTGTCATCAATTTCCGCACGAGCCGGATGGAAATCGGCAACAGCCGCCGCGCGTGGCGTGATCCCGACGCGATCATCGTCGAAGCGCGCCGTCGCAAGGGCCAGCTCATCCTGCTCCATTCGGACGCCAACGGGACGAAGGTGAACATCATATTGGATACCGGCACGCGCATCAGCGTCGGCAATCTGGCGCTGATGAACAAGTTGATCCGCAAAAAGCGCGGGGCAGTCCCGACCCCTGTTTCCCTCCTCAGCGTGACCGGCGAAACGCTGAACGGCCTGCTGGGCCGGGTACGGCAGATCCGCATGGGTCCGATCGTGATGACGGACCTGCTCGTCATGTTCGCCGACGCGCCGCCATTCGCTGAACTCGGCCTGCAGGACCGCCCAGCCCTGCTTTTGGGCATGGACGCGCTTCAGACCTTTGATCGGATCGCGATCGATTTCGGCCGGGGAAAGGTCGACTTCCTCTTGCCCGACGGCAGCGCCCTCAACCGCCCGCAGATGGCAGCGACAGGCGGCGACCCGCTCCAGCCCTAGCGCGGTTGCTGTTGCGAAGGCTGGCGCTGCCGGTCGCGACCCAGCACCTGATCGATCCACTGCTGGTCCAGCCGAGGCGGAGCCGGACGGACAGGCCGCGCCTGCGACATCCCCTCATCCTCATCACTCGGCTCCGTTTCTTCCGGCGGCGCGGGCTGCTGCCCTGGGTCCAGCGGCAGGCCATTTTCATCGACCATAAGGCCGTTGTCAGGCTGGCCATAATAGGCTTCCTCATCCGGCTCCAACTGCCATTCGGGCAAGGTCACCTGCGTTTCGAATTGTTCCACCGGGCGGCGCGCCACGGCCACCTTCATGAAATCGGCGAAAGCGCGGGCGGGCGCACGACCGCCCTGCAGCACCCCGACCGCGCGGGCATCGTCGCGCCCCATCCACACGCCGGTGGTGATGCCGCTGGAAAAGCCCAGAAACCATCCATCCTTGTTGCTGCTGGTGGTGCCGGTCTTGCCCGCAACAGGTCGCCCGATCTGTGCCGCCTTGCCGGTGCCGGTGCTGACCGCCGTTTGCATAAGGTCGGTCATGCCCGCCGCCACCCATGGCGCGACCAGCACCCGGCTGGTGTCGTCCTGATGCTGGTACAGCAATCGACCGTCGGCGGTCGTCACCTTGGTAATCCCATAGGGGGTCACGGCCACGCCCTTGCGCGCGATCGACGCAAAGGCGCGGGTCATGTCTATCAGGCGCACATCGGACGTGCCCAGGACCATGGAAGGATGGGTATTGATAGGCGTCGTGACGCCGAAGCGCCGGGCCATGTCGGCCACGGTGGGAAAGCCCACCTCGACCCCCAGCTTCGCCGCCACGGTATTGATGGAATAGGCAAAGGCGGTGCGGACATCGATCTCGCCCGAATAGCGCCCGCTGCTGTTGCGCGGGCTCCATCCGTTGATGTTGACCGGACTGTCGGTCACGCCGGTATCGGGAGTGTAGCCCGATTCCAGCGCCGCCATATAGACGAATATCTTCCACGCCGAACCGGGCTGGCGCGTGGCGGTGGTCGCGCGATTATAGTTGGACGACACATAGTCGAGCCCGCCCACCATCGCGCGCACGGCCCCATCGCGGTCCACCGACACCAGCGCGCCCTGCGCCCCGGCAGGAGCGTTCGCCTGAATCGCCGCGGTCGCCGCCTTCTGCATGCCCAGGTCGATGGTCGTATAGACCTCCAGCGGCTCATTGGGTTCATCCACCAATATGTCCAATTGGGGCAACGCCCAGTCGGTGAAGTAGCGGACACTGTTCTGCGGCGGTTCGGGTGCCATCTTGACGTCGTTCAGGTCGACGCCCGCCCGTTCCGCCGGGCTGATCACGCCATTGTCCCGCATCAGGTCCAGCACGACGCCCGCTCGACCGATGGCGGCTTCCGCGTCGGCGGTCGGCGAATAGCTGGACGGTGCCTTGACGAGACCCGCGATGATTGCTGCCTCTGGCAGGCTGAGCGCCGCCGCCGGATGGCCGAAGAATTTCCGGCTGGCCGCGTCGATGCCATAGGCACCGCCGCCAAAATAAACCTTGTTCAGATAGAGTTCCAGAATCTGGCGCTTCGAAAATTTGCGTTCCAGCGCCAGCGACAGGATGACTTCCCTGACCTTGCGACCCCAGCTGTAACTGTTGTTCAGGAATATGTTGCGCGTCACCTGCTGGGTGATGGTGGACGCCCCCTGCCAGCGTCGCCCCTTGCCCCGGTTTTCCAGCGCCACCCAGGCCGCGCGACCCATGCCGATCGGATCGACGCCGGGATGGTGATAGAAACGCCGGTCCTCTGTCGATACCATGGCGTCGACCATCACCGCAGGAATCTGGTCATAGGACAACCAGCGGCCAAAACTCGGCCCCAGCGAAACGATGACGCTGCCATCCGCCGCGTGGACGCGGATCATCTGGCCGTTGGGCGACGATTTCAGCGATTCATAGCTGGGCAGGGATTGGTAAGCGATGACGACGGCGACGACGATCGCAAAGATCCCGCCCAACGCCGCGACAATTCCAGCCTTCAAGGCCCGCATCAGCCACAGCCCTGCCTTGCCCGGCGTTCCCTTGCTCTTGCCTGATCGTGCCATATATCTCGCCGAATACCCGCTCAGTCAGAAAGCGGCCAGCGATCATTACGCGGCCGCACAAAAAGCCCCGGTTCTAGAGCATGCTGCGTTAAATCTGACGCAGGCCCGCACGCTCTAGTTGTTTGTTGTCGCATCGCCTTTCGCGGAAAACCGGTTCCCACTTTTCCGCACGATGCTCTAGGGAAGACTGACGCTTTACCGGGGATGAACGATTATTCAACCTCGTCGCGCGGCTTGAAATCCAGCGACGCACTGTTCATGCAATAGCGCAGGCCGTTGACGCCCGGCCCGTCGGGAAAGACATGGCCCAGATGCCCCTCGCACTTTGCGCAGCGCACTTCCGTACGCATCATGCCATGGCTGCTGTCGCGAATTTCCTCGACCGCGTCGATGTCCGTAGGCGCGGTGAAACTAGGCCAGCCCGACCCGCTGTCATATTTCTCTTCGGCGTCGAACAGTTCAGCGCCGCAGCCGCCGCAATAATAGACGCCGTCCGCCTTGTTGCTGTTATATTTGCCGGTAAAGGCCCGCTCAGTTCCCGCTTCCCGCAGGACATGAAATTGTTCGGGCGAAAGGCGCTCGCGCCATTCGGCGTCGGTCAGGTTGAGCTTGTCCATGGCCGCAATATGGCGGCGGGGCCGCGCCCGATCAAGCGCTTAACATTGCGTCGGTGCACTACCGCTCCCGCGCCGCCTGCCGGGCGATTGCCAGCAGTTCGTGCCGGACCAGCAGGTCGCCCAACCCCTTGCCCGACCGGCTCTGCCGCTCCGCCTGCGCCAGCCGCTGGATGACACGGGCGACGCCATGAGCATCCCAAAGCCGGACCTGCCGGGTGACCACGGCCTTGTCCTTCCAGAACACCTGCTTTCCAGCGCCTTCCACGGCTGCATCCAGTCGCCCGCTGTCGTCAAAGGACATGCGTATGTTGGCGATCAGCATCGCACGGGTGATCAATGGCCGCAGCACCGCCGCCATCGCGGTCCCGCTTTCGGTCAGGCGGCCCAGTTCGCGGTGCATCGCGCGCAGGTCGCCCCCCAGCACGGCGTTGACCAGAGGAGCCGCATCGGAATCGGGATTGTCGGCGGACAAGGCATCCAGGGCCTCCGCCGTCGCTTCACGCGGATTTTCCGGCGACGCGTCGAGATAAAGGACCAGCTTTTCGATTTCACCGGCCATCAACGCGCGGTTGCCATTGGCCAGGTCGACGATGCGCCTGGCCAGGTCAGGCCCCAGGCGCAGCCCCCCTTCCCGCGCGATCGCAGCCGCAATCTGCTCCGCCTCGCGCGCGTCGGGCTGGTAAGATGCGAACGCCATCGCCATTGGGCTGTCGAGCGCGAGCTTCAGCAGTTTCGACGTGGATTTGATCGCGCCCGCGACGGCGATCACCGGGTTGCCCGCCGCCTGGGCCTGCAACAGCGCCGTAACGGCGGGCAGGGACTCGTCGCCCATGCCATTGACGCGGATCCAGCGGCGATCCCCGAACATGGAAAAGGATGCAGCTTCATCCGCCAGCCGTGCCGGATCGTCGCGAAGGGCTGATCCATCCAGATCGACCCGCTCCGCCTGCGCGCCCATCGCCCGTTCCAGCCGCTTGCCCAGCGCCACGCTGCCCGCTTCGTCGGGGCCATGGAGCAGGAAGAGGCGAATGTCTGCAAGCGGGGCGTCCAGCGCCTTTTCAATTTGGCCGCGACTGGCCTTCAACGCTGCTTGTCCCGCGCGGCGTACAGGGCCAGCCGGGCCACGATCTGGTCGGCGATGGTCTGCGACAGCCGTTCAAGCGCCGTATCTTCCGCCGCAATCGTCGCATATTCGCTGGATGTCACGTCGATGCCCGCATCCGATCCCGCCGTGTCATCGATAAGCTGCGCGCCCGTGGCAATATCGACCAGCTGATAGCGCGCGCGTAGCGTCCGCCGTTCACGCGTGATCGCCGTGTCGGCGCGCAACCCAAAGCCGCTGATCTGGTCGTCCAGCTTTACCACCAGTCTATAGGCCGGGCCATTGCCGTTCATCGCCGCCAGCCGATCGTTCAGCGCATTGCGAACCAGCCAGCCGCCCTTTCCTTCGATGGGCGCGACTTCGACATTGCCCAGCTTCTGCGCGACCGCGCCGTGACTGCCACCCCCATAAACGGGACGCAGCCCGCAGGCGGATAGGGACGACAGGGCGATCAAGAGGAGCGGCCAAGACTTCATACAAGCTATCCTTAACCGTTCGCCCTGAGCTTGTCGAAGGGCTCCTCTTCTTCTGATGGAGAAGGGAGAGGCTTCGACAGGCTCAGCCCGAACGAAGATCTTTAAATCACCAGATTCACCAGACGATCCGGCACCACGATCACCTTCTTGGGCGTGGCTCCGTCCAGGATGCGCACCACATTGGGCGCGGCAAGGGCGAGCCGTTCCAGCTCGTCCTTGCTCGTACCCTTAGGCACGGTGATCGTGTCGCGCAATTTGCCCATGACCTGGCAGGCGATAGTGACCTCATCCTCGACCAGCAGCGCCGGATCGACCGGCGGCCAGGCAGCGTCAGCGATCAGCCCCTGCTCGCCCATGTCCGCCCAGGCTTCCTCAGCCAGATGCGGCGTCATCGGCGCAACCAACAATGCCAACGCACGGATCGCCGCGCTGCGGCTCGCCGAAGGCTTGGCCTTTTCGACCGCGTTGGTCAGCTCGTAAATCTTCGCTACCGCCTTGTTGAAGGACAGCGCCTCGATATCCTTGGCGATGCCATCGACTGTCTGGTGCAGCTTGCGGTCCAGCGCCTTGTCCTCACCCTCGGTCGCCTTGTCCGCTTCGCCGAACAGCCTCCACAGCCGATTGATGAAGCGCCACGACCCTTCGATGCCGCTCTCGGTCCAGGGCAAGTCGCGCTCCGGCGGGCTGTCGGACAGCATGAACCAGCGCACTGCATCCGCGCCATATTGGGCGATGATGTCATCGGGATCGACGACATTCTTCTTGGACTTGGACATCTTCTCGACGCGACCGACTTCGACCTCGACATTGGTGCCGGTCATAAAGACCTTGCCATCACGCCGCTCAACCTCAGCGGGCGACACAAACTGGGTGTTGACCGGGCTGACTTCCGCGCCATTTACAACGGCCTTGGGCAACATTGCCTTGTAAGTCTCATGCGTCACCATGCCCTGTGTGAACAGGCCGGTGAAAGGCTCGGTAAAGCCCAACTGCCCCATATGCTCCAGCGCGCGGGTCCAGAACCGCGCATAGAGCAGATGCAGGATCGCATGTTCCACGCCGCCAATATATTGCCCCACCGGCAGCCATTTCTCGACCGTCTCGCGGTCGAAGGGCTTGTCCTTGGGCTGGCTTGCAAAGCGGATGAAATACCAGCTGGAGTCCGCGAACGTATCCAGCGTGTCGGTCTCACGCCGCGCCGCCTTGCCGCACTTCGGGCAATCAACATGCTTCCATGTCGGATGGCGGTCGAGCGGGTTGCCCGGAATGTCGAAGCTGACATCCTCCGGCAGCACCACGGGCAGCTGATCCTTGGGCACGCCCACGACCCCGCAATCCTCGCAATGGATCACCGGGATCGGCGTTCCCCAATAACGCTGCCGCGACACGCCCCAGTCACGCAGGCGGAAGACGGTGGTGCCGGTGCCCCAGCCGCCATCCTCGGCGCGACGGATCACTTCCGCCTTCGCGTCCTCGACGCTCATGCCGTTCAGGAAATCGGAGTTCACCAGACGCCCCGGCCCCGCATAGGCCTCGTCGCCGATGCCCTTGTCCTCATCCCCCTCGGCAGCGACCACGCGTTCCACGGGCAGCATATATTTGCGCGCAAAGTCCAGGTCTCGCTGGTCATGCCCCGGCACCGCCATGACGGCGCCCGTGCCATAATCCATCAGCACGAAATTCGCGACGAACAGCGGCAGCTTGGCGCCGGTAAAGGGATGGATCACCGATCGCCCGGTGTCATAACCCTTCTTCTCCTGCGTCTCGATCTCCGCCGCGGCCGTGCCGCTATGACGGCATTCCTCAGCAAAGGCAGCAAGCCCTGCATCCTTTGCTTCCAGCGCCAAAGCGATTGGATGATCCGCCGCAATCGCCGCAAAGCTCGCGCCAAAGATGGTGTCGGGCCGGGTCGAAAAGACCTCCAGCTCCTCGATCCCATTCACTACCTCATCCAGCTTGAACCGGAACTGCAAGCCGACCGACTTGCCGATCCAGTTCTCCTGCATCAGCCGCACCTTCTCAGGCCACTGGTCCAGCGTCTTGAGGCCCGCCAGCAGATCGTCGGCAAATTGCGTGATCTTCAGGAACCATTGGCTGAGCTTGCGCTTCTCGACCGGAGCGCCCGACCGCCAGCCCTTGCCGTCGATCACCTGCTCATTGGCCAGCACGGTCATGTCGACCGGGTCCCAATTGACCGCGCTTTCCTTGCGGTAAACCAGCCCCGCTTCCAGCATGTCGAGGAACAGCGCCTGCTCCTGCCCATAATAATCCGGCTCGCACGTCGCCAGCTCACGGCTCCAGTCGAGCGCAAAGCCCAGCTTCTTCAACTGCGCCCGCATCGTTGCGATGTTGGAGCGGGTCCAGTCGCCCGGATGCACCTTCTTTTCCATCGCCGCATTTTCGGCGGGCATGCCGAACGCGTCCCACCCCATCGGATGCAGCACCTCATGCCCCGTCATCCGGCGGAAGCGTGCCAGCACGTCGCCCATCGAATAGTTGCGCACATGGCCGATATGGATGCGCCCCGACGGATAGGGGAACATCTCCAGCACGTAGCTACGCGGCTTGTCGCTCGTATCCGACGCCTTGAACGCCTGCTTCTCGTCCCAGACGGCCTGCCAGCGGGCATCGGCCTCCAGCGGGTTGAAGCGCCTTTGCATTTACTCACGTCCCCAAAATGCATGCGGGCTGAGCTCTTCCAAGCCCAGCCCCCGGTTGTTCAAAAAATCGGATGAAAGGAAGAACTTATCCAGAAATCGCCATGCGACGCAGATCGCGCGCCTTGGTCAGGATGATCTCTTCCAGCTTCTGGACCGTGGCAGCCTGAACCGGCGCATCGACCCACTGACCGCCCTGGCTCACCTGACGGCTCGCGGCCACGCGCAGCGCGTCGGCGCGCAAATCCTGATCCAGGATCGACACGGTCAGCTTCATCCGCTCATTCGGGCTGTTGGGATTGGCGTACCAGTCGGTGACGATCACCCCACCATTCGAATCCGTCTGCACCAGCGGCATGAACGAAATCGTGTCGAGCGTCGCGCGCCACAAATAGCTGTTGACGCCGATCGTCGTCACCTTCGACGCTGCCAGATCGGCCTTGGGCCGTTCCTTCGATCCACCGCCACAGGCGGCAAGCGGCAATATTGCGGCCAGCAGCAGACCGGCGGACAGAGAAGCGGGAAGGCGGCGGACCATCAGTTATGTCCCATATCTAAGGAAAAACGCCCCGCTTCTATAGAGGACCGGTGGCAATGGGCAAGGGGGGCCGCTCGTCCCCGCCGTCCGGGCGATGGCGGCGCGCGGAACGCATGTGTGTTCCTTGCAACAGATTGTACAAAAAGGCACCCCGCACTACCCCTTGGAACGTTTCAAGTGTAGAACATCAGAAAAGGTCGGTGGGGAAGAGATTCGCGTCATGCGTGTGAATAGGGGATATATTGCATTGGCAGGCTCGGCAATCGCCGTGGCCGGCTTCATGCTGTCCCCCGCCATGGGCGCGGCGACCGACCTCGTGCGGATGCGCGCCGACATGCCCGTCTCACTTGGGGCGCTCGGCAGCATTTCCTCCTTCACCCCAACCACGAAGGACCCGCGGCTCGCTGCGGCTTATGCCAAGATCGCCGCTACTGCCGGTCGGCAGAGTTTCCGCTTCACGCCAACCAGCGGCTCGCTCAGCGGCCAGCGGTCGATAACCGTGATGGTGCGCGCGGGCGATGATGGTGTCACGGTCAGCCGCACGCTCGATCCGGTCAACATTGCGCCCGTGGCGTTCAGCCTGAACACCGCGCATAATTGGCGTAAGTTCGCCTTGCCCGAAACCATGGGCCGTAAGGAACTGGACCCGGTCTCGCTGGATCAGGTAGCCGGGGCGAAAAATTTCTCGCTGGATCAGGGGCATAAGACCCGCTTCAGCACCAAGGTGATGATCGAAAATCGCCGCGAGCCGGGCGAAGCTGCGCCCAATCCGGCTGCGGAAAAGGATTATTCGCTGGATGTAGCCAGCTCCTATTCGCTGACGCGCAACCTGAACGTCACGGCAGGGCTGCGCTATAATAACAGCGTGATCGGTCGGTTGACGCCCATGACCGATGAGCGGCAGGATAACCAAGCCGTCTATCTGGGCACCGTGTTCAAGTTCTAATGTTGAGAGCTGGCACGCTCGGCTTTTGCAATATTGCATAAGTGGGTCGTGGCCAATTGATCGATTGATCGGCCTTCTTCGTCATCCCATCTCGTGAGGCCAGGTCGAGCGTTATCGAGAAAACTCAGCGCTCGCCGGATGGCAGCTAACGACCAAATTCGGCCTAATGGATTACGTGCTCCTGCGCAGGCAGGAGCCCAGTCCCGCCGTATGAGCTGGGCTCCTGCCTGCGCAGGAGCACGATAGTCCTTCAATCCGGGGCAGCCTCCAGACGGCAAAGCTGACTGAACGCGCGCAACCAATCCAAGACATTCCCCTCCCGCCTGCGGGAGGGGTTAGGGGTGGGCGCGAGCGAAGCGAGCTTTGCGCTAGAGCATCGTGCGGAAAAGTGGGAACCGGTTTTCCGCAAAAAACGATACGACAACAAACAACTAGAGCGAGCGACCTGCGTCAAATTTAACGCAGCGCGCTCTAGCCTTTGGAAAACAAGGCCAATGTTGCGCTGGCCCACCCCCGGCCCCTCCCGCCTGCGGGAGGGGAGAACGATGTCCCCGTCCCACCCCATAAAGCCACTCTCACCCTACCCCCGATCCCCCCGTCAAACCATCAATCGCCGCCCAACCCGAAGCGCCCAACCCCATCAACATCCGGCGATGCCCCTCACGAACGCCTCCCAATGCAACGACCGGCATCGTCGCCCTGTGCGCCAGCGTCGCGAATCCCAGCCGTCCCAATACCCTTCCCCCCGGATGCGAACGCGTGGCAAACAGCGGCGACAGGAAGATGATCCCCGCCCCCGTGCGCTCGGCCACCTGCAACTCGCGCTTATTGTGAACCGCCATGCTGCGAAACATGGGCCGCGGAACCCACCCGGCGTCACGCCCATGCCAACCATCAGCACCCCAGGCCGCTGCCTGCCGCATCGACCCCGCCAGAATCAGCACCAGCCGCCGCCGCCGAGCGATCTTCGCCACCCGGTCGAACAGCGCCCGCCGTTCACGCGACTCCGTGCGATAATGCCGGAACAATATGCCCCCCCGCCCTCGCGGAAGCCGCGCGGCACTCGCCAGCAGCATTGCGGGCGGAACACGCTCATCCGTCACCAGCCAGATGAAGGGCATATTTTTGCGGTGGCGGGCTCTCATCGCCCTCGCCTATAGCAGCCTCCATGACGACCGACAGCATCGAAGCCGCGCCCCGCCTGAACGCCGTGCGCGAAACCATGGGCCGCGCCGCTCGCCTTACTGGCCGCACCGCCGATGACATCACCCTCATCGCTGTTTCCAAAACACAGGATGCAGCAGCCATCCAGCCGCTGATCGCCGCTGGACAGCGTGTCTTTGGCGAAAATCGGGTTCAGGAAGCGCAGGACAAATGGCCCGCCCTCCGCGCGGCAACGCCGGGCATCGCCCTTCACCTCGTCGGCCAGCTTCAATCCAATAAGGCGGCGGACGCCGTCGCGCTGTTTGATGTCATCCATTCGCTCGATCGCCCCTCGCTGCTCACCGCGCTCGCCAGGGCGATGGACGCAGCGGACAAGCGCCTGCCCTGCTTCATTCAGGTCAATATCGGTGCTGAAGATCAAAAGGGCGGTTGCCCGATAGCAGAGACCCCATCGCTGATCCGCGCCGCGCGCGACGCGCATGTCCCCGTCGCAGGCCTGATGTGCGTCCCTCCCGCAAATGTGGAGCCAGCACCCTATTTTGCCCTACTCGCCAAGATCGCGCGCGATGAAGGCATCGATCGGCTGTCCATGGGCATGTCGGGCGACTTCGAAACCGCGATCATGCTGGGCGCGACTCACATCCGCGTCGGCACCGCTCTGTTCGGGGAAAGGCCGTCCCCCGCTCGCCCTGTTCCGGCGAGCGGGAGAGGCATGATCAAAAACTCCCGCGAAGGGTGATGCCGTAGGTCCGCGGTTCGGCCAGATAGGCGGAAATCAGCTGGTTCGCCATCGGTGCGCCCTGCGCAAACTGGCCGGTGGTGGACGTTGCCGGGCTGCTCGATTGCAGCGGGCTGCTGAACGCTACCTGGGTATAATCCTGGTTGAAGATATTCTGTCCCCAGAATTCCACCGCCCAGCGCTGCTGCGGCCCACGAATGCCAACCCGCGCGTTGAAAATGGCGTAACCATCCTGCACCTTTTCAGGGAACAGGTCAGACCCGGTGTTGAAGTCGCTGGTCATGCGTCCATCAACGTAGAACAGCGCCGAAAGCCCGCTGGACCCCAATTCAGGCGTCCATGAAGCGCTCACCGTCGTCACCAGTTCCGGGGCCTGCGAATTGACCTGGCCTGGCAGCAATATCAGACCCGATCGTCCGTCACTTCCCTGATCCAGTGGCACGCTGCCGTCGGCGCTGCCGACCAGCCGGTTCGCAAACTTCGCCCGCGCATAGGTCAAGCCGCCCGTCAGGCGAACATTGCGGACTGGCGACGCGGCCAGTTCCAGTTCCACGCCCTGGCTGATAAGGCCCGGCCCAACATCATCACTGTCACAGGTCCGCGCGAGCGACAAATCGCTTTCGCAACCGTTGATATTCTGCACGATAAAGCTGGTGCCGTTGAACGTGTTCAGCTGGAAATTCTTGAACTCCTGCCGGAACGCCGCGATGTTCACGCTCCATTTCGGCCGTGCATATTTAAGGCCGATTTCAAAGGCATCCACCTTTTCAGCGGCAAAGCGCAAGCTGGTAACATCGGCGTTGCTGCGGGGCGAAAAGACCGCCGGAACCGGATTGACGCCGGTCGTGCCCAGCTGGAAACGGTCCAGATTATAGCCGCCGGCCTTATAGCCCTTCGAATAGCTGCCATAGACCATCATTTCGTCCAGCGGCTTCCAGGAAAGCACCGCCGTCCCCGAAAATTCGCCATCGCTGATCCGGTCGTTGAGGTTCAGCGCATTAAGGCTGGTCGAACCATTGCCCAGGCAACCCAACGTCAGGATGCCGCCCGCCAATTGACTCACCAGACGACCGCTTGCCGACGCGTTCAGCAGAGGATTGGTGGCAACGCCTGCCAGACCAGACGCCTGCAATGCTGCACAGGTCGCATTATTATTGTTCAGATCAGCCGAAAAACGCTTGCTTTCATGGGTATAGCGAAGCCCCAGCGTCAGATCGAGCTGCTTGGTGATGTGGATGATATTATGCGTGAAGAGTGCCCAATTCTCGCTCTTCTGTCGATAGACCGACCCGACGTCGCCGGTCCCTGACGGAATGGCGGCCAGCGCCCGCAATCCATTGCCCAACCCGGTAGAGATCGCCCCGGCCTGCACCGCGCCGACCGCAGGGGTCAGCGCCGCATTAAGCTGCGCCTGCGTGCCGGTGATCAGTGCCTGCGTGGCCAGCCCGCTGCCACAGGCGGCCAGCTGGGGGGCGGTGAGATTGCTGTTGACCGATGCGCCCGCTATCAGGCGGCAGGCGGCAAAGCGGCCATAATCTGCGCCAAAGACGATATTGTCCTCCAGCGTCAGCTTTTCATTCGCATAATAGCCGCCGACCAGCCAGTCGAGCACGTCGTTGAAAGCCGACCCCTGCGCGCGCAATTCCTGGGTAAAGGTCTTGAACTGGCGATAGGTGTCGGGATCGCGATACAGCAGGTCCGCGCCGCTATAATCATAATCGCCGTAATCCTGGCTCTTATAATCGCGATAGGCCGTGATGCTGGTCAGCTTCACCCCGTCCAGATCATAGTTGACCTCGCCCGACAGGCCCCAATCCTTGACCTTGCTGACATAGTTGCGCCCTTCGGTGATGGTCAGCTCGCGGTCATAGGGGTCGGAAGCAAAGACGCTCCCCTGCCCCGCCAGGATCGTTGCGATGCGATTGAAGGGCGCGGTCGCATAGCCGCCGCCGGGCAGCGGTCGCCGTTCGCGCGTTTCGATATAGGCCGCCCCGCAGCAGCTTTCATCGCGATTGGTATAATCCCCGATCAGGCGGATGGAGAGCGCGTCGGTGGGTTCGAACAGCGCCTGCCCGCGCACGAAATAACGGTCGCGGTCATTGGTTTCGCCCACCTTGTCGCCGCTCGCGTCGACCAGGTCGTAAAAGCCGTCCCGCTTCGACCACACGCCGTCCAGGCTCAGCGCTAGGCTATCGGTGACGGGGCCGGTGATCCGCCCTGCAAGCCGCCAATAATCATAATTGCCGTAGGTGACCTCGGCCTTGCCGCCCAGCTTGAACTCGGGTGCCTTGCTGATCACGTTGATCAGGCCTGCGGACGCATTGCGCCCGAACAATGTTCCCTGCGGTCCACGCAGCACTTCGACCCGCTCAATCTCGCCCAGCTCATTAAGGCCCGCGCCGGTGCGGGATCGATATACGCCATCGATAAAGACCGCGACCGAGCTTTCCAGCCCCGGATTGTCGCCGACGGTGCCGATGCCGCGCACGCGGGCCGACGCATTGGCTTCCGATCCGGTGGAAGACACCAGCAGGGAAGGCGCAAGCTGGTTGAGGCTGCGGATATCGCTGGCCCCGCTATTCTGCATGGCCTGCCCGCTCACGGCGGACACGGCGATCGGAACGTCCGACAGCGGACTGGCCCGGCGCGTTGCGGTGACGATGATGACGGCGCCGTTATCCTCAACCGCGGCCGGTTCTGCTGTTTCCTGCGCTTGAGCGACGGACATCGGAGCGGACAGGGCCGCAAACCCCGCTGACAGCAGCCAGAAATTCTTCTTGTTCATGACGACCCTTTCTCTCCTGAAGCGCATGGTAGTTCCATGTCGATACCTCCTGGGCGATTATGCAGCCTCAGCAGGGTTAAGACAAGCAAACCAAACCATTCTTCCGTTAATTGCTGGCACGGTGCCGAATGCTTCATCACCGATGATAAAGCCAACAGGTTTAAACCAGGTTTCCGTAACGGTCCGCTACGCGAGCGGAAAGCGGAGCAACCGGTCGGCAAGGGGCACCAGCGCGGTCGCGCCCGGCCCCACCGCGCGGCGGATTTCTCCATGACCGGCATCCAGACCCCCGGTCAATGTGCCCAGGGCAGGCAGGATCAGCTTGGACGACGACCCCACGAAGCAGCGCCGCGAAACATGTCGCCCGCGCAGCGACAGCCGCAGCTTTGGATGGAAATGGCCCGAAATTTCAGGTCGCACGTCGGCAGGGTCGGCTTCGTGCCGCAGCCAGATGCCGTCCACCGCCATTTCCGTCAGCCGCCGCCCGCCCGGCACGTCCGTCATGCCGACGTCATGATTGCCCGTGATCCACACCCAGTCGACCTGCCCGGTCAGCGCAGCCAGCCGCTCCCGCGCTTTTCGGGGCAGCCGGGCGGGGCCATCCGCGTCATGAAAACTGTCGCCCAGCGACCAGACTGACTGCGCGCCGGTCCGCTCCACCAGCATGGCGATCAGATCAATCGTCGCCTGGCTGTCATGCGGCGGCAGGAACTGGCCGAAACGCCCGAACCAGCTCGCCTTTTCGAAATGGAGGTCGGCCACCAGCAACGCCCGCTTCGCTGGCCAGAAAAGCGCGGCTTCCGGCAGCGCCAAAAAGTCGTGACCTGCGAACGAAAGGGGAACCATCGTCCGCCTATGCGCGCTTGCGCCATGTCTTTCAAGAGGGCGACAGAGCGGCTATGGGGCCGACATGCCCGCTCCCTTCACCCCCACTCCCTTCACGATCGCCGCGCTTTACCGTTTTGCCGCCTTCCCCGATCCTGCCCAACTGGCGCAGGATTTGCGGATTATGTGCGGCGAACTGAAGACCTGCGGTACGCTGATCCTGGCGAAGGAAGGGATCAACGGCACGGTGGCGGGCAGCGAAGACGCCATCGCCGCCCTGATCGCGCATCTCCGCACACTTCCCGGCTGCGCAGAACTGGACGTCAAATATGCGACGGCAACCGAAGCACCCTTCGCGCGCATGAAGGTGAAGGTGAAGCGCGAAATCGTGACGCTGGGCGCAGGGGAACTGGACCCCGCCAGCCAGGCCGGCCACCATCTCGATCCCGATGCATGGAACGCCCTGATCGCCGACCCCGACACCGTCGTCATCGACACGCGCAATGCCTATGAAGTTTCGGTCGGCAGCTTCGATGGCGCGATCGATCCGGGCACCCGTTCCTTCCGCGATTTCCCCGCCTGGTTCGATGGCTTCGCTGAACAGCTGCGGGAACAAGGCCGGACGCCACGGATCGCGATGTTCTGTACCGGAGGCATCCGCTGCGAAAAATCGACCGCCTTGGTCCGCGCGCGCGGCTTTGACGATGTCTACCATCTGCGCGGCGGCATCCTGCGCTATCTGGAGGAAATGCCGGAATCCCAAAGCCGGTGGCAGGGCGAATGCTATGTCTTCGATGAGCGGGTAGCTGTTGGTCACGGCCTGAAAGCGGGCAGCCATGGCCTCTGCCGCGCCTGTGGCCTTCCCCATCGCCTGGACGAAGACCATGCCTGTCCGGGACAGGATTGACCTGCGATCAGCCGATAAAGCGATGCAGCGCTGACCCATGCGCCCGCAGCCAGGCGCGCGCGGGTCGCGGGTCCTGACCCAATATGCGCTGATGGGCCGTATGGAAGGCCGGGCTGTGGTCCATGTGCAGCAGATGCGCCAATTCATGGGCGACGGTCGCCCGGCGAACGCCCGGCGGACACAAGATCAGCCGCCAACTATAGCGGATGCCGCCGCTGGAAGAACAGCTGGCCCAACGGCTGCGCGGATCGCCGATGCCCACCGACGCCACGATCAGGCCATGATCCTGCGCCATAGCAAGCGTCTCGGCCTCCAGCACCGCCCTCGCCCGTGCCTTGAGCCAGCGGACCACCCGCTGCGGCACGGATTCGCCCGCACCACCCAAAATCAACCGGTCGCCTTCGACCCGAATGCTGCGCGGCGTTGCCGCCGTCCAACAGATCGACAGGTCGCGCCCCTCCAACGGAAATGTCACGCCATCGTTCAACGTCACTACGGCGGGTTGTGCAGCCAGCTGCGTCCGAACCCAGCCTTCATGCCCCTGTGCCCAGCCCAGGACGCGCTTGACGTCAGCGCGAAGGGGCAGGGACAATCGCAACTCACCCAGCGCCCGATCCAGCGAAAGCCGATAGGCCCTCGCTCTGGCCGACCGGCGGACGCGCACCGGCACCTTGACGCCATCGACCAGGATCGCGCCGTCAGATTTCCCGATCGACAAGATGATTTTCCCAGTCGCCCGCATCCGCTTCGGCCACGGTCCACCCGCGCACCGACTGGCGGGCGCGATGCACCGCTTCCCTGTCGCCGCTGATCAGATAGTGCCATTCCGGCAATGGCTGGCCTTCTTCCCGCAGCCGATAGGCGCAGGTGCGCGGCAGCCAGCTCAGCGTCTTCACCTTCTGCGGCGTCAGGCGGACGCAGTCGGGAACGAAGCGGCGGCGATCCTTGTAGTTGGAACAAAGGCCGCTGTGGCGGTCCAGCAGCTTGCAGGCGACGTTGGTGGGGTAGATGCGGCCGCTATCTTCATCCTCGGCCTTGTGCAGGCAGCATTTGCCGCAGCCGTCGCACAGCGCTTCCCACTGTGCCCGGTCCAACTGATCAAGAGGCTTTTCCCAGAAATCCAACTGTCACTTGACCCATTTTTCCAGGAAGGCGAACACCGCGTCCGGCCCGCCTTCATCCTTGTCTGCCGTTCCGGGATCATCCACCGGCACCAGCGCCACCGGTTCACCGTCCGGGCCGAAAAGATAGGGCGTGCGGCTGTGGCTGACCAGATAGTCGCTCGCGCCCTTCGTCTCTTCCTTGCCATAGACCACGACAAAATCCTTCGCCACCTTGGCGATATCGTCCGCGCTGCCAGTCAGGCCCATCAGGCGCGGATGAAAGGCGGCGACATAGGTTTTGATCACCGCTGGCGTATCGCGTTGCGGGTCCAGGCTGATGAAGACCGGCTGCACCTTCGCCGCGCGCGCGGGCTGGGCTTTTTCAAAACGGGTAAAGGCCTGCATGATGCGCTGCAGGTCCACCGGACAGACGTCAGGGCAATAGGTGTAACCGAAATAGACCAGGCGGTAACTGCCCTTGAAATCGTCCCAGCGGACCTTCGTCCCATCCTGGTTGATCAGGGTGAAGGGTGCGCCGATCCGCGCCCCGGTCAGATCGCCGGGCGCGCTCTGGCTGCTGTTGGACGCGTCTCCGCCCCCGATATTGCAGGCGGTCACTAGGACGCCAAGGGACAGGGCGATCGGTATAAGCGCTTTGTTCATGGCGCCGCCAGCCATGCCCTGCTATCCCCTCTTTTGCAAATCCAACGGGGCTATTAGGACGATGACAGGACGTTTTTCGCATTGGATGGGCGCGGGCCGCGCCGCCGCCCTGGCGTTGGCGCTGCTTTCTCCCGCTGCGGCGCAGGCGCAATTTTCCAACAATTACAACTTCCTCAAGGCGGTGAAGGATGCCGACGGCCAAAAGGCGACCGACCTGATCCAGAAACCTGGCTCCACGGTGATCAACAGTCGTGATGTCACCACCGGCGAAACCGCGCTCCATCTGGTGATCGCGCGGCGGGACAACACCTGGCTCGGATTCCTGCTGGGCAAAGGGGCCAATCCCAATATTGCCGACAGGGACGGCAACACACCATTGATGGATGCGGTGCAGGCCCGCTTCGAAGATGGCGTGCGAACGCTGCTGGCCCATGGCGCTCAAATCGACAAGACCAACGCCAGCGGTGAAACGCCCCTGATTCGGGCGGTCCAGTTGCGTGATCTGGGGCTGACCCGGTTGCTCGTGGCGCAAGGTGCCGATCCCGACCGGCGCGACACTCTGGCAGGCATGTCGGCGCGCGATTATGCGAAACGGGACGGTCGCACCGCCGGGCTGGAAGAAGCGTTGAGCGCCGCCACCAGCAAGGTTGCACCCAAGGGACCAGTCCAAGGCCCGGTATTCTGACACTGGCCACAGCGGCGGGCCATTAAACCAAAATCACCCCCCGTTCGCCCTGAGCCTGTCGAAGGGTCTACTTCTTCGAGCACCACGCATCAGAAGGAAAGAGATGAGCCCTTCGCCTGCCTGCCTGCAGCATGCGCTCAGGACAGGTCCAACCCCTTGTCCAATCGCGCACGTCTCACCATCTTATGACCCTATCCCTTGCACGACGAGGAAGGCGATGGACGGCAAACGCATCCAGATGGAGAAGGCCTGGGAACAGGCTCTCGGCAACATCTTCAAACCCTATACCGGTGCTGACCGCGACTCTGTGACCAAGGCGATCGACGCCTTCGGTTCCTCACTGGGGTCAAGCAGCTACGAAATACGCAAGCATATGGCGCGCACCGCAGCGCGGCAGGGATCGACGGCGCTGGGGCGATGCCTGGCCGACGAATATTGGGGCAAGCGCCCCTACTGATCCACCTTCACCAACCAAGCTCAGCGGCGTGATCGGGGTCGGCGATCGCGGTCAGCCGCCTTGCCGCGCGTCGGGCGAAGCGCAAAGTTTCCGCCTTGCGCCGCGCCGCCGCCAGCGGTTCGGCAGGGGCGGGACGGATCAGCTCGGCATCATATTGGTCCGCCACGATCAACCCGGTGCGGTCCGGCCACAGCGCCTCGCTGTCAAAGGGCGAAAGATCGAATCCGGCAGGAACGGCCCAAAAGAACCGGTCGCAAAAGTCGAAATATTCCGGCCACTTCATGTCGCCCAGCAGGTCCGCGCGGCTGCATTTGATTTCGACGATGGTGATTCGCCCGGCGCTGTCGAGCGCCATGATGTCCGCCCGCCTGCCGTTGGGAAGCGGCACTTCCAATATCCCGCTCATGTCGTGCCGGAAGAACAGGCGCAACGTACCGCGCGCGACCGCCAGCGCCGTGCCGTCCGTCAACGGCGAACAGCTGTCGGATGAAGAAGATGCCGATGCAATCATCGCAGCACCTTAGAACAGGAAGGGAACAAAAGAAAAGGCCGATTCGGGATGTCCCGAACCGGCCTGACCTGAATCCGCGGTCCTGTAAGGATCAGCGATAGAAAATATGGTTGTCGATCGCAGCCAGCTTGGGCTTGCCCCAACCCGGCGAAACGCGGCGCGCATGGAAAAAGAGAGCGCCTTCCGCCTGGCTGTCCCAGGCGTCTTCCATGGCGATCTGGGCAATGGCCACCGCGTGGCGCCAGCTATGGCTGGCCATCGGGATGGCGGGCATGCCCCGGCCACGCACAAAGCTGAACTGACCGGGCTGATAGACGACGCCGCACAGGCTGCTGGCGAAACGGCCCGACTTGGCGCGGTTGATGACGACGCGCGCCACGGCCAGCTGACCTTCCAGGCTTTCGCCCTTCGATTCGAAATATACCGCTCCGGCGAGGCACTTCATGTCGCCATCGAGCGTTTCTGCATCACCCTGGGCGCTGACCAGTGCGGCCAGATTGTCCGCCTTGAAATCGGCGCTGTCGGAAAGGGGGGCCAGCGGCTGTGCGACTTCGCGCGGCGCGGCGAAAACAACGGCGGACTTCGTGTCCGCCGACGGAGCTGCATTCAGCTCTGAAATAGCTGGGAACATACGGGCCGAAGGAGCTGCTTCACTGGCGCTCGACATATCGGCTGCGGTGACCGCCGCACTGGCGGACAAGGCAAACGCCGCGGCAATCGCGGCCTTCAAACGGTAACTCATTAACTCTCAAAAACGTGCGGTTCTTGGCCAGGGACGTCGCGTAAAACCCTTACTCGCATCGACGTCAGGCCGCCCCCCGTCTGCGTGTTTACCGTGCCCGCCCCCCACGGGCGAAAACGGCAACCTGCGCGTTCAGCGTGCGGGGCCAGTGCCCTCCCGCGCGAAAAGAGTCAACGATCAGCAGATCGTTTCAGCGGCGAACCGTTCCGCATCCGCGATGTCGAGTTCAATGATCCACAGGTCAGGGTCCGATTTGCGGCGACGCGCTATATATTGGGACAGCGCTTCACCACCCTCTGCCGGATCGGGTCCGCACCGCGCCAGGCGGTAGCTTCCGTCCCAGTCGGGAACACGTTCGAACAGGCCTGATTCCTGTCCCTTTTCAACGGCCTGGACCAGGATGACGCCGCTAATCTCGTCGCCCTTCACCAGCACTGTGGCGAACCCTCCGGCGGCGGCGGCGCGACGGACCAGCACGCCGATAAGCACGGCGCTGGTCAGCCGGTCAGCCTGCATAGCCCGGCAATGATGATAGCGGGAATTGCGACCGCATGAATGTGCCGGTCCCGCGCCCCACTTCCTCCCCTTCCATGTCGATCAGGCTCGCTTCGGCGACAAAGACTCGCCGCTTGCCGCTGATCCATCGCCCTTCGGCGCGAATCCGGCCCGGCCCGATGGGGCGGGTGAACAGCAGGTTGAACGCGGTAGTCAGCAGGAAACGATCGCTCACCAGGCTGTTGGCGGCATAGAAGGCCGCATCGTCCAGCATCTTGAAATAGACCGTGCCGTGGATCGCCCCGGCGGCGTGGAACTGGCTTTCATCGACGTCGAATTCGATCACCGAATGACCAGCCTGCGTGATGACAAGTTCCGACCTGAACAATTTGTTGATCGGCGCGGACTGGTACAGATGTTCCAGCGCGCGGAAATGCGCCGCTTCGCCGCTGGGAATGGCCGCCGCGTCAGGCCGCGTCACGCGCTTCGCCCCCGGCCAGCAGCGCATGCAGCGCTTCTGAGGAATTGGCCCCGCGCAGCCGCGCCACATGGCCTTCTTCCCGCAAATAACGCGACACGCGCGCCAGCGTCTTCAGATGCTCGGCACCGCTGTCCACCGGGGACAGCAGGGCAAAGACGATATCGACCGGCGCGTCGTCCACCGCATCGAACGGCATCGCCGGGTCGAGCAGCGCGACCACGGCGCGCATCTGGTCAAGGCCGGGGATTTTCGCATGGGGGATGGCGACTCCGCCGCCAAATCCTGTGGAGCCCAGCCGTTCACGTTCGAACAGCGCATCCGCCACCGTAAGCGCATCCATGCCATAGGCTGTCGCGGCCAACTGTCCCACCTTCTGGAAAAGCGCCCTCTTGCCATTGACCGCAAGGCTCGTAGCAAGCGCGTCAGGCGCGAGGATATCGGCGAAATGGACCATGACCAACCCGGAACAGCCAAGCCGCGCCCGGATTCATCAGATTGCGCGTCACTCGGGAATGTGAAGCCCGGCCCCATAAGCCGCCCGCCGACCTAGGTCAACCGGCGGCCCAGGGCAGGCAGTTAGGTCAGGCCCGTGGTTCCACCCAGCCAATCGTGCCATCGTGACGACGATAAACCATATTATAGGCCGTCGTTCCTGCGTTGCGGAACAACAGCGCGTTGGTGTTGCGCAGGTCCAGCATCATCACCGCATCGGATACGCTCGCTTCGGGGATGTCGACGCGTGTTTCCGCCACGATCAGGGGTGCTTCAGCAGGTTCTTCCTCTTCCTGCGCCCCTGCGAAAATCGTGTAGCCGGCCCCGTCCAGGCCATTAAGTTCAAATCCGTTGGCGCGCTGGGCCTCGGCCGCAACGGCCTGCTGATGCCGGTCCTTCAGTCGGCGCAAATAGCGGGTAAGCTGCCGCTCGATCCTCTCAGCCGCCTGGTCAAAGGCGGGATGGGCCTCCTGTGCCTCTCCTGCGCCCTTCAGGATCAGGCCGGTCATGACATGACAGACGATGTCGCAATGGAAAGCGCCATGGGGAGCAGGCCGGAATGTGACCTGAGCGGAAATCGTGCGAGCGAAATATTTCTCGGCCATCGTCTCCAGACGAGTCCAGACATGCTGCTTCAGCGCGTCGCCCGTGTCGACCTGATGCCCGGAAACACGAATATCCATATATCTTCTCCTTGTTCTTGCCGGGCCGCTGGACAGCAACCCGGTTGGCGAAAGCCCGGAGAACGGGTTGCAACCCGGCCTTCAGGCTTCTTCCAGCCAGAGCGGCTTTGCGAGCGTCGCGATGAACGCCGCATGCCGTTCCAGTTCCGCCACGCTCGCCTGAAAGACGCGCGCGGGACGAACAGGGCGAACCGCGACCAGGGTCGCAAGTTCCGCCTCAATGGCGTCTTTCTCCTCCTGTTGTGCCAGGCCCAGGCCGATCTGACGGCCGCCGGTCAATTCGATATAGAGTTGAGCCAGCAATTCAGCGTCGAGCAGCGCACCATGCTTGATGCGATGGCTGCGATCGATGCCATAACGGCTGCACAGCGCGTCCAGGCTGTGCTTGGCACCCGGATGCAACTGGCGCGCGATCGCGACGGTGTCGATCATCCGGTGCATGCCGACTTCGGGCAGGCCGCACCGTTTCAGCTCATGATTGAGGAAGCCGAAATCGAACCGGGCATTATGAGCCACCAGATGGCTGTCTTCCAGAAAGGCCAGCAATTGCTCGGCCCCAGCCGAAAAAAGCGGCTTGTCCTTCAGGAAGACATCGGAAAGCCCGTGCACAGCTTCCGCCGCCGACGGCATCGATCTTTGCGGATGATAATAAGCATGGAATGTGCGCCCCGTGGGCACACGGTTGAACAGTTCGATGCAGCCGATTTCAACCAGGCGGTCGCCGGAAGCGGGATCAAGCCCAGTCGTTTCGGTATCGAAAATAATCTCGCGCATTGGCCTCTTTAAACCGATTCTGGCCGGACTCGTCTTATCGGCCTGTCTTTGCCTCAAGGCAAGCGACCAAGCGACGGACTTGCGCGCGCGTGGAGGCAAAGGTCGTGCCGGTATCTATCACATGATCGGCACGCCGCCGCTTTTCCGCGTCAGGCGTCTGGAGCCGCAGGATTCTGCGGAATTTGGCGACCGTCATGCCTGGACGCGCCAGCACGCGCTTGCGCTGTTTCCAGGCCGGGGCCGTGACCACGATGACTCCCGCCACCTTCCGGTCATGATGCTTTTCGAACAGAAGCGGGATGTCGAGCACGACGAAAGCGCGCGCGCCGTGGCGGCGCAGGAACGCCATGCGCCTTTGCGCCACCACCGGATGGACGATCGCCTCCAGCGCTTTCAGTTCATGCGGATGGCCGAACACCGCCGCGCCCAGCCTGGCCCGATCAACGCCCTCAGGTCCCGTGGTGCCGGGAAAGCGCGCCTCGATCGCCGGGATCAGGACGCCACCGGGTCCCTGCAACCGATGCACCTCGGCATCGGCGTCGAACACCGGCACGCCTTCGCGCCGCAACATGCGTGCGACGGCCGACTTGCCCATGCCGATCGATCCCGTCAGTCCGTAAATCTTCATGGCTCAGGCGGCGAGGAGCAGGGCGCGCAGCTCCTCGTCCCTTTCACGCGGCGCTTGCGCATCGAAAAATATGTCGAATGCCAGCGCAGCCTGCCCGATCAACATTTCCAGGCCGTCCAGCACCTTCAGGCCGCGCGCCCGCGCACTGCTCAGCAAAGCCGTCTCCAGCGGCGCGTAGACGATGTCATATATGGTCGCCCCCTCGGCCAGCGGCGCGAGGTCCAGGTCCAGCGTCGGCTGCCCCACCATCCCCAGCGAACTGCTGTTGACCAGCAGGTCGGCGGTCGGCAGCGCGTCGGTCATGCCGATCACCTTGCCCTTGATCCCGGCACGGTCGAACAGCGCCTGCCCCTTGGCGGGGTCACGGACCATGATGGTGATGTCGGGAACGCCCAGGCTGGTCAGCGCGAACAGGATCGCGCGGGCAGCGCCGCCAGCGCCAACCAGCACGGCGCTTTGCCCCTTCCATTTGTCGCGTAACAGCGGCTGCAGGAATCCGCCCGCATCCGTATTGGTGCCGATCAACGGCCCGCCGGTTTCACTGGCGATGGTGTTCATCGCGCCGATCCGTTCACGCACGCCGCCCGGATCGTCGGTAAAATCCATGACCGCAATCTTGTGCGGAATGGTGATGTTGCACCCCAGCCAGTCCGGGTCGGCCCGTCGCGCCAGGAAATAAGCGGCCAGCCCTTCGCTCGTCACATGGGTCTTGCGATATTCCGCTTCGATCCCCAGGCAATCGAGCCAGAAATTGTGGATCAGAGGCGATTTGCTATGGGCAATCGGATCGCCGATCACTTCGGCATAAGGGAGCGTGTCAGTCATGACGGCACAACGCCCCGTATGCGCAGAAAGTCAAGCAAAGGCAGGAGCGGCAGGCCCTGAATGGCGAACTGGCTGCCCTCAATCCGGCTGAACAGCTGCGCGCCGGGGCCTTCGATCCGATAGCAGCCGACACACCAGCGGCACTGATCCCAATCGCTATCGAGATAGGATGCGATGAACGCGTCGGACAATGGCCGCACGGTCATGCGCACCCGTTCAATATGCCGCCAGATCGGCTCGCCATTCATCACGATGACCGCGGCGCTGTGAAGATGATGCACCTTTCCCGACAGCAGCTTCAATATCCGTTCGGCATCGGCGCGATCCACCGCCTTGTCGATCATCTCCCCATCGGAAAGGCTCAACGTCTGGTCACAACCCAGCACCAAAGCGCCGGGCATGCGCCGCGAAACACGTAGGGCCTTCAATTCCGCCAGTGCATCGGCCAGCGCCCGCGCATCCAGTCCATCGGCCCGCAGGGCTTCTTTCGCCGCCTCTTCATCCACGCCGGGCGACAGCGCCTCGAACGGCACCTGTGCCGCCTGCAGCAGCGCCCGGCGGCTTGAACTTTGCGACGCCAGCACGATCATATGTCGGTCCCTTCCGCCAGAACGCGGTCGTTGAACAGGTTGATGATCGCCGCAGCCGCTTCCTCGATCGACCGGCGAGTCATGTCGATCACCGGCCAGCCATTATCGGCGAACATACGCCGGGCAAAAGCCAGCTCATCCTGCACCTTGTCGATGTTGACATAGCTGGTTTCGGGCGCCTGGTTGAGCGACAGCAAACGATTGCGGCGGATCTGCACCAGCCGTTCCGGGCTGACGGTCAGGCCGACCACCATCGGATGCTTCAGGGAATACAGGCTTTGGGGCGGCGGCGATTGTAGCACCAGCGGGATATTGGCGGTCTTATATCCCCGGTTGGCCAAATAGATGGACGTCGGCGTCTTGGACGCGCGCGACACACCGGCCAGAACGATGTCGGCCTCTTCCCAATTTTCATGGCCCACGCCATCATCATGGGCGATGGTGAATTGAATTGCCTCGATCCGGGCGAAATAGGCTTCGTCCAATATATGCTTGCGACCGGGGCGGTTGCGTGTTTCCTGGCCCAATATGTTGGACAGGGCGTCCGTGACGCTGTCGAGCGCGGCGACATGAGGCAGGCCCAGCGCCCGGCATCGCGTCTCCAGCCGCCGCCGCAACTGGTGATTGGACAGGGTGAACAGCACCAGACCCGGATTGGCGGCGATTTCCTCCATGATCCGGTCCAGATGGATGTCGGATCGGACCATCGGCCAGAAATGGCGCACCGCTTCCACATTTTCGAAAGCGCCAATTGCTGCCTTGGCGACATTTTCCAGCGTTTCGCCGGTGGAGTCCGACAGAAGGTGAAGGTGGATGCGCGACATGGAGCATATCTCTGTGTGGAGGCTGTGGATAAAGCAAGGGATAGGTTGCGGAGAAAATCGACCGGATTTCTCTCTCTCCGATCCGCCTCCTTTTACCCACAGGCCTTCAACAAGCCCGCATTTTCATCCACATGCTGTGAGTAACGGGGATAAGGTCCGTGAATCGACCGGGTCGAACCGGCACTAAAGAGTCAAGCTGTTGGCAAATCCGGGCGTTGCGCATAAACCCCACTGCCAAGCGGCCTACTATCTCCATCATCCTTCTAGAATCTAATTTAAGAGTATATATGTCGGGACCAGATATGGGCCATCCAGCCAGTTCTCCCAAGCCGCTGCTGTCCGTTCTAAAGGGGGATCGGCCCACAGTGCCGCCCATGTGGCTCATGCGGCAAGCGGGCCGTTACCTGCCTGAATATCGCAGCCTGCGCGCTGAAAAGGGCGGATTCCTGGAACTGGTTTATGACAGCGCGGCGGCGGCGGAAGTGACGTTGCAGCCGTTGCGCCGGTTCGGCTTCGACGGTGCCATTCTCTTTTCCGACATCCTGATCGTGCCCTATGCCATGGGCCAGAATCTGTGGTTCGAAACCGGGGAGGGACCACGGCTTGCACCCACCCTGGATCAGACCGACCTTGCCACGCTGAAGCCTGATTTCACTCGCTTCGACGCGGTGTATGAAACGGTGCGGCAGGTGAAGGCCGCGCTTGATCCCAATGTCACCTTCCTGGGCTTTGCCGGTAGTCCCTGGACCATCGCCACCTATATGGTCGCGGGTCAGGGCAGCAAGGATCAGGGTGCGGCCCGGCGGCTTGCCTATCAGGACCTCGTTCGGTTCGGCGCGATCATCGATGCAATCGTCGATGCGACCGTGACCTATCTGTCCGGCCAGATCGAAGCGGGGGTGGAGGCGGTGCAGCTGTTCGACAGCTGGGCCGGCAGCCTTGCTCCGTTGCAGTTCGACCGCTGGGTGATTCAGCCCAACCGGGCAATTGTGGACCGGCTGAAACGCCTGCACCCCGACATTGCGATCATCGGCTTTCCCAAGGGCGCGGGTGCAAAGCTCGCCGACTATGCGGCAGGCACAGGCGTCGACGCCGTGGGCGTCGATGAAACGGTCGATCCCCATTGGGCCAACCGCATCCTGCCCGCCGGGCTGCCCGTTCAGGGTAATCTCGACCCGCTCGCGCTCATCGCGGGGGGGCGCGCGGTAGAGGAAGCGGTGGACAATATCCGGGCCGCCTTTGCCGATCGTCCGCACATCTTCAATCTTGGCCATGGCATTCTGCCCGACACGCCGATCGTGCATGTCGAAGCGTTGATCGCTTATGTCCGGCAGTTGAACAGCTAACGGGGAAAGGACCGCTGATGCCCTATCTCGGCGCTGCCTATCTGTGGGTGAAGGCCGCCCATCTGATCTTCGTCATCTTCCTGATGGCGGGATTGTTCATGATGCCGCGCTTCTTCGTCTATCACCACCAATGCGCTGTCGGATCGGAAGAGGACCGCAAGTGGATCGACCGGGAACGGCGGCTGCTCAAGATCATCCTCAACCCCTCGCTGATATTGGTCTGGGTCTTCGGCTTGATGCTGATGGTCGAAATCGGCGCGTGGAGTTTCGGCTGGTTTCACCTGAAACTGCTCTTCGTCCTGGGTCTGTCTGCCTATCATGGCTGGATCGCCAGCTATACGAAGAAGCTCGCCATGGGCCTGCGGCCTCTCACAGAAAGGCGATTGCGCCTGCTGAATGAGATACCGGGCGTCGCCGCGGCGGTCATTGTCGTCGCGGTGATCGTCAAGCCGTTCTGAGGTCGGTCAGCTCGCTGGATTAACCGCGATATTGTCGATCAGCCGCGTGCGTCCCAGCCTGGCCGCGCCCAGCAGCCGGGCGGGACGGTCGAGCACCGCCATTGGCTCCAGCGTCTCCGCATCGCACAGGCTGACATAGTCGATCGGGTCAAAACCGTGCGCGGCCAGCATGGCGATCGCCTTGGCAATGGCCGCATCGACGGTTGCGCCTTTCTCCATCTGCCGCGCCGCTTCCCCCAGTGCGCGGGGCAGCGCCAGAGCGTCGTGCCGCTCTTCTTCGCTCAAATAGGCGTTGCGCGACGACAGGGCCAATCCGTCAGCCGCCCGCTGGGTCGGCACGCCCATGATCTCGACCGGTAGGTCCAGGTCGCGCACCATGCGGCGGATGACGGCCAGCTGCTGATAATCCTTCTCGCCGAACAGGGCGATGTCGGGCTGGACCTGGTTGAACAATTTGGTGACGACCGTCGCCACCCCGTCGAAATGCCCCGGACGCGCCGCGCCGTCCAGTCCCTCGGTCACGCCCGACAGGCTGATATTGGTCACATATCCTTGGGGATACATCACCTCGACCGTCGGAGCCCATAATATATCAACCCCCGCCGCCTGCAGCATCTGCGCGTCCTTGGCTTCCCTGCGGGGATAGGAATCCAGATCCTCATTCGCTCCAAACTGGCGAGGATTGACGAAGATCGAAACGACGACATGATCGGCATGGCGGCGGGCTTCCTCGACCAGCGCGATATGCCCGTCATGAAGCGCGCCCATGGTCGGGACCAGGGCGACGCGACCATCGCGTTTCAACATTTCGACAGCGGATCGCAGGGCGGGAACATCACGGAAGATTTGCACGGGACGAGGGGCTCCGATAAGGCATCAGCCAAGGGGTTATCCTTGCTAGGCATGGCCGGGCAGGACGGTCAAGAATCATGCGACATTCAAAACGGGGATATCTAGGTCCGATGGCGAACGCCCAGACGCATCACATCGTTTTCGCCAATGAAAAGGGCGGAACCGGCAAGTCGACGACAGCGGTGCACACGGCGATCGCGCTGACCGCGCTGGGCCACCGGGTCGGCATGATCGACCTTGATCCGCGCCAGCGCACCGTCACTCGCTATCTGGAAAATCGTGCCGAAACAGCGCGGCGGCGCGGGATAGATTTGCCCGCTCCCGACTTTGCCGTGCTGAAGGGCGACAGTATCGAAGCGCTGGAGGAAGAAACCGGAGCGATCGCGCAGGGTAAGGATTTTCTGGTGGTGGACACGCCGGGTCGCGACGATCCCTTCGCCCGGCACATGGCGGCGCGCGCCAACACGTTGGTCACGCCGATGAACGACAGTTTCGTCGATTTCGACCTGATCGGCCAGGTGGATGCCGAAACCTTCAAGGTTCGCCGCCTGTCCTTCTATTCCGAACTGATCTTCGAAGCACGCAAGACGCGGGCAAAGGCGGACGGCGTATCGATCGATTGGGTGGTGTTGCGCAACCGCGTGCAGCATCATGACGCCCGCAACAAGAAACGCGTGGGCGACGCGTTGATGGAACTGTCCCGTCGCGTTGGTTTCCGAGTGATCCCCGGCCTGTCCGAACGCGTCATCTTTCGTGAGCTGTTCCCCTCCGGCCTCACCCTGCTGGACAAGGGTCATCTGGGCGAACTGGGCGTCAGCCACATCGCCGCGCGGCAGGAATTGCGGGAAATGGTGTCGGGCCTGTCCCTGCCCGCGCGGGAGGAAACGGCGTCGGTCGATCTGCTCGGCGCGGCCTGATGGGCCTGTTTGCCCTATTGCTCGCCGGGCTGGCCGCCTGGCTCATCTGGACGGGACGGTTGCAGCGCATGAGCGTGAAAGATGGGATGGTGCTCGGCGCGGCGCTGGTCGGTGCGGTGATGGCGGCCAAGGGAAAACCGGTGATGGGCGCACCTTTGCTGCTGGGCGCGGCGCTGTTCTTCTTTGTCGAAGGGCAAAAGGGCAAGGCAAGCCGTCCCAGGGTCAAGTCCCCGCCAGCCCCCAATCAGGATGACGTGGCCAAGGCCCGCGCTCTGCTGGGCGTCGCGCCAGATGCCGACGCGGCGGAGATCCGCGCGGCGCATCGCAAGCTAATCGCATCCGTGCACCCCGATCGCGGCGGCACCGAAGCCCTCGCCGCCCAGCTCAACGCAGCGCGCGACCTGCTGCTGGCGCGCCTTGCCGAACGGAATGCGGCCCCACGGCCCTAAGCGACGGACAAAGGAGGACGCATGACTCATTGCTTCCACCCATCCTTGCTACGTGAATATGACATGCGTGGCATCTTCGGCGACACGTTGGGCGCTGCGGACGGCTATGCCCTGGGTCGCAGCTTCGCGGCCATTGCCAGGGAACAGGGCGGGTCCAAAGTCGCGCTCGGCCATGATGGCCGGTTGAGTTCACCGCTGCTGGAACCCCAAGTGGTGCGCGGCCTTGTCGATGGCGGCGTTGATGTGCTGCGCATAGGCCTCGGCCCCACGCCAATGCTCTATTATGCCGAAGCGATCCTGGATGTGGATGGCGCCATTCAGGTAACCGGCAGCCATAATCCCCCCGATCACAATGGCTTCAAGCTGGTACTTGCCCATCAACCCTTTTTTGGCGCGGACATCGCGCGGCTTGGCGAAATTGCTGCGGCGGGGGCGTGGACGACCGGCACCGGACAGGTCGAAACCGTCGATATCATGGACCGCTATGTGGCGCGGCTGGTCGACGGGTTCGATGGACCCGCCTGCCGCATCGGCTGGGACGCAGGCAACGGTGTCGCGGGACCGGTCGTGGAAAAGCTCGTCAAACTGCTTCCGGGTGAGCATCATACGCTTTTCACCCAGGTAGACGGTAATTTTCCCCATCATCATCCCGATCCAACCGTTGAGAAGAACCTGGAGCATCTTCGCACGCTTGTCCTCACAAACAAGCTCGATTTTGGAGTAGCTTTTGACGGCGACGGCGATCGCATCGGCGTGATCGACGGCAAGGGACGGCCGATCTGGGGCGACCAGCTGCTGGGCCTGTTTGCGCAGGTCGTGCTGCGGGACATGCCGGGATCGACCATCGTCGCGGACGTAAAGGCCAGCCAGGCGCTGTTCGACCAGGTCGCGCATCTCGGCGGACGACCGCTGATGTGGAAAACCGGGCACAGCCTGATCAAGTCGAAGATGAAGCAGATCGGCAGTCCGCTAGGTGGGGAAATGACCGGCCACATCTTCTTCGCAGACGATTATTATGGATTTGACGACGGACTTTATGCGGCAGTGCGGCTGATCCGCGCGCTGGGCGTCTTGGGTGGCAGCGTCACCGCGCTGCGCGATGCCATGCCCATCCTGCTGACGACCCCCGAATTGCGATTCCCGGTGGAGGAAGCGCGCAAGTTCGCCGTCGTCGCCGAAATACTCGATCGTCTTCGCATGGCGGGCGCGCAGGTCGATGAAACAGACGGCGCACGGGTGACGACTCCCGATGGATGGTGGCTGCTCCGTGCGTCCAACACACAGGCGGAATTGGTGGCGCGGGTCGAAGCGCGCGATCAGATAGGGCTGGACCGACTAATGAATCAGCTTGATTCGCAGCTGGGTGAATCGGGGATTCGTCCGCTTCATCCGCAGGCCTGACGTGCTTCAAACCGGAAAATAATCGCTACCGTGCATTTTTCGAATTTGCCTGACGCTACGGAAAGCAGAGGTCGCAGGGGCGATTGCGTCAGACGCAATCGGGCGCACTATTTTCGCATTTGCGAGAATATTTGCTGCAACGCAAAAGGATCGGGCCTTTCAGGCATCCTCTCCTAAAACTTCCAAGCCGTCCTTCGGGGCGGCTTTTTTTTTGATCTCGCACGGCTGGTCGAATCGTGAACTGGATTTTAACCATGCCGGTCTAACTGAGATCAAAATCTCGATCCGGCCCAGTGTCGGCATCCGATCAAAGTTAAAAGAGGATTCTCATGTCCCTGCGTCGTCGTCCCACTGCCAGCCTACTCCCCATGATCATTGCGATGGTGCCCGCCCCGGCCCTGGCGGGCGGATTTTACCTGCAGGAACAATCGCCCAAGGAAACCGGCAGGGCGATGTCCGGCGGCGCAGCGGCGGCGGACGATCCGTCGATTGTCTATTTCAATCCTGCCGCGATGACCGCCTTGCCTGGCGTGCAGATGTCGATGGGCGGGGTGCTACTGTCCGTCACCGCACGGCAAGATAATCTTGGCACGACCCGGACAGTACCCGGCAGCCCCGGCGAAATATCCGTCAGCGGCGGTTCTGGTGGTAAGCCCTTCGCCAGCCTGATCGCTGTCCCCAGTGTCCATGCGACGGCGCAAGTGACCGACCGCCTGTGGCTGGGCGTCGGCGTCACCGCGCCGTTCGGGCTGAAGCTGGATTATGATGAAGATTTCTTTGGCCGCTATGACTCGCTCCACACCGAACTGAAAACCTATAATGTTCAGCCTTCCGCAGCCTTCAGGCTGACCGAAAACCTGTCGATCGGCGGCGGCGTGGACGTTCAATATGTGAAGGTGGTGCTGACCAACGCCCTGCCCAATCTGTCGCCTGTCGCCACCGACGGGCATGCCCGGATGAAGGGGGATGACCTGTCAATCGGCTGGAACGCCGGGCTGTTCTATCGTGCCGGTGATACGCAGGTCGGGCTTCACTATCGGTCGGGCATCAAACACCGGGTCGAAGGGCTTGCGACGCTGTCGAACCTGCAGGGACCGCTTGCGGGCCTGAACGGCACATCGGACCTGGTTGCCCCCCTTAGCTTACCCGACATTGCCACGGTCAGCGTCATGCATCGGCTGACGCCGCGCGCGCGCGCGATGGTGACGGCGCGCTGGTATAATTGGTCCGTGTTTCAGAATATCACCATCCGGTCAGGCACCGGCACGTCAGTCAAACAGGTGCGCTATCGCGACAGCTACAGCGTCAGCGCGGGTGGCGAATATGATGTTAGCGAACGACTTACCTTGCGCGCGGGCACGATGTTCGACCGCACCCCCACTAATCCGCAATATCTGACCACGCGCGTGCCCGACGGCGACCGCGTGTGGCTTTCGGGCGGCGCGACATGGAATATGTCGCCCTCCCTGGCGCTCAACCTCAGCTATGCGCATAATTTCATTGAGTCCGTGACGATCGATCGCCCTGACCATTATTATGCGGGCGGCGCAGCCGTGACGACCACGACGCGGTCACGGGCTGGCGGCAATGTCGATCAGGTCGCCGCATCGGTCACGGCGCGGTTTTAACCGGCGGCATATGTCTCTATAGGGGCCTCATCATATTGGAGCCCCTTTTCCATGTCCGACCATAATCCCGGCTTGCGTCCCTGGCGCGACATAGCCCGCAGGCATAGCCGCCAGATCATGGTCGGCAATGTGCCGGTGGGCGGTGGCGCGCCGGTCACCGTGCAAACCATGACCAACACGCTGACGTCCGACGCGCGCGCCACGATCGACCAGATCCGCCGCTGTGAAGATGCGGGCGTCGACATCATCCGCGTGTCCTGTCCCGACGAGGAATCGACCGCCGCATTGAAACAGATCGTCCGCGCGTCCCGCGTGCCGATCGTCGCCGACATCCATTTTCACTATAAGCGCGCGCTGGAAGCCGCCGACGCGGGCGCGGCCTGCCTGCGCATCAATCCCGGCAACATCGGATCGGAAGCACGCGTCAAGGAAGTGGTCGATGCCGCCAAGGCGAATGGCTGCGCGATCCGTATCGGCGTCAATGCAGGCAGCCTCGAAAAGGACCTGCTCGAAAAATATGGCGAACCCTGCCCCGAAGCGCTGGTCGAAAGCGCCCTCGACCATATCAAGCTGCTGCAGGATCAGGACTTCCACGAATATAAGGTCGCGGTAAAGGCGAGCGACGTCTTCCTCGCTGTCGCCGCCTATATGCAGCTGGCCGAAGCCGTCGATTGTCCCCTGCATCTGGGCATTACCGAAGCGGGCGGGCTGATCGGCGGCACGGTCAAAAGCGCGATCGGCATCGGCAATCTGCTCTGGGCCGGGATCGGCGACACGATCCGCGTGTCCCTCTCCGCCGAACCGGAGGAGGAAGTGCGCGTCGGCTATGAAATCCTCAAATCGCTCGGCATCCGCACACGCGGGGTCAAGGTCATCTCCTGCCCCAGCTGCGCGCGTCAGGGCTTCGACGTCATCCGCACCGTGCAGGCGCTGGAGGAACGGCTCCAGCATATCCATACGCCGCTATCGCTTTCGGTTCTTGGCTGCGTCGTCAACGGCCCCGGCGAAGCGCGTGAGACCGATATCGGCCTGACCGGCGGCGGCGCGGGCAAGCATATGGTCTATCTGTCCGGCCTCACCGACCACACGATCCAGGACGCGGGGATGGTCGACCATATCGTGCAGTTGGTGGAGGCCAAGGCCGCCGAGATTGAGGCCGCCAAACTCGAAGCGGAAACCACCGACGCGGGCAAGGCGCAAGCGGCGGAATAGGGGCAGGGCGGTCGCGCCTGACTCCCGCTTAGCCTCGTTAGCGAGAGGGCCAATCCCACCTCCCCACCTCCGTTCGGGTTGAGCCTGTCGCAGCCCTGTCCTAAGCGCCTGCCGCAAGGAGGTCGTCGAAGGACCTCGACCCCACACCAGAACGCCCATCCACCGTAACTTTCGGCTCCAGGAACCATGCCTCAATCCCGCTCCTTCGCCATTCCCTTCGCGCTGTGCTGCGTCGCCGTCCTGCTCTTTGCCATCATGGACGCAGCGATGAAGGGATTGAGCCTGTCTATCGGTCTGTTCAACGCGCTCTTCTGGCGCGCATTGGCCGGGACGGTGCTTGGCCTCGCGCTTATGCTTCCCGGCGGCTATCGCTGGCCGGGCAGGGCGGTCCTGCGCCTGCATCTGCTGCGGGGCGCGGTCGTCGCGCTGATGGCCAGCCTCTTCTTCTTCGCGCTCATCCGCATGCCGCTGGCCGAAGCCATCGCGCTCTCCTTCATCGCGCCGCTCATCGCCCTTTATCTCGCGGCGCTGCTGCTGGGGGAACGGATCAGTCGGCGGGCGATCGGGGCCTCGCTGCTGGGGCTGGTCGGTGTCGCGGTGATCCTGTCGGGCCGGATGCAGGACAGCTACGATGCAAAAGCCTTGCTGGGCAGCGTCGCGGTGCTGATTTCCGCCGTGCTTTTTGCCTGGAACCTCGTCCTCCAGCGGCAACAGGCGCAGCTGGCCTCCCCTGTGGAGGTCGCCTTCTTCCAGCATTTGGTCATGTTCATCCTCTATGGCCTGTGCGCCTTTGTCGCATGGGCAGCCCCGGATGTGGTGCCGTTGCGGCTTGATGTGCCCCGCTTGGGGTCCTGGCTGCTGGTCATCGGCACTGCCGGTCTCGCCTTCACCTCGCTCGCAGCCTTCGCCTGGGCCTATGCGCGGGCAGAGGCGCAAAATCTGATCCCGGTGGAATATACCGCCTTCATCTGGGCGGCGGTCATCGGCTGGCTCGCCTTCGGGGAACGGCTGACGCTTCCCACACTGGCGGGCGCGGGGCTGATCATCGCGGGCTGCCTCATCGCTATGCGCGGCGCTCCGCCTGCGCAAATGCATGAAGGAATCACATAGGGGGGCATTTCCCCCGAAACGCATACCATCCACCATTTCCTTCATGGTTTTCCCGCGACGGGTCGAAACGCCGGACTCTTGACGCGGACTCCCCGCTCGGCGCATTGTGCCGAACCGGAACATTTGGGGGACATCGAAGCCATGGCTGTCAGCCGCGGAGCCAAGCGCACGCCAGAATGGCGCGAAATGCTGAAACGCAGCCTGATCCGAAGCGGCGCTTTGATCAGCGCGATCACGTTGATGCTGGCGACACTGTTCCTCGCGCTAGCGCTCCTCAGCTTTCGGCTCAGCGACCCGTCCATGATGACGGTGGCAGACAATCACGTGCAGAATATCATGGGTCTGCCGGGTGCCTGGGTGTCCGCTCTGCTGCTGACCCTGCTGGGTGTCCCCGTCGCGCTCGTCCTGCCGCTGCTGGCGATCACCGCGCGTCGGTTGTGGGGTGATCATGACATGGCCGACTGGAAAGCCCAGTTCGGCAAATGCCTGCTCGGCATCGCGTTGGTCAGCATCGGACTGGCCATGTTCCAGCCTGATTCCCTGATCGACCTTCCATCCGGCTGGGGCGGGCTGGTAGGTCTGGCCACCGCCAGCGGCGTGCGCAGCCTTACCGCCCAGGCGCCTGCTGCGCAGGGCTGGATCACGGGCTTACTCATCGTGCTGATGCTGATCAGCGGCTTTTTCATCTGGTATCGCAGCCTGGCGCTGGAAAAGCCCATCATCGCCTTGCGCCGTCCTACATTGCCGCTGCTCAGCCTGCCCAAGCCCAGCTTCGCCCTGACTGGCGGCGGGTCCGTCGCCGCCGACCCCGAAGATGAGGATGACGTGGAGGACCGCGTCATCGCGCCCCGCCGCACGGTCAGCAACGAACCAAAGCCCCCCATCAACATCCAGACGCCCAAACCCGCCCCCGCCCAGCGACAAATGGCCCCGGTGTCGCAGGACGATCTGTTCGGCAACAGCTCGCTGCCTTCGGCCGACCTGCTCAATCCCATTCCCGCCAGCCAGGGGCAAAAGATCGACAAGGCCGCGCTGGAGCGCAACGCCCGGCTGCTCGAAAGCGTGCTCGACGACTTCCATGTGAAGGGCAACATCGTCGAAGTTCGTCCCGGTCCCGTCGTCACGATGTACGAGCTGGAACCCGCGCCCGGCATCAAGGCGAGCCGCGTAATCGCGCTGGCCGACGACATCGCCCGCAACATGTCAGCCCTTTCCGCGCGCGTGGCGACAATTCCCGGTCGCACCGTGATCGGCATCGAACTGCCGAACGTCAATCGCGAAGGCGTGTCTTTCCGCGAACTGGTCACGTCCGAACAGTTCGGCCAGGATGCGACCCTGCCGATCATTCTGGGCAAGAATATTTCGGGCGAACCGATCATCGCCGACCTGGCCCCCATGCCTCATTTGCTGATCGCGGGCACGACCGGTTCGGGCAAGTCGGTAGGCCTTAACGCCATGATCCTGTCGTTGCTCTATCGCATGACGCCGGACCAGCTGCGCCTGATCATGATCGATCCAAAAATGCTGGAATTGTCGACCTATGACGACATTCCGCATCTTTTGTCACCCGTTGTCACCGAGCCGAGCAAGGCGATCCGCGCCTTGAAATGGGCGGTGGAGCAGATGGAGGACCGCTATCGCATGATGGCGTCCATCTCCGTCCGCAACCTTGCCAATTATAATGAGAAGGTGCGCGCCGCGAAGGCCAAGGGCAAGCCGCTCGGCCGCCGCGTCCAGACCGGCTACGACCCCGAAACCGGCAAGCCGATCTATGAAGAGGAGCAGCTGGATTTCCAGCCGCTGCCGCAGATCGTGGTGGTGGTGGACGAACTGGCCGACCTGATGATGACGGCGGGCAAGGAAGTCGAATTCCTGATCCAGCGGCTGGCGCAGAAGGCGCGGGCGGCGGGCATCCACCTGATCCTGGCGACGCAGCGCCCATCGGTCGATGTCATTACCGGCGTGATCAAGGCGAACCTACCGACCCGCATCAGCTTCTTCGTGACGTCGAAGATCGACAGCCGCACCATTTTGGGCGAGCAGGGTGCCGAACAGCTGCTGGGCAAGGGCGACATGCTCTACATGCACGGTGGCAAGGGGCTGATGCGCGTCCATGGCCCGTTCGTTTCGGATGATGAGGTCCGGGTGGTCGCCGATCATTGGCGCGCCCAGGGCCAGCCAGACTATATCGCCGCGGTCACTGAAGAGCCGGAAGAGGGCAGCTTCGCGCTGGATGGCGTTGACCTGGGCGATGATAGCCCCGATGCCCAGCTGTTCCGCAAGGCGTGCCAGCTAGTGTTTGAAAATCAGAAGGCATCCACCAGCTGGCTGCAGCGCCAGTTGCGCATCGGCTATAATAGCGCGGCCCGCCTGATCGAGCGCATGGAAGAAGAAGGGCTGGTCGGCCCTCCCAATCATGTCGGGCGGCGCGAGGTGCTGCGCGATGAGAATGGCAGCCCACTTTAAGGGGAAATGAACGGGGGCGTTTCATTGATTGCAAAAAGCGCAATCGTGAACGCCCCTTTCGCATTTGCGGCATAAGTCTGGATCGAGGAAAAGGGACCTGCCTTTCAGGCATCCTCTCCTAAAACTTTCCAGGCTGATCTTCGGATCAGCCTTTTTTTTCGCGCTGTTGGATTGCCTCACAGGCAGATCCGCTCCGGGAGATGTTACTGGCGCAAGGGAGTTGCTCTTCCCCCGAAACCTGTCTCAAAGGGAACGAGACAGTTCAGAACGGGTTCAAATCCCGCCCGTTACCTAGATCATCTGAACAAGAGCGGAGAAGATAGCATGAAGCGCATCGTCGCGCCCCTTCTGGCCCTGGCCGCCGCGCCCGTGTTGATGCCTGCGGCCACCGCCGTCGCGCAGCAGGCTCAGCCGGAACTTAACCGGGTCAATGCCTATATTCGTGGCGTCACCACGATGACCGCCGATTTCACCCAGACCGATCGCAACGGCCAGACGCTCAGCGGCAAGCTGACGATCAAGCAGCCAGGAAAAATCCGATTTCAATATCAAAAGGGCGTTCCGTTGCTGATCGTCGGCGATGGCAGGGCGCTCACCATGATCGATTACGAGGTGCGGCAGGTTCAGCGGTGGCCTATCGGCAGTTCGCCGCTGGGCGCGCTGATCGACCCGAAAAAGGATCTGTCGAAATTCGGCAAGGTCGTCCAGACGGGTGACCCGTCAGTCCTGAGCGTGCAGGCCCGCGACCCGCGCCGCCCAGAATTCGGCACCATCACCATGATCTTCAAGCGCGATTCGTCTGGCCCGGCCGGACTTCAGCTGTATGGCTGGGTCGCGCTGGATTCGCAGAATAACCGGACGTCGGTGCGCCTTTCCAACCAAGCCTATGGCGTGCCGGTGTCTGATTCGACTTTCCGGTGGAACGACCCCCGGCCAAAGGGACGCGCTGCGGGAGGGTGAATCGCTCTGCCCGCGCGATGGACGGAAAATCCAGCTACATCGTTCATCTGCCGCTCATATGAGGACCCCTAAGAGGAAGTCCACGGCGAGGGACGAAGACCGGGATTTCCCCCCTGTTACCCGGAACCCGCTCTCGCCGCGAAGCGCTTCAAGGGCGCGATCGAGACCCCCGTTCCATGCCCCCGGAGCGGGGGTCTTACTTTATCCGCGCCCGGTAGGTGCACCTTGCGAGAATTCACCGCACGCCCCCGCCGCAGCTTGCACCGCTCGCGCCAGGGTCCTAGTGGACCATTATGCCGCAAACAATCAGCATCGCGTCCTGGAATATCAACAGCGTTCGCGCCCGGCTCGACATCGTTGAGCATTTCCTGAGGGAAGAAGCGCCGGACATTTTATGTCTGCAGGAAACCAAGGTGGTGAACGACATTTTCCCCGCCGCGCATTTCCGCCAGCTGGGCTATCACCATCAGGTGCTGAACGGCCAGCGCATGCACCACGGTGTCGCGATCCTGTCCAAGGTCCCGATGTGGGAGGATGACCGGCTCGACTGGCAGGCCAATGGCGAAGCGCGCCACGTCGGCGTTCGGCTCGACAATGGGGTCAGGATCGAAAATGTCTATGTGCCTGCGGGCGGCGATGTGCCGGATCGCACCGTGAATCCGAAATTTGGCCAGAAGATCGACTTCCTTGAGCGGATGATCGAATGGTCCTCGCAACTGGAGGACAAACCGACCATCCTGACCGGCGATTTCAACATCGCGCCGATGGAATGCGACGTGTGGAGCCACAAGCAATTGCTGAACGTCGTCAGCCACACGCCGATGGAATGCGAGATTTTGGCGCGCTTGCAGAGTTCGAACAACTGGATCGACATCGGTCGTCAATTTTTCCCCGCGCCCGAACGGCTCTACACCTGGTGGAGTTATCGCGCGCGCGATTGGGCGGAATCGGATCGCGGGCGGCGGCTGGATCATATGTGGATGACGCAGGACGTGGCGGATCAGGCGATCAGCCACCGCGTCGTCGAACCGGCACGCGGCTGGATCAAGCCGTCGGATCATGTCCCGATCATCACGGAATTCGCTTTCTGATGGGCGCGCGCGCCGCAGCTCGCGCCATTGACGCGCTACGACGGGGCTGGGCGGTGACCGTCCGCGCTGCCGACGGCGCTATCCGGGTGATGGCGGTGGAGGGAGCGGACGCGGTAACCCTGTCCGATTTCGACCCGGCGGCCAAAGCCGACATATTGATCGCGGCGGCACGGGGCGAAACGTTGAAGCTGGCGAACCAGATTGCCGCAGCCGATCCCGACATGCCCGTGCTGATCGCCCGTGCGCCCTGGATTGACGGCGATGTCGCGATGACGATCGCGGATCCGGTGATGGACCTCGCTTCGCCGCTCAAAGGTCCGTTCACCGCCAAGCCGCTCGCCGCTCCTCTCGCCGCCAAGGCCAGCCTGAAGCTCGCGCGCCTTGCCGGAATCCTGCCCGCATATTTTGTAACGCCCACGGGTGACAGCGAAGCAGAAGTCGCTGCTGAAGATGTTGACGCCTATGACGACGCCACCCATCTGGCCATCGCGACTAGAGCGCGGCTGCCGGTATCCAGCAGCGAAACGGCGGAAATCGTCGCATTCCGCAGTCCCGATGAGCCGCGCGAACATGTGGCGCTGGTGATCGGCAAGCGCGACAACTCTCTGCCCGTCGTTCGCCTGCATAGCGAATGCCTGACCGGGGATGTGCTGGGCAGCCTTAAATGCGATTGCGGCCCGCAATTGCATCAGGCCCTGCACCAGATCGCCGGATCGCGCTGGGGCGTGCTGCTCTACTTGCGGCAGGAAGGGCGCGGCATCGGCCTGATCAACAAGTTGCGCGCCTATGCGTTGCAGGATCAGGGTTTCGACACGGTGGACGCCAATGTCCGGCTGGGCTTCGCCATCGACGCGCGGGATTTTTCGGTGGCCGCGCGGATGCTGGACCTGCTGGGCGTTGCGGAAGTGCGCCTGCTGACCAACAATCCGAACAAGGTCGCCGGTTTGGAATCTGCAGGCATCAAGGTCGCTGAACGCCTGCCGATCATCCTGCCCGCCAATCCGCATAATGAACATTATCTGGCGACCAAGCGCGATCGTACCGGGCATCAGTTGTGACGGCGATCCGCGTCGATAGCGCAGCCGGAAGGCTTCGCTTCGGCGCGATCGACATGCCTTGCACGATCGGTCGGGGCGGCACCTGCGCCGCGCTGGATAAACGGGAAGGCGACGGATGCACGCCTTTGGGAAGCTGGCCGGTGCGCGGGGTGTTGCTGCGTCCGGGAAAGGGGGTGCCCGACGGCGTTCGGCTGCCATGGCGCTGGATCAGGGAGGGGGACGGCTGGTCTGACGATCCGGCGGACCCTGCCTATAATCGACCGGTGCAGCTGCCGCGCGCTTTTTCAGCCGAATCGCTGCTGCGCGACGATGATGCCTATGACGTGATCGTCGTGCTGGGCCATAATGATGCGCCGCCTGTCCCTGGACAGGGGAGCGCGATCTTTCTTCATTTGTCGGAAGGTCGGCCAACCGCTGGCTGCGTCGCGGTAGAGCGGGCCGACATGCTGAAGCTGCTGCCGCTGCTCGCGCCGGGCGACGTGATGGAAATTGCGTAGCTCGCGCGCGGCAAGCGATCAGGCCCGCTCCAGCGTTTCACTCGCGCCGCCATCCGCCGCGTCGAGCAGCCTGCGCTCCAGCGTCTGCAGCCGACCCTTGCTCTCAATCTTCCCGCCCAGCAGGTCCGTCACATAGAAAGTATCGACCGCCCGCTCGCCATAGGTGGCGACATGGGCGCTGTGGACGGTGACTTTGGACTGGAACAGGGCGTTGGCCAGGCTGAACAGCAGGGCAGGGCGGTCGCGTGCATTGACTTCGATCACGGTGAAGCGGTTCGATGCCTTGTTGTCGATCAGAACATTGGGTTCGATGCGGAAGGCTTCGGCGCGGGTGCGGGGAAGGGGGCGCGCTTCCAGCCTGGTGATCATGCGATGGCGGTTCGACAGGGAATCTTCGATGGCGCTGCGGATGCGCGTCAACTGATCGGGACTGTGGAAAGCGCCGCCCAGCGGGTCCTGCACCAGGAAATTGTCGATGGCGACGCCGTCCCTCGTCGTATGGATACGCGCGTCGATGATGTTGCCGCCCGCCAGATGAATCGCTCCGGCGATGCGGTAGAATAGCCCCGGATGATCGGCGGCATAGACGGTGACCAGCGTTGCGCCCCGCTGCGGATAATATTGCGCCGCGATCGACAACTGGGACCCGGTCGATGCCAGTATGTGCTGGGCATTGTGGATCAATATGTCCTCAGGCTCCGCAATCCAGTAGGATTCGGGCAGCCGCTTGGCCAGCGCCGCAAAGTCGGTTGCCGTCAGTCCCAGTGCTTGCCGCAACGCCTCCTGCTTGGCGGCGACCCGCTCGCTCCGGCCCTTTTGCTTGTGACCCAGGCGCAGCACTTCCTCGGCGGCCTCGTATAGGTCGGACAATAATTGCCGCTTCCAGCTGTTCCAAACGCCCGGACCGACCGCTCGAATATCGACGACGGTCAGGCAGAGCAGCAGGCGCAGGCGTTCAGGGCTTTGCACCACCTCCACGAAATCAAGGATCGTCTTATAATCGGCCAAATCGCGTTTGAAGGCGGTGGCCGACATCAACAGGTGATAGCGGACCAGCCAGGCGACCGTTTCCGTTTCGGCGGCGGTCATGCCCAATCGCGGGCATAGCTGTTCGGCGACTTCCGCTCCCAGCACGCTATGGTCGCCGCCGCGACCCTTGGCGATGTCGTGCAGCAGCACCGCGACATAGAGCGCCCGCCGCGAAATCAGCTTGCCCATGAGGCTGGTCATCAGCGGGTGATCCTGCGCCAGATCCCCCTTTTCGATGGTGGCGAGCAGGCCCACAGCGCGGATCGTGTGTTCGTCGACCGTATAATGATGGTACATATCGAATTGCATCTGGGCGACGACGCGGCGAAAATCAGGGACGAAGCGGCCGAAAACGGTGGATTCATTCATCCAGCGCAGCACTGTTTCAGGGTCGCGCGGCGATGTCAGCACATCCATGAAGGCAGCATTGGCGCGCGGGTCGCGCCGAATCTTCGCGGTGATCAGGCCTGCGTCCCGGCTCGCCGTGCGCATGGCGCTGGGGTGGATGGCCAGCCCGTGACGGTCGGCGACGGCGAAGATTTCCAGCAACCGGACGGGATCGGCCTTGAAGAAATCATCGTCGGGCAGGGCCAGGCGTCCACGGTCCAGCACGAACCCGTCCAGCTTCTTGGGTCGGCGGAACATCGCCGGGATATAGCGACGGCCCTTCGCGCCCAGCTGGTCATCCAGATGCGCCAGGAACACGGCGGTCAGGTCGCCGACTATTTTCGCGTTCAGGAAATAATAGCGCATGAAGCGCTCCACCCCTGAACGGCCCTGCCGCCCGGTGAAGTGCATGCGCGTCGCCGTTTCCAGCTGCAGGTCGAAAGTCAGGCGGTCTTCGGTCCGTCCCGTGATCATGTGCAGATGGCACCGCACGGCCCACAGGAAATCCTCCGCCTTCTGGAATTGGCGCAGTTCGACGTCGGTCAACAGGCCCACGCCGACCAGGTCGGCGACGGAACGCACGCGGTTCACATATTTGCCGATCCAGAACAGCGTATGCAGGTCGCGCAGGCCGCCCTTGCCTTCCTTGACATTGGGTTCGACCACATAGCGGCTGTCGCCCATCCGGCGATGACGCTCGTCGCGTTCCTCCAGCTTTTCCGTGACGAAGGCGCGGGCCGTGCCCTGCATCACTTCGGCATCGAACCGCTTGGCCGATTCTTCATACAGGGCGCGGTCGCCCCAGATATACCGCGCCTCCAGCAAGGCCGTGCGCACGGTCAGGTCCGATTTGGCCATGCGCATCGTTTCGTCCAGCGACCGGCTGGAATGGCCGACCTTCAGGCCCAGGTCCCACAGCGAATAGAGCATGGATTCGATGACCTGCTCGGTCCAGCCGGTCGGCTTCCACGGCGTGATGAAGGCGATATCGACGTCGCTGTGCGGCGCCATTTCGCCCCGGCCATATCCACCCACGGCCAACAGCGCGAGCCGCTCGCCGGTGCTGCGGTTGCTGGCGGGATACAGATGATGCGTGGTCGCGTCGTACAGGACGCGCAATATCTGATCGATCAGGAAGGCGAAGGCGGTCACTGCCTCCCGCCCCTTGGTCGGTTTCGCGTCAAGCCGCCGTGCGACTTCCAGCCGACCCGCGTCCAGCGCGTCCTTCAGTTCTTTCACGATCAAGCCGCGCAGCTTCATCGTGTCGCCCCGATGGTCCTGTGCCAGGGCGTTGATACTGTCGGAAATCGCGCGGCGATCGATGATCGCCCGGCGCGATCCCAATGTGGGGAACTGCATGACCATGAAGCTAATCTAGTCCTCGCCCGATGCGGCGGCCAGTTGTTTCAGCCGGTATAATTGATCGAGTGCATCGCGCGGAGACAGGGCGTCCACATCGATCGCGTCGATTGCGGTGCGCAGCGGATCGGCCTTTTCCTCCGCCTGGGCCGCTGCGGCTGCGAACAGCGGCAGGTCGTCCAGCCCGGCGGCGATCCCGCCCGTCTTTGCCTTCCCCGCTTCCAGCCGGGCGAGAACATCCTTTGCGCGCTTGAGCACGGCGGTCGGCAGCCCCGCCAACCGTGCTACCGCCAGGCCATAGCTGCGATCCGCCGGCCCTTCGGACACTTCGTGCAGCAGGACCAGATCGCCCTTCCATTCGCGCGCGCGGACGTGATGGAGCGACAGCGACGGCAGCGTTTCGGCGAGCCGCGTCAATTCATGATAATGGGTCGCGAACAGGCAACGGCAGCGGTTGATCTCATGCACCGCCTCCACCACTGCCCAGGCGAGCGCCAGGCCATCATAGGTCGACGTGCCGCGCCCCACTTCGTCCAGGATCACGAAGCTGCGTTCGGTCGCTTGGGACAGGATGGCGGCGGTTTCCACCATCTCGACCATGAAGGTCGAACGGCCACGCGCCAGATTGTCCGACGCGCCCACCCTGCTGAACAGCCGGTCGACCAGCGTCAACGTCGCCGACTGTGCCGGGACATAGGCACCAGCCTGCGCCAGCAGGACGATCAGCGCGTTCTGCCGCAGAAAGGTTGATTTGCCGCCCATATTGGGACCGGTGACGAGCCAAAGCCGGTCAACATCGCCCAGGCGGCAGTCATTGGCGATAAAGGGCTGGCCGTCGCGGCGCAGCGAATCTTCCACCACCGGATGGCGACCACCGACAATCTCCAGGCAGGGGCCTTCGCCGTCATCGGCCAGGAAATGGGGCCGCGCCCAGCCACCTTCCGCAGCGCGTTCGGCCAGAGCGGCGGCGACGTCCAGCCGCGCAAGCGCTTCTGCGGCCAGCGCGATCTTCGCCTTCCGGTCCAGGACGGATGCGATCAGTTCTTCCAGATGCGACGCTTCGGCGATCAGCGCATGTGCGCCTGCCTGCGACACGCGCCCGGCCTGTTCATGCAGGTCCACCGAATTGAAGCGGACGACCCCGGCCAGCGTCTGCCGGTGGGTAAAGCCGCTGTCGGGCTGCATCAACGGGTCGGCTGCCCGCGCCGGAACCTCGACATGATAGCCCAGCACGCCATTGTGGCGGATCTTCAGACTGGCGATGCCCGTCTGCTCGCGATATTTCGCCTCCAGCGCGGCGATCGCCCGTCGCCCGTCCCCCGCCAGACGGCGCAATTCGTCCAGTGCGGGATCATAGCCGTCGGCGATATAGCCGCCGCTGGCCGTTTCGGTCGGCGGGCTTGGCACCAGGGCGCGCGAAAGCCCGTCGACCAACGCGCCATGACCATCCAGCGCAGGCAGCAGTTGCGCAAGCAGCGGCGGAAGGCCGGACAAGCGCGCCAGCCTTTCGCGCAGCAGCCGCGCCTCACCTAACCCGTCGCGCAATTGCCCCAGATCGCGCGGGCTGCCCCGGCCGATGGCGACCCGTCCCAGCGCGCGCCCGATGTCGGGTAAAGCGCGCAGGGCTGCGCGCAACTGGTCACGCAGCAGCGGATCGTCGTGGAACAGCTGGACAAGTCCCAGCCTTGCTTCGATCGCCGCGCGGTCCATCAACGGCGCGGAAAGATCCTGCGCCAGCAGCCGCGCCCCGGCCCCCGTGACGGTGCGATCGACCGCACCCAACAGGCTGCCCGTGCGCGCGCCGCTCATGGTCGCGGTGATTTCCAGGCTTTCGCGCGTTGCCGCATCGATCGCGACATGCGCCCCGCTCGCCTTGCGAACTGGCGGCGCCAGGAAGGGCAGGGTGCCCTTGCCAGCATGGTCGAGATAGCTCAGCAGCCCGCCCATCGCCGATAATTCCGCCCGGCCGAACTGGCCAAAGCCGTCCAGCGTGGCGACGCCGAACAGGCGCTTGAGCGCGGCTTCGGCCCGGCTACTTGAAAAGGCGGCGCGGTCGAAGGGATGGGCTTCGGGCAGGTCCAGGCTCAGACCCTCCGGCACCACGATTTCGCTGGGACGCAGCCTGGCCAGTTCAGCGGGCAGGTCGCCCGCGCGCAATATCAGCGTTTCGAAACGACCGGTGGAGATATCGGCGGCGGCAAGGCCATATTCGCCCGCGCCTTCGCCCCCGGTCTGGCACAGCGCCACCAGCATGTTGTCGCGCCGGGAATCCAGCAACGTCTCTTCGGTCAGCGTGCCCGCCGTCACATATCGGACGATGGCGCGCCCAACCAGCGCCTTTGACCCGCGCGCCTTGGCCTGCGCGGGCGTTTCGGTCTGTTCGGCGATGGCGACCCGATGCCCTGCCTTGATCAGCCGGGCGAGGTAGTTTTCCGCGCTATGCACGGGCACCCCGCACATCGGGATAGGTGCGCCGTCATGTTCGCCCCGGCTGGTCAGCGCGATGTCGAGCGTTGCCGCCGCCGCCTTCGCATCGTCGAAGAAAAGCTCGAAAAAATCCCCCATCCGGTAGAAGAGCAGGCAATCCTGCGCTTCACCCTTCAGCGAGAGATATTGCGCCATCATCGGCGTGGGTTGCGAGGGCGCTGGATCCTTTGATGTGGGCATAACCTACTAGCCGATAGCCGCATGCCTTCGATGAGGGAAGAGCGCGAAAAATCCCTTCTCGCGCTTGCCCACAGGCACGGCATGACGCTAGGGCCGTTAAAAGCAGAAAACCGAATGGATGGGACTATGGCCGACAAGTCGAGTGTGGAATTTTCAGAGCGCGAGGCGCTGTTCTTCCACTCGACCGGCCGCCCCGGTAAAATTGAGATCATCGCGTCCAAGCCGATGGCGACACAGCGCGACCTTAGCCTCGCTTATTCGCCCGGCGTTGCGGTGCCGGTGCGCGCCATCGCGGAAGACCCGGCGACCGCCTATGACTATACCGCCAAGGGCAATCTGGTCGCGGTCATCTCCAACGGCACGGCGATCCTGGGCCTGGGCAATCTGGGCGCGCTCGCATCCAAGCCGGTGATGGAAGGCAAGTCGGTGCTGTTCAAACGCTTCGCCGACGTGGACTCGATCGACATCGAGCTCAAGACGGAGGATGTCGACAGGTTCATCGATGCGGTCGAATTGATGGAGCCGACCTTCGGCGGCATCAACCTTGAAGATATCAAGGCACCGGAATGCTTCATCATCGAACAGACGTTGAAGGAACGGATGAACATTCCGGTCTTTCACGACGACCAGCATGGCACGGCGATCATCGCGGCGGCGGGCGTCATCAACGCGGCGATGCTGACCGGTCGTGATTTGAAGGACATAAAGGTGGTGGTGAACGGGGCAGGGGCGGCCTCCATTTCCTGCACCGAACTCATCAAGGCGATTGGCGTCCGGCACGACAATGTCATCATGTGCGACAGCAAGGGCGTGATCTACCAGGGCCGCACCGAAGGCATGAACCAGTGGAAGTCGGCCCATGCGGTGAAAACCGATGCGCGCACGCTGGGCGAAGCGATCAAGGGCGCAGACGTGTTCCTGGGCCTGTCGGTCGCGGGCGCGGTGTCGCAGGACATGGTCAAGGCCATGGCCCCCCGTCCGATCATCTTCGCCATGGCCAATCCCGACCCGGAAATCACCCCGCCCGACGTGCTGGAGGTGCGCCCCGATGCGATCGTCGCCACCGGGCGGTCGGACTATGCCAACCAGGTCAACAACGTCTTGGGCTTCCCCTTCATCTTCCGCGGTGCGCTCGATGTGCGGGCGACGACGATCAACGAGCCGATGAAGGTCGCCGCGGCGCACGCGATCGCTGAATTGGCGCGCGAACAGGTGCCCGAAGAAGTGGCGAAAGCCTATGGCCGTTCGCATAGCTTTGGCCCCGACTATATCATCCCCGCGCCGTTCGACCCGCGCCTGATGGAAGTCGTGCCCGCCGCCGTTGCGCAGGCGGCGATGGAATCCGGCGTCGCCCAGAAGCCGATCGCGGACATGGCCGTTTATCGCCAGTCGCTGAAAGGTCGGCTCAATCCGACCACGTCGGTGCTCACCACCGCCTATGAAGTGGCCAAGGCGAACCCAAAGCGCGTCGTCTTTGCCGAAGCCGAAGAAGAAGTGGTGCTGCGCGCCGCCATTCAATTTCGCGACCTTGGTTATGGCGTTCCGGTACTGGTTGGGCGGCAGAATGTTGTCGACAAGCTGAAGGCTTTGGGCGTGCGCGATCCCGAAAGCTTTGAACTGCACAACAGCGTCAATTCGCCGTTGGTGCCCGACATGGTGGATGCGCTGTACAAACGGCTGCAACGGCGCGGTTATCTGCGTCGCGATTGCGAGCGCATGGTCAATCGGGACCGCAACATATTCGGCGCGCTGCTGGTCACCATGGGGGTCGCCGATGCGATGATCACCGGCATGACCCGGCCCTTTGCCCAGACACTGCGGGAAGTGAAGCGCGTCATGGACCCGGCCCCGGGCCGGACGCCTTTCGGCATCCATATCATCATTTCGAAGGACAAGACTGTCTTCCTGGCCGATACCACCGTCAATGAACGGCCGTCGGCGAGTGAATTGGCGGACATTGCGGAGGGCACCGCCGCGGTCGCTCGCCGCATGGGCCATGACCCGCGCGTCGCCTTCCTGTCCTATTCCAACTTCGGCAATCCGCCCGGCGCGCATCTGGAAAATATGCGTGATGCCATCAAGGTGCTCGACGAGCGCGATGTCGATTTCGAATATGAAGGGGAAATGACCGCCGACGTGGCGCTTAATCCCACCGTCATGAAAAATTATCCGTTCAGCCGCCTGTCGGGGCCAGCAAATGTCCTGGTGATGCCGGGGCTGCAATCGGCCAATATCTCCGCCAAGCTGTTGCGTGAAATAGGCGGCTCGACGACGATCGGCCCGATGTTGGTCGGCATGGACAAATCGGTGCAGATCGCGACCATGGCGTCCAACGCTTCGGAACTTCTGACGCTCGCGGTGCTCGCCTCGGCAGGCGTCGCGCTTTAATTCTTCACAGGGACAGACACGTGGCAATTACGGAAACGATCGACAGTGCAACTTTCCGCCGCGTGCTCGGTCATTACCCGACCGGCGTTTGCGTCGTGACTGCCATTGACCAGGGCGCGCCCGTCGCCATGGTGGTTGGTTCCTTCACTTCGGTGTCCCTCGACCCGCCTCTGGTTGCCTTCTTCCCAGCCAGGACATCGACGAGCTGGCCCTTGATCGAGCGCGCAGGCAAATTCTGCGTCAATGTGCTAGGCAGCGACCAGAGGCCGCTCTGCCAGCAGCTTTCCGGCAAGGGCGAGGACAGGTTTTCCGGCGTGACGCATCGCGAATCGGCCAATGGATCTCCGATCCTGGACGGCGTGGTCGCCTGGATCGACTGCACGCTGGAGGCGGTTCATGAAGCGGGCGACCATTATATCGCCGTCGGGCGCGTCATGGCGCTGGAAGTGGATAAGCCGAGCAAGCCACTGCTGTTTTTCCAGGGCGGCTATGGTGAATTCAACCCTCTGGTCTGATCCGTCGGCCTGATATCTCTGCTTTGGCGGTCTTTTGGGGCGGAGTTACCGCTCCTTAAGCCGCACGGGCTAGGGTGCGGAGTCATGTTGGACCATGACGCCTCTACCGCCCTGCTGATTACCGTCGATACGGAACTGTCCGCCTTGCTGCATCGGCGGGGGATGAGCTTGGATGACAATGTCCGCAGCTCGATCTGGGGTGACGCGACCGGCGGCAGCTACGGGATCGGCTGGCAGATGGACCAGCTGGAAGAACATGGCCTGAGAGGCGTATTCTTCCTCGACCCCATGCCCGCGTTGGTTTTTGGCACCGATTTCCTCAAGCCCATTGTCGCCGCGATCGTGGAGCGCGGGCATGAGGTACAGCTGCACGTTCATACCGAATGGCTGGCCAATGCGACGCATTCTCCTGTCCAGGGGCGGACGGGGCGCAATATTGGCGACTTTTCGCTCGGCGATCAGATGATCCTCCTGGGCATGGCGCGGACATGGCTCGAAGATGCGGGCGCACCCGCAATCAACGCCTTTCGGGCAGGTAATTTTGGCGCGAATGACGATACGCTTCGCGCCTTGGCGCAGCTGGGCATTGCCTGGGACAGCAGTGTGAATCCGGCCTATCACCGATATGGCTGCCGCATCACCGGCGCGCGCGCCCAGACGGGAATCACGCGCCACACGGGCATGCTGGAAGCACCGGTTAGCGGCATAATCGATCGGCCCGGCAGCTTCCGCCCCGCCCAGATCTGCGCCATGTCCGCCGGAGAGATGCGCGCGGGCCTCAGGCATGCGGCGCGGGAACGGCACGGCGCATTCATTACGGTAACCCACAGCTTCGAAATGCTGTCCCGCGACCGGCGTAGGCCCAATCTAGCTGTGATGCGGCGCTTCATCGCGCTCTGCCGGGAAGCTGCCCGCCACCCCGCCATTCGCACCACCGGATTCCACGACCTGCCCCCAGAATTGGCGGATGCACATGCTCATCGGCCCCTTCTGCCCCCAAGCCTCATACGCACTACTGCGCGCAGGGTGCAGCAGATATGGGGTACATGGCGTTATGAGAGGCGCCTTATCCCCGTCTGAGCCAAGGCACGATGCGGCCTGTTGCTTTTGACAACCCCTTGACAATCGTTGAGAAGTGTCAACTATTGACATTCTAGCTTAAGCTGGTTCCAGAAATGTGACCGATGCCCGTCTGTGCAGGATGTGGGAGGTAGGTCGATAGCATAGTCTATGGTCGGCGGCCGTTCCTACCCGCAGACTGATTGAAGGGTATAGCGATGAAAAATCTGAATTTCCTCCGGCCGGTTGCTGAACCGCAGATCATCGAAAATGCGTTCACGGAAGACCAGCGCCAGAGGTTGTTTAACGTTCTGCGCAACAAAGGGCCATGGACGATGATCCTCGCGCAGGAGTTTACCTCCCCCGAACAGGTCATCGCCGCCATGTCCGGCTCGCTGCCGGAAGGGGTTGAAGCGACCTGGGACATGTTCCTCAGCCCGGTCTTCCGCGCGACTCTGGGTCAGGGCCATGCCAGCCTCTTCCCTGAAATCGAGGACTGCTTCCTCAATTCCAAGTTTCTGGATCTGGTCCGGGGCTATTGGAACGCGAAATATGCGACTCCCAACCTGATGCTGGTCAACATTCAGGGGCCGACCGAAGCCGGAGGGCCGCCGCATGTCGATGGAGCCGATTTCCGCGGCGTGAACCTTCAGAATTCGCCGTCATGGCTGATCGGCCTGATGACCAAGTGCGGGCTGTTCCGTGAGTGGCAGGTCAAGAAGGCTCAGGTGCTGACCTGGTTTTATAAGGGGCAGATCGGCGGCGGCTTCACCTATTGGCCCGATGGCCCGGCTGGTCAGCCCAAGCAGCTGTTCGCGCCGATGTGGGGACGCGCGGCGGTCGTCGAAAATGAGGTGATGTACCACGGTGCCAATGCCTGCGGCCCGCAGGAGATGCGCCATGTCGATGGCCTGGCAATCAACTCGGTGATTGAGGGCGATCCTGATTCGGACGGGTGGCGCATTTCGACGGACGGAAAGATCGTTCAGCATGTGCCTGCCGAGGAACTTCGGCTGCTGGTCCACTGGGGTGCCGATATCTACACCGACATGCAGGACATGAAGCTCACGCTCGATCACACGGATGACCTCACCCATGATCGCGTGTTCGATACTTTCATCTCGGACATGCGTGCGCGTGGTCAGACCTTCACCATGCCGACAGATCCGCTGAATGATCCTGCCTTCGTGCAGCTTCTGACCAAATTTTATGATCCGGGTTTGCCGACAATCATGCCGCCGGAATATGGGATGGCCGCCGAATAATCCCAGCCGGACAGGAGGGGACGGGCCTGACATCGAACTGCGCCGTGCGGTCAGCGCCGCCCGGTGCAGGATAGTCGGCTCAACCCCTCCGGGAAAAGACGCCGGGATAACCGTTTCAAGGCCCGTCCAGCGGGTCCCGCCGAGCTATTTTATGAGCTGGGCAGGACCGGTTGGGCGGGTCTTGCATAGTGGAAGCCGGAAATATAAGGAGCCTTGTCCCCTCCGCACCCGACGGGTGCAAGAAGGACGAAGATCGCGTCGGTTCCCCGGAAACGGGGATGAAAAGGGAATGCGGTGCGGGCTGTGTGAACAGCCCAATTCCGAAGCTGTCCCTGCAACTGTAAGTGGCGAGCGCGACATATATGTGCGGACGGCATTACGCCCGAGCCGCCAGCCACTGGGCCGGACGCTAAATCCTGCGAGGCCTGGGAAGGCCATATGTCCAAGCGATGACCCATGAGCCAGGAGACCTGCCGACGTCTGGTCGCTCTTGCCTTGGTCCAGGGGATGGCCGCGGCACGGTGAACTCCGTCTGAGCGACGAACGAGCGGCTGGGGCCGCATCGGAAGCCGTGTCGGTCGCCTCTGGCGTCCGGCCGATGTCGGCTGCCGACCGTTCGTGAACGGCACGCCCCTGCCCATTTGTCGTGTGACGCCGACTGGGTTTATTTTTCCATGACTATTGTACATTCGCATGCCTCCCGACTTGCCCTCGCCTTCCTCTTGGCGGCGTCCTGCACGGCCACGATCGCCCATGCCGAAGAGGCAGATGACGGGTCGTCTTCCATCCTCGTGACTGGCCAGCGCAACACGGCACTCGACGAGCCGCAATCTACCGGCAGTCGGCTCAACCTTACGACGCTGGAGACGCCCGCGAGCGTCGAAGTCCTGACGGGCGACGTGATCCGGGCACGCGGCGACCTGACGATCGTCGATGCCGTCACCCGCGCCACGGGCATCAGTTCGGTCGCCAATCCCGGCAATGGCGGGACTGCCCTCGCCGCGCGTGGGTTCAGTGGCCAGGGATCGGTGATGATCCTCTATGACGGTGTCCGCCTCTATCCCGGCGCGGGCACTGTCACCTTCCCCACCGATCCCTGGACGGTCGATCGGATCGAGGTTCTGCGCGGCCCGGCCTCGGTGCTTTACGGACAGGGCGCGATCGGCGGTGCGGTGAACGTCATCTCCAGAAAGCCCAATAGCGAACGTACCGTTATCGATGCCGAAGCGGGCTACGGATCGCAGGACAGCTGGCGGATAGGTGCCGGGATCGGCGGGCCGGCAAGCGACACGCTCTCCTATCGTGTCGATGTCAGTCGCACCCAGTCCGACGGCTGGGTCGACCGCGGCGGCTCGAAGGGGCTGGCGATCTCGGGCTCGCTGCGTTTCGCACCCGCCGAGAATCTCGCGCTGACCCTGTCGGACGATTATAGCGACCAGAAGCCGAGCCGCTATTTCGGCACGCCTCTGATCGACGGCCGGATCGACGACCGCAACAAGCGACTGAACTACAACGTCTCGGACGCGGTCATCCATTACAAGGACAACCGGACGACGCTGAAAGCGGAATGGGGCATCGCCGAAGGGATCGATCTCACCAGCACTGCCTACCGGCTGACCACCGACCGGCGCTGGCGCAATCTGGAAAGCTATTTCTGGAACGGTACGACCGGTCAGATCGACCGCACCGACTATCTGGGCATCGATCACGACCAGACGCAGATCGGCAACCAGACGAGCGTGGTCGTCAGCCGCCCCATTGGCGGCCTGAAGAATGATCTCGTGATCGGCCTCGACTTCAATCGCATCAAGTTCAAGCACAGCAATGATTTCTATCCCGGTGCTCCGGCGATACCGGACAGTCCGGTCGATCCGTTCGCCTTCACGCCCGGTCTGTTCGATACGACCGTGCCAGTCCTGCCCGCCTATCGCACCCGCACGCGCCAATATTCGCTCTTTGCCGAGGACCGGCTGGCTCTTACGGACCAGCTCTCGCTGGTCGCCGGGATCAATTTCGAGCATGCCAATGTGAAGCGCTTCACCATCGCCACGAACGGCAGTGAGACGGAGGCGCTCGACAAGACGCTCAGCAACACCACATGGCGGGTCGGGGCTGTCTATCAGCCGGTGCCGTCGCTTTCGCTCTACGCCCAATATGCAACGGCGGTGGACCCGCTGGGATCGCTGGTCACGTTCTCGCCCAGCCAGTCGCAGTTCAAAAACACAACTGGCGATCAGGTGGAAGCGGGCGTCAAGGCCAGCTTCCTGGACGGACGCGGCAGCTTCACCTTCGCCGGCTACCGGATCGTCAAGAAGAACCTGCTGGTCCGCGACCCGAACAACCTGACCAGCACGACACCGCTTCAGGTGGGGCAGCGGTCGGCAAAGGGGCTGGAGGCGTCGCTGACCCTCGATCTGCCGCAAGGCTTCGGCATTGAAGCCAATGGCAGCGTGCTCGAAGCGAAGTTCGATGAGTTCAACGCGGGCGGCGTCTCCTACAACGGCAACACCCCCCCGAACATCCCTGAGACGACGGCCAATCTGTGGCTGCGCTATGACGCCACCGAGCGGCTTCAGGCCCGCGCGGGCCTGCGCTATGTGGGCCGCACCTTCTCCGACAACGCCAACACTTTCCGGGTGCCCGGCTACGCGGTTGTCGACGCGGGTGTCTCCTATGCCTTGACGGATAATATCGCACTCAGTGTCCGCGCCTATAATCTGTTCGACAAGGACTATGCGGTCACGACCTACAATGACGAGCAATGGCTGCTCGGTCGGCCCCGCTCGATAGACGTGGCGCTGCGTGCCGGTTTCTAAAGCACAGCGCAGACTGGCGCCGGGCCGTGCGGCCCGGCGCTGGCTCTATTTGGTCCATCGCTGGACAGGCATTCTCCTGTGCCTGTTCTTCGCCATCTGGTTTCTTTCAGGGCTGGTGATGCTCTATGTATCCTTCCCGTCCTTCCGGGCGGCGGAGCGGGTGGCGACGGCAGCGCCGATCGATTGGGGGCAAGTGCATGTCGGCCCCGATCAAGCGCTCGCCACGCTTGGAGAAATGCAATTTCCCGAAGAAATGCGGCTGGGCATGACGGGCGGGGAGCCTGTCTATCGCGTCGTCACCGAAGCGGGAAGGCGGGCGGTCTCAGCGAAAACCGGTCGTGAAATCCATGGCGTCGATGCTTCGCGCGCACGGCAGATCGCCGGGATACTGGTCGGCGCGGCCGCCATTTCCGTCGATCCGGTCGATCATGACCAATGGATCGTCACCCAATCCTATAAGGCGATGGCACCCTTTTGGCGTGTGCGGCTTGCCGACGTGGCGGCGACCGACATCTATGTCAGCCAGACGACTGGCGAGGTGGTGCAGAATACGACGGCGCATGAGCGCTTCTGGAACTGGCTGGGCGCAGTCCCCCACTGGATCTATTTCGAAGCGTTGCGTTTGTTTCAGGAACCCTGGCGACAGACGGTTTTGTGGATATCGGGCATCGGCATGTTGGGCGCGGTGGCCGGCTTCTGGATCGGCTGGATGCGCGTCCGCCTGGCCCGGCGATACAAATCCGGGTCGGTCAGCCCCTATCGCGGCTGGATGAAATGGCATCATGTCATCGGGCTGTTCGGCGGTGTTTTCCTCATCGGCTGGGTGTTCAGCGGCTGGCTGTCCATGAGCCCCTGGGGTGGTTTGCGTGACAAGGGGCACGGCGATGTAGCCAGCCTCTATGCCGATGTGCGGGGTGGCTTTCCGGCGACCGACAACGCGATATTGTCCCGCGCTGCGCATGGCGCTCGCGAAGTTCGGTTCGCATATCTGGGTGGCGATCCGACCATCAGCATTTGGGGGCATGGACCGACCGCACTGCTGGATGCGAAAAGCGGCAACATCGTGGCTCCAGATCAGGCGCACATTGCCGCAATCGCTCAACGCGCCATGCCCGGCGCTCACCTGACGGAGGTCGATCGGCTGGAGCAGCCCGATCGCTACTGGTATTCGACACGCGGCCCGAGTGATGACAGTCGGCCCCTGCCGATATTACGGCTGAAGTTCGACGACCCCGCGCGCACATGGCTGCATATCGATCCGGCGACCGGTGCCTTGCTTGGACAATTGGGATCGGGCGCGCGCTCTTATCGCTGGCTGTTCAACGCGCTGCACAGCATGGACCTACCCTGGCTGCTCATCTGGTCACCGGCACGCCATATCCTCATCTGGCTCCTGTCCGGCGCTGGCGTGGCTATTTCATTAAGCGGCATCGTCATCGGCTGGCGGCGGCTGTTCCCGCAGAAGCGATCACCGCCCAGACGGCAACAGTGAACAGGCGGCACTGCCATCCTGACGACTGGTAAATAGCCGCGAAAGGCCGATCGAACTCCGCACATTTTCGCCAATGGCTCTGACATCAGTGCAGGGGGTTGCCGGTCCCGCCGTCAGCTTGCCTCACTTTGACTTTCCCTGTTAAGTGTTCGCCATGTCCCGCATTTCTCGCTGTCTCTCCGCACTTTTTGCCCTTGCCTTCGCAAGCAGCGCCACGCCTTCATCGGCCAAGGCGGAACTGCCCCGGATTCAGACGGATAAAGGTCGCCACGCTTTCATCGTCGATGGAAAGCCCTTTCTCATGCTGGGCGCGCAGATCCATAATTCCAGCAACTATCCTGCGATGCTGCCCAAAATCTGGCCGGTGATGCGCGCGATGAGCGCCAACGTGATCGAGGCACCGGTCGCCTGGGAACAGTTAGAGCCGGTGGAAGGCCGGTTCGACTATGAGTGGATCGATGCACTGCTTCGGGACGCTAGGCGGAACGACATGCGCGTGGTGCTGCTGTGGTTCGGCAGCTGGAAAAATGGGGAATCCACCTATGCGCCGGAGTGGGTGAAAGCCGATACGAAGCGCTTTCCACGGCTGCAACGGCAGGACGGCCGACCGACCAGGACGTTGTCACCGTTCGGCGAGGCAACTCTTGCAGCCGACCAGAAGGCCTTCGTCGCGCTGATGCGCTATTTGCGCCAAACCGATCCGCAGCACAGCGTGATCATGGTGCAGGTCGAAAATGAGATCGGCACCCACGGCGTCGCCCGGGATTATTCCCCCGCCGCCGAAAGTCTGTTCGCGCAGCCTGTGCCAAAAGCAGTCCAGCGTGCAGCCGGTAAACAGGCGGGTACATGGTCAGACGCGTTCGGTGCCGAAGCCGACCAGGCCTTTGCCGCGTGGAGCTATGCCCGCTTCGTGGAAAAGGTGGCGGCAGCGGGCAAGGCGGAAAAGGCGCTGCCCCTCTATATCAACGCGGCGGTATTCGATGCCGACAGCACCGAGATGGCGGCGCAGGTCGCCAGCGGCGGACCTAACTGGAATGTCCTGCCAATCTGGAAGGCTGTTGCGCCATCCGTGGATATGGTCGCCCCGGACCTCTATTTGCCCATCGATGCTACCTATACCGGCTTGCTTGATCGATATGCGCGACCTGACAATCCGCTCTTCGTGCCGGAAACCGGCAATGCCATCTGGGCGGCGCGGTTCTTCTGGGCTGCGCTTGGCAGGGGAGCCATCGGGTGGGCACCCTTTGGCATGGATGCAACCAACTATTCCAACTACCCGCTGGGAGCGCGCACGCTGGATGCGGCGACGATAGAGGCATTTGCCGCGCCTTACCGCCTGTTTCGGCCCATCGCCAGCGACTGGGCAACGATCGCGAGCCAAAAGCCGACCTGGGGCACTGCGAAGACCGATTCAGGCACTGACTCCACAGTTCTGGGCGAGTGGAAGATTGACGTCGCTTATGGTCAGAATAATTTCGATGTGCCCGGCTGGCCCGAAATGAAGTCGCCGCCATGGGCGAATGAGCCAGTCGGCGGTGGCGTCGTCGCTCAACTTGGCCCCAACGAGTTCCTTATCGCTGGCCAGTATAGCCGCTTTCGTTTCTCTCCCGTCAACGCCGCAGCCAATGCCCAGATCATGAGCGCGGAGGAAGGGACGTTCGTCGGAGGCAAATGGCAGATGGAGCGCCGCTGGAACGGCGACCAGACGGCACATGGCTTTAATTTCAACGAGCAGCCGGCGCTGTTGCGCGTCAGGTTCTCCACCTTCTAGGCCGGCCTCAGCGACTGTTCGCTCGCTACTGCTGCCGAATGGGCGAGGCTCGTCACGCATACCCCTCCTTGATCGACTGGACCCCTGAGGTTTAGGACAGCGCCATGATGGAAGCCGACAGCAATGAACAGTCGATGGACCTTGGCGTGGTGCGCCCTGGGAAATCTTCCCGAGGTTCGAAGACCGTCGACATGATCCTTCGAGCTGCCGTTCAGGTGTTGATCGAAGAGGGATCGGCGGCGTTCACATTGAAACGGATCGCAGAAGAATGCGATTTGCAGATAGGCAACGTCACCCGACATTTTCCCCGAAAGGAAATGCTTGTCCAACTGCTTCTTCATGAAATCCTGGATTCCAGTGAAGAGCTTATAAGATCCCGCGTATATGAATCTAATATGCCGGCTGAAGATGCCCTTGCTCTAGTGATAACGGGAACAATGGAAGGTGCCAAGACGAAAGGTACAACCCATTTAATTACCGAGCTTTGGTCTATGAGTAATCACAATGAATTTGTGGCAGAACGCATGGAAGCCCTATATCAATATACTCACACATTGATTGGTTCATTCGTAAAACAGCTTAACCCCTCGCTTGACGCGGAAGAAGTTGAAGCGGTTTCGATCTTCATCAATGCCGCCATGGAAGGCACGACGGTGCTTGCAGGCTATGGCAGGCCATGGACGGCAAAAATACCGCTCATGAAAATCATTGCGGCGAATTCGCTCGTCAAAATGGCGAAGACCATCACCTCTGCTGAAATACGGATGCTGAAAGCCTAACCACGCGCAATGGTTGGGGGAAACGGCGTGCGCCGCGAAAGCGGGCACCGATAGGTTAAGCGCACAGCGATTGGCCCATGCGCCTCCGCCCACGCCGACCCATCCTCTCGTAAATGCCATTATTCGGAAACCAAACAGGGCGACGCATCTTGCGCTCGGCCATGGGTGCAGCGCGCGAAATGGCCTTCGCGGCTTCGGTGGCTTCAAGCCATGGCTTCGCACGAAATTGCTTGACAGAAAGTTGAAACCATTCAACATGAGCTATGTTGAGAAGTATCAACATGGAGAAGGAAGGCGAGCGTTTACGTCATCGAGGTGCCGCTGGCACCGTGATTTGGGCCAACCGACGAGGTCGCCCCGGGTCAGCAGATGAGTCCATCTGCTTCGAAAATGCTCTAGCTGTCCCAAGGAGTATCACGATGAAGCTTCAGCATCTGCCCAGCAGTGCCACCGTCGAGGAAGCGACAGGGGTGATCCGGGAGCATGGTCATGTGATCATAGATGAACTGGTTTCGGGGGCCGTTATCGACCAAATCCTGGCGGACATGCGGCCATATACCGATGCTGCGCCATTCAGCGAAAATGAGTGGTTCGGCAATGGAAGCCAACGTGTCGGCAATTTGATCGCCCGCTCGGAAACTGGCCGCGATCTCGTGATGAACCCCCTGGTATTGGGCGTCGTAAAAGACGTGCTTGGTCATTCGCCAATGGTTCAACTCGGCGCAACCGAGATGATATCATTGAAGCCAGGATGTCCGGCGCAATTCATTCATCAAGACGAAATGACCTTCGACAGCTTTCCATTTCCCGATGACTATATAGTTTCCTGCAATACATTGTGGGCATTGACCGACTTTACCGAAGAAAATGGTGCGACCCGCGTTGTGCCGGGGAGCCATGCCCTGCCGCGCGCCGAATATACAATGGAAGACACGGTGCCAGCCGAGATGACTCGTGGGTCCGTGATGATCTTCACGAGCAAGCTGTGGCATGGCGGGGGCAGTAATCGATCGAAAGACGTCCGACGCGCGCAGGCAATCAACTATTGCGTCGGCTGGGTCCGGCAGGAGGAAAATCAGTTTCTGGCCTGCCCGCAACATATCGCCCGAACCCTTCCTGACGATCTTTTGAAACTGATGGGGTATCAGATCGGCTTTGGCTACGGCCACGCTGGGGCGCAGGCGGATCCCCTGATTGCGCTCAGGCAGGCGCAGCCCTGATCCGTGCCGGGCGCAGGACGTCCTTGGCGCGATCTGCAAGCGGATGAGGCACGGTTTGGCGAGGGTGATGCCCGGACAAATACAGGCGACGATATTGTGACGGGCGATGTTGAGCGATCAGTGGACCGCCGTCCGATTTTCTCAGCGACGTTATGACGAATTACATCGCTGCAAGCACTGAGGTGGGAGACAGGATATGAGCATTGATATCAATAGCAACACCTCCTCATCCGAGGCATTGGTGCCGAAGGTGCCGCAAGCCCTCATCACATTGCCGCCGATTGCGACAGCGGACGATATCAAGGCGGCAACCGATCGCGACGGTGCCGTCATCGTCCAGCAGGTGCTGTCGCCAGATCTGCTGGCGCGGATCATCGCCGATCTTGAGCCGCACCTGGCCGGGATCAACCCCAGAACGGATTATGACGGGGACGCCTATGGCGCGTTCCTTCCCAATACAAAGAGGATGGAAGGTCTCGTTCAAAAGAGCGATGCCGTGGTCGAAGCGATATTGGACGAGCGATATCTCGCATGGGCTGAAATGAGCCTCGACTGGTGCGGTGAAATTCAACTCAATGCCGCGCAACTGATCGAAATTGGTCCGGGCGAAGATGCACAGGTTTTGCATCGCGACGAGGGTACGTGGCCGGAGCTTGCCGGCGGTGAGCAGCAGCTCATGGTCAACTGCCTGTTGGCGCTGTCCGATTTCACCGAGGAGGTCGGCGCGACCCGTGTGGTCGTCGGAAGCCATAAGGACATGGCGATCGATCCTTACGCGCTCGACCCTGCCACTGCATCCATCCCTGCGCTGATGAAGGCTGGTGACGCGCTATATTATACCGGAAAGGCGATCCACGGCGGGGGCGCGAATAAAACGACCGATTTTTATCGGCGAGCTATCACCATATCTTTCACGCTGGGATGGCTGAAGCCCGAAGAGGCGCATACATTGTCCGTAACGCCCGAGCGCCTGTCAGCGCTTCCGCGGCGAATGCGAGAACTGTGCAGCTTTGCGGGCTACCACATGTGTGGCGCGGCCATGCCGGTATTCAGTCATCGGCTCCAGATGCGGGATCCCTACACCGTCCTCTTCGGCGAGCAACGGTACGACTATCAGAAGAAGGCGACCTGATCGTCGGCGACCGCGACTAATTCCAGACCAAAGACTGAAGGATCGTGACATGTCAGTTGGAAACACAATTTCGATAGACGACTATCAGACCGCACAAAGGGAAGCGGTAGTGGTCGTACCACTGGATTTCCAGGAAGCCCTGCCGCAGCCTACGCCTGACCTGGCAACGGCGAAGGCTGACTTTGAACGCGCAGGCTACGCGATTCTCACCGGCGCGATTTTGCCGGACAAGGTCGAACTCGCCCGGCAAGTGCTGATTTCTGAAATTGCCCGCGAAGAGGCGGTCGATGTCAGTCGGGTAAGCCAGTTTTTCGTCGATCCCGATGCCAAGAATCGGCGTCTGGACCGCCTGCCCGATCGGCACCCCGTGTTTCGTGAACTCGTCGAGCATCCGGTCTTGCTGGATCTGGTCAGGCACATCCTTGGGCCTACGGTGCTTAACGAAAGCTATCTCGTCCAGAGCCTCGACGCCAACGTCACGCGTCCCGGAAGCGGCGCACAATTCATTCACCTCGACGCCGCCCGGGACACGCGCGATCAGGCGATTCCGTACCATGCGCGGTTTATCTGGTGCCTCGATCCGTTTGACGAGGAAAATGGCGCGACGCGCCTTGTCCCGGGCAGCCATCGCTGGAACGACCGGGTCGATATGTCCGGCGCAACATTCTACGAATCTGTGCCCGCCGTCGCACCTGCCGGATCGTTATTGATCTACACGGATATGATGCTGCACGGCACGGGCGCAAATGTCTCCGCCGACCGGCAGCGGGCATCCATCAACTTTGGTTACTGCCAGCCCTGGTGTCGACCGTTGATAAACTTCCCGCTCGTTCTCGATCCGCGCTCCATGGAAGGCTCGTCTCGCACCCTTCGTCAGCTGTTGGGTTACAGCTCTGTCGTGAATGGTTTCGATTCACCCTGGAACTCGGCTTCGGAAGAGCTGCGTTCCCTGAATGTCCCGGCGACCATCGAATATTGATCGCAGGGGCGGTGCCAGGGTCGGACAAGCGGTCGGTGGCGGCAAAATCGCCACTGAACGTACGTCGGCATCCTTTGCGGACTCGGTCGGAAAAACGGGATTCCCCGGAACGGCGCACATTTGCGAGAGGCAGACCTCCCAGCCGAGGGGGGAAGACATGGTATGGCGGAGACGGAGGGATTCGAACCCTCGGTGCCGAATTCTCAGCACGACGGTTTAGCAAACCGTTGGTTTCAGCCACTCACCCACGTCTCCAAACATGGCCTGAACGCCCGCTTGGGGCGGGACAGCGGCTAGGCGGATTGGGCTATAGCGGCGGCTTTTGCCCATGGCAACGGTCCTGTCGCATGAAAATTGACGGGCGTGGCCAGCTGGGATTCGTTCCGGCGCGGAATCGACTCCGGTCGCCGTTCGTTCATTGTCGTTTCAGCTTGAAACGGGATAATCTGCGGGATGACTGAAGATCGGGCAAAACAGGGATGGCGGGCATGATCGGAACAATGAAGCGGGCGACGGCTCGCGTGGCGCGCATTGGCACGCTGATCCTGGCGATCGGTGGCGTTGCGCTGGCACCGGTCGAGGCACAGGCCCAGATACGCACGATCGACCCGAACAGCGCGATCGATTCCGATCTCGCCCCCGTGCCGCCCCAGACCAGCACGCCGACCGACCCCGGTGTCGATCCTGGCTTAACGTCGGGCCAGACGGCTCCAGAATCGGCTCCTCCTGTATCGGACAACACTGCTACGGGCGCGCCTGTCACCGCCAATTCACCCCCGGCTGCACCGTCTTCCGGTGAATCTTATCAGGAAGATGACCTGATCGGCGCGGCCGAAGGCGTGTTCGGCAGGGGGGCCGAGGGTCTGGCCGGCTTGATCGAGAAAATCTTGAAGGACCAGGGTCGCCCTAACGCCTACATCGCCGGGCGGGAGGCGTCTGGCGCATTCGTCGTCGGCCTTCGCTACGGGTCCGGCACGCTCAATCATAAGGTGGAAGGCACGCGCCAGGTCTATTGGACCGGCCCGTCCATCGGCTTCGATGTAGGCGGCAACGCGGCCAACACCTTTGTCCTCGTCTATAATCTCTATGACACGCAGGACCTTTATCATCGGTTTCCCGCGGCGGAGGGTACGGCCTATCTGGTAGGGGGCTTCACCGCCAGTTATCTGCGTTGGGGCAGCGTCGTGCTCATTCCGATCCGGCTTGGCGTCGGATATCGGCTGGGCATCAATGCGGGCTATATGAAATTCACGGAAAAGCGGAACTGGCTGCCTTTTTGACGGCGCTACAGGAGAAGGCTGAACTGCGGCCCCGGCTGTTCGCCCTCTTCATGATCGAGGTTGTGGACGCCAAGGCCCAGTAGCCTTGCGCCCATCGGCAAGGGTAGTTGCGCCCGCAGCAGCGCGCAGCCCGTTTGCGTGAGCAGATCGGGTGAGCGCACCGGTGCGGCGAAGCTTTTTGACCGCGTGATGATGCGAAAATCGGCGAACTTGATTTTAAGCACGACGGTTCGGCCATAGGCGCTGCTCCGTTCGACCCTGGTCCAGAGGCTGGCCGCGATACGCTCCACTTCGGCGACCAGAGCATTTTCGGCGATGAGGTCGCCGAAAAATGTGTCCTCCACGCTCACGGATTTGCGTTCCTGCCGTTCGTGGACCGGTCGGTCATCTTCCCCCCGTGCGGCACGATAGTAGAAAGGGGCGGCGCTGCCGAAATGCTGTTGCAGGAAGGACAGGTCGCGTGCCCGCAGGTCAGCGCCCGTCTCTATGCCGAGCGCCTGCATCCGCCGCGCCGTTACCGGGCCGACACCGTGTATGCGGCGGACCGGCATCCTAGCCATGAATGCTGCGCCCTCACCCGGACGGACCACGCACAGACCGTCCGGCTTGTTCTGGTCCGACGCCAGTTTGGCGATCAGCTTGTTATAGGACACGCCAGCAGAGGCGGTTAGGCCGGTTTCATCGCGGATCATGCGGCGAATCTGTTCAGCGATCACCGTCGCCGATGCGATGCCGGGCTTGTTGGTGGTGACGTCCAGATAGGCTTCGTCGAGCGACAATGGCTGGATGATGTCGGTGAACCGCGCAAAGATCGCGCGTATCTGGGATGATACGGCGCGATAGACCTCGAAACGGGGCTTCACGAATAACAGATCCGGGCAGAGCCGCCGTGCCCGAGCGCCGGGCATGGCCGACTTTACGCCGAACAGGCGCGCTTCGTAGCTTGCGGTCGCGACCACCCCGCGTGGCCCGCCTCCGCCCACGGCGATCGGCTTTCCGCGTAACGCCGGATCATCGCGCTGTTCGACCGACGCGTAAAAGGCATCCATGTCCACATGGATGATCTTGCGTGTGCCGATCGGCGGGGTGTCCATGGCGGGCGACTATGGCACAGCAGGAACGAAAGGGAAACATGAGGGCGTTCAGCCCGCCTCGATCACTTCTTGTCCTTGAGCGACAGGAGCGCGGCAAAGGGGCTGGCCTGCTCCTCCGTCAGGACTCCTGCATCGCGAAGATGGGCGTCCGCTTCCGTGGAGCGGGGGTAGGGGGTCATGGCCAGCGCAACCGTTTCCGCGACGGCTTCCCCCATATCGATCACCTGCCCGTCATAGCCGATGACGTCGCAATCGTCCGAATCGATCTCCAGCTCTTCCCCTTCGGCATCGGTGTCGCTCTCCGTGACGAAACGCAGGACGAAGTCGGTCTCGATGCTTTCGGGGACCGGCAGGCCGGTGGCCACGCAGGGCTGCACCAGTTCCGCGCGCAAATGCCCGCGTGCCAAAACGCCGCCTGCTTCCTGGGTCAGCCCATATTCCGCCTCCAGCCGGTCAAGGCTCAGCAGATGGAATCGGTGGGCCAGCGCTTCCCGTTCAGCCGGTTCGGCGCTGATCGTTACGCCCTGGGCATGCCGGGCCAGTTGATCCATGCGGACGGGGCGGGAAAATTCGGGGGTAGGGGATGTCATCCCAGCTCTCCTGCAATAAGCGCGTCGCGGGTGACTGCGCCAAGCCGGACCCAGCGCGCGCGCAAGCCCGATTCGACATGAGCCAATGCGTCGGGGGCCGGGGCTGACCCGCGATACAGGTTGCGGGTCAGCGCTTCGCTCAACTCTGCTTCGTCCGACAGCGCGGTGCGATAGGCGGACAGGCGGCCGCCAAGGGCGCTTACCATGCGGCCGATATGCTTGCCGACGACCACATCGCCAATGCCTTCCTGTCGCAACTGTCCGTCCATGTCGTCGATGAACAATTCCGTCAGCCACACGCTTTCCTGCGCCGCCTCCAGGCTTTCCAGCCGCATCAGCGCCTGCGCAAGGATGGCGACGATCATGTCGAAGCGCCCATCGACCGTGTCGGGGACCTGCCCTTGCAGATACCAATGGGGCTGGCGGCCTTCCTGAATAATGGCCTGATAGAGCGGCTGCATCGCACTTTTTGGATCGTGGCTTGCGAACAGGCGCCGGAAAAGCTTTGGCATGACGTGTCTGTTTCCTGGATGAACCGAACGAGGCCCCCTTGCCGGGGTCCGCTCATTTCCATATTGATCGGCGGGCCGCTCGATGCAATGGCGGCGTCAGCTTTAAGGATTCCCGGGTCCCGTCCCGGCAGGAGAAGTTCATGCGCCAGTTCAGCCGACAGTCCCGCAGCGGGCGGATCTTGCTCGCGGGTGGCCTTGTGGCGCTTGCGCTGGGGATGACGGGTTGCACCCGCATCCGCACGCATCAAGGGTATCAGGTCGACAAGCTGCTGGTCGATTCCATCCAGCCGGGCGTCGATAACCGCGCATCGGTGGAAGGCACGCTGGGGCGTCCGACCTTCGCTGCGCAATTTGGCGACCAGGACTGGTATTATGTGTCGCGCGACATGCGCGCTCTGGCCTTTTCCAATCCCAAGCCTGCCGCGCAGACCATCCTTCGCGTCCGTTTCGATGCCGCTGGTAATGTCGCCGCCGTCGATCGCATGGGGTTGGAGCAGGTCGCCAAAATCTCGCCGACCGGCGACAAGACGCCGACGCTGGGCCGTCATCGCAGCCTGCTGGACGAAATTTTCGGCAATATCGGCGCGGTGGGTGCCGGTGGCATGGGCGGAATGGGCGGCGGCGGTGGCGGCAGCAATACCGGCGGCCCGAACGGAAGCTGAGGGGATTGCGCCTCCCGGCTGGTGGCCTCTATGCTTCCGAAGGCAATTTTTTCCTCAGGTCCAGCATCGCGCGTAGCCCCAGGCCGATAGAGGTTGGGCGATAGCCCAATGCCTTCAGACGATCGATATTGAGCGCGGGGAATCCCCAGTCCGATTCGCCTTGCGACAGGTCCTGATGGATTGGGGAGTGGGTGAGTTCGGACAGCATTTGCGCCAGGTCCGCAATGCTGGTTCGCACCCCGCTGCCGACATTGAAGGGGCCAGACGATTCGCGCTCCAGCATCAGCAGCAACGCTTCGACGACGTCATCGACCAGGACCATGTCCGATCCGAAGCGACCTGATCCGACGACCCCGATCGGCTGCCCAGCCTGCGCTGCCTTCGCCATATTGCCCAGTGCGCCGCTTTCCTGACCCGGTCCGTAAACCGAACCCAGCCGCAAGGTGCCAAGCGTCAGGCCTGCCGTCCGGCAATATTGCTCGGCATAGATTTCCTGCATTATCTTCGAGCCGAGATAATAGCCCCGGCTCGAAGGAAACAGCGCTGCAGCCTCGTCGGGGGCCTCGGTAGCGGGGGCGTAGGCGTTGGCGCTGCTCGTTTGGACGACATAGGCGATGCCCGCCCGATCCGCCATCTCCAGCAAATGAAGCGTCCCCAAGGCGTTGACGGTCCAGCAATGCGCGGCCTCCGCCGGATCTTGATGATCGCGCGGAATATAGGCTGCCAGATGGACCAGCGCGTTGCACCCTGTCAGCAGGGATGCGCGCGGATCGACGGAGCGCAGGTCCAGCGGCCGGAACTCATCTTCCGCTGCCGCGGACGGGGGCCTTTGCCGCCCGAGATGGCGGATGCGATAGCCCCTGGTTCTGGCGGCATGGGTGAAATGCCTGCCGATAAAGCCGGACCCACCCGTCAGCGCGAGGAGAGTGCCGGGCTTCACCTGACAGCATCGATGCGATCCTGGGAGACGAACATTTCGTCCAGATAGCGCAGGATCACCCCGGATCGGATTTCTGGCTGCACGATCGGGGTGCCGAACAGCAGGCGGCGTATGCACATTTCCACTTCGTTGAATCCGGCCATGGCGCGCAGCGGCGTGGTGCCGGAAAAGCGGGCGTTGATTTCAAAAACGCGTGGCTTCCCCTGCGCATCGGTGCGAAACTGGAAGTTGGCCGGACCATGGGGACGCAGCGCGCGGCCAAGCGATCGAACCTGTTCATTCAGTTCGGGATAGTCGCCGGTGTAGGCGCGATAGCTATTGCCGTCGCGAAGGTCGCGGCGCATCACGATCGACGCCTGCACATCGCCGTCGAAAAAGAGGACGCTGGCGGTATATTCGTTGTCAGGATCGCCGACGCATTCCTGCACGACCAACCCTTCCCGGTCGACCCGCGCCTGTTCGAGCGCGTCCCGGTTCCGCACGACGGAGACGCCGACCGACCGAGCGCCGACGCGCGGCTTGACCACCAGCGGGAAACCCACCTCCGCTACCAGTCTTTCCACGCCTTCATCATCCTGGCCGCAGACGGAGCGGGGGGGATTGAGGCCGACGCTTTGGAAGAATCGCGCGGTTTCCAGCTTGTCGTCGGCAATTGCGATGACGCGCGGATCGCTGACGATCACATGCGTGCCGAACAGCGTTTCCAACCGTGGCCGCTGATCGGCGAAGAAGGATAGTTCGACATCCGTCCCGACCAGCACGACATCTGGCCGCTCGCGGTCGAGCAGTTCATCGATGCGTTCGCCAAATGCCGGGTCATGGGCCAGTGGCAAGCGGTAGGCGGCGTCAGCCCAGTAGAGGCCGGAGGAAAGAGGGTTGGGATCGGCGGCGACCAGCGTGCAATCCAGTGTCGATTGCCGCAACGACTTGATAATGCCCTGACCCAGGACGGCGCCGGCGCCGGTGACAAGCGCCTTCATGCAAAAAACCGGCAAAGCCGCTCCCGTGTCGATGCCGTCATGCTGGTGGCGTGGATCGCCTTCATATGATCCTCCGGGTTGAAACTGATGGGGTGCGAGGTAACAGTCACCTGCTGTCGATCCAACGTCACCATGGCCCATTGCGGCGTCCGGTCCTGATCGTCCCGGGGCTGGCCTAAAGAGGCGAGGGTGAAGATGGTCGCCGCATCGCAATCATAGCGCCGCATTCGGTGGGAATGACCGAAAAGGCCGAAACGGTATCCGCGCTCCATCAGTGCCGGGGACGCCGCCTGGGCATCTTCGATGGAGCGGATATAGCGCCAGTCACCGAACGGATAGGGGTTGGCGTGGGCGGCAAAAAGCGGCCCTTCGGCCCAGTCGTTCCGCCAGGCGAAGCTGTCCATTACGCCTGCTGGAACGCGCTGGGCAGTCCAGTCGATGCTTTCGCGCAGCCAGTCGGGCAAGTCGGCGGCATAGGCCGCTGCATCCGCGTCCGCCGTGTAGAGCAGATCGTGATTGCCTCTCAACAGTATCGCGCCGTCCCGGTCCATTGCATCCTGAACCAGGTCCAGCGTCTCTGCCGGGTGGACGCCATAGGTCAACAGATCGCCCAGGATCAGCATGACGTCGAACCCCTCCGTACGCGCAGTCGAAAGTGCCGATGCCAATGTGCGGCTCAGCGCATGGATGTCCGTCAGGACGGCTATTCGCATGGTCTCGCTCATGCTCATCCTGTGGCGGCAACCCGCCGGGGAACGGGCGCACCGTCCCGCCTGCGGCGAAGGTCGCCATAAAGCGCCAGATGGGCGTTGGCACAGCGTTCGATCGAAAATCGGTTTGCGGTTTCCAGCGCCCCGGCGGAAAGCGCCGCATAGGCCATTTCATCCGACAAGGCGGCAGCCATGGCGGAGGCCAGCGCCTGGGCATCCCCCGGCGGCACCAGTTCGCCATTCACGCCCGGAACGATCATTTCCCTATTACCCGCCACGCAAGTGGCCACCATCGGCAAACCGCTTGTCGCCGCCTCGATAAGGGAAATGGGAAAACCTTCCCATAGCGAGCTGTTCACGAACAGGTCCGACTGGCGCATCAATATGTCGATGTCGCGCCGGACGCCCAGCAATTCCACATGCTCGCTCGCGCCGGTGGCCTCTACCAGGGATTGTAGCTGCTCCAGCATGGGTCCTCCCCCGGCGATGAATATGCGCGGCGTGCGCCCCTGAGGCCCGAGAGCGGCGGCCAGCAACCGGGCGGCGCGCACCAGCGTCGGATAATCCTTTTGCTCGGACACGGTTCCCACGGCGAGAATCCGGGGGTTCCGTGCCAGCAACCGGCGTGGTTCTGCTGCCTGAAACCGTGGATTGGCAGCGTTCCAGATCAGCTGGATTGGCTTGCGACTATGCCGCCGCAGGGTCGCCTCGCATTGCTCGCTGATCGCTACATAGCCGTCCACGATCCGATTGAAGAAGTGGAAAGCCGTGGGCGGAAAGGACAGGCGGCTATTGTGATGGGTCAGGATCACCGGCACCTGCGGGCGTGCCAGCGCGATGACGGGAAGCGCGCGGGCGGTATGGCTGTGGATGAGGTCGGGGCGCGCGGTCCGCAGGATCTGGCGCAGCGCGCGCGCGCCTTTGATCCATGCATTGCGGTTTTGAAGGCCGAGCGACAGCGCATGACCGCCCGCCTGCCGGATGTGAGCCATCATGGCGGCTTCGGTGCCGCAGTCGTTGCCGATCCGGGACGCGTCGCTCAGCGCGATGACGGTCGCGTCATGGCCGGTCGCTGCAAACCGTTCCGCCAGGTCCCGGACCAGCATCTCCGCGCCGCCGGAGGTAAAACTGGTGATGATCGAACAGATGCGCATCGGTCACTGGGCTTCTTGGAAAGACTGGAAATCGGGATGGGCTGCGGCGCTCTTCAGCCTCTCTGTCCAGCTATTGAGATAGGAAATCAGTGCGCCCAGGCCATAATGTTCTTCCGACAGGAATGCGTCCATGTCGCCCGAAAAGCTCTTCTTGTGCCGCGTCGCTTGGAAATAGGCCGACACGATCATATCGCGTGGGTCGCTCACCATGAAGAGCACAGGCCTGTCGAGGAAAAGCTGCGGGCGATAGGGCATATGGCTCACCGGCACGAGCGGCAGGTCAGCCTTCGCTCCGCGCCCGATAAAGACATCGACGCCGCGCACCGGATCACGGTCAAAATTGGGCAGCACGCAAAAGGTGGTGGTGAGGTCGGGTTCAAACCCCGGCCCTGCGCTTTCCGCGAAATAACAGGACAGAAGATAGCACAGCCACGTCCGCCCGCTCTCGGGATAGGATACCAGAAAAGCATCGGCGCTCGCGGCTACCATTTGCGGATTGGGTTCGTCGCGCCACCGCCGCCTTACCGTCCGGGCGAGGGTTTTTAACATCATAGCGTTTATCGCTCCGCGCCGATGGGATGATCTTTCAGCACTTCGAAAATGACCGACCGCCAGCTGGCGAGTATATGATCCATGTCGAACAGTTTCATCCGCGCCTTCGCTTCGATGCTCAACGCATCGCGTTGCGCGGGATCATGACACAGAGCGACGATGGCATCGCCCAGCGCAGGGACGTCGCCATTGGGGACCAACACGCCGCTGCGGCCCTGCTCGATCATTTCCGTCGGTCCCCAGGGGCAATCGAACGAAATGACGGGCAGTCCGCCCGCCATCGCTTCGCCCACCACGATACCCCAGCCTTCGAAGCGGGAGGACAGAACGAACATGTCCGATTGGGCGATCCATTCGCCTGGCTGGCGGGTGATGCCGGGCAGCGAGATGCGATCCGATAGTCCCAGCCTGTCCCGTTGCGCCTCCAGTGCGGCGCGATCAGGCCCTTCGCCCCAGATCACCAGCCGCCATTCGGGGATGTCGGCGGCCACGCGGGCAAAGGCTTCGATCAGCCGGTCGAATCCCTTTTGCGGCACCAGCCTGCCGACGGCCCCGATGGTCCTGCCGTCGGACATGCGCGGCATTGCGGCGGCAGGCGGCAGTGCCGGGTTGGGGATGACCCACCCCCGCACGGCCATCGTACGGACGAAATGATCCATCGCACCCTGGGTCATGGTGACCAGCCCCGCTGATCGCGGATAGGCCCATTGGCGCAGCTTGCTCCAGACGGTCCCCACAGTTTGCAGTTCGGGATTGTTGCGTTCTGACACGATCACCGGGACGCCGATCCGACGGGCGCTCCACACCGACAGGATGTTGGTCCGCGTCAGGAAACTCACCACCAGATCGGGCGCGGCTTCCTCAAGAGCGGTTTGTAGTCTCTGCCTCCGCTTCAACATGGCCAACGCTCCGGCAGGGGCGGGCATAGGGCGGGATTTCATGCCCAGGCGCACGATCCGCACAGCCGGATGGTGGCTGTAATAGGCCGGGGTCGTCTCATCCTCGAACGCGATCAACCGGACCGTCCAGCCCAGCGCCGCAAAATGATTGCACAACAGGCTGACGATATGTTCCGATCCGCCAGCTCCCAGACCCGGAAGGACGAAGACGACGTTCGGCGGTCGGCTGGCGCGGACGAGCATCGGGAATCCTTGTTTACAACATCATGTTGCCACCAAGTTTCCGTGCCGGGGACGTTCAAGTCCATTGCGCGTAGGAGGTAGGCGGCGACCCTTCGGATAAAAGGGTCGCCGCACAATGGGTTAGTAGTGGAGCCGGAGCACCAGCCCGGCACGGACGCGTTCGAACTCATCGAACGGGTCGGTGCTTGTACGCTTGGAATAGCGTATGTCGGCCGCGATCGCGATGCGGCGGTTGAGCGAATATTCCAGTTCCCCGGTGACGCCGTAGATCTTCTGGACGTCGCCTGCGCCAAAGAATTTGCTGCGGCGATAGACCAGGCCCACTTCGCCTCTCAGATTGTGGCGAACTTCCTGCTGAACACCCAGCCGGAAACGCATGTCTTCGCGGGATTGCACCCCGGTGCGGTAGGTCGCGACGTTGCCGATGAACCCGTCCAGCGTGATGGCCGTGCGTGTTTGCGGCGAATAGGTCATGCTGACCTGCGCCGATAGACGGGTGCGCGCCTCGATCGACGGATCCTTGGGATCGAACCGATATAGGCCGACGGCTGCATCGCCGCGGATCGTGCCGCCCGGATCAATTGCGACGCCCACGCGCCCACCATAGGTCGACGAATCGCGGTCGGGGCTGCCGATCGGCGTGATCCGATAATCCCGCTTGGACACGAAACCTTCGACAAAGCCGTTCATCAGCGGTGTTGCGCGCACCAGTACGCGCCCCAGAACGCCGAAATTATCCAGCTCGCGATCATCGTCCAGGGCGCTCGGATAGCGGAACCGGCTGGCAGTGCCGCGCACCATGATCCCGAACCGTGCCCCTTGGCGGGTGTAGGACAAGTCGCCATTCAACACATTGAGCTTTCGCGGGCCGATCAAGGTGGTCACGCGTGCTTCAGGCTCCCCACGATCCTCTACGACGCGGCTCCAGCTGGCCGCAGCCGTAACCTTGTCTGCGGCGGACGGCGTCCAGGTCGCCCCTGCGGCGACCTGTCCCGCTTCGGCATTTTCGCGGTCATACTGAAAATAACGGCGAAAATTGCCGACGGCGCGGGCCGAAAGTTGCAGCGTGCCGCCGGATCGGACCAACTCCACATAGGGGTTGACCAGCAGCTTGAAGTCATCCTTTTCATCGGATGGCTGGGCGTAGATATTGCTGTCATATTCCAGCCGGGTGTCGACCCCGATCGTGGCCGTTGCGGTGCCCAGCCTCAGCGGCGTCGGCACGAACAATGCGGATGGAACATCCAGAAACGTATCGCTGGATCGAAGGTCCTGTGCATGGGCGACGGTGGCTGGCAGTGCGCTGCCGACGACCGCGATGGCGATGGCGACCTGCGCCGATGACCGGTTCCGCATCAGAACCACTTCTCATAGATGCGGATCGTATCGCCTGGCTGGATCATCTCGCGCTCGCTGGCCCGGCCTTCAACCTGCCTGCCGTCAACCATACGGGTGACCCCGACATTGCCCTGCTGGGCGCGGAAAGTGTAACCGCCCGCCGCCGAAACGGCCGCCAGGACGGACATCCCGGCGCGATACTGATATTCGCCCGGACTCTTGACCTCGCCCAGTACGTAGAAGGGGCGCAGCTTCACCGGTTGCACGCTGACGGTCGGAGCGTTCAGCAATTGCCGCTGGGTCAGCATGTCCGCGATGCTGGTTTGCAGTTCCGGGACGGTCTTACCGCTGGCGGGAACGTCGCCCAGGACCGGCAGAGCGATCTGGCCCCGGTCGTTGATGACGTAGCTTTCCTCGGTCGCGCCGGTCGGCGTCAGGCCCGGAATGGAAACCCGGACTTCATCGCCAGCGCCCAGACGGTAGGCGACTGTCGGGGCGGGCGGTAGGCTCGCTAGGTTTGAAAGACCGCTGGAACAGGCTGCCGTCAAAACGAAAATGCCAAGGCAGACACTATGGGTGAACCGCTTGCTCATCTGTTTCCCCTCTCAACTGACAGGTGGAGTGTAAGCCTTTCCGGCACATCGCGGCGAGCAATTTCGTATCGGGCACAGGCGAAAAGGGGATGTTCGCCAACGCATTTGGAACTCTTTCTCCTACGCCGCCAGGCGGGAGCTTTGTTTCCAATGACTTAGGTCGCGGCCGATCAGTGTTTCCAGATCGCCAATGTCTCGCGCATAATAGTCCATCATGCGCGTGCGGAGCTGATCGGGCAGCGGCGGATATTGGATCTGGCGGGCGAACAGTCCGCGCACCTTTTCGAACATGCTGGTGCCGCGCAGCGGTCGGGCTGCATCCTTGAGCGGCGCCAGCGCGGTGCGCACGGGCAGCGGCAGGAACCTCTCGCTGCTGTCGTTGCGTGGGTTCGCACCCACTTGCTTCGAATAATGGCAGGGTGCGCCGATATGGGCGCTGACCGTCGCCACCGTCTGTTCAGGTGCGGCCTTCACATCTTCGAACAGGATGATCTTGATCTGGCCGGCGCTGAAATGATCAAGCCAGCGGCGGAGATGACGGGCATAGAGGCCGTCTTCCAGAAAGCGCGGTTGATCGCTTACCCGCCCATCCAGATAGTTTTCCGGCCCCTGTGTCACGGTGCCGCGCCGGAACAGCATCTTATAGTCGGAATAGGCGCGGTCGACGGGGTGGCGCAGCTGCACGACCAGCCGGGCCTGCGGTAGAATCGATGCCATCCGTGCTGCTGCCAGCGGATGGGCGAGATAGTCGGCGGACTTTTCACCCAGCATCTGGCCAGGTGCGGCACCGTCGAAGAAGCGGCGATAATGATCAAGGCCGCTATCATATTCCTGGCTGAAGAAATGCGGCTCCGGCGCAGGCAGATAGACGGCGGGATTGTCCCTCAACTGGTTGTGAATCCAGGTCGTCGCGCCCTTGACCGCGCCGATGATAACGAAATGTGGCAGGCGATGATTGATCGTCATATGTCGTGCGCCTCGCTTTTCCTCATTGATCCAGTTCGCTCAGCGCGATCCGCAGGCAATTGGCCATGCGGTGCATGTCGTTTTCGTCGAGCAGATGGTCGACGGGAAAAGCGATGCTGCGCCGTCCGGTCTCGCGCGCGGCGGCCAATGCGCCGTCGCGCTGGGGGCGGATTTCGTCAAATGCCGCCTCCTGCGACATATCTGCGCAGGATCCGCTGCCCACCGGCACGCCCATGCGGCACATCCGGTCGATCACGGCGGTGGCCGTTCTCGCCTCGCCCAGCCGCTCCGGGTCGATCATGATGTAAAGGCGGTAGAAGGCGTGGCCGACATCATCCGGGACCACGGGCACCTCGACGCCCGGCTCATCGGCCAGGAATCGGGCTAACGCATCGGCATTGCGCCGCCTCCTGGCGATCCAGCCGGGAAGCTTCGCCAATTGTGCTCGACCGATTGCCGCCTGCATTTCGGTCATGCGCCAATTCGTGCCGAAACTGTCGTGCAGATAGCGAAAGCCGCCCTCTGTCGGGGGGGTGAAGAATTTGTCGGGATTCTTGCCATGGTCCTTATAGGCCCAGGCACGCTTCCAGTGCGTCTTTTTCCGCAGCAGCAGCATGCCGCCTTCGCCGCCCGTCGACATGATCTTGTCGGTGCAAAAGGAAAAAGCCGCAGCGTCACCCAGCGATCCTGCCATTTGGCCGTGCAGGCTGGCCCCGTGCGCCTGGGCGCAATCCTCGACCAGCCATAATTCCTCCTCGTCAGCCAAGGCGCGCAGGGCCGGCATGTCGCAAGGCCAGCCACCTACATGGACGCAGAGGATCGCGGCGGTGCGCGCGCTGACCATTTTGCGCGCCGACGCCGGATCGATGCCGTTGGTGACGGGGTCTATGTCGGCGAAGACGGGCGTTGCGCCCACCGCGACGACGCAGGCGGCGGTCGCGAAAAAGCTGCGGCAAGGGACGATGACCTCATCGCCCGGTCCCACCCCTAGCGCGCGGAGCGCCAGTTCCAGCGCAACGGTGCCGTTCGAGACGGCAATCCCGTGGGGCATACCGCAGAAGGCGGCGAACTCGGCTTCGAACCGTCGCGTCTGTTCGCCATGCATCATCGAATTGACGCGCCCGGTTTCGAGCAGCCGGACCACGGCGGCGATTTCGTCCGGCTCATGCTGCGGCCAGCGCAGTTCTGCATGATCAAGCGGGCTAGACCGCTGGTCGCCCGGCAGGCTCTCGACGGTAGAAAGGGAAGCGGCTGCGGCTTGGATCATAGGTTGCTCCTGATAAGGTCAGGCCACATCGCGTGGCAGGGTCGACGGCGCTGCGGGTAATGCCGGGGCGGTTTCAGGACCGCGCGGCGGCATCATGAACACCGTGTCCTGGCTTTCCGCCGCCAGCCGGCGCAATATTTCGGCCCAGCGCGAACTGGCCGACGCCGCCACCATCTCATGGGTCAGGCGGATCAGCTCTCGTGAATCCCCCGCCGCGATCAGCCGGGCCAGCTGGCCAAAGCCTTCGACCAGCATTTCCAGCGGGATGGGGGAAGGCATCGCCTCGAAAATACCCGGAATGGCGCTCTCGATCTTGTCTTCCGACATATCGAACAGTTCCTCGAACAGCTTTTCACCCGGACGCAGGCCGATGAACTTGATCGGCACGTCGATGTCGGGGCGCAGGCCCGCCATGCGGATCACCCGCCGGGCGATTTCGACGATCTTCACCGGCTCGCCCATGTCCAGGACAAAGATGGTGCCGCGTTCTGAATCGGTTTCCAGGGCGCGAGCGCTGCTTTGCAGGATCAGCAGCACGGCCTCCTGCACGGTCATGAAAAAGCGTTCGATGTCCGGGTGGGTGACGGTCAGCGGCTTCCCCGCTGCAATCTGGTGTTGGAACAGCGGGATCAGCGACCCGCTCGACCCCAATACGTTGCCGAACCGGACGGTCAGGAAACGGGGGCTGTCCGGGTCGCAACTGCCGATCAGGTCCAGCGCCTGGCAATATAGCTCACCCAGCCGCTTGGTCGCACCCATCAGGCCAACGGGATTGACTGCCTTGTCGGTCGACACCTGGATCATGGCGCGCGCTTCGAATTCGCAGACCGCGTCCGCGACGTTGCGCGTCCCCAGCACATTGGTGTGGACCCCCGCGCAGGGGTTGGCCTCTACCATCGGCACATGCTTGAGCGCGGCGGCGTGAAAAACGATTTCCGGCCGCCGCCGTTCGAACACCTGCCACAGCGCCGCGCGCTGGCGGATGGAGCAAAGTTCGGCGTGGAACCGGATATCGGGGAAGGATTCCCTCGCTTCCAGCTCGATGGCGTAGAGATTATATTCGGCATGATCGAGCAATATGATCTCGGACGGGCGATAATAGGCCAGCTGGCGCACGAGCTCCCCGCCGATCGTTCCGCCCGCTCCCGTCACCATGATGCGCGCGCCGGCGACGACCCGTTCCAGATAGCTGTGCTGGACCATGATTTCGGGGCGGCCCAGCAATTCGGCGAGCGGCATCTTTTCGATCGACAGGCGGTCGCCCTTGTCCGGCTGGGATCCTGTCCATGGATTGCGGAAACGGGAAACGATCAGATTTTCCTGCTCGGCCGCCGCCGCGATGCGCAGTATCTGCTGCCGGTCCAGCCGTTCGCTGCTTTCCTGCACCACCAGGCTGACCGGGCGTTTGCCCGCACGGTCCAGTTCGGCGACGATCTGTGGCAGCATGTCGGGCGATCCCAGAATCGGCAGGCCGCCGACCTGAAGCCGTCGGTCGCGCCCGTCGAAAGAAATAACGCCGACAATCTCAAGGCCAGACTGGGCGTCGGTAGGCACCAGATCGGCCATCACCCGCGCCCAGTCCAGTTCGCCCAGCAACAGGATACGGCGTCGCGTCTGCGCAGATTGCCGCAGCCGCGCCGCACGCAGATACTGAAAGAAGGCCCGTCGCGCGACCCGCGCGCCCAGCAGCGCCGCCACCGTGATCGGAACATTGACGGTCAGGAACGTCGTCATCATGACGCGATACATTTTCTGGGGAATGACGAACCCGGCGGTGACCATCCAGATCAGCCATGACGTGACGAGCAGGCTGCCCGCAACGCGCAGCGCATCCCCGACCGACACGAACCGCCAGCTTTGCCGATAAGTGCCGATAGCGAACAGCGCGATCAGGTTGACGCCGACAAAAGCGACGGCGAACCGTGGATCATACATTGTGGGCGACATTTTCAGGCTGGAAAGTATCATCAGCGACAGCTGAAAGGCCGCCATCATCACGAGCGCGTCGACTATCAGGATCGTGGCGAGCCTGATGGCGCGAGCGCGAGACGGACTCTTTTCCACGAAAGCCCGCCCGGCAGCTTCGAGCCGGATCAGCAATGTCATGGCGGGGCCTTCACGCTGGACGTCTGGGGTCCGATCTTGCCTCGTGGACGCAACATTCGACATTCCGGGGCTCCCGTAGCGATCCTGTGCGGGCGGAAAGGAAGAGGCCGGGATGCAGCTGGAAAGCAGATGCGCGGCTCCATCCGACATCCGCCGGTTTGCAGCCAAGCTATCGGAAGCATCGTCGCACGGTAATCGGTCGATCAGACACTATCCTTTATCCCACGCTGGTCCCGCCTGAAGCAGTCGGTGGCGCTTTTGGCTACTCGCGCCTCCCAAGCGCGCAATTTCGGGGCGCAACGCGGCGTCCGCACCATGCCGCACTGCCTCAAAGGAGTAATCTACCGATGCACAGGCCTTGCTGCGCAGGCGCTGTGATACCCCGGCAAGGCAGTGGGTGACCGGCGGTCGTACTTCATGGAAGGGTCAGTGCAGAATGAAGGTCGTCATTCTTTCGAGCCTGTCCTGGTCGCTTATCAACTTTCGCGGCGCGCTGATCGCCCGCATGGTGGCGCAAGGACATGATGTGCTGGCCTGCGCGCCTGATGAGGAGCCTGAGGTTCTCGCCCGGTTGGCGGCCATGGGCGTGCGGTTCCGCCGGACACCGATGGCCCGGGCCGGGACCAATCCGTTGCACGATGCGCGAACCCTGTTTCATTATCTGCGCCTGCTGCGCGCCGAGCGGCCCGATGTCGTGGTCGCCTACACGCAAAAGCCGATCATCTACGGTGGGCTTGCCGCGCGTCTGCTGGGGCGGTCGCGCTATTTCGCGATCATGAGCGGGCTTGGCTATGTCTTCAGCGGCGAAGCGCGGGAACGCCGGTGGCTGCGCGCCGCCGTGTCACGCCTTTACCGCAGTGGCGTGCGCCGGGCCGAATGCATCTTCGTATTCAACAGCGACGATCATCGGGAGATGATGGAGAACGGTATCGTCTCGGCAAACCAGCGTGTGATGCAGGTGCCGGGGTCGGGCATAGACGTGCGCCATTTCGCGCAGGCGCCCTTGCCCGGCGGTCCCTTCACCTTCCTGATGGTGGGTCGGCTGATGCGGGACAAGGGCGTGGGCGAATATGTCGCAGCCGCGCGGCTTCTGCGGCGCAAGCGCCCGGACGCGCGTTTCCTGCTGTTGAGCCGCCCCGAAACGGAAAACCCGACCGGCTACAGCGTCGCCGACCTGCGGCAATGGCGGGAAGAAGGGCTGATCGAGATTCTGCCGGAAACCCGCGACGTGCGGGGTTTCGTCGCGTCGGCCCATGTCTTCGTCCTTCCCTCTTATTATCGTGAAGGATTGCCCCGCACTATCCTGGAGGCGCTGGCGATCGGGCGGCCCGTGATCACTACCGACATGCCTGGTTGCCGCGATCCCATCCAGCCGGGGGTCAACGGCTTGCTGGTCCCCCCCCGCGATGCGCCAGCGTTGGCCGCCGCGATGGACCGGCTGGCGTCCGACCCGGCGCTGGTCCGCAATATGGCCCAGGCGGCGCGCCAAAGGGCCGTGGACATCTATGATGTCGACAAGGTGAACTGCACGCTGATGGATGTCATGCGGCTTCAGGGCAAGGAGTCCGTGTCCCTGACCCCATCCAGAGGCATCACCAGGGCCAGGCTAACGCCGGAGGGCGCATGACCCCAATGTTCCGACCAGCGGCATGGTGTGCGGCTGCTGGCCTGTTTTTCGCGTCACCGGTCCTGCTGATATTGGGGCTGCTGGTTCTTTCCAGCGTGGGACGGCCGATATTGTTCCGGCAGATTCGCAGCGGTAAGGGCGGACAAGAATTTGAGATGCTCAAATTTCGCAGCATGCGCGACCTGACCGATGACAGCGGCGTTCCCCTGCCCGACAGGTTGCGGGTGACGGCCGTGGGTCGCTTCCTGCGGCGCTCGCGGCTGGATGAGTTGCCGGAATTGATCAACATCGTGCGCGGGGACATGGATTTCGTTGGGCCGCGTCCGCTGCTGCCGCACACAATCCATGCCCTGGGCGAAGCGGGCAGGACGCGCGGCCTTGTCAGGCCCGGCCTCACCGGGCTGGCGCAGGTCAGCGGCAATACGTTGCTGACCGTTGAGGAAAAGCTTCGATACGACCTCTGGTATGTGCGCAACCGATCCGCGGCGCTCGACGCTCGGATATTGATGCACACGTTCGGGGTCATGATCGCCGGGGAAAAAAGGATCGATTGGCATGCCGATGAAGCGCGCCCTCCTTATTGGGGCGGTTGAAACCACCACTATCGCGTTCGATGCGTTGACCCGGCATCCCGACTGGACCGTCGGCGCGGTTGTCACCCTGCAACCCGAACTTGGTCACCGCCATTCGGACTTCACGGACATCGCCGTCGCGGCGCGTTCCAGCGATTGTCCGGTGATATATGTCGATAACATCAACCGGGACGAAACACTGGATGCCATGGCAGATGTGCGTCCCGACTATGTGTTCGTCATGGGCTGGTCGCAGATTTGCGGGCCGCGCTTCCTTCAGCGCTTCAGTGACCGGGTGATTGGCTATCACCCCGCAGCATTGCCGCGACTGCGGGGCCGGGCCGCCATTCCCTGGACGATTCTTCGACAGGAGGTGATCACGGCTGGATCGCTGTTCTGGATCGATGCGGGCACGGATACAGGAGCGATCCTGGACCAACAGTTTTTCCATGTCGCGCCGCTCGAGACCGCATCTTCCCTTTATGCAAAGCATATGGCGGCCTTGGCCACCATGTTTGACCGTTCGCTCGGCGCGCTCGCGCGGGACGAAGCGGGGCGCGCTATGCAGGATGAGGCATGCGCGACCTGGGCGGCGCGGCGGACGCCGATGGACGGCCTGATTGACTGGAACCTGCCCGCGTCCGACGTGGCGCGTCTCATCCGTGCGTCGGGTCGCCCTTATCCCGGTGCGTTCACTCGCCTGATGGGGGCCGATCTTCACATCTGGGCCGCGTCGGCCGAAGATGCAGAACGGCATCTCGCTAGGCCTGGACAGGTAATCGCACGCACTGATGACAGCTTCACGGTGATGTGCGGAAATCGCACCGCCCTTGTCGCCACGGATTGGAGCGGACCTGAAAAGCCGCCCAGATTGCATGTCCTGCTTGGGGAATGAGTGAAATGAATCTGCTATCGACTGTTCGCAGGATCGCTGTCGTGGCCCCGCACCCGGACGATGAGATATTGGGTTGCGGCGGCACCATGGCGCGTGCGGCTGCGGCTGGGATAGAGGTGCATGTGATCGTGGTCACGCGCGGCCAGCCCCCGTTGTTCGAGCAGAGCCAGGTCGACCGCATTCGCCGTGAAACGCTGCGTGCTCACGCCATGATCGGCGTTGCGGATACGCATTTTCTCGATTTTCCCGCCGCCGCGCTGGATCAGGTTCCGCGCAGCGACATCAACCAGTCCCTGTCCACGGCGCTCTCCCGCATCGAACCGGACCTTTTGCTGGTTCCCTTTATCGGCGACATCCATCTGGATCATCAGATCGTGTTCAACGCGGCGATGGTTCATGCACGGCCTCGCACCAGCAGCGGCCCGGCATGCGTGTTGGCCTATGAAACCCTGTCGGAAACCAACTGGCTGGCCCCTGGCGTCACGCCCGCCTTCATCCCGAATGTCTTCATCGATATCAGCAATACTATCGATGCCAAGGTCGCGGCATTTTCGATCTTTGAAACCCAGGTCAAACCCAGCCCCGATGAGCGGTCGATCGACGCCATCCGGGCCTTGGCGACGCTGAGAGGCGCAACGGTCTATCGACATGCGGCGGAAGCTTTCGTCATGATCCGGCAGGTGGGCTGAACGGTCGGCCTGGCTGCGGCAGCCATTGTTTCATGGTGCCGACTCGCCCATTTTTGTCGCTTCTATCCCCAGACGCTCCCCAAGCCGGACAGCTGGCGCTCCTGCGATGCGATCATAGCAAATCAGGCCAATGGCCTGACTGCTGACATATCAATTGCTTATATTTCAAAATCGGCGTCGCCGCGATTCTCTTCCCACCTTTTCCCTCGTACCAAAGATAGGTGAAAAAGCGGATACATCGCCCGATTCATAAAACGTTCGACTTACATCAAAAGTGTTAAATGAGCGGTTTTTCTGATGAAATCTTGCCAGATCATTGCAAAAATACCCGATGAAATCAGTATTTTAACGAAATGTTAGCATAACCCTAAATTTCCATCACGCATTTCAGGACTCGACTGTGGGAAATGTGCTAGTCATAAGTTGTTGAAAGCAAAAGAAAGGGTTGCACTGCAGGCATTTGATAACTGGACTTCCATACTTCTTCGGGGCCTGCGAGCGAAGATGGAAGGGATCATGAGGGGAACACCCAATGGCTTACCCAGTCAATGTGCGTCTGTTGTGCGGAAATGCTATCGTAAGAGAGGGACTTAGCAGGATCCTCATGGATCGCGAGTTCCGAGTGACGCAGTATGCCACTATCGCCTCCGCACTGGAGATGGTGGAAATGCCCGAGGAGGATGCCGCACCGGCGCTGCTTCTCATCGACAATGGAATGGATGAGCTTGATGAGGACATGTTGTCTCTCCTCAAGAAACGCTTTTCCTGTTCCTACCTTGTCCTGTTGTCGGACCGCTTCGATTTCCAGATCATGTTGAAGGCGTTCCAGTTGGGCGCGATGGGCTACATCGTGAAGGAAATTTCCTGCGACCGGCTGGTTGCTACCTTGCGGCTGGTGGCAATGGGTGAACGGGTGCTGCCACCGCAGCTTGCCGATGAATTGCAATCACGGCCAAGCCTTGCGGACGCACTGGAGGTCGAACGCCCGGTGGATGCCGCCTGCCTGTCGGATCGTGAGCTGGAAATACTCCGCTGGCTCATCATGGGATGCCCCAACAAGGTCATATCCAAACGCATGGAAATCAGCGAAGCGACGGTGAAGGTTCATGTGAAGGCGGTGCTTCGCAAGCTTCGCGTCAAGAATCGGACCCAGGCGGCGATCTGGGCGGCCAATCACGGCATGCGTGGCCGTGTGACCGAAGTCGAACCGGACCTGCCCGTCGGCATGCATATTCCTCCTGCCGCGCAGCTTCCACCCATGGAATTGGCGGCGCGCTGAAAACGATCCTGATAATTTCTGGCCCAAAAAAGGGGTCATCATGACATATCCGATCAATCAGGACGCCCCGCGCGTCCTGCGGATGCTGCACGACAGGTTTGGCGCGTTCCTCGTCAAGGGGACTCGCGCCCGCCTCGTCGCTGTGGGACATTTATTGTCAGGAAATTTCCTGAATGCCCTTATCATGCTGGTCAGCGTCGCCATGGCCGCCCGGTCCCTGGGACCTGCGACCTATGGCGTCATGGTGCTTGTCCTCTCTTACAACCGGGTCGTGGAGCGCATCCTGCGCTTTGAATCCTGGCAACCGCTTATCCGTTTCGCCGTTCAGGACGAAAACCGTGCTTCGCCGCCGCGCATGCAGCGGCTCTATTGCTATGGACTGATGCTGGACATCGGCGCTGCTGCCCTGGCCGCTGTCAGCGCTATTGCGCTGGCGCTGCTTCTAGGCCCGCTGTTCGGGCTGAAGCCGCTGCATATACAGTTGGTCGCCATCTATTCGATCGCCACGCTCTTCAATATCGCAGGCGTGCCGGTCGCGGCCTTGCGCCTGTCGGGCCAGTTCAAAATGCTCGCCTATGCGCAGGTTGCAGGCAATGTGCTGCGCATCTTCTTCGCCTTGTTCTGCATGATCAGCGGCGCGGGCATCCTGGGGTTCATGGTAGCTTGGACCGCCGCGCAGTTGTTGGGATCGCTCATCGTTTTCTGGATCGGTTTTCGCGCTCTTCGCACGATGGGCATAGCGAACCCGCTCCATGCGAAGCTGAAGGGGCTGACGAAGGATTTTCCGGGATTTTTCGGCTTTGCCTGTTCCACCAACCTGTCGCTGACCTTGCGCGTGATCACCACCGAAGCCGACTCGCTCTTCGTCGGCGCGCTGGCCGGGACAAGCGCGGCGGCGATCTATTATCTCGCCAAGCGGATCGCCAAGGTTGCGATGCAGGTGGGCGCGCAGGTGCAGGCAGTGATCTATCCCGATGTCAGCCGCATGTGGGCCAAAGGTAATGTACGCGCATTCAGGGCGACGACGCTGCAAGTGCAGGCGGCGCTCGCCCTGGTAGGAATCTTCATGCTCGCGGGCGGCTGGTTGATTGGTCCTCTGCTGATCCGCGTGGGACCAGGCGCGGCCTATTCCGACGCTTATGTCCTGCTGCTCACCCAATTGTTCGCGGTGATGCTGTTGTTGCACGCCGCTCCATCACGATCGGCCATGTTGGCGATGAACCAATCCTGGCATGTGCTGGCCATTTCCGGTCTTGGAACCGCGATCTTCGTTGCGGTCGCCAGCTATGCGGTTCCACGCTATGGGGCGCTGGGTGGCAATATCGCCCATGTCGTGCTGGGCATAGTAGAGGCCGTCCTTATGGACATATTCTGGTTGCGGAATTCGCGACGCCCGCCGGTCGCCGCCAACGTCGGGTGACCGTCGGATGGGCGACACGCGAATGATAATCGCGCAGCAGTGCGGACGCGCCCTTGTCTAATCGCCCAGATGTCCGCCCTTGAGCAGATGGGCGACGATCTGTGTGCGGTTGGACGCACCTTTCAGCGCCATGATGGCCCGCACATGGACCTTGACCGTGCTTTCGCTGATCTGGAGGCGGTTGGCGATATCCTTGTTCGATGCGCCCTGCGCCAGCAGTTCCAGCACGTCCCTCTGCCGCCTTGTCAGTGTGGCGAGTTGATCCATTGCCGTTCTGACCCGATCGTTCGTTTCGCCGGGCGAACTGGCCTGGATTTTGAGCCGGGTCTGGATCGCCTTGCTCACCGCGACGGGGTAGATTGACAGTCCGTCGTTCAGCAACGCCAAGGCTTCCTGGATGCGCGGTACGCTGATGTTGGACGTCAACACACCATGCGCGCCCGCAGCGATCGCGGACAGCATCAGCCGCTGATCATTATGATCGGCGATCACCAAAACGGCTACGTCCTGCCAGCGCCGCGCGGCCCTGGCGATCTGTTCGGTCAGGGATGCAGCTTCTTCAGCCGTGTCACCGGCCTGGAAAAGAATGACGTCGGCCTCGCATTGCGGTGGGCGGTCATCCAGCGTGGCGAGCGACATGACCTTCAGTCCGCTCGATTCCAGTGCCACCGTCATGCACGCGCGGCGCAGGGGGCTTGGATCGATGATAAGCAACTGCAGCGATCCGGTTTCGCCCTGTGCCATTGGGCTTTCGAGGCCGGTGCCCTCCAACGCCCCGCCGCCCTTCAAGCCGCTTCGCGCGTGAAAACTTTGCGTACGCGATCGCTGGCGGTCTTTGTCCACTTCTGCCGGATGGGGAAGCTGTCCGAATAATAAGCAGCGGAACCCATGTAGAATTGCACCGCATCGCCATAGCCGCGCCGTGCATGTTCTTCATAGTCGACCTGATTGAAGACAGCGCCAGCGACCTGATTGTTGACCATCTGGAGCGATGCCCGCAACTGTTCCACCGTCGTCGAACCCCAGCGCACGACCATCACGGTCGAATCTGCCAGGCTGGACAGGGTTCGGGCATCCCGCACCGCCAAAATCGCCGGGGCGTTGATGACGACCAGGTCGAACTGTTCGCGCAGTTCATCAAGCAGGCGCGCCACCTGCCACCCCTGCACTAGCGCAGCCGGATTGCGAATCTGCTCGCGGGTGCTGAGAACTACGGGCAGCAGCGACGCGGGCGCGGCACCATGCGCTGCATCATATTCGACATGCGATTCAATCTGCGGAATGAGCTTCCGTGTTTCGCTCCTATGGCTCAGTACATCGATAAGGTCGGGCAGGTTCGAACTGTCCTGGATGCTGCGCAGCACGCTTGGCCCAGGCCGCCGCAGGTCAAGATCGACAACGATCGCGCGCCGCCCCATCGACGCGGCTGCTGCCGCCAAAGTCAGCGCCACGCTGGATTTGCCGTCGCCCGGCATCGGCGATGTGACGAGCACGCGCTGGCTACCTTCCATCCGGGGCAGGGCCTCGATCTCGCTTGCCAGATTCCTGGCAACTTCGGTGAACAGCGACTGAGGTTCGGTGACGACCGGGTTATCTTCGACAGTCGATCCGATGGCCTGGGGCATCGCGGGCAACATCGCCAGGGTGCGCAGTCCGAATAGTCGGCGCAATTGTTCGCCGCTGCGCAGCTTGTTGTCGAACATCTCAATTCCCAGGACGATCAGCAGTGCCAGCATCGACGATCCGACAAAGGCGGCCACGGCCATTTTCTTGGGCGCGGGGGCAACGGGATAGAGTGGTACGGGAGCGGCCGACATCATGGTCGAATTGACGCCAGTCGTCTCCAGCTCCGCACGTACCGTCTGCGCGCGCTGGGCCGTCGCCAAATAGGCCTGGCGCGCAACTTCCGCACGACGCTCCAGGATTGAAAGGTCTACCGAATTGGCGTTGTTCCGGAACGCTGCGCTGGTGATCGCGTTCAACCGCGCCTGCAACTGACCGGCACGGGCGGCCGCCCCGTTCGCCTCTGCAACCGCCAGGGCGCGTTCTCGCCCGGCGTCGGCATCATTGCGCGCCTGCTGGGCCGAGATCACGGACGACCGTTCCTGGGACATCGCATTTCCGACTTGGCCGATCTGGGCGCTGAGCGCCTGCATCTGCGGATGATTCGCGCCCATCTGCACCGACAGTTCCGATCGTTGACGGATGAGATCGTCATATTGCTTCTGCAGATTGTCCAGCGCGGGCGAGGTGGCGCCTGCCACGGTGCGCATACCCGCGGCGCTGCTGACGCCGGCCGCCTGGGCGCGCATGCCGGAACTCAGCGCGGCGCTGGACGCTGCTTCGACGGCCAGCCGGTTCATCTGCTGATAATCCTCGGCGCTGCCAGCACCCACCGGCATCGCATGTTCGCGCCGAAAGTCGGCAACCGCCTGTTCAGCGCGCCAGGCCTCGCTGGAAAGCCGACCCGCTTCGTTGGTCAAGGCGCGAGTGACGTCATTTCGCCACTCCTGCCGCCTTTCCGAACGCAGCTCCTGAAGGCTTTTGACGAAGCGGTTCGCGATGCGAGCCGCCATGCCTGGCTTGCGCGATTGGACGGTGATGTCGATGATATCGGAATCGGCCGAGCTCGATATCTGCGTGTTGTTGATCAGTTGCGCCGCAGCCTGCGGCACCGACATCGGATTGTTGTTGGTGAAGTGGGGATTGCGGTGCAGTTTCAGGTCCTTCACCACCTTCTCCGCCAAGGCTTGCGACCGGTACATGCGTGCTTCGTTCGCTACACGTTGCTGATTGCGGACTGCGTCGGCCTGGTTCGATCCTGAAGCGTCGTTGAGCTGCACCTGAACGGTCGAGGTCGCTTGGTAGAGATTGGGCAACTGCAGTTGGATCGCCAGCACGATCAGGACACAGGTGATGACGATCCCGGCCACAAGCTTGATATGCCGCCGCAGCATAAACCAGATTTGGCGGGCGCTCATTTGCTGCAGTTCGAACGAAAGGTCGCGCGGTTTTGCGGATCCGCTGGACGAACCGGTGCCGTCGGTCAATGTCAGCTGAGCGGACGCCATGCTAATCTCCCTCATCTTGCGGAGCATGCGGTGGTAATCGGCCGGATGGCCGTTCCCTTGAGATGGGTATGATTGCTGCGGTCCTGCAGTGCAAAAGCGCATCGGGAGCCAGCGGTGCGCATTGTAGCTAACCCTTAGGATGAGGCGCGCGTAGTCGGCCTTCCTTGTTCGACGGACCTTTGCTTCGCCGCTCTCCCTCGGCAGGATGCTATTCAGTCTCGTCGGTCGATATATGTTTCCACTTCATGACTATTATGAGCTTCCCCTTCCCGACAATTGCGCCATGAATTCCGAACCATAAAACGAGCGGGCAATGTCGGGAAATATTCAGTGATAACCAGTATCGGGTTGCAGGACGTGAAGGCCGGGTCACTGGCGCGCCTTTTCGCTGCCGGAAATGCTGCCGTGCTGATCCACTGCCCCGAACTGGTCTCGACGCTTTGGCGGGATCTGCTGGAGAATGATGAGGAGCAGCTTCCCTGGCAGGCGTCATTGGTGAACATTGCCCGAAATTATCACGGCTCCGCTGACATAACGGCGAGTCTGGGTGACCTATTTTACTTTCAACCGGGCAGGCACGGCTACATCGCCCGGAAAATGGCACTGTCGCGGGAACAGGAGACTGGGCGAGTAGCCGCCCGGCCAGCTTCCTTCGTTCAGGACGAAAGTCACTATGCGCCGAGCCAGGCGGTACTTGACCATTGCTGGACGCTCGGCCAGCAACTGATGGCTGCGATAATCCCGGAAGGCACCTTGCCCGGCCATTTCGAGGTGGCGGTCCAACGTCTCAAATATCAGGAAACGGCTGAAGATTTCGCGAATCTGGGCGCACTCGCCCGTAATTCCATGGGACGCTGGGGACGAGCGGGCTGTGCGCTGGATGAGCAAAGATGGAAGGCGGCCGGGGTGCTGAGTCCGCGCGGCTTGTCCGACCTCTACGGATTGTTGGCGCATATACCGGCAGTGCGGCGAGTGGCCCGGCGCGTGAATAATGTGTTGCTGAGGCGGGACCCATCGCGGCAGGTCGCGTCAGGGCAGCGCGTGATCGAGGGCGCGCATTATGATTATCGCTATCTCACCGCACTGTGCGGTCGGCGGGAACGCACGCTGACCCAGGTGTTTGCGGGGGGACAATGGCATGACCTGCCTATTGATCTTGATACGCTGGCAGTGTTCCCCGGCACGATCGCCAGCCATGTTCTTGGCTTGCCCAATGTCCTGCACCGTGTTGTCCATCTGGGTGGCAAGGCGGCGGCCCATGGTTCCCGTAATCCAAGGACCGATGACGTGACCCTGCTGATCGGTGCTGCCTGACCACCTGGTGACGCAGCGTATCAGAAACTGGGCATCTGCTGCGGGCCGATGGGGGTTGAATAGATGTACTGGGAGCGATGTGTATCCGCCGCGCGTCGCGGACCATAAAGCAGGGCCAGCATGATCATCACCGGCATGACCCACATGCGGGAATACATATGCGGGTATGACAGGGTGTAGATCAAAAACACCAGCAGCACTGCAATGGCGGGGACCCCTCGCTCCCGATCGCGTAACCCGCCCACCGTCAACAGGCACAGCAAGGATAGCAGAAGGATAAGACCGGTGAAGGCAATGATGCCGCCTTCGTTCCAGATCAGCAGATACAGATTATGTACTGGATTGTCATGCGCGCTCAGTTCCCGGTAGCGGTCGACGCCCATACCGATGACACTATATTGTTCGGTAAAGGTCCAGGCTTCCTTGATCAATTCGGATCGGCCCGTGAAGGTGCCTGCCTGAGTCAGGTCGCCGCTTTCCACGGCGTTGCCGACTCGTTCCTGAAATGCCTTGGGCAAGGGAGTCCCGCTGGCGATGAGCAGGCCGAAGGCCGCGCCCATTACGACCGCCAGCCCAGCGATATAGCGAAAACCGCCCAGCAGCAGCAGGCAGACGAAAACCGTCAACAGCGTCGCGCTGAACCCGGTAAAGGACGCCGATAGCAAAAGTCCCCAGACCAACAACAGCAGGCAGGCGAGCGCGAGATAGAGGGAGATTAGCCGCTGGCGTACTGCATAGAGCAACATGGGCATGGCGAAGGATATAACCGCTCCGTTGCTGTTGGGCTCGCCGGACAGCGACCCTAGCCGCTGGTTGCCGGTGTAGAGTCCCGTGCCCAGCCAGGGCAGCGTGTCACTGGGCGTGAAGAGGAGGGGCACGGTGATGCCGACGATCTGCGAAAGCACGATCCCCAGCATGAACAGCAGTGGCCCGATCCGTCGCGCCTGGTCATCCTGTTGCATCAGAACCATCGGGATCAGTAGGAAGGAGACGCTGTATTGCAGCGCGATATTGACCCAGCGCAGCGGATCGCCGTTCATGATGGATCCGATAAACAGGCCGCCCAGCATCATGGCCAGCCCTGTTACCCAAAAGGGCGTAAGCGAACCGAAGGGCATGGCCCCCAACCGTCCGCGCGCGGCGGTGATGATGATGCAGATCAGAAGGGCGGCATCTGAAAGGGTGAAATTGACCGAGCCGACGCGCAGAATGAACCAGCCGCTCAGGAAGATGGACGTCAGCAACGAATAGCGGGCGATACTGTCCCATTTGTCCCCGGCCATGGATGTGCCGGGCAGCGGGCCATGCGGGATGCTGGGCATATTCGCGGAAATGGTCATCCTTCCCTCCTCCCAGGGCTTTGGGACCGTGCCTTTGCACGATGGCCGGAGCAATCGGTCTTCGGGACAGCCATGAGCGCATAATGGCTAGCCCTTTGGACATCTGGGCCAGCGCATGGGCTTGGCACGCCATCGCTCCTTCCTGGCTGGTGCATCTACCCAAATTTGCCGTGGCATCAGCCTCCTGCTCCGTTGATCCCGCCTTGGCGTGACGGGATAAGGGATGCGGCCTGCAAGGCGTTGCGCTGGGCAGCGGGCGCGGGCGGACAAGGGACATTTGGTGACGCACGCTATCTATCATCCCCACGATGGAGATCCGCCGTCGGATGCAGGTGAAACAGGCGGCAAAAATATAGCGGGCGCGCGACCGGGACTTATCGGGCGGGGGTGCCTTGCGCTGCACATGTTCTTTGCGGCTCCCAAGGCCAGCGTGCGGCGAGCGATCCGCGCAGGGGCAGGCCTAATTCTGCCTGCAGTCATCGTGATCGCTGGTTGTTCCGGTGCCACCAACGCATCCCAGACCGCGCCCCACGGCGTAAAGGGCCAGCGGGCCTTTCCTGGCGCGGTCGGCTACGGCGCGGCCAGCAACGGCGGTCGCGGAGGGCGGGTGATCGCTGTCACCAGCTTGGCCGATAGCGGCCCTGGTTCCTTGCGCACTTGCATCGACGCGCAGGGGCCGCGTGTCTGCGTGTTTCGGGTAGCGGGGCTGATCCGCTTCACTACGAAGCCGCCCATCATTCGCAACCCCTTCCTCACGATTGCGGGCCAGACGGCTCCTGGAGGGGGCATCACATTGGCGCATGAGGGTGGACCGCTGGGCCTCACGCCCCTTCTTATCAAGAATACGCACGATATCGTGGTTCGCCATATTCGCGTTCGCAATGACCGCATAGGCGGAATCCGGGGATCGGAGGACAGTTTCACGATCGAAAATAGCGAACGGGTCATCCTTGACCATGTCAGCGGCAGCTGGGCGCGCGATGAACTGGTCAATGGCTATGGCGACAATGACTGGATCACGGTCAGCAACTCGATCTTTGCCGAAGGCATTCCCAGGCATGACAAATGCGCGCTTCTGGCGAGCGATCCCAAGGATGCGCAGCATTTCAGTTTCATCGGAAATCTTTGCGCCCACAATGGCGACCGCAACCCCGACATCAATTTCCCGCCCGGTTCCTGCACAGAGGTCATCAACAACGTCTTCTACAATGCCCAGTCGGAATTCGCGGAAATTTGGGAAACCTATGGGGGTAGTCCTGTTGCGCTGATAGGCAACAGCTTCATCGCGGGTAAGAATACGCATGCCACGACCATCGGCATCACGCGCAATGTGGTAGGTACTAAGGGGTTGGCGAAGGTCTACATCGCCGACAATCAGTTCGAAGGTGAGTTCGTCCGTAAATCGCCCCTGATCGAAGAAGCCGAAGTGACGACATTGCCCTGTCCTGTCACTATCGCGCCCCTGTCTGCCCGGCTGGCATATGATCAGGTCCTGCGCGAAGCGGGGGCGTTCCCCCGCGATCCGTTCGACCGCCGGACGATCAATCAGCTTCGCGACCGCACGGGCCGCATTGTCCAGCAGCCGGGCGTGATCGACGAAATAGATCCGGGCACCGCCTATCCAGATGCCGATGGCGACGGCATGGATGACGGCTGGGAATCGCGCAAGGGGACCGATCCGCGCCGCGCCGACGCCTGGGAGGACGCGGATGGGGACGGACTCGCCAATCTCGACCAGTTTCTCGACGCGTTATCGCGGGCGGTGATCCAAAGGAGCGATTTCTAGATGAAGGCCCTGTCACCTTCCCTGGTTCCGCTGAACGAAAATGGTCTGAATGCTGCCCCCGGTTATGCGCGGGTGCGGCTATGCTTTCCTTTTTCGGGGGACACGGTTGGCGGCAGCCACATTTCGGTAAAAGGCTTGCTCAACCGACTTGACCCCGCCCGCTACGATGTCGTTGTCGTGCCGGAATTACCTGATGGCAGGATCGCGCGCTTTTTCGCGGATCAGAAGCAACTGGACGATCCCGGAAGCTGCGGCCTGTTCGTTCCGAGCGAGCCGTTCACGATACGCAAGTTCGCGCGTACCATGGGGGGCATTTGGCCGCGCGTTCGTTTCCTGCAACGCCACCGGATCGACATCGTCCATGTGAATGACGGTCAGACCAACGCCAATTGGGCGCTTGCGGCGCGGCTGGCGGGGGCCAAGCTTGTCTGGCATCATCGCGGAGATCCTGGCGCGCTGGGGCTGCGCCTGCTTGCCCCGCTGCTCGCCAATCAGGTGCTGACCGTATCGTCCTTCTCACTGCCATCGCCGGGCCGCTGGTCGGCGCGCAAGAAGGCGGTCGTGGTCCACAGCCCGTTCAACCCGGACATGAGCATCGACCGGGTCCATGCACGCGAAACATTGGTCCGCGAACTGGCCATCACGCCCGACACGCTGGTCCTCGGCTTTTTCGGCGCGTTCATCGCTCGCAAGCGACCGCTGCTGTTCATCGACATGATGGCGGCGCTGCGCCAAAAGCTCGACCGGCCGGTGGTGGGAGTCATGTTTGGCGAATCGGTCATGCCGTCCATGGACGCCGCGTTGCAGCGCCGCATCGGCAGGAAGGGAGTCAGCGATCAGGTGAAGCTGATGGGCTATCGTACCCCGGGCGCTTTCTGGATCGCCGCTTGCGACCAGCTTGTGGTGCCTGCGGTGCGTGAACCCTTTGGCCGTACGCTTGTCGAAGCGATGCTGGCCGGAACCCCCATCGTCGCGGCGCGATCGGGCGGCAATATCGAAGCGCTGGAAGGAGGGATGGGCGTGCTGGTCGATCCCGACGACGCCGGCGCGCTGGCCGACCAATGCGCTCGGCTCAGCCGCGACCCGGTTGCCGCAGCCGCCATGGCCACCAGCGCGCAGGTCGATGCCCGTCATCGCTTTAGCGAAGTGGTCCACAGCCAGAAGGTCAGCGATGTCTACGACCGACTCTGCCGTCCCGCCTGACGCGACAGATGATGCAATCGTGGCTGGGTGGTTGATCGATCCGGTCGATGCCCAGCAATGTGGGGCAGAACGGTTGAGTGGTAAGGATCATGACCTCCTGAATTCGCACGCTGGGAAAACGCGCATTCAGGATAGGTCATGTTTCGGTCGGTGCACCTCCGTCATAGAAATGGAGCAGCTGCGAAAAAGTGGTAGCCATCCCGGCAAGGATGGATGCTTGGCCGGAATGCTCGAATCTCGAAATCGACCTGCTGCTACGCTGTCAGGGCAGGCGAAGCGAGCGGGTCATCAAACTGTTTCCACTTCGACCCAGCGACGTTCGGCGGCGGATCGCCGCGCCGCATCGAGCACCGCCTGACCGGCTGCCGCGTCATGGAAGGTGCCGCCTTCATCGGGGAGCGGCGGCGTGGTGCCGGTCATCCGCGCCTTCATCTGACCGAACAGCTTGGTATAGGGCGCGACGTCGAAACCCTGCGTGTGCCAACGGTCCATTTCGGTCTGGATGAGTTCGGTTACGGGAAATGGCTCGGGCGCGGGGTTGATCAGTTCGGCAGGCATGTCGATCCGGCGCGCCCCTTGCGCGTCCTTCAGCCACACTTCCTCTGGATCGCCAAAAGTCGCGCCCGACTGTATCCAGGCCGCACCCTTCGTGCCAGCCACCTTGGTTGCCATGACGAACGGGCCGGGGAAGTTCATCGCGGCCTCGATCACACCCTGGCAGCCGCCCTCGGTCACGAATTGGACGTTGTAAAAATCATCCGACGTCATGCGAGGCCGGGTCGTTGTCAGCTTGCGCAGGATCGCGCTCACTGCCCTGATGGGGCCAAGGGTGGAGAGCAGCTGATCGATCATGTGCGTACCGAAAGCGCCCAGAAAGCCGCCCCCTTGGCTGGCGTCCGTCCACCAGTCCGCCAGCGGTTCATCCTCGCCCTGGCCCGGCTGCTGATAGATGCGGCTGAACATCAGCGGATCGCCGATCAGCCCGTCCTTGACGACACGGCGCAGCAGCGCCTGCGCGCTGTCGAAGCGGAACTCCGCCCCCAGCCCATGGACGACGCCCGCCTTTTCCGCTGCGGCCAGCATTTCGCGTGCCTGATCCAGATCCCTGGCAAAGGGCTTTTCGCACATCACCGCACGTCCGGCGGCGATCGCCTGCATGACCGGGGCGTAGTGCGTATGAGGCGGCGTGGCGACGGTAACCAGCCGGATCGCGGGATCGTCAGCCAGCACCTGTTCCAGATTGTCCGACGCCAGCGCAATGCCCAGCGGCGCGGCGCGTTGCGCGGTGCGTTCCCGGTTCCGGCCAACGATGGCACGCACTTCAAACCCCGCCTCACGCAGGGCGCGGACATGCGTGAACAGGCCAAAGCCGGTGCCCACCACTGCCGCGCCGATCGGCTGACCATTATCGCTCATCACTGTTCCTCGCCTTTTCGATTGTCGCCCGTGCGCTGGAAGCCCAGGCCATTGATATTTGCTCCATCGTCGCCCCCGCCTGCGCTTGGGAGAAGACTTCGACGCCGATCGGTGCGTTGCTTCCAATCTGGTCGAGCGTACGGATGAAGCCGGTCAAATCGAAGTCGCCTTCGCCCGGCAGCAGTCTGCCCGTCATCGTTTCTTCAAACAGGTCTGCGCCGGGACTGGCCGGTGCGTCGTTGATCTGCACGGTGAAGATGCGTTCGCCAGGTATCGCTGCAAGTTGCTGCAGCGTCGAACCGCTGCGGAAAAGGTGCCAGCTGTCGAGTGTCAATCCGCCATTTGGCCGCCCGGCAGCTTCCACGATGGCCCATGCGGCGGCAAGGTCGGGGATGCCGCCAAAGGGCAGGAACTCGATATGCACTGGCAAGCCATGCTCCGCCGCCAGATCGCAGACGTGCGCGAATGCTTCGGCTGCCTCATCCAGTGACGACGTCACGCCCATCAACTCGACCGCCACGACGGAGCGCGCGCCTGCTCGCGCCGCCAAATCGACCACCCGTTCAGGTGTCAGGGCCAGGAGCGATTCGCGAAAGCGCGCATCGGCGGGCGCATGGGCATGGGACGGCAACCAGCAGCCGATGCAATCGACCTCCGCCAATTGTAGGCCGTGGTCAGGCAGGCGAGCCGACAGGTCGCGTAGGGAAACGCCTTGTTCTTCCAGCGACCACAAATCCCCCGGTGTGATCGAAACAGCCGCGAACCCGGCCTTTTGCGCGGGGGCTAGCCGGTCAAGCAGCGGAACATGAGCAAGGGGCGGGCCACACAGGACCAGGTCGGAAGGCCCCAGCATGATCAATACTCCCGAAAGTTGAGTTCGAGCAGGATGCCGTTGGCTTCGGTCACGAATAGCTGTCGCAGGCCGATGGAGGGGATGTCGTTCTGCGCCGTCGTCAGCCCTGCATCCTTCAGGCGTGTAGTCATTTCTTCATAGCCATCGCATTCCAGCGCCACGTGGTGAACTGACCCACCGCCTCGCGCCGGGGTGAAGGGGGCGATGCCGTCGCTTGGATAGGCGGCATCGACCGGCCCGATATGGACAATGGCTCGATCCTGTCCGTCATAGATCCAGCAGCCCTGATCGATGGAGGATGCGCCGGGCGCGATCCCCGCGCGCAGTCCCAGCAGGTCACGGAAAAAGGCCATGGTTGTCGGAACGTCGGTCGTGCGGATATTGACATGGTCAAGGGACAGCACAGCCATGGATCAATCCACGAACTGGCCGGTATCGACCGCCAACGCCGGATCGAGCGCCTGGTTGCCCCGCGCCTCCAGCGCGGCCAGCGGCACGCGCCACAGTTTGACCGGTGCCGTTTTTTCCGTGCGGATCAGGCGCAGGCCCCACATGCCCTTGTCGTGGCCGAACGTGTCGATCCAGTTGCCCCCGATGCCGGGGTCGCGCGCCGCGATGACGATACGCGCCGTGCCGTCCGCTTCCTGTACCCGCTTGAACTTGGTGACGTACCCGCCGCCATCTTCAAACGTGTCGAGATTTTCCTGCCAGATGTTGCACAGTTGGAAGTTCCAATATTCGCATTCGGGCGGCGTGAATTCGATCACCAGCGCCTCGTCCGCGTCCACCTGCCAGCTGCCGAAGGCGAAGTGCCGGTCCGGGACGCCCCCGTTCGACAGATATTGCGCCCGGCTATAATCCAGCCGGTTGGGCCTGGACGCGAAATCGCCCTGGCCGCCCTGCCACCAGTTGCGCACCAGTTCGGCATAGCCCAGTACGCCCTGCGCCGCCCAGGCGAGGTTATTGGCCATCAGAGCCGGGGTGATGGGGCGGGGCTGGGCTTCATCCATCCGTTCGATCCGCATGACGGGCGCGATTTCCTTGCCCCGTTCATGCCAGACCAGGCGGATGAGGATGCAATTGGTGTCGGCATTCAGCTTCAGCCAGTTCTTGCCTTCGCCGGGATCATCCTGCGACAGGATGACTTCGAATGTGCCGTCATCTTCGACATGAAGCTGCTGACTGCCCAGGAAAGCGGTCGTCTTGAGGTTGGAAGGATCGAACGCCTTCAGCCCGTCGATCCCCTCGGTCGCCCAGTCGCGCGCGGCTGCATCGCCCGGCACGGGCGCAGTCAGCACGGCCATGACAAAATAGGGGATGGTGCCGCGCGTGCCGGTGATACGATAATCCCGCGCCTCATCGAACTGGCACATCAGATGGTCATGGTCGGGGCACTGCACGTTGATCGACTGCCGCCACACCATATCGCGCAGGCGCGGACGGGTTGGCTCCGCATTTTCGACCAGTCGCTCCAGGCTCGATCGCGCAACGCGGGAGAGGAAGCGGTAATATTCCGCCCGGTCGAGGTCGGACGGTTGGCCGCCATATTCGTCGATCAACCGACCCGCCACTTTCAGCACGTCGCAGAAGTCGTCCCACGCCTGCCCGGAAACCAGGCGCTCGGCCGCCTTCGCTTCGATTTGCGCCTTGTCCACTTCATCCTCCCATTTTGTTGGGTATCATAGGAGGCCAAGCGCTTTCGTAAAGCCGCGATGTCCCCCGGCTGCTAACGCCTCTTCGTTCGCGGCGGGCGCAGCGCATCGCGCATTGCGATGCTGCTGCTGATGCGGGTTACACCGGGCATGCGCGACAATAGCTCACTATGGATGGCTTCGTAGGATTCGACGCTGTCAGTCTGCACGCGCAGCCAATAATCCACGCCGCCGGTCATCAGGAAACATTCGCGTATTTCCGGGCACTGCCGTACCGCATGTTCAAATCGAGCGAGATAGTCCTCGGTCTGCCGCTCCAGCGTCACCTGTACCAGCACATCGACGCCGCGCGCCTCCGCGTCCAGCGCGCTAGTGATTACGGTATAGCCGCGAATGACGCTGGCATCTTCCAACATGCGGATTCGACGGTGACAGGCTGATGGCGACAGGCCGACCTCTGCCGCTATTTCGGCATTCGGGCGGCGAGCGTTGAGCCTTAGGGCGCGGATGATGGCCCGATCCGTCCCATCCATTGATTTCAACATCCTGCGTTTCCTGCGAATAATCGACTAATATTTCTGATAATATAGCCGATCCTTCGACATTTTGGGAATATATGACCGGATAATGGCGATAAATATTCCTTGTGAAAGGAAGCGCCATGCAATGTGTGGATAGTGCCGGAGCCGTGTTACGCATCGATCTGGATGCGCTCACTGAAAATTATCGCGCGCTTCAACGGCAGGTCGCGCCAGCGTCGGTCGCGGCGGTGGTCAAGGCCGATGCCTATGGCATCGGTGCAGAGCTTGTGACGCAGACATTGCTGAAGGCGAACTGCCACCATTTCTTTGTGGCACAACTGGGTGAAGCCATTGCCCTGAAGCCCACCTTGCCCGCCGATATCCCGTTGTTTGTTCTCAACGGACTGCCGCCCGGCGCGGAAGCGGAGTGCGCTGCCACCGGGGCGACGCCCGTGCTCAACTCACTAGACCAGATCGAACGGTGGAGTGCGTTGGCGCAGCACATGGGTCGCCCTCTGCCTGCCGCGCTTCAGGTCGATAGCGGCATGGCGCGCCTCGGTCTGCCGCCGGAGGAGGTCGCGATCATTGCCGATCAGCCCGAACGGCTTGCGGGTATCGATGTGCGGCTGATCATGAGCCATCTGGCCTGCGCCGACGAGCCGGACTCCACCTTCAACGCGCAGCAAACCGCGAATTTCGAAGCACTGGCCCGGCATTTCCCCGACGTGCCCCGCTCGCTCGACAATAGCGGTGGCAGCTTTCTGCCGCGCGGACATTTCGATATCGTCAGGACCGGCATCGCGCTTTATGGCGGGGTGGCGCAAATGGGCGCTCGCCCGCTGCGCGCCGTCGTCGCCCTGGAGGCCCGGATCGTCCAGCTGCGCACCATCGCGGCGGGCGCTGGCGTGGGCTATGGCCTGACCCACAAGTGCGAGCGCGAAAGCCGGATCGCGACCATTCCGGTCGGCTATGCCGATGGCTGGCCGCGACATCTGAGCAATTGCGGGTCGGCCTTTATCGCGGGCATTCGTGTGCCGATCGCCGGGCGGGTGTCGATGGACAGCATCACACTGGACGTGACCCATGTGCCCGCAGAACTGCTTTACCCCGGCGCGGCGGTGGAATTGATCGGTCCTCACCAGACGATCGATGATGTGGCCACCGACGCGGGCACCATTTCCTATGAAATCCTGACCCAATTGGGTCGCCGCTATCGTCGCGAGATTGTCGGGGCGGCGCGGGTCGATCAGAAACGGAGCATTACGGCATGAAGGTCGCTATTCTGGGCAGCGGAGTCGTCGGTGTGACATCCGCCTGGTATCTGGCGCAGGCGGGGCACGAAGTGACCGTGATCGACCGGCAGGACGGCCCAGCGCTGGAAACCAGCTTTGCCAATGCGGGGGAAATTTCCCCTGGCTATGCCTCCCCCTGGGCGGCGCCGGGGATCCCGATGAAGGCGTTGCGCTGGTTGTTCATGAAGCATGCCCCGCTGATTTTGCGCCCGCAAATGGATATGGCGATGTTGCGCTGGATGACGGCGATGCTGGGCAACTGCAATGAGCGGTCCTATGCGATCAACAAGAGCCGGATGGTACGGCTCGCGGAATATAGCCGTGACCGGCTGATCGACCTGCGGACGGAAACCGGCATTGCTTATGATGAGCGGAGCCAGGGAACGCTGCAGCTGTTCCGCGAACAGAAGCAGCTCGACGGCATCGGCAAGGATGTTGCGGTGCTCAAGGCCGACGGCGTGCCGTTCGAAGTGCTGGGCGCGGCAGGCTGCATCGCGGCTGAACCTGGCCTCGCCAGCAGCGACATTCCGTTGGCGGGGGGGCTGCGGCTTCCGAACGATGAAACCGGCGATTGTTTCAAGTTCACCAATGCCTTGGCCACCATGGCAAAGGCCAGCGGCGTGACCTTCCTTAATGGGCGAACCATTGCGCGGATCGTGACGAATGACGGCAAGGTCAGCCATGTCGAAACGGACCAGGGGCGCGTTCAGGCAGACACTTATCTGGTGGCGCTGGGCAGCTATTCCCCGCTGCTGTTGGCACCCTTGGGGATCAGGCTGCCGGTCTATCCGGTGAAGGGCTATTCGATCACGGTGCCGATTGTCGATGAACCACGCGCACCGGTTTCGACCCTGCTGGATGAAAGCTACAAGGTCGCGATCACGCGACTGGGCGACCGGATCAGGGTCGGCGGCATGGCGGAGCTGTCAGGTTATTCCAAGGGGCTGCCCAAGGCGCGGAGGGATACGCTGGAATATTCGGTGGGTTCGCTCTTTCCCGGGGCGGGCGATCTTGGCGGGGCGACCTTCTGGTCAGGGCTGCGACCGATGACCCCCGACAGCACGCCAGTCATCGGTGGTACGAATATTCCCAACCTGTTCCTCAATACCGGTCATGGTACGTTGGGATGGACCATGGCCTGCGGTTCTGGCCAGGTGATCGCCGATATCATCGGCGGTCGTAAGCCGGAAATCGAAACCGCCGACCTTGCCATCAGCCGCTATTCCTAAAGCATTTCGGAGCAGATGAACTCATCTGCTGACTCGGAAAATGCGGAACAAAAGATAATTAGAGCATGATCCGATCGGCTGTGATCGGATCATGCTCTAGTCGGTGGCGATGCCGTTACGAGACGCTCTTCTCGAAAATGGCGATGGTCCGGGCAAAGCGCTCGAACAGCTCATCCAATTCCTCGGACGTGATGATGAGCGGCGGGCACAGGACAATGATATCGCCCAAAGCCCGCACGATGATGCCCTGTTCCAGCCCGATTTCCACGATCCGCGAGCCAGCCTTCGCCGCCGGATCGAAGGGAACGCGGTTCGCCGGGTCCGCGAACAGTTCGATGGCGCCGATAAGCCCCACTCCGCGCACTTCCCCGACGAACTTGTGGCCTTCATAGCTGCGCAACCCCTTCTGGAATTGCGGCGTCAGGGATTGGACATGCGCGAGGATGTTGTCCTCTTCATAGATGTTCAGCGTTTCGAGCGCGATCGCGCAGCTGACCGGATGGCCCGAATAGGTGAAGCCATGGCCAAAAGTGCCGATGTTGCCGCTATTCTCAGCGATGGCCGAATAGATTTTCTCATTGACCATCACTGCTGAGATGGGAGCGTAGCCGGACGACAGCGCCTTTGCGGTGTTGATGATGTCAGGCTTCATTCCGTAGGTGGTGGACCCGAACATTTCGCCGGTCCGGCCAAAACCGCACACGACTTCATCGGCAACCAGAAGCACGTCATATTTCGCCAGTACCTTTTGCACCTTGTCGAAATATGTGGCGGGCGGAACAATGACGCCGCCCGCGCCCATGACGGGTTCGGCAAAGAATGCCGCGACCGTTTCGGGGCCTTCCTGCAGGATGCGCTGTTCAAGGTTGTCGGCCATGCGCGTCGCGAAATCCTCTTCGCTTTCCCCAGGCAGCCCGTAACGGAAATGATGCGGACAATCGACGTGCATGATGTTGTGGATAGGCAGGTCGAAATCGCGATGGTTGACGGGGATCCCGCCAATGCTTGCCGCCGCAACGGTCACGCCATGATAGGCGTTGACGCGTCCGATGATCTTCTTCTTTTCCGGCCTGCCGATCGCATTATTATAATACCAGATCAGCTTTACCGTAGTGTCGTTCGCTTCAGAGCCGCTATTGGCGAAGAATACTTTCGACATCGGCACCGGTGCCATCGATATCAGCTTGCTGGCAAGCGCAGCTGCGGCCGGATTCGAGCGCCCCGTGAACGTGTGATAGTAAGGCAGCTGGTACAAGGCATCGCTGCCCGCCTTGGCAAGGCGCTCATTGCTGAAGCCGAGCGACGCGCACCACAGGCCCGACATGGCCTCAAGATAGCGGTTGCCCTTGTCGTCTTCCACGAAGACCCCGTCGCCGCGCGCCATGACCAGGGGGCCAGTTTGCGCATGAGCCGTCAGATTCGTGAAGGAGTGGAGATGTGATGCAATATCGTTGGCTGCATTGGCATTAGGATTGTTCATTATCTTCGCTTTTCCGATCTTAAAAAAAGCCCAGTTCCGCCTTCCGTGGAACCTGGGCGCAAGATCCCGTGCCACATCGAGCCTACGCCATCAGATGACGGCGCGGCCGATATAGGCCGTCTGCAACCATGTGTAAAAGTATAAGACGGCCAAATTTCGCGAATAAGCGCGATAATCGGGCGGCCGTCGCCCTTAAGGGGAAAATCATATGCTGACGGCTGGCGGTCTATTCACCATCACCATCCAGCTGCCGCGCTAAAGCCTCTGGAAAGGCGCTTTGAGCTATGCCGTCATCGTGGACCGATCCCGCTCGCCCCAATCGCCATTAATCGTCATCCATGCGCTCGTCGCCGCGATTGCCGCCGTTTCCGCCCGCAGGATGCGGGGGCCTAGCGACACTGGCACCGCCTTTGGCAGTGCGCGGATGGCGTCGCGTTCTGCCGGGTCGAATCCGCCCTCGGGGCCGATCAGGAACGCCGCCGGGCCGGGATGCGCGGCCAGACTTGTCGCCAGCGCTTCCCCGCCGGCCTCATCGGCGAAGAACAGCCAGCGTTCCTGCGGCCAGTCGCGCAGCAGGGCGTCCAGCTTGATGAGCCCCCCCAGTTCGGGCAGCGCAGTCCGCCCGCATTGCTCCGCCGCTTCGACCAGATGTGCGTGCAACCGGTCGAGGTTGAGCTTGTCCACGACCGCTCGCCGGGTGAGCACGGGTTGCAGTCTGGCAACGCCCAGTTCGCACGCCTTTTCGGCAATCAGGTCGATGCGCCCTTTTTTGATGGGTGCGCAACACAGCCAGAAATCGGGCACATCGTCCAGCGGCCTGGTTTGTTGCACGCATTCCAGCACGAGGTCGCGTTTACGGATGTCCCGTACCCGCGCCGCCCATTCGCCTGACCGTCCGTCGAACAGCAGCACGATGTCATCAGGCTTCACCCGCATGACGCTGATAAGATAATGGGCGGGGTTACCATCGACCGGCACGGACACACCTTCGCCCAACTGCGTTTCGACATGCAGGCGCGGCGCGCTCTGTGGCGGCCAGGCAGGGGTTGCGTTCATATCCTTGCACTCCGTTCGGACCGAGCTTGTCGGACCCTTCCATTTCTCTAAAGAGGAAGAACGGCCCTTCGACAAGCGAGCGTGACGTTGAGTGACAGCATAGTTCCCGACACGCAGGCGCGCGGCCTGCTCGCTCGCCTGCCGGAAACGCCGCGGGCGCTCGCGCTGCTGGCGCGGTTCGACCGGCCGATCGGCTGGTGGCTGCTGTTCTGGCCGGGCGCATGGGCGACGGCGCTGGCGGGGGGCGCAGGCGAAGGCTGGACGCTTATCCTGTGGCTGCTGGTCGGCAGCATCGCGATGCGCGGCGCGGGGTGCGTGTTCAACGACATTGTCGACCGCGATCTCGATCGCAAGGTGGCGCGCACCGCAGCGCGCCCGCTGGCGAGCGGCGCGATTTCCGTCAACATGGCCTGGGCGTGGCTGGTCCTGCTCTGCCTGATCGGCCTTGTCGTCCTGCTGCAACTGCGCCAGCCCGCGCAGATCGTTGCGCTGGGCAGTCTGGCGCTTGTCGCGGCCTATCCTTTCATGAAGCGGATAACCGGCTGGCCCCAGCTGTGGCTTGGCCTCGTCTTTTCCTGGGCGGCGCTGGTCGGCTGGAGCGAGGTTGTGGGTTCGCTGACGACGCCCGGACTGTTGCTTTATGGTGGCACGATTTTCTGGGTCGTGGGTTATGACACCATCTATGCGCTGCAGGACCGGGAGGATGACGCGTTGATCGGCATCGGGTCGAGCGCCCTTTCGATGGGTCGGCACGTCCGTGTCGGCGTATCGCTTTGCTACCTTGTCGCGCTCGCGCTTTGGGCCGGCGCGATTTGGCAGTTGAGGCCGCAGCTGCTGGCGCTGGCGGCACTGCTGCCTATGGCCGTTCACCTCGGCTGGCAGACGGCAACGCTGACGGAGGACGGCGTCGACCCTCTCCACAAATTCCGGTCCAATCGCTTCGCCGGGCTGCTGATGTTCATGGGCTGCCTGGTCGTGGGCAGCGCATGACTGCCCCGCGCGAAAGCGAGGATTGCTGGCGCATAGCCCGTGCCGCCAAGGCCAGCGTCATCATCGACGCCGAATGCTATTTCCGCCATGCCCGCGCTGCGATGATGAAGGCCAAGCAGCGGATCATGCTGATCGGCTGGGATTTCGACGCGGCGATCAGCCTGGTCCGGGAGGATGAGGCAAAGGATGATGCGCCCGTCATCATCGGCGATTTCATCAGCTGGCTGGTCGAACAGACGCCGGAACTTGAGATATTCCTGTTGCGCTGGGACGTGGGCGCAATGAAGTCGATGGTGCAGCCGAACAACCTGTTCACTACGGTCAAGTGGATGACTCACAAGCGCATCCATGTGAAGCTGGACAGTCATCACCCGCCCGCCGCATCGCATCACCAGAAGATCGTGGTGATCGACGATTGTTTCGCCTTTTGCGGCGGCATCGACATGACGTCCGATCGATGGGACACCCGCCATCATCGCGATGGCGACCCCAACCGGCGGCATCCCGACGACGTCCCCTATGGCCCTTGGCATGACGCGACCACCGCCTTGCAGGGGGATGTAGCCATGGTGCTGGGCAATCATGCCCGCGCGCGCTGGAGCAAGGCAGGCGGTGGCGAACTGGAATCCATAGAGGGCGAACATGATTGCTGGCCCGACGCGCTGGCCGTCCAGTTCGAACAGGTGGATGTCGCCATCTCCCGCTCCGCGCCGGAAATGGACGACCAGCAGCCGGTATTGGAGATAGAGCGGCTCTACCTCAACCAGATCGCGTCGGCGAAGCGGACCATCTACGCCGAAAGCCAATATTTCGCGTCTCGTCGCATTGCCGAAGCGTTGGCGGCGCGGCTTGGCGAGCCGGATGGTCCCGACATCGTCATTATCAACCCGGAACAGGCGGATGGTTGGCTGGAACAGCAGGCCATGGACACGGCCCGCGCCCGGCTGGTGGAAGCATTGCGCGCCCGCGACGTTCATGGCCGGTTGCGCATCTACCATCCCTTCACCGTCCGTGGCGAGCCGATCTACGTCCATGCCAAGATATTGATTATCGATGACCGCGTGATCCGCGTGGGTTCGTCCAACATGAACAACCGCTCGCTGCGGCTCGACACGGAATGTGACATGACTATCGACGCCAGCCTGCCCGCCAACGCCGGGCGGGAAGCAACGATATTGTCGATCCGAAACAACCTGATAGCCGAACATCTCGACTTGCCGATCGAGCGCGTGGCCGCCGTCATCGCCGAACGCGGGCTGGTCGCCGGAATTGAGGAATTGCGGGACAAGCCCGGTCGGACGCTGCGTCCCTATGTAACGCCCGATCTCAACGACGTGCAGACCTGGCTGGCCGACCATGAGGTGCTGGACCCGGAAGGTCCCGACGAAATGCTGGAGCCGATGACAGCGAAGGGCCTGTTCCGGCGATTGAGGCCGGTGTCGTGATCGCAATGCTCCTGCGCAGGCAGGAGCCAAGTTCCGCCGTATGGCCGATGCTCAGGACGCAGCATAGCCGGCTCACTCCGCCGCCAGCAGCGCCTCGGCTCCGTTCAGATTGACCGACACCAGCCTGCTGACGCCGCGTTCCACCATGGTCACGCCGAACAGCCGGTGCATCCGCGCCATGGTGACCGCATTATGGCTGACGATCAGGTAGCGCGTATCCGTTTGCTCCACCATCGCGTCCAGCAGGTCGCAGAAACGCTCGACATTGGCGTCGTCCAGCGGCGCGTCCACTTCGTCCAATACGCAAATCGGCGCGGGGTTGGTCAGGAATAGCCCGAATATCAGCGCCACCGCCGTCAGTGCCTGCTCGCCGCCGGACAGCAGCGTCAGCGCGGCCAGTTTCTTGCCCGGCGGTTGCGCCATGATTTCCAGCCCCGCTTCCAGCGGGTCGTCGCTGTCGATCAGTTCCAGATGTGCCTGCCCGCCGTTGAACAGGGTGGTGAACAGCCGACGAAAATGCCCGTCCACCGCTTCGAAAGCCGCGAGCAACCGCTGCCGACCTTCGCGGTTGAGGCTGCCGATCGATCCGCGTAACCGGTTGATCGCCTGGGTCAGTTCCTCGCTTTCCGCGCGGCTGGTAGCCTGGGTTGTTTCCAGTTCCTCCAGCTCCTGCGCGGCCACCAGATTGACCGGCCCGATACGCTCCCGCTCCGCCGCCAGCCGGTCATGGTCCGCCTGCTCCGTCTGCGCTATCCGCACCTCGGCGCTCGCGAAGCCCAGCTTTTCAGGCAGCAGCGGCGGCGGACATTCGAAACGTTCGCCCGACAGACGGGTGGCTTCGATCCGCTTTTCGTCCGCCGCTTCGGCGCGGGCGACGGTTGTGGCGCGCCGTTCACGCGCCTCGGCGAATTTTTCTCCCGCCTGGGCAGCGTGGTTTTCTGCAACGCCCAAGGCGACCTGGGCCTCCGCTTCTGTGAGCCGCGCCGTTTCTGCGGCCTGCGCCAGCCCGCTATCCCGTTCGCTCAACTGCGCAATCGCGGCGGCGAGCCGGTCAGGTTCGCCAGCGATGCCAGAGCGTTCCTCTGCCAAGGCTTCGCCACGTTCGACCATCGCGCCGATCCGTTTGGCGGCTTCGCCCGCGCGTGCGCGCCAGCCCTTCGCTTCGGCGTCGGCGGCGCCCATGCGTTCCCGGTCGGCGGCCAGCGCACGGTCGGCCAGCGCCTGATCCGCTTGAATCTGCCCAACCGACGTCCGCGCCCTTTCACTCTGCTGTAATAGCGATGCCACCAGCGCGCGCGTTTCCGCGCCGTCGGACATGGCGGCGCGGGCCGTCTGCGCCTGATCATGCTCTGCCCTTGCGCCGCTCAGGTCGGCATGGGCCTGGGTAAGCCGTTCTTCGATGGCCTCGCGGCGTCCCGACAGCCGTTCCAGCGCGGTCGCCGCTTCGTCGCCTGCGCGCAACGCGGTGCGTAGCCGTTGCTCGGCGCTCGAAAGCGCGGCGCGGCCATCTGAGAGCGCCTGCGCAGAGTCGCGTTCATGGAGTGTCGCTGCGTCCTGCGCGGCACGTGCCGCGTCCACGTCCGCTTGCGCGGCCGGGCGGGCAGCGGTGATCGCCTCCAACCGGTTGAGGCGGATCAGCCGTTCAGCCGCGACCGCGCCGCCTTCCGCCGCGACATAACCATCCCACCGGCGCATCTGGCCATCTTTGGTCACCAGCCGCTGGCCGACGGCGAGGGGCTGTCCTTCATCTCTGTCGGCGACCGCGATCTGTGCCAGCCTGCGGCCCAGCTCGGCAGGCGCGGTGACATGATCGGCAAGAGGCGAACAACCGGAAGGCAAAGGCGGATCGCTGTCGAGCGGAGCGGCCCCCACCCAGCGCCGCGTGCCATCGTCGCCGATTCCTGCTTCCAAATCGTCGCCCAGCGCGGCGGCCAAGGCTCGCTCATAGCCGGGGCTGGCCTTCAGCCGATCCAGCGCCCGCGCGTGCCCGCTGCTGCCCAGATCGACCGCACGCCGTATCGCCGCCGCCTCACTGTCGAGCGCCGCCAGCGCGGCTCGCGCCGACGCCAGAGTGGATTCAGCGTTGGCGCGACCTTCGGCGGCTGTCTGGCGCGCGGCGTCAGCCTGCCGGATCGCCGCTTCCGCGCTGTCGCGATCAGCGGATGCGCGTTGCTGTTCGGCCAGCGCTTCCGCGCCCTTCTGCTTGAGAGGGGCGATGTCAGGCAGCGCCGCCGCCTCGGCCTCCAGCCGCGCGGTATCACGCTCCGCCCGCTCCATCTGGCTGCGGGCTGCGGTCAAGGCGGCTTCGGCAACGCGTAGTTCCGCCTGCTCGCCCGCCTGACGCGCCATCGCCTTGGCCAGTTCCAGTTCGGCATCGCGCGCTGCATCCTCGGCCCTGGCGATGCGGGTGGCAAAGTCGGGGCGCATCGCCTCGGTTTCCGCGATGCGGGCTTTCAGCTTCCCGGCTTCATCGCCAAGCCGTGTGATCGCGTCCGCCGCGTCATTGGCCAGTGCGCCTTCGCGCAGCCGGTCCTCTTCCAGCCGGTCCGCCTGCTGCGCCAGGTCATGCAGCCGTCGGACCACGCCGTCGCGCTCCGACCGTAATGCGGATAGCCTGTGCCCGGCCTCATTCGCTTCATCGCGAGCTGTTTGAGCGGTCGCGCGCCTGCGGGCCAGTTCCTCCACCGCCGCATTGGCGTGGACGGCGGCGGCTCGCTGCACCTCCTGCGCAGCGATGACGGCGTTCTCCGCCTCCTTCGCCTCGGTGCGCGCAGCCTCGGCGCTGGCCGCTGCCTCGCGCCAGCGGGCGAACAGCACCCGTCCTTCCGCGCTGCGTATCTGTTCCGACAGGCGGATATAGCGCTCGGCGGCCTTGGCCTGGCGGCGCAGGCTGCTGGCCCGCGCCTCCATATCGGACATGATTTCGTCCAGCCGGACCAGATTGGCTTCGGCAGCGCGCAGCTTCTGTTCGGCGTCCCTGCGGCGGACATGCAGGCCGGAAATGCCCGCCGCCTCTTCCAGCATGGCGCGCCGTTCCTGCGGTCGGGCGGCGATGACGGCGGCGATGCGCCCCTGGCTGACCAGCGCCGGGCTGTGCGGCCCGGTGGCGGCGTCGGCGAAAATCAGCGTGACGTCCTTGGCCCGGACATCGCGGCCATTGGCGCGATAGGCGCTGCCCGCGCCGCGCTCGATCCGGCGGGTGACCTCCAGTTCCCCATCAGCGCCGACTTCAACCGCGTTAAACAGCTCGCCCTGTTCCCGCACCGTCAGCAGCGACACTTCGGCGAAGTCGCGCTGCGGTCGGGTGGAAGTGCCCGCGAAGATCACATCTTCCATGCCGCCGCCGCGCATCGAACGGGCGCTGGATTCGCCCATGACCCATCTTATCGCTTCCAGCAGGTTGGACTTGCCGCAGCCATTGGGGCCGACAATGCCTGTCAGCCCCGGCTCGATCCGCAGTTCCGTGGAGTCCACGAAACTTTTGAAGCCGGATAGTTTGAGCCGCTTTATCTGCACGGGGCGGCTTCAGGGCAAGGCTGCGCAGCCGCGCGCCCTGCCGAACAGGAATAATGGAATGTCAGCCCCCCGGATGACAATCAGAGACCCGCTTGCTTCAGTTTGGGCTGTAATGTCGCCCAATTTGCGGTGTTTTCCAGTACGGTGCCGTTCAGGATGAAGGTCGGCGTGCCTTCGATCTTATATTCCGACGATGCGGTTTCGACGCCCTTCGCCAGCTTTTCGGCGGCGGCGGTGTCGGCCAGGCATTGTTTCGCCTGATCTTCGGCGATGCCGCGCTGCTTGGCGAAATCGACGAGGCCCACGGCATCGGCAAGCTGGCCAAAGCGCTGAGCCGGTGGCGCGCTCATCAACTGCTGATATTTCGCGTCGCCCAATCCCTGCGCCTTTTCGAACATCGCATTCTGGTTGGCGAAAAACTGGTCGGACAGCGGGTAGAACAGGTCCTTGCCGCCGCAGCGCGCCAGCAGCGATGTGGAGATGTCGATGGGATCGCGCACGAAATTGCGCAGCTCGTAGTTCATTTTGCCGGTGTCGACGATCTTGCGGATTTCTTCCGACGCTTCGGCGGCGAAGTCGCGGCAGTGGCTGCAGGTATAGGATGCGAATTCCAGCAGCTTCACCTTTGCCTGCGGGTTGCCCATGACGAAGTTGCCGTCCGGCGTGGCCGTCACCGTCGATGACCAGCTGGTTCCGGCGGGGGCCGCAACGGCGTCCACGGGGCTGGTGGCGGTCGAATTGCCCGCGTCCGTTTTGCCGCAGGCGGCCAGAGTCAGGGAAAGGGCGATCAGGGCGAGTCCGGGAAGGGCTTTCACGTAATTCAGGCTCCGCTTGTGGCGTGTCGATCAGCTTGTAGTTTACTGGGCGGTGGTCGGCAATGCAGCGCGCAAGTCCGCCCAGCTTGATCCGCCAGCCAGTGCACCGTTGATGGTGAAGGCAGGGGTGCCGCCGATCTTCACCTTCTTCCAGGCTTCGTCGGTCATCGCCAATATCTGTTTCATCGACGCTGCATTGTTGATGCACGCATTGAGTTGCGCGGGTGTGAATCCGCGCTTCGCCATCAGGGCATACAGCCCGGTCTTCTGCCCGATGTCGCGCAGCGCCGCCTTCTGCTCCTCTGGTTTGGCGGCATCCCGGTCGTAGACTTGCAGCTTTTCCATCCACGCATTCTGGTTAGCGAACAGCGCCTCATGATTGCCGAAGAAGCGCCTTGGCCCCCCGCATCGTGCAAGCAGGGCGGCGGCCAGGTCATATTTGTCGCGCACCGCGTTGCGGACCTCCACGCTGACCTTGCCACCTTGCACATAGCCGGTCTTGAGCGGTCCGCTCGCCTCCGCCACGAAATGGGCGCAGTGGCTGCAGGTATAGCTGACATATTCGACCAGCTTGGCGGGCGCTGCCGGATTGCCCAGCACATGGCCGCCAATCGGTGACAGCGCTACATGGCTAGTCCATTTCGCAGCCGGGGCCGCGGCAAGGGCGGTTGGGACGACCGCCACGGCCACGGCCAGGAGAAATTTGCTCATATGCCGATCCCTATAGCGTGGGTCCTGAATGGAAGCCGAAGCATCTGTTACCTGATCTTGGGCAGGCCGCTGGAATTGGCAAGCCCCTGGGCCAGTGATTCCAGCACGGCGCGCAGTTCTGGGTCGCCGATATCGCGCAGCGATTCGCCCAGCTCCACCGGCACGGGTTTCAGGTTGCGGGGCGGCGGGCGGCGTTCGCCGGGCGTGGGACGCACTTCGCCCTGGCGCATCGCTATCTTGGCTACGGCGGCATAGCCAAAAAATCGGTTCACCCGTTCAATGATGTCGGGCAGCACATGCTGGATCATCGGCGCATGGCCGCTCATCACTGTCAGCTGCAGCGTACCGCCGGCCTTCTTCCCCACCGGAAAACGGATCGATTCGGGTGCGGAGATGTCGGCATAATGCGCGCCCACGATTTCGGCCCAGCGCGTCACGATGCTGGACTGGACGAAGCCGAATTTGCGAAACGCGGCCGCGCCGATCTGCGGCATCAGGTCGGCGATCTGCCGTGGGCCGCCCACGCGGGGACGGTCGCTGCCCTTGGCATCGCGGTTTTTCATTTTCGGCGTTGGGGGGCGTTCCGTCATCGCTCGCTTAATGGCATAGCGCCGCCATGCGCGTCGAGGGCACTCACATAAAAATCGCCGGTGATCTGCTGGCCCATTACGACCTTCACGCGCGCCGCCTGCCTTGGCGCGCGCCGCCGGGAAGCAACGCCGCCGACCCATATCGCGTGTGGCTTTCGGAAGTCATGCTGCAGCAGACGACGGTGGCTGCGGTGATTCCCTATTTCACGAAATTCACGGAACGCTGGCCGACGGTCGAAGCGCTTGCCGGGGCGCAGGATGCCGACCTGATGGCAGCGTGGGCGGGGTTGGGCTATTATGCGCGGGCCCGCAACCTGCTCGCCTGCGCCCGCGTCGTGGCGGCGGAGCATGGCGGCGCATTCCCATCCACCGAAGAAGGCCTGCGGGCGTTGCCCGGCATAGGTGACTATACCGCCGCCGCCGTCGCCGCGATCGCCTTTGGCCGCCGCGCGGTCGTGGTGGACGCCAATGTCGAACGGGTCGTGGCGCGGCTCTTTGCCATCGAAACGCCGTTGCCTGCCGCCCGGCCAGAGATTCGCGCGGCGGCAGGCCGCATCACGCCCGACAGCCGTGCGGGTGACTTTGCTCAGGCGATGATGGACCTGGGCGCGACCATCTGCACCCCGCGCAATCCTGCCTGCGGTATCTGCCCGTTGCGGCCGGATTGCGCCGCCTTCCGCACCGCCGATCCTGCCGCCTTTCCGGTCAGGCTGGCGAAGAAGCCAAGGCCGCATCGCCTGGGCCATGGCTGGTGGATCGAGCGGGCTGACGGACATGTCTGGCTGGTCCGCCGTCCCGCCAAGGGTTTGCTGGGCGGCATGCGCGCCCTGCCGTCATCGGACTGGAGCGCCGCGCCCGACGTTGCCCCGCCGCTGGCCGCGCGATGGACGACGCTGGCCGATCCGGTGGCCCATGTCTTCACGCATTTTTCGCTGAGCCTGACCGTCCATGTGGCACATCTGCCGTTGGACATCACGCCGCCCGGCGAGGGCGAATGGTGGCCGCTGGAACAGATTGCGGAGGCAGGACTTCCCACCCTGTTTCGCCGGGCGGCAGAGGCCGCGATGAAGGAGGCTAGGCAACATGCATGACCGCAGCGGCGCGTCCCACGAACAGCTTGGCTTTGTCGGAGGGCAAATCGACCGGGCCGATCATATCCGCACCCGCCCGGAACTGGTGGCCAAGGCATTCGCATCGCCCGAAGCGCGGCTGGTGGTGTTGGACGGGCTCGATCCCGTCACGGCGGACGGGCATCTGGTTATGACAGCCCCGGAACCGGGCGCGCAGGCGCAGGATCATGTGCTACTCGGTCTCGACGAAGGCCAGCGCCCGGTCTTCGTCCGCCTGTCGGCTGAGGTGGAGGGCGGCTTTTTCCCGACCGAGCGGAGCCGTGCCGTCGCGAATGAGCTGCCCGCGCACGAAGTCGCCCTATATGGCACGGCGCGCAGCCTGGTCCACTGGCATGCCCGCCATCGCTTCTGCGCAGTCTGCGGGTCGCCGACATATCCTGAAAAGGCGGGTTGGGCGAGGCGGTGCAGCGCCTGCAATTCCGAGCATTTTCCGCGTGTCGACCCGGTGGCGATCATGCTGGCTGAACATGACGGACGGGTGCTGGTCGGGCGGCAGCATCGCTGGCCGGATCGTTTCTATTCAGCGCTCGCCGGTTTCATCGAGCCGGGCGAAACGATCGAGGAAGCGGTCGCCCGTGAGATCAAGGAGGAAGCGGGCGTTACCGTCCATTCCGTCCGCTATGTCATGAGCCAGCCCTGGCCCTTCCCATCATCGCTGATGATCGCTTGCATCGGTCAGGCGCAGGATGACGCGCTGACACTGGACGAAACGGAAATCGAGCATGCATTCTGGTGCGACGCCGCCGGGGTGCGCGCGGCGCTCTCCAATGATCCCGCCGCGCCTTTCATTGCGCCCCCGCCGATGGCCGTTGCCCACCATCTTCTGAAACACTGGCTCGACGCGCAGCTTGTCCCGCCCGGACCAAGCGCGTAAGGCCCTGAGCCTCTATCCAACCCAGCAGGATCGCCGCAAACCCATGCTCAGCCTCGAAGAAGCCCAGTCGCGCACTCAGGATCTGGTGACGGCGGCGCGCAGGGCCGGGGCTGATGCGGCTGATGCGGTTTATTCTAGCAATGCGTCCACCACCGTGTCGGTCCGTCTGGGCGCGCTGGAGGATGTGGAGCGATCAGAAGGTGAAGAGATCGGCCTTCGCCTCTTCATCGGCCAGCGGTCGGCGAGCATCTCCGCGTCCGACATGAACCCGCAGACGCTGGGCACATTGGTCGAACGTTGCATCGCCATGGCGCGCGAGGCACCGGAAGATCCCTATGCAGGGCTTGCGCCTGAAGATCGCCTGCTGCGGCAGCGGCCTGCCGATCTCGACCTGGCCGACGTGTCGGAACCCGAACCTGCGGCGCTGCGCGAACGTGCTTATGTCGTTGAGGAAGCCGCGCGCGGCGTATCCGGCGTGACCAATAGCGAAGGCGGCGGCGCTTCCAACGGTCGCAGCCAGATGGCGCTGGTCACCAGCCATGGTTTTGCCGGGGCCTATGCGGGCACCAGTCATTCGACATGGGCCAGCGTCCTTGCCGGGACGGGTGCGGATATGCAGCGCGACCATGCCAGCCACAGCGCGCGCTATCTGCAGGATCTGGAGGACGCAGCGACGATCGGCACCAGAGCCGGGAAAAGAGCGGTCGCTTCGCTCAACCCGATCAAGGTTGAAAGCAGCGTCATGCCGGTCGTCTTCGATCCGCGCGTCGGGTCCAGCCTGATCGGCCATTTGATCGGCGGCATGGTGGGACCGGCGATCGCGCGGCGTTCCAGCTTCCTGCTCGAATCGCTGGGCCAGTCGCTGTTCGATAGCGCCGTCACCATCATCGACGATCCGCTGCGGGTGCGTGGCTTGCGGTCGCGGCCCTTTGATGGAGAGGGGCTTCCCGTCGCTCGCACGGCGTTGATCGAACAAGGCGTGCTGACCGGATGGCTGCTCGACAGCGCTTCGGCCCGCCAGCTTGGACTTGAGCCCACCGGTCATGCCAGCCGAGGCGGTGGATCGGTTGGCGTCAGCAATGTGCATATGGAGCCGGGCAATCTCTCGCCCGCCGGGTTGATGGCGGACATAAAGCGCGGCCTTTATGTCACCAGCCTCATCGGCATGGGCGTCAACGGCGTCACCGGCGACTATAGCCGGGGGGCGGTGGGCTTCCTGATCGAAGATGGCGTGATCGGCCAGGCCGTGTCGGAAATCACCATTGCAGGCAATCTGAAGGACATGTTCCGCGCGATGACGCCTGCAAACGACCTTGCCTTCCGCCACGGCATGAATGTTCCCACGCTGCGCGTCGACGGGATGACCATTGCCGGAGGCTGACATCGACCTGCGCGCTATCGTCGGCGCGGTGTCGGACGCGGCGGACCGGGCGCTGACCCTCTGGGCGGGCGGACAGACGCTCGTACGTCAATGGGAAAAAGTGCCCGGCCACCCCGTCTGCGAGGCGGATCTGGAAATAGACGAGATGCTGCGGCGAAGCCTTGGCGCGATCGATCCGGGCGCCGGCTGGCTTTCGGAAGAGACCGCCGACACGGTTCATCGGCTTGATCTTTCGCGCGTTTGGGTGGTCGATCCGATCGATGGCACCCGCGACTATCTGCGTGGGCGCACTGGCTGGGCCGTATCCGTGGCGCTGGTCGAACAGGGTGCGGTGCGCGTCGGCATCCTCGCCGCGCCCGCTCGCAACCAATTATGGCTGGCGCAGGCGGGGCAGGGGGCGACCCGGAACGGACGACCGCTCACCGCCGGGACGCGTATTCGCTTGCCCGGCGCTCGCGTGCCAGCCGACCATCTGCCCCGCTACGACAGCGATCTCGTTACCGTGGACAAGCCGAACAGCATCGCCCTGCGCATGGCGATGGTCGCGGCGGACGAGGCGGATCTGGTCGCTACTGTGCGATGGGGCAATGAATGGGATGTTGCCGCCGCCGCCTTGATCGCACAGGAGGCCGGCGCGATCGTCACCGATGCGCTGGGCCACCTGCTGTCCTTCAACCGTCCCCAGCCTACTGCCTTTGGCCTTCTCTGCGCGGCCCCCGGCATCCACCGCGCCGCGACTGACCGCCTAGCGCCGCGCGCCCGCGAGTTGCTGGCGCGCGGCTGATTTCCAGCTTTTGAAGTTTCAGCCAGCGGACGCCTGAACGGTCAGAGCTTGCCGTATTTGGCTTCGAAACCCGCAAAGTCGCCAGCGGCCAGATATTTCGCCTGGTCGATCCACTGGTCGCGCACGGGGCGTCCTTTGAAATTGCCGAGTTTCCCGTCGATCGCCGCGATGTCGGTGTCCGTCCAGTTCGCAATCTGGGCGTAGCGCGTGACACCCAGATCGATGAGCTGTTGATTGAGCTTGGGACCGACCCCCTTCATCCGCAGCAGGTTGTCACCTTCCCCCGCAGGCATGGCGACCGACGGAGAGACGGGAATCGGAGTCGGCGCTACCACCGGTTCCGCCGCCGCCACTGGCTCTGGAGCCGATGGGGCAAGGGGTTCAGGTATCGGCGCACGCACCGGGGCGGCGGGGATGGGCGCTACGTCTGCGGCATTCGCCTTCAGCGCAGCAACCTGCGCATCATCACCGCGAATATCTGCCTTGCGCCGTCCTGCCAGCAGGAACACCAGCGTGATGACGATCAACAGTCCGACTAGCAGCCACAGGCCGTAGTCCATGAAGAATTCCTGCATTTCGTGGGTCCTCCCTGTTCTGGCGGCTATCTAAGAACGCCCGGCGGTCTGTAGCAAGTGCGGTCTTGGCCTTTTATCGCGTCTCGCGCGCGACTTCCCGCCAGCCGATGTCGCGGCGGCAGAAACCGGTGGGGAAGTCGATGGCGTCGATGGCATGATAGGCGGCGGCCTGCGCCTGGCTGACCGTGTCGCCCGTGGCGGTGACATTCAGCACCCGTCCGCCATTTGCCACCAGCGAGCCATTGCTTTCGGTCGTCCCCGCATGGAAAACACGCGCGCCGCCTGCTTCGGCTGCATCTATGCCGCGAATCTCGCCACCCTTTTCCGGGGTGCCGGGATAGCCATTTGCCGCCATGACGATGGTGAGCGCGGCCCGGTCCGCCAACTGGACAGGCCCCTGATCCGCCAGCTTCCCTTGCGCCACGGCGAGTAGAAGCGCGGCAAGGTCGCCGTCAAAGCGCATCATCAGCACCTGGCATTCCGGGTCGCCGAAGCGCGCATTATATTCGATCAGCTTGGGGCCTTCACTGGTCAGCATCAAACCGGCATAGAGTACCCCGGAATAGGGCGTTCCTTCGGCGGCCAGTGTTTCGACGGTCGGTCGGATGATCTTTTCCATGACCTCCGCCTCCAGTTCGGGGGTCAGGACTCGCGCCGGGCTGTATGCGCCCATGCCGCCCGTGTTGGGGCCGGTATCGCCGTCGCCCACCCGCTTGTGATCCTGCGCCGAACCAAAGGGCAGGATGGCGCTTCCGTCGGTCAGCGCAAAGAAGCTGGCTTCCTCGCCTGTCATGAATTCTTCCAGCACGACTTCAGCGCCTGCGCCGCCAAACGCGCCGGAAAACATGAAGTCCAGCGCCTCGATGGCCTCTTCACGCGTCTCGGCGATGATCACGCCCTTGCCCGCCGCCAGGCCGTCGGCCTTGATGACCACGGGCAGCCCGAAGTCATCCAGTGCGGCGATCGCGCCACCCTTGCTGTGGACTCGTTCATAGCCTGCGGTCGGGATGCCCGCCCGCTTGCACAGATCCTTGGTAAAGCCCTTGGATCCTTCCAGCTGCGCCGCCTTCTTCCCCGGCCCGAACACCGGATAGCCCTTGACCCGCAGATTGTCGGCAAGCCCATCGACCAGCGGCGCTTCCGGCCCGATCACGACCAGGCCGATCGACTGGCGCAGGCAGAAATCGACCACAGCGCGATGATCCGTAACGTCCAGGTCGACCAGCGTGGCATGCTGGGCTATGCCCGGATTGCCCGGTGCTGCATAAAGGGTCTTTAGCAGGGGCGATTGCGCCAGCTTCCAGGCCAGCGCATGTTCGCGGCCACCACCGCCAAGCAGAAGGATGTTCATTTCGCCCATGTCCCCGGAATTTGAAGCTGGTATCGATGCGTCGGGCCGCCTGTTAGCCGAGGAACGGGCAGGGGACAACGCGCCGCCGCTATCGGTGAGCGAATTGTCCGCGATATTGAAGCGCACGGTGGAGGATCGTTTCGGTCATGTGCGGCTGCGCGGTGAGATTTCCGGCTTCAAGCGGGCTGCGTCAGGGCATATCTATCTGTGTCTCAAGGATGACAATGCCGTCATCGACGGTGTGATGTGGAAGGGCGGGGCGGCCCGGCTTCCTTTTGCGCCGCAGGACGGCGTCGAGGTGATCGCCACCGGCAAACTCACCACCTATCCGGGCCGGTCCAAATATCAGATCGTCATCGACCGGATGGAACTGGCGGGTGAAGGCGCGCTCATGGCGCTGCTGGAAAAGCTGAAAGCCAAGCTCAGCGCCGAAGGGTTGTTCGACGGCAGCCGCAAGCGGCAATTGCCCTTCATGCCCCGGACCATCGGCGTGGTGACGTCACCCACCGGCGCGGTCGTCCGCGACATACTCCACCGGCTGGAGGACCGTTGCCCCACCCATGTGCTTGTGTGGTCTGTGCTGGTCCAGGGGCAGGGTGCCGCCGAGCAAGTCGCGCGGGCGGTGCGCGGTTTCAGTGCGATGGAAGCGGGGGGGGCGGTGCCACGCCCCGACCTGGTGATCGTGGCGCGCGGCGGTGGATCGATTGAGGATCTTTGGAGCTTCAACGAAGAAATCGTTGTCCGCGCCGTGGCTGAATGCTCGATCCCCATCATCTCCGCAGTGGGCCATGAAACCGATACGACCCTGTGCGATCATGCCGCTGATATGCGCGCGCCGACGCCGACGGCGGCAGCCGAAATGGCGGTCCCGGTGCGCGCCGACCTTATGACCATGCTGAAGGAGCAAGGGCTTCGCATGGAACGCGCCATGCGCCGGAGCGCCGGACAGGCGCGAGAGCGGCTGGACATGCAGCTGCGGTTGATGCCGACGCTGGACACGCTGCTCGCCCCGCAGCGGCAAAGGCTGGACCAACTGTCGGATAATCTGGGCAATGGCCTGCGCCACCGCCTTGCCGATGCCCGCGCGCACCTCAATCAGGCAGGCGGCGCTCTCCGCCCTGCGCTGCTCCACCAGCATCTCAGCCGCGCCGGGGAGCGCGTCGACCGCCTTCGCCTGCGCCCCGATTATCTCACGCGTATTTTCAACGATCAGGCAACGGCATTCGATCGGCTGTCGCGGCTTTTTATCTCGGTCAATCCCGACCTGCCGCTTCGCCGTGGTTTCGCGCGGGTCATGGCGGGCGGACAATTGGTCAAGTCGGTGGCCGGGGCGCAGGCCGCCGGGACGGTAACACTACATTTCGCCGATGGCGCGATAGGCGCGGCTATCGAAGGAGGTCCGCCAGCCACCCCTCTTGAGAAGCCCCAGTCCAAGGTTATATCCCCTGCAACCCGTCCGTCGCGCAAGCCGCGTGAGGGCGAAGAACGGCGACAGCAGGACCTGTTTTCCTGATGCCGCATGATTTTGAAAGAGGCCGATTGAACCCATGCTGATGTCCAACCGCGATCGCCCGGCCCGGCTGCATTACATGGCCTACAGCTTCCGCGTCCTGCAGGCGGGCGATCATGTCGTCTGCGCGGTAACGGGCCAGAAGATCCCCCTTGATGACCTGCGCTACTGGAGCATCGCGCGGCAGGAGCCTTATGCGAGCGCCGAAATCTCTGCCCAGGCGGAATTGAAGGCGCAGGGCGAATAGGCGGGTGGGCATTGCCGGGGCGTATGGTCGATTGGCGGTGCTGCTGCGGATGATGGTCGCGGCGCTGGCGATTGCCATGATTGTCGCTCTTTCATGCCCTTCATCAACGGCGACAAAGACCGACATCATTCTGTCGGGGCCAGCCGTGCAAGGCGGCATTCTTACCGGCATGGCACCGTCTGGCACGATCGAACTGCGACTGGATGGTCAGCCGGTGCCGATCGATGCGGATGGCCGCTTTCTCATCGGGTTTGACCGCGACGCCCTGCCGCAAGCGCGGCTTATGGCGCGCTTTGATGACGGACGGGTGGTTGATCGTTCGATTGCAGTGTCGCCGGGAAGCTGGCGGATCGAGCGGGTGAACGCTCCTTTGCGTGCTGGCCGGAGCAGCGAGGCCTTTCTCGCCCTGCGTCGGCCCGAACTCGAACAGATCGCTGCGGCCCGGGGGAAGGTGACAGACGCGCAGGGGTGGCGTCAGGCATTTCTGTGGCCCCGCATCGGACGCATATCCGGTCTGTTCGGATCGCAGCGCATCTATCAGGGCGTGCCGGGCCCCTATCATGGCGGCATCGACATAGCCGGGGCAACCGGAGAGCCGGTCGTCGCGCCTGCCGATGGCGTGGTCATACTGGCTGCCGATCACCCTTTCACCCTGGAAGGACGGCTGCTGATGATCGACCATGGCCATGGCCTCAGCAGCGCTTTCCTGCACCTTTCCCGCATCGACGTGAGATTGGGGGATGCCGTCGTACGTGGGCAGCGGATCGGGGCAGTTGGCGCGACTGGACGTGCCACGGGACCGCATCTTCACTGGGGCCTCCGCTGGAACGAGGCGCGTATCGATCCGTTGCGACTGGCAGGACCGATGCCCGCTCAGTGACACGGCTGCTCGCCCGGCAAGCAATTTTATCGCACTGTCGGGCGGCATGTGGAAATCAAAGTTTCCCGGACCTTCGCAGCCATATAACAATATTATTGAACGGTCGTGCAGTGCGCCTGTACGCCCCTTGTGGCAAATTTACGACAGTATAATAGCAAAGTGCTCCAACTCGGCTGAGGTTGCTTTACACTCTTAAAACGACTGCGCAGAACCCCATGCAGGCGCATGAGGAAGGGTTGCTGTCGGGCTTTCCACCCTTTCTCCTGCGTCAATAATAATGCCGCAGGACTTCCTTGCGGCTTCCAGAGCAAGGGACTGGACCGTGAAACATTTTATCAAGTCAGCGCTGCTGACCAACGGGGCCGCTGCGTCTGCGATCGCGATCGCAACCATGGGATTGTTCACTTCCTTCGAAGCGGTTGCGCAGGACACTGTGCAAGCTGGCGCTGCAGAGGGAGAGCCAGCAACCATCATCGTGACCGGATCACGTATTGCCCGGCCGGACCTGACGTCCAATTCGCCCATTTCGATCATTTCGGCCGATACGATCAGGTTGTCTGGGGCCACCTCCGTTGAAGATGTGCTTCGTGACATTCCCCAAGCCGTTCCGGGCATCGGCGGTCAGACCAACAATGGCAATGAAGGCGCGGCGACGATCGACCTGCGCAATTTGGAGGAGAAGCGGACGCTGGTCCTGATCGATGGCAAGCGATTTGTACCCTATAACAATGATGGCATCGTCGATGTCAACATGATCCCCGCGGCTTTGATCAAGCGCGTGGACGTTGTGACCGGCGGTGCTTCGGCTGTTTATGGCTCCGATGCGGTGGCAGGGGTGGTCAACTTCATACTCGATGACGAGTTCAAGGGTTTCAAGGCAGACGCTCAATATGGCATCACGAGCCGTGGGGACGCGCGGACATTCGACGCCAGCCTGACCTACGGCACCAGCTTCAACGAAGGGCGCGGTCATATCGTCGTGAACGGCGGCTATACCAAGCAGGCCGCTCTTAGCCAGGGTCGGCGCAGCTTTTCCGAATTCGCTTTGGGCCAGGCGGATCTTCAGCCCTCGGGCAGCCTGACCGACACGCCGGGCAATATTTCCGACAGCTTCCCGACTATCTGCTCGCAGGCCGACATCGATGACGGCAATTGCTTCGCCCAGTTCCGGCCGAACGGCGATCTGGGGCCGGTGGTCGGCTCATTCAACTTCAATCCTTATAACCTCTTTCAGGTGCCGCAGGAACGATACCAGGCGCATGCGCTGCTCAAATATGAATTTTCGGACTCCGCCCGCTTCTTTGGCCGGGTTTCCTATATCGATACCAAGGTAACGACGATCCTCGCGCCGTCGGGCACCTTCTTCTTCCCCTTCACGGTGAACCTCGACAATCCCTTCCTGTCTGACCAGGCCCGCAGCGTATTGACGCCGCTGGATGCCGATGGTGACGGCAATGTGGACATTGCCTTTGGCCGTCGCACGACCGAACTGGGCACGCGCGATTCCATCTATCGCAACAAGGCTCTGCAGTTTGTCGGTGGCCTGCGCGGCGACATTACCGACTCCCTCAACTATGAGGTGTTTGCCCAATATGGGCAGGTAAAGCGCAGGCAGCAGTATCTGAACGATATTGATTTCGCCAAGACGCAGCAGGGCCTGCTGGTGCGCAATGTGGGTGGCGTGCCCACCTGTATCGACCCCAGCAATGGGTGTGTGCCCGTCAACCTGTTCGGTGCTGGCAACCTGACCCCAGAGGCCGGGCAGTTCATCCGTCTGGATCTGGAAGCGGTGGACAAGACGACGCAGTTCGTCGCTGGTGCCTCTCTCGCGGGTGATCTGTTCACGCTCCCCACCGCGACGTCCGCTGCTGGTTTCGCGGTCGGCGCGGAATATCGCCGGGAAAAGACGGTGTCCCGGCCAGACGCAAATCTGGTCGCGGGTAACTCGCCTGGCTTCGGGTCGCAGTCGCCCATCGACGCCAAATATACGGTGAAGGAACTGTTCGCGGAAATCCGTGTCCCCCTGCTTGAGGATATGCCCTTCGCGCAGGCCCTGACATTCGAGGGTGGCCTGCGTTATTCCCGGTATAACAGCGATGTCACCAACCTCGTCACCGGCGGCACATTTGCAAACAGCTTCACCAACTGGACGTTCAAGGCTGGCGGTGAGTGGGAACCGACCCAGGGTGTGCGCGTCCGCGGTCTTTATCAGCGGGCGGTGAGGGCGCCCAATCTGCAGGAACTGGGTGAACCCCGCACGTCCAGCACAGGGGACCTTGAAAGCGATCCCTGCGCGGGCGCTAACCCTGTGGGCAACGCGGCCCTGACGCAGCTATGCCTCGATACCGGCGTCCCTGCTGGGCGCATTGGCACGGTCAACGGCCCGATCGCCGGACAGATCAACAATTATATCGGCGGCAATCCCATCCTGACGCCGGAAAAATCCGACACCTACAGCATCGGGCTGGTTCTTGAGCCGCGTCAGCTGCCGGGCTTCACTGCCTCGATCGACTATTTCGACATCAAGGTGAAGAATGCCATCACCCAGTTTTCCGAACAGGTCATCGTCGATGCCTGCTATGAACAGGAACAGGACCCCAATGGCTTCTTCTGTCAGCTGATTAGTCGCAACCCTATCAACGGGTCGCTTAGCGGTGGCACGGAAACCGGCGTGGACGCCAGCACGCTCAATGCGGCATCGCTGAAGCGCACGGGTATCGACTTCGCCGCCGCCTATCATTTCAAGATCGGTGAAGATGCCCGTCTGCAATTTGGCATCAACGCCACGCGGGCGATCAAGTCGGTGGATCAGCCAGCCCCCATCTTCCCCTCCTATGACTGTGTCGGGCTGGTGGGCAAGACCTGCACCCGCCCTCAACCCAAATGGCAGTTCGTCCAGAACACGCAGCTGGACTATGGTCCGGTCAGCCTGCTGCTTCGCTGGCGCTATATCGGTAAGCTCACCAAGGACGACATTGTCCTGAACGGAGCCGATCCGGCGGACTTCGTCGTCCCGGTGATCGGCGCCCGCAGCTATTTCGACCTCAGCGGCACCGTTCGCGTCGCTGAACGCTTCCAGCTGCGCGGCGGCATCAACAATCTGTTCGACAAGAAGCCGCCGATCGTCGGCAATGATTATGGTGGCACTGCCGAAAACAGCGGCAACACATTCCCGGCCACCTATGATCCGCTCGGCAGGTCATTCTTCATAGGCGCTTCAGTGACATTCTGATCGTCTACGGCTCGAACCACGGCGGGGCGGCAGCGCAACTGCCGCCCCTTTTTCATGCGATGCTCAGCGTCAGCGCCCCGTCGCCCTCATCAACCCTCACCTTCGCGCCATCTGGCACTTCTCCGCCCAGGATCAGATCCGCTAGCGGGTCCTGAAGGTAGCGCTGCACCGCCCGCTTTAGCGGCCTTGCGCCATAGACCGGATCGTAACCGACCCGCCCCAGCCACGCCCGCGCGCCGTTCGTCAGGTCGAGCGTCACCTTGCGATCCTTCAGCAGCTTGCCGATGCGCGCCACCTGGATGTCGACGATCGGTGCCATATGGTTCGCGCCCAGGCGATGGAACAGGATCACCTCGTCCAGCCGGTTCAGGAATTCCGGCCGGAAATGGCTTCGCACGATGTCCATCACCTGATCTTCGACCTTTTCCACCGGTTCGTCGTCGGCCAGGCTGGCGATGAACTGGCTGCCAAGGTTGGAGGTCAGAACGATGATCGTATTGGTGAAGTCCACGGTCCGTCCCTGCCCATCGGTCAGGCGGCCATCGTCCAGCACCTGCAACAGCACATTGAACACATCGCTGTGCGCCTTCTCGACCTCGTCGAACAGGATGACCTGATAGGGGCGGCGGCGGACGGCCTCAGTCAGCACGCCGCCTTCCTCATAGCCGACATAGCCCGGGGGCGCGCCGATCAACCGGGCGACCGAATGCTTCTCCATGAACTCGCTCATGTCGATGCGCACCATCGCGCTGTCGTCATCGAACAGGAAACCGGCCAGCGCCTTGGTCAGCTCCGTCTTGCCGACACCGGTCGGACCAAGGAACAGAAACGATCCCAACGGTCGGTTCGGATCCTGCAATCCCGCGCGCGATCGGCGCACGGCGGTCGACACGGCTTTCACCGCGTCGGCCTGACCAATGACTCGCTTGGCCAGTTCCGCCTCCATGGCCAGCAGCTTTTCGCGTTCGCCCTCTAACATCTTGTCGACCGGGATGCCGGTCCAGCGGCTGACGATGGAGGCGATGTCTTCGCTCGTCACTTCCTCGCGCAGCATCGCACCCTCAGTGGCGCCTTCGGCTTCCGCGATCTTGCGCTCCAGATCGGGGATGCGCCCGTAAGCCAGCTCGCCCGCCTTCGCGAGGTCGCCCGCCCGCTGCGCCTGCTCCAGCTCCATCCGCGCGACGTCCAGCTGTTCCTTCAGCTTGCTTTCGCCCGCAATCTTGTCCTTTTCCGCCTGCCAGCGCTGGGTGAGTTCCGCCGACTGCTGTTCGAAGTTCGCCAGATCTTCCTCTAGCGCTTCCAATCGGTCCTTGGACGCCTTGTCCGTCTCCTTCTTGAGCGCCTCCCGCTCGATCTTCAGCTGGATGATCCGCCGGTCGAGCGTCTCAATCTCCTCCGGCTTGCTCTCCACCTCCATGCGCAGCCGGGACGCGGCCTCGTCCATCAGGTCGATGGCCTTGTCCGGCAGGAAACGGTCGGTGATGTAGCGGTTGGAGAGCGTCGCCGCGCTGACGATCGCGCCGTCAGTGATCCGCACGCCATGGTGCAGCTCATATTTCTCCTTCAGCCCGCGCAGGATGGAGATTGTATCCTCCACCGTAGGCTCACCCACAAACACTGGCTGGAACCGCCGCTGCAACGCCGGGTCCTTCTCGACATATTTGCGATATTCATCGAGCGTCGTCGCGCCGATGCAGTGCAGCTCGCCGCGAGCGAGCGCAGGCTTCAACAGATTGCCCGCATCCATTGCGCCTTCCGACTTGCCCGCGCCGATCAGCGTGTGCATCTCGTCGATGAACAGCACCACCTGTCCTTCCGCGCCCTTCACCTCATCGAGCACGCCCTTGAGCCGCTCCTCGAACTCACCGCGATATTTCGCACCCGCGATCAGCGACCCCATGTCGAGCGCCATCAGCGTCCGGTCCTTCAGCGTATCGGGCACGTCGCCATTGGCGATGCGCAGCGCCAGCCCTTCGGCGATCGCAGTCTTGCCGACGCCGGGGTCTCCGATCAGCACTGGGTTGTTCTTGGTCCGTCGCGCCAGGATCTGGATGGTGCGGCGGATTTCCTCATCGCGACCTATGACGGGGTCGAGCTTGCCCTCGCGCGCTGCCTCCGTCAGGTCGCGGGCGAATTTTTTGAGCGCGTCATAGCGATCCTCCGCCCCCGCCGTATCGGCGGTGCGGCCTCCGCGCAGATTGTTGATCGCGGCGTTCAGCCCTTCCGCTTTCACGCCCGCCGCGTTCAGCGCCTTGCCCGCCGCGCTGGTCGTGGCCAACGTCAGCGCAAGCAACAATCGTTCGACGGTGACGAAGCTGTCGCCAGCCTTCGCCGCAACCTGCTCGGCGCTGTCCAGCACCCGCACAGCATCATTGTCCAGGCCCGGCGTCTGTTGGGCACCTCCGCCCGAAACCGCGGGCACCTTTGCCAGCGCCGCATCCGTTTCGCGGAGCGCCACGCCGGGGTCTCCGCCTGCGGCCTTGATAAGGCCGGAAGCCATGCCTTGCTGGTCCTCCAGCAACACCTTCAGCAGATGCTCCGGGCTGATCCGCTGATGGCTCATACGGATCGCGACGGTCTGCGCCGACTGGAGAAAACCCTTGGCGCGATCGGTGAATTTTTCGAGGTTCATAGGAAGCCCTTCGTGAAACTTGCCACGATGTAATGTTGCATAAAAGCAACACAAGAGGCGTTACGCAAATATCCTTAGCGACCCGATCTTAGCAGCCGAGCGGGGTTTGGGAAGAAGAGCAGATGGCAAGGCGTGCCCAAAGAAATCGCCCTCGATTGAAACGGATAGGCCGATCGCGAGGAACAGGCGGTGCGGCCTAAAGCGTATTGCGCCGCTAAAGCGCCTCGCTATGCTGCCACCGTTCCCTGCTGCTTCAGGCGGCATGATCCCTCGGATCTTTGAAGAAGGCGCTCATGACATCTTCCTTCCTCTCGGCCCGTCTGGCCCTGTCGCTCAGCCTCTCCTCTATCGCGTTCACAGGGATGCTAGCCCTACCGGCGCTGGCCGCTCCGGTCCCTGCTGCCGCAACGCCCGCGCCGCTTTCCCAGCTGGTGGCGGCGGTGGACATTCCTTACGAACAGTTCACGTTGAAGAACGGGCTGCGCGTCATCGTCCATGCCGACCGCAAGGCTCCGGTGGTGGCGGTGTCGGTCTGGTATCATGTGGGGTCGCGTTTCGAACCCAAGGGCAAGACCGGCTTTGCGCATCTGTTCGAACATCTGATGTTCTATGGTTCGGAAAATGCTGACGGGCCGTTCTTCGGGCGGCTGGAGGATATCGGCGCGACGGACTGGAACGGGACGACCTGGTTCGACCGCACAAACTATTTCGAAACGGTGCCGACCGGTGCGCTCGACCGGGCGCTGTTCCTGGAATCGGATCGCATGGGCCATCTGCTGGGTGCGGTCACGCAGGCAAAGCTCGATACCCAGCGCGGCGTGGTGCAGAATGAAAAGCGCATGGGCGAAAATGAGCCCTATGGCCTGGTCGAATATGCGCAACTGGCCGCCATGTTGCCGGAAGGGCATCCTTATCGGCACTCAACGATCGGGTCGATGGCGGACCTGAACGCCGCCAGCCTTGCCGACGTGCAGAACTGGTTCAAGACGCATTACGGGCCGAACAATGCCGTGCTGGTGCTGGCTGGCGACATCGATGTGCCGACCGCGAAGGCGAAGGTCGAAAAATGGTTCGGTAATATCCCGACCGGTCCGACGACCATGGATATCGACGCGACGGTGCCGACGCTGCCGCAAGATGTCGACAAGGTGATGCATGACAATGTCGCTGCGACCAGGCTCTACCGCAACTGGATCGTGCCGGGCGTCAATTCCGAAGATCTGCCGCAGCTTGATCTGGCCATGTCGGTTTTCGGCGGGCTCAGCTCGTCGCGGCTCGACAATATATTGGTGCGTGGCGAAAAGGTCGCGGTGGGCGTGAAGGCCAGCATCCAGCCGTTCGAAAAGCTGTCGATTGCCGAAATAACCGTCGATGTGAAGCCGGGTCAGGACCCGGTTGCAGTTGGCAAGCGGCTGGATCAGCTGCTCACCGATTATCTGAAAAATGGCCCCAGCGCCGATGAAGTCCAGCGTGCGGCGACCCGGCAACTTTCCGGCACCATCGGCGGGTTGGAGAAGGTGGGCGGCTTCAGCGGCAAGGCGGTGACGCTGGCCGAAGGCGCGGTTTATTCCGATGATCCTGCCAAATATAAGAAGGATCTGGCCGCTTATGCCGCCGCCACGCCGCAGTCGGTGACCGCGGCGGCGCGCAAATGGCTGGGGCGGCCTGTATTCCGACTGACCGTGGCACCGGGGCAGCGGTCGCCGCAGGATAATGCGCTGGCGGGCAATGCCACCCACCGTCCGGCCTATTTCCGCGATCCCAACAAGCCATCGCCCGCTGCCGCGACGCCCCCGGCACCCACCAAAGTCGCGGAGCCGGAGATTCAGCCGGTCAAGGATCTGGTTTTCCCGGATGTCGAGCATGCGAAGCTGAAAAATGGCATTCCGGTGCTATTCGCCCGGCGTGCGACCGTGCCGGTGGTGCGTGTTTCGGTATCGTTCGACGCCGGTAACGCGGCGGACGACAAGGAAAAGCTGGGCGTTGCGGGGCTGACGACGGCGCTGCTGGACGAAGGGACGGCGACCCGCACCTCCATCCAGATCGCCGAAGAGCAGGAAAGGCTGGGCGCGTCGATCAGCGCGGGCAACGGCATGGACAGCACCACTGTGGGGCTATACGCGCTCAAACCCAATCTGGACGCGTCCCTTGGACTACTTGCCGACGTCATCCGCAACCCGGCCTTCGCGCCGTCGGAGGTGGAGCGCCTGAGGGGCCAGTTGTTGACGCGCATCGCGGCGGAAAAGACCGAACCGATGCCGATCGCTCAGCGGCTGCTGCCACCCCTGCTCTATGGAAAGGCGCATCCCTACGGCATTCCGTTCACGGGGTCCGGCACCGAAAGCGGCGTAAAGGCAGCAACGCGGGCCGATCTGGTCGCTTTCCATGACGCATGGATGCGACCCGACAATGCGACCATCTTTGTAACGGGCGACACCAGCCTGGCCGATATCATGCCCCTGCTGGAAAAGCGTTTCGGCGACTGGAAGGCTCCGGCGGTTGCCAAGGGCGCGAAGCTGTTCCGCATGGACCGCATGATGCGTCCAGCGCGCATCATCCTGGTCGACAAGCCGCAAAGTCCGCAGTCGATGATCCTGGCGGGCCTGCTGACGAACAAGCGCGGCACCGACAATCCGGTGACACTGACGACCGCGAACGAGGTGCTGGGCGGCAGTTCGACGTCGCGGCTGATCATGGACCTGCGTGAGACGAAAGGCTGGGCCTATTATGCGGGCAGTGCGCTTCCAGGCGTGAAGGAGACAATTCCGCTGCTGATCTATGCGCCCGTCCAGACCGACAAGACTGGCGAGTCCATCATCGCGGCGCGCAAGGATGTGACGGATTTTCTGACGGCGAAGGGCACGACGCTGGCTGAGCGCAACCAGACGATCAACAGCCAGATATTGTCGCTGCCGGGCAGTTTCGAAACATCGTCCGATCTGTTGGGCGCGATGATGCGCAACCGCCTGCTGGGGCGACCTGACGATTTTTATGAAAAGCTGCCTGATATCTACCGGGCCATGACTCCGGCGGACCTTGACGCGGCGGCGCGGGAAGCGATCAATCCTGACCGGCTGATCTGGGTCGTGGTTGGCGACGCAAAGCTGGTGCGCCCGCAACTTGACGCGGTGGGCCTGCCCGTTGAAATGGGTACACTTGCCGATTGATGGCAGCAGAGGAGATTGCATAATGCCGAATGTCGATGGCGCCTATGACTGCGTGGCAAAAACGCCTTTGGGCGACCAGAAGGGCGTTTTTACGGTCATCAGCACGGGGAACAGTTTCAACGGCACCTTTGCAGGCATGATGGGGTCCCTCGACGTGACCGAAGGCAAGGTCGATGGGGACAAACTGACCTGGAAGATGAACATGACACTCCCCATGCCGATGACGATGGATTGCGAGGCGATCGTGGAAGGCAATGCCATCAACGGCACCATGCAGCTGGGCGCATTCGGTGCGGCTGGCTTTTCCGGCGCGCGGCGCGCGTGAAACGCTGCGGCGACCCGGTAGATAATATTGCCACCCACTGGTCATTATGTCTCGCTCTGACCTGACACATTCGCTGGTTCGAAAAATGTCGCAAGTGGCGCGAAGCTGGCGGCATCTGACGGACGAAGCATTGGCGCAGTTCCGGGTGTCCGCCAGCGCGGGCTGGTGCCTTGTGCACCTTGCCCGGCTGGGTCCCGACGTGCGGCAGGCGGACCTGGCCGAACAGCTGGGTATCACACAGCCGTCGCTGGTGCGGACGCTGGACCAGCTGGCGGCGATGGGACTGATCGAACGCCTTCCCAACCCGCAGGATAAAAGGTCGAACCGCGTTCAGTTCACGCCTGCGGGCAGCGACCTGGCCGCGCGGATCGAGGCGCGGCTGGATGATTTGACGCGGGAATTGTTCGACGATGTGCCCGACACGGCGGTCGAAATCACCGTGAATGTCATGGAGCTGCTCGGACGCCGCATTGCCGACCGCCGCAAGCTGCCTTAACGCCTCGCAAGCGACGGAAAAGCCCGCCGGTCGGGTTGACCGGCGGGCTTCCTAAAGCCTGGTGCGACCCGACGGCTTTAATATTGAACGGTGACGGTAACCGCGCGACGGTTCTGCGCCCAGGCGGATTCGTCCGAACCCAGTGCAGCCGGGCGTTCCTTGCCATAGCTCACCGTATTGATGCGGCTGGGGTCTATGCCCAGCGAGGCGAGATAGTTTTTCGCGGCGTTAGCGCGGCGTTCCCCCAGAGCGATGTTATAGTCGCGGGTGCCGCGTTCGTCGGCATGGCCTTCGATCGTGACTCGGACATTGGGGTTCTGCTGCAGCCATGCGGACTGGCTCTGCAATGTTTGCTGGTCCTGCGCATCGACATCATATTGGTCGGTGTCGAAGAAGATGCGGTCGGACGAAACCGATGCGACGAAATCTTCCTGGCTGCCCTTGACCGGGCCGGTGGGCGTCGTGCCGATGCCGGTCTGCGCGCTCGTGTCACCGGCGGGCGGGGGCGGCAGGTCCTTGGGTGCCTTCTTGCCGCAAGCGGCGAGGGCAAGGACCGAAACGGCGATCAGAAGGGGGCGGGACAGTTTCATCGGGATCTCCTTGAAGAGAGTTGAAATCCGCAGCGTTGATCATGTCGTTACGCTGTCGGGACGATCTGGTTCCATCTCAGGGCAGCAATGGCCCCCAGGCGGGGTCGGAACCGCTGAGCGGCGTGGGGATGCGGCGCTCATTCACGCCGGTCAGATCGACCTGCCAGACTTGGCTGCTGCCCTGGCGGCCCGCACTGGTGCGGAAAAATTGCAGCACCCGTCCATTGGGGGACCAGGTCGGTTGTTCATCCTGCCAGCCATTGGTCAAAATCCGCTCATTGTCGCCGGTGGGTGTCATGACCGCGATCTTGAAATCGCCGCTGATCTTGGTGAAGGCAATCAAGTCGCCGCGGGGACTCCACTCAGGCGTCGCATAGCGTCCACCGCCATGGCTGATCCGGCGCTGGCTGGAGCCGTCGGCGCTCATGACATAGATTTGCTGGCTACCCGACCGATCGCTTTCGAACACGATCTTCGTCCCGTCGGGCGAATAGCTGCCGCCTACATCAATGCCGGGCGCGTTGGTGAGCCGAGCGGGCGCTCCCCCACCGGCCGACACGCGATAAATGTCGGTGTTGCCTGCAACGGCCATGGAAAAGAGGATATTTCGGCCATCCGGGGACCAGCGCGGCGCAAAGGTCGGATTGCTGCTTTCCGTAACCAGCCGCTGCCTGCCGGTGCCGATGTCGTAGACATAGATGCGCACCCGGTTGTTCAGATAGCTCACATAGACGATCGACTTATAGTCGGGCGAAAAGCGGGGCGTGAGCGCGAGCGACTGGCCATTGGTGATAAAGCGGTGGTTCGCGCCGTCCGAATCCATGATGGCAAGCCGCTTGGTACGGTTCCCCTTCGGCCCGCTCTCGGCGATATAGGCGATGCGGCTGTCGAAAAAGGGGCTTTCCCCCGACAGGCGGGCATAGATGGCGTCGGCGCATTTGTGCGCAGCGCGCCGCCAGTCGCGCGGGGCGACGACATAGCCCTGGCGCGTCAGCTCCTGCTTCAGAGCGACGTCGTAGAGATAGCAGCCGACGGTGATGTCCGCTTCGCCGCCCGTGGTGCGGACGAACCCCTGCGCCAGCGCCTGATAAGCGCCCCATTTGTCATAAACGGGGTTGGTGACCTCCGGGAAAGCGATAGTGGGGATGCCGCTCGGCCCGGACGGATCGAACAGGCCGGAGCCTTTGAGGTCGGTCGCGATAACTTCGGCGATCTTGCGACCGAGTTCGGTCGATGATCCTGCGGGCGTGGAGACTTCGGCCTGCGCAGGAAGCGCCGGGACCACGATCTTGAGATTGCTTTCAATCTCGCCGGTCACGTCGACGGACAACTGCGCCAGCGCAGCGGGTGCGGCGGCCAAGGCTATCAGGGCGGTGGCGGCCACGCTCAGGCGGCGCAACAGGGTCGTCATCATCGGTTCAGCCTCGCATCAAAACGAAGTGGCCGCAGCCATTTCCATTGTTCGTAAAATTCAGGTGGCAAATTGGAAAAGGGTGAAGCCAGCTTCACGGCCTGGATCGCGCGTTCCGCATGAATCTGTGCCTGCGGACGGTTGCTGGCCGTGACCCCGCGCTGTTCAATCACCTCAGGCGCGCCCACGACGCGGCCATTCTTGTCCAGCCGCACTTCCAGCAGGGTGACGAGCTGATCCGCATCCGCTCCCGAAGGTGGACGCCAGTGCGGTTTCAGCTGGCGGCGGATTTCGGCGTCCAGCGCAGCCTTTTGCGCCGGACCCAGCGTGGCGGCGGGGGCTGGCGCTGGCTTGCGCGGGGCGTCGGCTTCCGTGTCGATGCCCTTGAGGAAATCCTTGCCCAGCAGCGAACCGCGCGGTTTCTGCGCTTTTCCCTCGCCCGACGCGCGCGCGGGCGAGTCCGCCTTGGGCTGGGGCTTCGCTTTCTGCTGCGCCGGGGCGGGCGCTGCTGCGGCCTTGGGCCTGGGAGGCGTGGGCTTGGCTTTTACGGCTGGCTTTTCCGGCGCGGGCTTGGGCTTGGGCGCAGCCTTGGGCACGTCCTTACGCGGCGGGGATGGCTTTTTGGGCGGCGGTGCGGACTCAGGCTCCGGCGCGGGAGCCGGTTCTGGCAGCGCAGCAGGCGCGGCGTCTTCGGTCGGACCTTCTTCCGGCGCGACACTGGGTGGCGGCGGCTGTGTGGACAGGCGGGGAGCCATCGACTCCAGCGCGACCTCATCGACCAGACTAACGTCCATTGGCGGCGAATTGAGCTTGAGCGGATTGGGCGTGGCCAGGAAACCGGCGGACAGGAGTCCGAACAGCAGGACATGTCCTGCCGTCGCTACGCCAAGGCCGATTTTCTCCGCACGTTCCATCCCCGGTCCCTATGGCTCCTATTCTGAACCGCTGCTGACGGTTGTGGCGGATGCGTCGGCGCCCTCAGTGCCGGTGCTGACGAGCGCGACCTTGTTGAGGCCTGCGCGGTTCAGTTCCCCCATTACCCGCATCACCCGGCCATAATCGAGCGCTGTGTCGGCGCGCAGGAAAATCTGGGGCGGATCGGCTTGCCCGGCATTGGCCGACATGATTTCCGCCAGTCGGTCTGGAAGGTCGGCATCGCTCACCTCGGCATCATCGATGAAGATCGCACCATCGCGATCGACCGACACGACCCTGGGTTCCTGGTCCTGGTCCAGGCCCTTGGCGCGCGTTTCGGGCAGGTTCACCGGCACGCCTGTCACCAGCAACGGCGCTGTCACCATGAAAATGATGAGCAGGACCAGCATGACATCCACCAGCGGGGTGACATTGATGTCCGCCATCGGCGCGCGCCCGCGCCCCCGACGACCGGAGGGAGGTCCCGACATGGCCATGTCAGCGGCTTCCTCGTGACAGGATCGATCCTGTAGCAGCCGTCACCGCTGCGCCTCCAGTTCGCGGCTCAGCGTCGAATAGAATCCGTCGGCAAAGCGAGTCAGCTTGGCTTCCATGCGGTTGATGCCGTGGCTGAAGCGGTTGTAGGCGATGACCGCCGGAATGGCCGCGAACAGACCGATGGCGGTGGCGAACAATGCTTCCGCAATGCCGGGCGCGACGACGGCGAGCGAGCTGTTCTGTTCAGCCGCAATCGCGGTGAAGGCGCGCATGATGCCCCACACCGTGCCGAACAATCCGACAAAGGGCGCGACCGAGCCGATGGTGGCAAGGATATTCAGCCGGTCGGACAAGCGATCGATTTCCGTCGCGATGGTGCTCGACATGCTGGTCGCCAGCCGATCCCGCGTGCCTTCGCGGTCTATGACCTTTTGCGCGGTGGAGCGTCGCCATTCAGTGACGCCTGCGGCCATTACCTTGGCAGCGGGAAATTCCGCCTTGCCGCGCGCCTCAAAGAAGCGGTCGATATCCTCGGCCTTCCAGAAATCATCCTCGAACGCGCTGCTCTGGCGGCTGGCGCGGCGCAGGGTGAAGGTGAAGCCGATGATCATCGCCCAGGTCCAGATGCTGGCGATCAACAGCCCCAGCATCACCACCTTCACGACGATGTCCGCCTGCAGGAACAGGACGAGCGGCGAAATGGTGGCGGCTTGCGCGGCGGCACCGGCTGCTGCGCCAATGTCGGGCATCATTAGGCTCATGGATTGACGTCTTCCCCTGTCATCAAACGGCTAAAAATATCGATCCAGGGCCTGGGTTGCCGTTGTGGGCGGCCCTGTTGCGTCAGGAAGGCGACTGAAACTTCGCCGTCCGTCAGTAATTCTTCGCCGCGCCTGACTCTCTGATGAATGGCGCAGGTTGCGGCCCCAAATCCCGTCACGCGGCTTTCCACCATCAGGTCGTCGTCCAGCCGCGCCGGGCGGCGGTAGCGGATCTTGATGTCCGTGACGGCATAGACGCCGGCACCCGCTTCATGCGTCGCGCGCTGGTCGATCCCCGCGACGCGCAGCATGTCCGACCGCGCCCGTTCCATATAGCGCAGGTAATTGGCGTGATAGACCAGACCCGAAAGATCGGTGTCTTCGAAATAGACGCGCAAGGGAAAATGATGCGCCGCGCCGATGAACCTTCCGGTTGCGGGTGCGGGCATGGGCACAGAAACGGACATGCGCGGCCTTTTAGCCATCATGCAGCCGCAGCGCAAAGACGGAAATGGCCATCGTAAAACCATCCTGCCGGGCAGGCGGGGCCTTCTGTCGCGCGGCATCCCTGTCCCTGTATGGCCTCGCACCGTGCCAGACTGCAAAACCACTGGCCGCGTCCGCGCCTTGCCGCTAGGGCAACGACCAAATCAATCAGGCAAATCAATCAGGGCGGAGGTAAGGCTGTGACCGAGATCCGGGTAATAGGTATCATTGGCGCTGGCCAGATGGGCGCGGGCATTGCGCAGGTTTCGGCTCAGGCCGGTTACGACGTCATATTGTGCGACGTCGACCTGGCCCGCGCTGAAAAGGGCCGCGACGGCGTCGCCCGCCAACTTGGCAAGGCGGTGGAGAAGGGCAAGCAGACCCAGGCAGATGTGGACGCCGCAATGGCGCGCATCCGGGTGAGCGGCGACCTTGCCCTGCTGTCCGAAGCGCAACTGGTCATCGAAGCGGCGACCGAGCGCGAAGATATCAAGCGCACAATCTTCGCCAATGTCGGCGGGGTCCTGGCACCCGGCGCGATCATGGCATCGAATACATCGTCCATTCCCATCACGCGCCTTGCGCAGGCCGTGCCCGACAAGGAACGCTTCCTGGGCGTTCACTTCTTCAATCCGGTGCCTGCAATGGCGTTGGTGGAAGTCATCCGCGGACTGGCCACGTCGAGCGAGGCGGTCGCCGCGGTCGAAGCCTATGTGAAGCGTCTCGGCAAGAAGGTCGTGCACGCGTTCGACGCGCCCGGCTTCGTCGTCAACCGCATCCTGCTGCCGATGCTCAACGAGGCCGTGTTCGCCCTGGGTGAAGGCGTGGCCAACATACAGGATATCGATACGGGCGTGCGGCTGGGGCTCAATCATCCCATGGGTCCGCTCACCCTTGCCGACTATATCGGCCTCGACACCTGCCTGGAAGCGCTCAATGTGCTGCAGACGACGACGCGCGATTCCAAATATCGACCCGCGCCGCTGCTGGTGAAATATGTCGAAGCCGGTTGGCTGGGCCGCAAGACGGGCAAGGGCTTCTACGACTATTCGGGCGCGGAGCCAGTGCCGACGCGCTGATCGCGAAGGCCTCAGCTGGTAGCTAGGCAGTGTTTCTTCATGCAATGCCGTAGCTGGTCGTAGCTGAGGCCCAGTCCCTTGGCGGTGGCGCGCTGGTTGTAGCGGTAGCGTTCCAGCGCCGCCCTGACGATCGCCGCTTCATGCGCATCGACGGCGGCCCGCAGGTCGCTGACCTCTTCAGGGGCCGGGCTTGCGGGCGGGGCCTGTGCTTCGGGTGGGTGTACCGTCGTTTGGGGCACTGCGGGTTTCCAGGGTGATGCGAACGGGTCGAAGATGATGCGCGAAACAGGCCGCGCAGGATCGTCCCAGCGATAGACGGCCCGTTCCACTACATTGCGCAGTTCCCTGACGTTACCCGGCCACTGATGCGCCTCCAGTTCGGCCATGCTTGCGGGGGCAAAGCCCGGCCATTCTTCCCAGCCAAGCTCGGCCGCCATCCGTCGCCCGAAATGATCCGCCAGCACCGCGACATCCCCGTCGCGGACGCGCAGCGGTGGCAGGGTGATGACCTCAAAGCTTAGCCGGTCGAGCAGGTCCGCCCGGAAACGCCCCGCTTCGGCGGCCAGGGGCAGGTCATCATTGGTGGCCGCGATGATGCGCACATCGACCATTTTGGGCCGGGAAGCGCCGATTCGGGTCACTTCGCCATATTCGACCACCCGCAAAAGCCGTTCCTGCGCGGCCATCGACAATGTGCCGAGTTCGTCCAGAAACAGCGTGCCCCCATCTGCTTCCTCGAACCGACCGGCGCGGGCGCGGGCTGCGCCGGTGAACGCGCCCTGCTCATGACCGAACAGTTCCGCCTCGATCAATGTTTCGGGCAGCGCCGCGCAGTTCATGATGATCAGCGGCTCCCCCCAGCGCGGGGACAGCCGGTGCAGCCGCTCAGCGATCAGTTCCTTGCCCGTCCCCCGCTCCCCGATGATCAGGACGGGGCGGTTGAGTTCGGCTGCGCGGCTGGCCTGTTCGACGGCGTCCAGGAATGCGAACGACTGGCCGATGAAATAGGCGGTCTTTTCCATCCCCAATCTATGGCAAAAAATACCACTATTTAGCAAGTATGAACACATCTCGACCAGCAAAGGCAGCCCAAAGCGCCTATTTCCCGGTCGATGTAGGAATTTGGCACGGCCCATGCACTGATGACAGCAAGCCGCCGCCGAAGCGGCGCAGCGTCATTTGACGCAGCCAGACAGGAGTGAAACTCAAATGGGTATTTTTTCCCGCACCCGCGATATCATCGCCGCCAATGTCACCGACCTGCTCGATCGGGCGGAAGATCCGGCCAAGATGATCCGCATGATCATCCTGGAAATGGAGGAGACGCTGGTCGAAGTCCGCGCCTCCGCCGCCCGCACCATCGCCGATCAGAAGGAAATGCGCCGCCACATCGACAAGCTGCAGGCGCTGCAGGACAGCTGGACCGAAAAGGCGCAACTGGCGTTGAGTAAGGACCGCGAGGATCTGGCCAAGGCCGCGCTCGTGGAAAAGCAGAAGGCGACCGACATGGCCGGGCAGCTTTCGCACGAAATCGAAGCGCTGGATGACGCACTGGCCGCGTCAGAGGAGGATATCGTCAAGCTGCAGGCCAAGCTGCGCGAAGCCCGCGCCCGGCAGAGCAGTCTCGTCACGCGCATGGAAAGCGCGCAAAATCGGCTGCGCCTTCGGGAAGCCTATGCCGGGGAGAAGGTGAACGAAGCCTTTGCCCGGTTCGACATGCTGGAACGCCGGGTCGATATCGCCGAAGGCCGCGCCGACGCCATGGGGCTGGGGCAGCAGCCCAGGACATTGGAAGAAGAGATTGCGGAGCTTCAATCGTCCGACAAGGTCGATGCCGAACTCGCCGCGCTCAAGGCTGGCATGAACAAGGGAGCCTGACATCGTGGAAGACATCGTTGTTCCCATCGCCGTCGTCGGCATGCTGTTCATCGGCATGCCCTGGCTGATCCTGCACTATTCCACCAAATGGAAGCAGGCCCCCAAAATCACCGATGAAGATGAGCGTCTGCTGGACGAACTGCATCTGCTCGCCCGACGGCTGGAGGACAGGCTGCAGACGGTCGAACGGATTGTGGCTGCCGACAATCCCGATTTCCGCCCCGCCCGTCCGGGGGAGGACAGTGACTATGATTTCGACCGGAGGAACTGAGATGAGCGCCCGCCGCACCAAATATTATCTCGACAAGCAGAATGGCAAATGGCTCGGCGTCTGTTCCGGCATCGCCGACTATAGCGGGATCGACGTGATATGGGTCCGCGTCGGTGCCGTCCTGGTCACGTTGATGGGGGCTTTCCCATGGTCGCTGATCGCCTATTTCGCGGTCGCGCATTTTGCCGAAAATAAGCCGCTGGGCCTTTATTCCGACCGCGACGATGAAAAATTCTGGCAGGGCGTGCGCACCAATCCGGCGCGCTCGACGCGGGATGTCCGGTCTAAATTCCGCGACATCGATCGTCGCCTGGCCGACATCGAAACTCATTACACCAGCCGCAACACGCGCCTGGCCAAAGAGATCGACAATCTGCGCTGATCGACCCGGCGCGACGCGGGTGATGCTTCCCACGGGGAGGACAATATGCAGGATCTACATATCATTCTGATCGTCGCGACGGCGGGCCTCGCCGCGCTTGCTTTGGTGGCCGGGGCCGCGCTGCGCGCTTGGGATGGCTGGCTGGAGTTGAAGCGCACGCAGCTTGTGCAATCAGCAGGAAATGCCCAGGCTCCCTCGGCCAACATGCGGATTGAAGTGGCCACGCTGAAAGAGCGCATTCGCAAGCTGGAGGCGATTGCTGCCGGTGTCGACATCTGATCGGGAAAAGCGGCTTTCGCGGGCCGCTTTTCTCCCTATATGGCGGTTATGACCGACCAACCCGCCCTTGCCGATCTCCAGGAGGAATATGAATTTCTGGACGCTGACGATCGCTATCGGCTGCTGATCGACCTTGGTCGGGCGCTGGAACAGATGCCCGCCGCGCTCAAGACGGATGCGACGCTGGTGCGCGGCTGTTCGGCGGCCGTATGGGTCTATCCCACGGTGCTGGATGACGGGCGTCTCCATTTTCTGGCGGACAGCAATGCCGCCATTACCAAGGGGATAATCGCTCTGGTGCTGCTGACGGTGCAGGATCGTTCACCCGCTGCGATCGGGGTGACAGATATTGAAGGCGCACTCGCTCCCTTCGATCTCAAGAACCAGCTCAGCTCCAATCGGACCCAGGGCATCCCCAACATGATCGCGCTGATCCGCCAGACGGCCACACGCTACAGCTGAAACGAGGAAACTCAGCAGCCGCCGCGCGTTCTCCTTCCGTAACCGAAACGGAAGTAAGGAGAAGGGCGATGCGCGGCATTATGACGCTGGCGACGATCGGGCTGATAACGGCCTGCTCTCCGGCAGAGAAGGAACCGACCCAGCGCGAACAGATCGGCCAGCAATGGAAATATGAAGGCGGTGCGGGGGCAAAGCCCAAAGTCGCCTATATTGGCAGCACGAACAGCGTTTCCACCATGACGGCACCCGACAGCTTTTCCGTGCTGCTGGTCCAACCGATGAAGGAAGGTGGAGCGCAGGTGACCGTCAAGCTGGTTGGCGCTCCATTCACTTGCGATCTGTCCAACTGCAATGTCGCGGCGGTCACCGACGATGGCGAGACGCATCAATGGAAGGGCCGCATGACCGAGAATAAGGACGGCATCGAAGTGCTTCCCGCGTCGAAAGCCTATGAAGCGATCCGGGACAGCGAGACTTTGAAAGTCAACCTGGTGGTCGGGCCAAAAGACGCGACCTTTCCCTTCGCCTTCAACGTCGCCGGATTGAAGCTCGACTAAATAGACGGCCTCCGCCGCAGCCGTTCTATTCCTGCAAGGACACGCCGGGGCTTCGCGGATCGGCAGCGCCGACCCAGCTGCCGTCGCTTCGGCGTTCGGCGGCATTGGCTTTGAGGCCCAGCGGCGCAATCGTCACCTTGTGCCCCAGCCTTTCGAGCGGACCTTGCATCGCCTCAAGCGAAGTTCCCTTTTCCAGCACCAGTCCGTCGGCATTGAAGAACTCAAGTCCCAGGGCGACCGAATCCTGCGCGGACAGCCCCCAGTCGAAATGGGCGATCACCGCCTTGGCGACCTGCATGATGATGGTCCGTCCGCCCGCCGCGCCGATGGTGAGGACAGGCATGCCGTCTCTGTCATAGACGATGGTCGGCGACATGGACGAAAGCGGTCGCTTGCCCGGCTCCACCCGATTGGCGACAGGAGCGCCGTTCCTTTCGGGCGTAAAGCTGAAGTCGGTGAGTTCGTTGTTGAGGATGACGCCTTGAGCGATCAGCTGGCTGCCAAAAAAGCTTTCGATCGTCGATGTCCAGCTGGCGATGTCGCCGTCCCGGTCCACAGCGACGAAATGACTGGTGCCGCTCTCAGGCTGAGGGACCGCCATGGTGCGGGGGGCGGCTGCGGGCGGGGTTCCGGGGCTGTAGCTTCCCAGCGCGCGGTGCATCGAAATCAGCGCGGATCGACGCTTCAGATAAGCGGGATCGATAAGCCCCGCCACCGGCACCTTCACGAAATCGGGGTCGCCCAGCCATGTGTCGCGATCGGCATAAGCAAGGCGCATCGCTTCGCCGATGACATGCCAGGAACGCGGATCGTCCTTGCCCCAGCGTGCCAGGGGATAATGTTCGACCATGCCCAGAATCTGCAGCACGGTGATGCCGCCCGCAGAGGCGGGACCCATGCCGCATATGCTATAGCCGCGATACGGCCCGCAAACCGGCTTGCGCGGCTTGGCCTGGTAGGATGCAAGGTCATCCTGCGTCATCGGGACGGGATTTTTGGGCGCGGATGTGACGGTATCGGCAATCGCCTTCGCTGTTTCGCCACGATAGAAGGCATCCGGCCCCTCCGCCGCGATACGGCGGAACAGCGCGGCCAGGGGTGGATTTTTGAGCTTTGTCCCGATCGGCGCGGGCGCTCCGTCCACCCAGAAATATTTCTGAATCTCCGGGAAATCGACCCAGATCGGCGCTACCGCACTCATCGCGGTCGCCAGCCGCTGTCGCACCTCAAACCCTTCGCTCGCAAGGCGGATGGCCGGGTCGAACAGCCTCGCCCAGGGCAGCTTGCCCCATTTTTGATGCGCCATCCATGCCAGCCGTAAGTTACCTGGCACTCCAACGGAATAGCCGCCAGGCCAGGCATTGCGGAACGTCATCGGCTTGCCATCGGCATCGAGAAAGCGGCCCGGCAGGGCGGCGGCAGGCGCGGCTTCCCGCCCATCGATCGATTCCAGCAGCCCGGTCTCGCCATCATGATGCATCAGGAAACCGCCGCCGCCGATGCCGCTATTATGCGGTTCGACGACGTTGAGCGCCAACATCATCGCGATGGCGGCATCGGTCGCGCTTCCCCCCTGACGCAATATCTCCTGGCCGGCCGCCGCCGCGCGGGGGTCGGCTGCTGAAACGGTGGCGGTGGTGGACACCGGCTCCCGCGCCTGAACCGGCACGGTGGGAAGGGCGAACAGGGCGAAGGCGGCCAGCGGGGTGGCAAGGCGAAATATCATGGCTGCACCTTATCGTTGCGTCAGGTCGGGGCAAGCCACTGATCGTCTTGGTGGAATCAGGCGTCGATCCCCACGGCCTCACTCACATGGGTAAAACCGTCCCGCGCCAGCAGTGCTTTCAGGCCGCTGTTGATCCGTCGGGGCAGGGTTGGGCCTTCATAGACAAGAGCGCTGTAAATCTGGATCAGGCTGGCCCCGGCGCGCAGGCGGGCATAGGCCTGCTCCGCCGTCGCGATGCCGCCGACGCCGATCAGCGGTATGCGCTTGCCAAGGATGCGACGGAAATCGCGCAGCCGCTGTAGCGACAGATCCGTCAGCGGAGCGCCCGACAGGCCGCCCGATTCGCCCGCATCGCGAGACTGGAGCTTTGGCCGCGAAATGGTCGTGTTGGATATGATCAGCGCATCGACGCCATGGTCCAGGCATGCGGCGGCGATGTCCTCCACATCCGCCTGCTCCAGATCGGGCGCGACCTTCAAGAAAATGGGCGTGCGATCGGCTCCCCGCGCGGCCATGACAGCACCCAGCAGCTGATCGAGCGCGGCGCGGTCCTGCAAGGCCCGCAGCCCTGGCGTGTTGGGCGATGAAATGTTGACCGTCAGATAGTCGGCAAGCGGGGCCATGCAGACGACGCCTGTCACATAGTCGGCAATCCTGTCCGTCGCATCCTTGTTCGCGCCGATATTGATGCCAATCACCGGCCCACCAGCCCTGCGGCGCTTGGCGACTCGTTCGGCTGCCGCTGCCTGGCCGCCATTGTTGAAGCCCATCCGATTGATGACGGCACGGTCTTGCGCCAGCCGGAACAGGCGCGGTTGCGGATTGCCGGGCTGGGGTAAGGGGGTCAGCGTCCCAAGTTCGGCAAAGCCAAAGCCAAAGCCATGCATCTTGTGCGCGACCAATCCTTCCTTGTCGTAGCCGGCGGCAAGGCCCACCGGATTGGGAAAGCGTACGTCGGCGATGGTCTGCGCCAGCATGGGGTCAGCCTTCGTCGCGGCAGGCGTGGGCATCATTCGCAGCAGCGCGATGGACAGATTATGCGCGCGCTCGGCGTCCATGGAAAAGAAGAGCGGGCGGATCAGGCGATAGAACATTGCGGCGCTATGCCAGCGCATCATGGCTACGTCGAGTCGCTGTTGCGGCAATGCAACAGTCGTCCCAGAACGGCAATCGTCGGCGGGATTCGGTGCTTATCGTCCCGATTCGATCCAGCGAATGTCCGATCCATCCAATCATGATCATCCGATTCGGACGTATGAAAGCCATGCGACCCGAAGGCTCTTAAGCCATTATGGCTGACGAGACCTTTCACTGGCCCGGCGACATTTGTTGCCGGGCCACTTTTTTACTGAGTTCAGAAAAAGTTAGTGGGCGCTGACATCACCTCTTGCACGTTCGGCGCTATGGCCCATAGTGGGTGCTAGGGGTGAGTATGAGCCGACTTTATGGCGATGCGCCCGGGGGGGCGCGAAGTGTAGGGGAAAAGGAAGGCGGCGCGCCGCCTTCTTATATGGTGGAAGCTGAAGACGGGCCTGTCCGGTTACAATATTTCGCTCCACCCGAACATTTGCGGCCCTATTTCGGATCCTTCTATCTTTTCAGCGAAACACTCGATTCATATTCCGACGTGACGCGAGCCGACGTCCCGCAATTGCGCTTCATGCTGCACGGGGGCGGCACATATCATTTCCACGATGGAACGGCCGTCCCCACGCCTGAAATCTGCCTGCTGGGTCCGACACTGGGCGCCACATGCTTCCATTTGGACGGCCCGTCACAAGTGGCGGGCATTTCCCTGCTGCCTGCGGGCTGGCTGAGCCTCCATGGCGGCGACGCGAGCCTGCAGGCTGACCGGCTTCCAAACATAGGCGGAGAGAAAATCCGCATCTTTGAAGATTTGCTTTGCCGATTGCGCGGGATGGACGATTCCCAGGCGATGGCGACCCTGTGCTGGTCCGTCCTTCAGGACTTGGTGACTGCGCTGCCCGACTCCACTTGGCGGCTGCTGGAAGCGGTGGATGGCTGGCTGATGGGGGAAGGGTCGCCGCGGATCGAGGCGCTGGCGCAAAGGACAGGCTTGTCGCCCAGGCAACTGGCTCGCCTGACCAATCGCCATTATGGTTGCCCGCCCAAGCTGCTCGCCCGCAAATACCGTGCCCTGCGTTGCAGCGCGCGGATCGCCCTGGACGGGCATAGCTGGCAGGAACTTTGTGAGGATGGCCGCTTCTACGACCAGTCGCACTTCATCAGGGAGATCAAGCATTTCATCGGCTTGACGCCCCATCAGTTGCAGACGGAGCCGAGCGCCGTCGCGCAACTGACATTGTTGCGCCGTTCGCTGGGCGGCGATGTCGCGGTGTTGAACCGGCTGAGCTGAGCACCGGACGAAAAATACCTTGATTCCCCGCACTGCTGGGACCACATGCGCAATCAGACGGATTCGATCCGATTTGAGAATGGTTCGCAAGGTGGAGCGCGCGCTACCAGCATGAAGCTTTCGAGTTTTGCAGATTATGCCGTGGTGCTGATGTCGGCTGCCGCGCGTCATTGCGGGGCGACCCGCATGAACGCGACGACGCTGGCCGCCGAAACGGGCATCCCGCTCCCGACGGCGCAAAAGCTGGTAAGCCGTTTGTCAGCCGCTGGTCTGCTGGAATCCAGCCGGGGCACCGGTGGGGGCGTCCGGCTATCCCGCCCGCCAGCCGCGATCACCCTGGCCGACGTGGTAGAGGCGGTGGAAGGCCCCATCGCGATGACCGCCTGCGCAGATCATGGCGCGCATGATTGCCTGCTGGAACAGGACTGCCGTGTGCGTGCTCATATGAATGTGGCGAATGATGCGATCCGATCGGCGCTGGCCAGCGTCACCATCGCCAGCCTGACACGAGAGATGGCATGACCGAAGAAGCTACGACTGTCCGCAATCTCGAAGCGCATGAGGCCGCGGAGCGCGCCTCTGCCTATGAGCATGGCTGGTCCTCCGCCATCGAGCAGGACTTCGCGCCCAAGGGACTGAATGAGGATACGGTCCGCTTCATTTCGGCCAAGAAGAAGGAGCCGGAATGGCTGCTGGAATGGCGGCTGAAGGCCTTTGCCCTGTGGCAGAAGATGGAGTCGCCGGACTGGGCCAAGCTCAACATTCCACCGATCGACTATCAGGACGCCTATTATTATGCCGAGCCGAAGAAGAAGGCAGAGCTGAATTCGCTGGATGAAGTCGACCCGGAAATCCTGGCCACCTATCAGAAGCTGGGTATTCCGATTGCCGAGCAGGAAATGCTCGCCGGGGTGAAGGGCAGCCGCAGGATTGCGGTGGATGCGGTGTTCGATAGCGTCTCGGTCGCCACCACCTTCCGCAAGGAGCTGGAGGAGGCGGGCGTCATCTTCCGCTCGATCAGCGAGGCGGTGCGCGAATATCCTGACCTTGTGAAGAAGTGGCTGGGGAAGGTCGTGCCGATGCACGACAATTATTTCGCCACATTGAACTGCGCGGTCTTTTCCGACGGGACGTTCGTCTACATTCCCAAGGGCGTGCGCTGCCCGATGGAGCTCAGCACCTATTTCCGCATCAACGCGGAAAATACGGGGCAGTTTGAGCGCACGCTGATCGTCGCGGACGAGGGGTCGTATGTCAGCTATCTCGAAGGCTGCACCGCGCCGATGCGCGATGAGAATCAGCTGCACGCCGCCGTGGTCGAGCTGGTCGCGCTGGACGATGCGGAGATCAAATATTCGACCGTCCAGAACTGGTATCCGGGCGACGAGAACGGCAAGGGCGGCATCTATAATTTTGTGACCAAGCGGGCGCTTTGCCAGGGCCGCAACAGCAAGGTCAGCTGGACGCAGGTGGAAACCGGCTCCGCCATCACCTGGAAATATCCCAGCTGTGTGCTGAATGGCGAAAATAGCGTCGGCGAATTCTACTCGGTCGCGCTCACCAACAATATGCAGCAGGCCGATACCGGCACCAAGATGATCCACAATGGCAAGGGGTCGCGATCGACCATCGTGTCCAAGGGGATCAGTGCTGGCCGTTCGAACAACACTTATCGCGGCCTGGTGCGCGTTGCGCCGGGCGCGGAGGGCGTGCGCAACTTCACCCAGTGCGACAGCCTGCTGCTGGGCGACCAGTGCGGCGCGCATACCGTCCCTTATATCGAGGTGCGCAATCCGAGCGCGCAGATCGAGCATGAGGCGACGACCAGCAAGATCAGCGATGATCAGCTGTTCTACGCAATGCAGCGCGGGCTGGATCAGGAGACGGCGGTCGGACTCATCGTCAACGGCTTCGCGCGCGAAGTGCTGCAGCAATTGCCGATGGAGTTTGCCGTCGAGGCGCAGAAGCTGCTGGGCATTTCGCTGGAGGGCAGCGTCGGCTAGCTGCCACATTTTCACGTCATGCCGGACTTGATCCGGCATCCCGCTTCTTTGTTGAAAGGTAGCGGGGCCCCGGATCAAGTCCGGGGCGACGAAGCAATGAGATAGTTTGAAGGACTGAAACTTGAGCGACGAAGACGATATCCAGGACGCCCTTGCCGATTTTGCGGAGGATGTTGGCAACGGTCAGGCATGGACCGCCGCGATCCGCATCCTGACTGAGGATTATGAGCTGGAAGAGGGCGAACTCCAGGCCCGCGCCGCCAAGGATTTCGGCGATCTCGACGCCTGGCAGGCCGAGTGCCGCGCCGCGCTTGCAGCGGGTGACCAGGTGATGACCGAGCGTCTGCGCACCGACAAGGCGTTCCACAAGGCAAAGGCACCCAACCTGGCCCGCATGGGACCCGTCAGCGAATTCGTCGTCGGCCTGCTGGAAAAGGGCGCGCCCGAACCCGATGCCGACTGGTGGCCTTACATGCCGATCAAGCGCCATATCGACACGCTGTTCCCCGCGCCGGGCGATGTGCGCGACATGGCCTTCTGGACCGCGCGGACGCTTCAGCGCGCGCACAAGGGTTGAATGATGCTGACGATTGACAACCTGACCAACGAAATCGACGGCAAGGCGATCCTCAAGGGCCTGTCGCTCTCCATCAAGGCGGGCGAGGTCCATGCGATCATGGGGCCAAACGGCGCGGGCAAGTCGACGCTGGCCTACACGCTGGGCGGTCGTCCGGGCTATGAAGTGACTGGCGGCAGTGCCTCTCTGGACGGTGTGAACTTGTTCAGCATGGACCCGCATGAGCGCGCTGCCGCAGGTCTGTTCCTGGGCTTCCAATATCCCGTCGAAATCCCTGGCGTCTCCAACCTGCAGTTCCTGCGCGAAAGCCTCAATTCGCAGCGGCGCGCGCGCGGTGAGAAGGAGCTGAACGGCGGCGAGTTCATCAAGCTCGCCAAGGAAAAGGCGGCCCTGCTCGGCCTCGACATGGAGATGCTGAAGCGCCCCGTGAATGTCGGCTTTTCGGGCGGTGAGAAGAAGCGCGCCGAAATGGTGCAGATGGGCATCCTTGATCCCAAGCTCGCGATCCTCGACGAAACCGACTCCGGCCTCGACATAGATGCGCTCAAGATCGTCGGCGCGGGAATCAACGCCATCATGCGCAAGCCCGATAAAGCGGTACTGCTCATCACCCATTATCAGCGCCTCCTCGACTATGTGAAGCCGGACTATGTGCACGTGCTGGCGGCTGGCCGGATCGTGAAGTCGGGCGGCCCTGAACTGGCGCTGGAGCTGGAACGCGAAGGCTATGCAGAGGTGGTTGCCGCGTGACCACGCTCGCCCTTCCCACGCGCCCCCTCCCAACAAGAAGGGCCGAAGAATGGCGCTACAGCGACATTGATGCGCTGGCGACCATCTGGCCGACCCCCGCGCCGACCCGCATCGACGTGGCCGCAGGGGACAATGCGCGCCACCATCTGTTGCAGGATGCAGGCGAGGGCGCGGCGGCGGTGCATGATTACGCGATCACCATCGCTGACGGAGCGCGCTGCGACTTTCATGTCCTTAACATTGGCGGGAAGTTTGGCCGCGTGACCTTCACCGTCACGCTGGGCAAGGGCGCGCATTTCGAGCTGAACGGTGCAATCATCGGCGGCGGGGATCAGGTGCTGGAAATCATCACCAAAGTCACCCATGCGCAGCCGGACGCGACCAGCGGCCAGACGATCCGCTCCGTCCTCGGCCAACGCGCGACGGGCACCTATCTCGGCTCCATCAATGTCGCCCGCGATGCGCAGCGCACTGACGCCTTCCAGTCGGTGAAGGCGATGCTGCTCGACCGCACCGCCACGGCGAACGCGAAGCCGGAGCTGGAAATCTACGCTGATGATGTGAAATGCGCCCATGGCGCGACTGTGGGTGAACTGGACCGCCAAGCGCTGTTTTATATGGCAAGCCGTGGGATGGACCCGGCGACCGCCAAGACGCTGCTGCTGAAGGCATTCGTCGCTGGCGTGTTCGACGATGTGGCGGACGAGGCAGTGAAGGATAGCCTCGAAGCCGCCGCGCTCGCCAAGCTGGAGACGCTGGTATGAGTAGCGATCCCTCCTCTGTTCGCCCTGAGCCTGTCGAGCCGAAGGCCGGCGACAGCCAACGGTTGCGCTTCTCTTCGAAGAAAGGGGAGGGCTTCGACAAGCTCAGCCCGAACGGATTCCTAAGTTTGCGCCACGACTTCCCCGGCGTCGGCAGCTGGCACTATCTCGACAGCGCTGCCACCGCCCAAAAGCCCAGCGCCGTCATCGACGCCATCGCCCGCGCCTATGGCCCCGACTATGCGACCGTCCATCGCGGCGTTTATGAGCGCTCCGCCAATATGACGCTCGCCTATGAAGCCGCCCGGCGGAAGGTGGCGCAATTCATCGGCGCTGCCTCTGACGCCGAGATCGTCTATGTCCGCGGCGCAACCGAAGGCATCAACCTCGTTGCGCACAGTTGGGCAGGCGAGCAGCTCAAGGCGGGCGACCGCATCCTGCTGTCGATGCTGGAGCATCACAGCAACATCGTCCCCTGGCAGATCGTCGCCGAGCAGGTCGGGGCGGAGATTGACGTTGTACCGTTGACGGTGGATGGCAAGATCGACCTCGACGCCATGGCCGCGATGATCACGCCTGCGCACAAGCTGGTCGCGCTTGCCCATGTGTCGAATGTGCTGGGCAGCGTCCTCGATGTACGCCGCGCCGCCGACATCGCGCACGGCGTTGGCGCGAAGATACTGATCGACGGATGCCAGGCGGTGCCGCGCCTTGGCGTGGATGTGCAGGCGCTGGATTGCGACTTCTACGTCTTTTCCGCACACAAGCTTTACGGCCCGACCGGCATCGGCGTGCTGTGGGGACGCAAGGAACTGCTGGACGCTATGCCGCCTTATCAGGGTGGCGGGTCGATGATCGACAAGGTGACGTTCGAAAAGACCACCTACGCCCCCGCGCCGACGCGGTTTGAGGCAGGAACGCCGCATATCACCGGCGTCGTCGGTCTTTCCGCCGCCATCGACTATGTGCAGGCCATCGGCCTCGATGCGATTCACGCCCATGAATGCGCGCTGGTCGGCAAGGCGCGGGCCGCGCTGGAGAGCCTCAACAGCGTGCGCGTTTTCGGGCCGGAAGACAGCGCGGGCATCCTCTCCTTCGAAGTCGAAGGGGTGCATCCGCATGATGTCGGCACCATATTGGACGAAACGGGCGTCGCGATCCGCGCCGGGCATCATTGCGCACAGCCGCTGATGCGCCATCTGGGGGTCGAAGCGACGGCGCGGGCCAGTTTCGGCATTTATAGCGACGACGGCGATGTCGATGCCCTGGTCAAGGGCATAGAGCGAGTGAGGAAGATCTTCGCCAATGACTGAGGAACGGAAGATTTTGGTGGAAGAGGTTGAGACGGTGGATACGCCGCCCAAGGCGCGGGTGGACGGCGCCCCGCGCCAGCGCGATTATCTGGAAGGATTTTTGGCGCAGAAACCGGAACAGGTGCCTGCAATCGAGCCGGGCGGCAATCTCTACGACGCCGTCATCGACGCGCTAAAGGAGATTTACGACCCGGAGATTCCGGTCAACATCTATGACCTTGGCCTTATCTATGGCGTTGACCTGACCGATGACGGCCATGCCGTCGTCACCATGACGCTGACGACGCCCCATTGTCCGGTCGCCGAATCCATGCCGGGCGAAGTCGAGCTGCGCGTCGGAGCGGTGCCGGGCGTGGGGGATGCGGAAGTGAATCTCGTCTGGGATCCGCCATGGGACCCGCAGAAAATGTCGGACGAGGCCAAGTTGGAACTGGGAATGCTGTGATGACCACTGAGACTAAGCCCCGCGCACGTCCCGCCGCCGTCATCCTGACGCCGGGTGCCGAAGCGCGCATCGCCGACCTGATGGGCCAGGCGCCCGAAGGCGCGATCGGCGTTAAGTTGTCGACGCCCCGCCGGGGTTGTTCGGGTCTCGCCTATTCGGTCGATTATGTGACGCAGGAAGCCAAGTTCGATGAGAAAATCGAAACGCCCGGCGGCACTTTCTACATTGACGGGGCGTCGGTACTCTATCTGGTCGGATCGACGATGGACTGGGTGGAGGATGATTTCACCGCTGGCTTTGTCTTCAACAATCCCAATGCGAAGGGCAGCTGCGGCTGCGGCGAGAGCTTTACGGTTTAAGGTGCCAGCGCCGCAGGGTCCGGCTGTGCTTTTGACCTTTTGACAGGCTCCGTCAGGCATTGTGCGACAAACGGGGGTGGTTATGCCTCATATGCTCATCATCGGCATGGGCTATACCGGGTCCCGCCTCGCCGCCCGGCTGGGTAGCGAAGGCTGGCAGGTCACGGGCATCCGGCGCGTAGCGGACCGCGAAACAATCGCCTTCGATGATGAGGACGCAGTTCGCGCGACCTTGGGACAGGCCACGCATATCCTGTCATCCGTTCCGCCTGACGGGGGCCTTGATCCTGTCCTCGTCCGCTACGGTGCGGCCATCGCCGCTGCGCCAGCGATGTGGAGCGGCTATCTTTCCTCCACCGGCGTCTATGGCGATGCTGCCGGAGCATGGGTGGATGAAAGCAGCCCGGTTGGCTCAGGCCGACGCGGATCGCGGGTGCAGGCGGACGCGGACTGGGGCGCGCTCCGTCCCGACATGCGCCGCTTCCGCCTGCCGGGCATTTATGGGCCGGGCCGATCCGCGCTGGACCGGGTACGGGAGGGGCGGGCGCATCGTATCGACCTGCCCGAACAGATATTCAGCCGCGCTCATGTCGATGACATTGTCTCAGGCATCGTCGCGTCCTTCGACGGCCCGCCCGGCATCTACAATCTGGCAGACGACTTGCCCTGCGCGCAGAACCGCCTGATCGAAGCAGCCTGCGCCATGCTGGGTGAGCCATTGCCGCCGCTGCTGACGTTGGAGGAGGCGCAGCTTTCGCCCATGGCGCGGTCCTTCTATGCCGAAAACCGGCGGGTCGCGAATGGCCGGGCCAAGCGGCTTCTGGGCTGGGCACCTCGCTATCCGACCTACAGGGAAGGGCTTGTGGCCTGTTTCGATGAAGGGCCGTAGCTCGGTTGGGCGCAAAGCGGCAACGTTGCTTACGGCTCGTTAACCAAGAGTCGCGATGGATGGACCTGCCAATTTCGCAGGGACCGACCATGGATCGCATAGAGCATGTTTTCGCCACACTCAGCCATCGGATGACCAGTATGTCCGTGCCCGATCGGCCCGCCTGCGCGCCCGAACCGCTTACCTGCCTGATCGCGAAGGTGAATGCGGCCAAGCGGATGTACGAACCCGGCCTTCGCCAGCGCGGACTGTCGCGGCTGGACTGACGCACGGGCAGTTGGCGCTACGTCGCCTTCGACCGCAGCGCGAACCCCATGCCGACCACCGCCAGCAATCCTCCGGTTAGGCTGAGCGTCGTCCATCGATAGCCCTCCGTCACGGTCGATATCAGCATGGCGATCACCGGGATCAGCACGCTGGTATAGGCGGCCCGGCCTGCGCCCATGCGCTGGATCAGCTGAAAATAGAGCGGGAAGGTGATCACCGATCCGGCGATCCCCAGCCATGCGATGCCCAGCAGATAGCCTGCCCGCCACTCCACCACGGGCGACCCGACCGTGATCCACGCGAAAACAGCATCGATCCCGCTGCCGATCAGCATCGCCCATGTCAGCACGGCGACCATCGGCAGGCGTCGGGCTATATCCATGCCCTGCATCACATTGGCGGCGGATGCGCTGAACAGCCCGGCGGCGCTCAAGGCGATGCCCAGCAGCACGGCATCGGCAGAGACCGGCGCGGCGCGATACTCCCGCAACAGCAGCATGGCGATGCCCACGATCGCGACCATCGACCCCAGTATGAAGGACCGGCTGACCGGTTGGCGAAACGCGATCCAGGCGAGCAGGCTGTTGGGAATCAGCAGTAGGGCGTAGACGGTCGCGACCACGCCCGATGTCAGATAATGTTCGGCGCGATAGACGAAGTTGAAGTTCAGCACGAACTGCGCCAGCCCCAGCAATGTCGCGAAAACCACGCCCTGCCAGGGCAGGGCCAGAGGCACGCGCCGCAACCGGGCGAACAGCGCCATGCCGACGCTGCCCAGCAGGAAACGGTAGCAGACCGACCAGCTGGGCGGCACGGCGGCAAGCTGGTCGCGGATCACGATCCAGGTCGAACTCCAGATCAGCACCACCAGCACAAACGGAATGATAATGCCGCGATTCGCACTGGCGTCCGTCATCCCAGCGCCTTCAATGCATCCGCCATTGGCTGAACGCTCGCCCTGTCCTGCGCCCAGTTGGTGACGAGCCGCGCCGCGCCTTCGCCCCAATCGTAAAAGTCGAAGCCGGCGGCGCGCAGCCGAGTGGCCTCATCACGGGTCAGGCGGATGAAAAGCTCATTGGTTTCGACGGGATGGAGCAGCCGACCGCTCGCCGCGTCCGCCAACGACCGGGCAGCGGCATTGGCGATGCGGGCGTTCGACAGCCACAGGTCGCCTTCGACCATGGCGAGCAGTTGGGCGGCGAGGTAGCGCCCTTTGGACAGCAAATGACCTCCGCGTTTGCGCCAGCGTTCGGCCTGCGCGGCGCGATCCTGCGCTTCGGGGCCGAAGAAGACCAGCGCCTCGCCCATCATGCCGCCATTTTTCACGCAGCCAAACGATATTATGTCCACGCCTGCACGCCAGGTCAGGTCGGCGGGGTGGCAGCCCAGAGACGCCACAGCATTGGCAAAGCGCGCTCCATCCATGTGCAACCCCAGCCCATGGTCGCGCGCCACAGCCCCAAGCGCGGCGACTTCGTCGGGCGTATAGGCCAGGCCATATTCGGTCGCCTGGGTGATGCTGATCGCGCGGGCGGGAAGCTGATGAACGTCGGGGCGAATGCCCACCAGGCGATCCTTGACCGCATCGGGTGACAGCTTCGCGCCGCTGCCCGACAGTGTCATAAGGGTCGCGCCATGCGTGTAGAATCCCGGCGCGCCACACTCATCCACAACGATGTGGGCTTCCTCATGACAGATGACGCCGCCATAGGGCGGGCATAGGCAGGCGAGCGCAATGCTGTTCGCCGCGGTGCCCGTAGTGATCCACAGCGCCTTTACGGGCGCGTCGAACAGCGCGGAAAATGCCTGATCCAGCCTTCCGCTCCACGCGTCGCCGTCATAGCCGTGGTCCGCATGGTCGGCGGCAGCGATGGCCGCCATCACTTCGGGACAGACGGGCGTCGCATTGTCAGAAAAAAACTGCATGGATGCGGGAATAGAGTGCACCGATCACCGCGCCAAGATGCCATCGCATCTGAATCGGGCATTATGATTTAAGTAGTATTAGGTCAGTAATGGTGACACATTGTTTCGCCGGGTCGTTTGTGACATAGGCGGCCGGTCATCCTAGGGAGCAACCAATATGGACGTCCAGCAGAAGTCGCGCTTCACCGTCAACCCGAGCAGCAAGGCTGTATCGGCTGACCAGCGCGCGGTAATGCTGGAAGATCCAGGGTTCGGTCGCCTGTTCACCGATCATATGGTGACGATCCGCTATAGCGAAGGTCAGGGCTGGCACAGCCACAGCGTCGGCCCGCGCGAACCGTTCCAGCTCGATCCCGCCTGCGCGGTCCTGCATTATGCGCAGGAAGTGTTCGAAGGCATGAAGGCCTACCGGCTGGCGGACGGCACGGTCGCCATGTTCCGTCCAGAGGAAAATGCCCGCCGATTCGCCGAATCTGCCCAGCGCATGGCAATGCCCGTCCTGCCGGAGGAAATTTTCCTGGAAGCCGTCGAAGAGCTGGTGAAGATCGACGCTGACTGGATTCCCGGCGGTGAAGGCAGCCTGTATCTGCGGCCCTTCATGTTCGCCAGTGAGACGTTTCTGGGCGTTCGGCCGTCGGCGGAATATATCTTCTGCGTCATCGCTTCGCCCGCAGGCGCTTATTTCAAGGGTGGCAAAAAGGCCGTCACCCTGTGGGTGTCGGAACATTATACCCGCGCGGCACGGGGCGGGACGGGCGCGGCCAAGTGCGGCGGCAACTATGCCGCCAGTCTCGTCGCGCAGGCCGAAGCCACCAGGTACGGATGCGACCAGGTCGTTTTCCTGGATGCCGCCGAACATCAATGGGTCGAAGAACTGGGCGGCATGAACGTCTTCTTTGTGATGGAGGATGGATCGCTCGTCACGCCGCCGCTGGGCGGCACCATCCTGCCCGGCATCACCCGCGACAGCGTCATCAAACTCGCGCGCGCCAAGGGGCATGAGGTGCGCGAAGAACGGTACAGCTTCGCCCAGTGGCGCGCCGACGCCCTGAGCGGCAAGCTGCGCGAGGCCTTCGCCTGCGGCACGGCGGCGGTCGTCACCGCGATCGGCACGGTCAAGAGCGTCGAGGGCGACTTCACCGTCGGCAATGGCGATGGCGGATTGGTTACCGAGATGCTGCGGGCCGAACTGACGGGCATCCAGCGGGGAACGGTGGCCGACCCTGCAGGCTGGGTGCGCAAGCTCTAATATGGTGTGACCGGCTCCTGCGAAGGCAGGAGCCCAGTCCTGCCGTTTCCACTGGGCTCCTGCCTTCGCAGGAGCACCATCTATGATGGCTCCGCACGCTTCCCATTCGCCGCTCAACTGCCTAGAAGAAACCCATGCAACGCTTCGACGTCGTCATTCTGGGCGGGGGCCTGGTCGGCCTGACCCTTGGCATCGCTCTTTCGGGGCATGGCGTGCGGTGCGCCGTGGTCGATCCGGCTGATCCGGTGGAAACCAACGCGACCGGCTTCGATGGCCGCGTGTCCGCCATTTCTTCCACCAGCCACGCGATGCTGTCGGCCATCGGCGTCGCCCAGCGGCTGGACAGCAAGGGCTGTCCGATCGACCGCATCTGGGTGAGCGACGGACTGGAGCCGGGCGCGCTCGATTTTGCCCCCGACGCCGATGATGGCGTGATGGGTATCATGTTTCCCAACCGGGACCTGCGCGTCGCCCTGACCCAGGCGGCGGAAGAGGCCGACAATCTCGTCCGCTTTCAACCCGACCGCCCCACCCATGTCGATCGCGATGCCGACGGCGTAACCGTGACGCTTTCCAGTGGAGAGACGATCCAGGGCGCGCTGTTAGTCGGGGCCGAAGGGCGCAACAGTCCCACGCGCGATGCTGCGGGCATTCGGACGACGCGCTGGAATTACAAGCATGTGGCGATGGTGACCGCGATCGACCATGCGGTGCCGCACGCCAACACGGCCTATGAAATCTTCTATCCCGGCGGCCCCTTTGCCCTGCTGCCGATGCTGCCTGGCACGCGGTCAGCGGTGGTGTGGACCGTGCCCACGGATCAGGCACCTGCCATGCTCAAGCTGTCTGAACGTGCATGGCTGGCCGAAGCGCAAAAGCGGATGGGCGGGTTTTTGGGCGATATTTCGCTCGCGGGACCGCGATCCTCCTATCCGCTTGGTTTCCACCATGCCGCCCGCATCACGGACACACGCCTGGCTCTGGTGGGCGACAGCGCCCATGCCATCCATCCGATCGCCGGGCAGGGCCTGAACCTGGGCCTGCGCGATGTGGCGGCCCTGACGGAGGTGCTGGTCGAAGGCATGCGCCTGGGCCTTGACTCCGGCGACGCCCAGTTGATGGCCCGATATCAGCGTTGGCGCGGCATGGATGCGCTGTCGGTCAGCGTGGCGATGGACGGGCTGGTCCGGCTGTTCGACGTGCCCGGTCGGATTCCGTCGGCTATCCGCCGTTTTGGACTGGCCGCGGTGCAGCGCACGTCGCTGCTCAAAAATCGCTTCATGGCCGAAGCGCGCGGAGAATCGGGCGCGCTGCCCAAGTTGCTGGCTGGCGAGATGATCTAGGGCTGGTCCTCCAGCCCGTGCAGGAGCAGCCGGTGCTGCCCCTGCATCCTCATCCTTTCAACTCTGCCGGTTCGCCACCAGATCCTCCACGACCGACGGATCGGCCAGCGTGCTGGTATCGCCCAGTGCCTGCGCGGACACTTCGCCTTCCGCGATCTTGCGCAGGATGCGGCGCATGATCTTGCCGGACCGGGTCTTGGGCAGGCCCGGAGCGAACTGGATGACGTCGGGCGTCGCGATCGGCCCAATTTCGGACCGGACCCAGGCAACCAGCGCCTTACGCAGGTCCTCGCCCGGCACCTCGCCGCTGTTCAGCGTGACATAGGCATAGATGCCCTGACCCTTGATGTCGTGCGGGAAGCCGACCACTGCCGCTTCCGCCACAGCTTCGTGCAGCACCAGCGCGCTTTCGACCTCCGCCGTTCCCATGCGATGGCCCGATACGTTGATGACGTCATCAACGCGCCCGGTGATCCAGTAATAGCCATCCGCATCGCGCCGCGCGCCGTCGCCGGTCGTGTATTTGCCGGGAAAGGTGGTGAAATAGGTCTGGAAGAAGCGCTCATGATCGCCCCAGACGGTGCGCATCTGCCCCGGCCAGCTTTGCGCGATCACCAGATTGCCTTCCGCCGCGCCGTCCATCACCTTGCCCTCGCCATCGACGATCTGTGGCACGACGCCGGGCATCGGCAATGTTGCGGATCCGGGCTTCAAATCGGTGGCACCTGGCATCGGCGCGATCATCGCCGCGCCGGTTTCGGTCTGCCACCAGGTATCGATGATCGGGCAGCGATCTTCGCCGACGACGTGATGATACCAGCGCCAGGCTTCGGGGTTGATCGGTTCGCCGACCGTTCCCAGCAGGCGCAGCGATTTGCGGCTGGTCCGGGTCACATAGTCGTCCCCCTCCTTCATCAGCGCGCGCAGGGCGGTGGGGGCGGTGAAAATGGTCTGCACCTGATGGCGGTCCACCACTTCCCAGATGCGGCTGGGCGTCGGATAATTAGGCACGCCTTCGTACATCAGCGTCGTCGCGCCGTTCGCCAGCGGGCCGTAGACGATATAGCTGTGGCCCGTGACCCAGCCGATATCGGCCGCGCACCAGTAAATGTCGCCCGGCCGGTAGTCGAAGCACAGTTCATGGGTCAGGCTGGCCCACAACAGGTAGCCGCCCGTCGTGTGCAGCACGCCCTTGGGCTTGCCCGTCGATCCCGAAGTATAGAGGATGAACAACGGATCTTCCGCATTCATCGGTTCAGGCGGGCAGTCAGCGGAAACCCTGGCCGCCTCTTCATGCAGCCAGAGGTCGCGACCGTCGGCCATGTTGACGGTGCCGCCGGTAGCCTGGACCACAACGACATTCTTGACGCTGGGACAATCCTTCAGCGCTGCATCAACATTGGCCTTCAAAGGCACCTTCTTGCCCGCACGGCATCCTTCGTCGGCGGTGATGACCAGGGTCGAATCGCAGTCAATGATGCGACCAGCCAGCGCTTCGGGTGAGAAACCGCCGAACACGACGCTGTGGATCGCGCCAATCCGCGCGCAGGCGAGCAGGGCGAAAGCGGCCTCCGGGATCATCGGCAGGTAGACTGTGATGCGATCGCCCTTCCGTGCGCCCGCCCCTTTCAGGACGTTGGCGAGGCGGCACACTTCCTCATGGACCTGCCTGTAGGTGTAGCGGCGCGGTTCAGCATCGGGCGAATCGGGTTCCCAGATGATTGCGGTCTGGTCGCCCCGTTCAGCCAGATGCCGGTCGATGCAGTTGGCGCTGACGTTAAGGATGCCGTCGGAAAACCATTTCACGCCGAAATCGGCCTCGGCAAAGCTGCTTTCGTTGCTGTTCGCCGGAAAGCGCATCCAGTCCAGGCGTTTGGCGCGCTCCAGCCAGTATGCGTCCGCATCTTCGATCGAACGGCGATAATCCGACGCGCGTCCGTCCCGGTCGAGCAGCGCGGAGGCGGCCCATTCAGAAGGAACCGGGAAAAAATCGTCAGACATCAGGCATCCTTTCCATTGCGAAACCTTCGCTGCGTAGACCTCTAGAACATCAGGTGCGAAAGTGGGACCCGCTTTGTGCGAAAATGGCGCGATTGCGAAAGGCGCAACCCAGGACGGAAGCGCGCCCGTCAACTGGGTCCAGCACTTCGCTGTTCGGTGCTGGGGCCGACAATTCGCTAATTTGAGCCGCCCGTCGCCATTTGCCACTTTTCGCGATGCTCCGCGCCGCTTAACAGGGGCGCATATGTGGCAACTCTTCCAATTCCCCCTATGTCCCTTTTCGCGCAAGGTGCGCCTGCTGCTTGGTGAAAAGGGCGTGGGCTATGATCTGGTGCGCGAATCGCCCTGGATGATGCGTGACGAATTTCTGGACATCAATCCCGCAGGCACGACGCCGGTGATGGTGGATCAGGAAAAGGGGATCACCCTGATCGACAGTCAGGCCATCTGCGAATATTTTGAGGAGACGGTAGAAAAATTCCCGCTGATCTCCGGCACTGCCGCGGGGCGGGCCGAGGTGCGGCGGCTGACCGCCTTCTTCGACCAGAATTTTTATGGCGATGTTGTCGGCCCGCTGCTGCATGAACGGATGAAGAAGCGGCTGATTGAGCGAGCGCCGCCTGACGCCCGTGTGCTGCGGGAGGCGATGAAGCGCGCCAATGTCCATATGGATTATATGGACTATCTGCTGGACCATCGCAGCTGGATGGCAGGCGGAACGCTCAGCCTGGCCGACATTGCTGCCGCAGCCCATATTTCAGTCGCTGATTATCTGGGCGGCATCGACTGGGCCGGGCATGAGACGGTGAAGCGTTGGTATGCAGGCTTCAAGTCGCGCCCTTCCTTCCGCCCGCTCCTGTCCGAACGGATGGAGGTGATCACGCCGCCCGCCCACTATGAAAAGCCGGACTTTTAAGGCGCTTGCCGGGGGGCGACGGCCCCCTGGCATGAACCCCGGGGCGGCGAGACCTATTCCGCCTCCGCCGCCAGATATACCCGGTTGCGGCCATGTTCCTTGGCCAGATAGAGCGCCCGGTCCGCCGCCTTCAGCGCGCTGCGGGGGTCATCGTAGAAAAACACATTGGCGACTCCCGCTGAAAAGCTGACCCGCTCCATGCGTTCGCCATTGCTACGATTGACCAGGCTGCGTGTGGCCAGGTCCTCGCGCACGCCGTCGACTGCCTCGCAGGCCTCTGCCGCCGTCTTGCCCCGGAACAGCATGACGAATTCTTCGCCACCATGCCGCGCCACATGGCAGCGGTCATTGCTGATCTTCGCGAGCAGCACGGCCACGAATTTCAGCACGCGGTCGCCCGTGTCATGGCCATGAATATCGTTGATCTGCTTGAAATGGTCGATGTCGCAAAAGGCCACCGATAACTGTTCATTCTGTTCTTTGGCCAGCGTCAGTTCCTGCTGCAGCGCCGCTTCGAAGGCGCGGCGATTGGGCAGGCCGGTCAGATGGTCATGTTCGGCGGCGCGGCGAGCGCTCTCCAGGCTGGATTTCAGGGCCAGATTCTGTTTCTGATTGTGGCGCAGCTGGTTTTCGACCTGCCGGGTTTTTTCGACCATGGATCGGGTCAGCGCCACCAGTCGGCTGAGGACCGGTTCATTGTTGCCGCCGGGGGCAAGGCCCTTCACCTCTTCCTGCAGGGCCGCGCCATAATCCTTCGCCGAATTGCGCGATTCGGTCATCAGCCCGGTGAACTCGGACAGATTCTCCTCCACCTTGCACAACATGGAAGCGAGCGCGTCGGGTGTCACCTCGTCGGTGCGCTGTTCGGCGACCACGGTTTCGACCCAGCTGTTGGTGATCTTGCCACGCTCGGTGAGAACTGCCTTCACGGCCTTTTCCACGCCGATGTGGGCACCGGTTATATAGTCGTGCGCGACGCCGAAATTGAGCGGTGTCAGGTCCAGGTCATGGGCGAACAGGAAGTCGCCAATATCTTCGTACAGCTTACGCCTTCGGGTGATTTCCCTGTGCGCGATGCTGCCGATTCGTGCACTATGAGGATCTGTCTCCTCCTCGTTGCTCCCGATCTCGCCTTTGCTCGAAAGACCCCTCGCCCAACGTGTGAGCCGATCGGTCAGGCCGTGTTGCGGACTTGCCGCTGATGATGATGCCTCATTCATGGGTTCTATAACGGACCGGGGCAGGCAGGGTTAAACCGTCGCTAGGCAAAAATGGACAAGCTGTTGAAGACAGATGCCTTTAGCGGTCAGATATCCGCCCCGATCAGCCAGTCTCGGAAAATACGCACGGACCGTGTCTGAAGCGCGCGGGGGCGACAGACGAAGAAATAGCGGTAGGGGCTTTCCACCCTGGTCTCGGGAAACAGGCGTACCAGCCGCGAATCTTCGGCTTCGTTGAAATGGCTGGCATGCATGACCGCGACGCCCAGCCCCTGTGCCGCCGCCTCCAGCATCAACTGTCCCGAATCATAATTGTCGATGGCCAGCGGCTGAAGATCGGGCAGGCCGACCGCTTCCTTCCACGCTTCGAACGCCTGCAGCATGTCGCGGTGGAGCAATATGGTGTGCTGGGCCAGGTCGGCGGGCGAGGCCAGCGCTTGCGACGGTTCCACCAGCGCCTTGCGGCCTATCAGATAGACTTCGTCATGATCCAGTTCATGCGCATAAAGCGCCGGATCTATGTCCTTGGCCAGCACGATGGCCGCGTCGAGTCCTTCCCCCAGTCGCGCGACAGCATGGGGCGTGGTTTCGATGTCGATGTGCAGTTGTGGATGTCGTTGCCGGAGCGCGCCCAGATGCGGGAACAGCCGCTGCGTCGCGAACAATGGCATGACGGCCAGTCGCAGTCGCAACTGGTTGCCGCCGCTCTGTATATTCTCCAGCGCCTGACTCATCGCGTCCAGCGCGGGCGCGATTTCGTCCAGCAGCCTCTGACCGTCGGCGTTGATTTCCAGCGCTTGGTGCTTGCGGTCGAAAAGAGGGCGGCCGATGAAGCGCTCCAGCGCTTGGACGCGTCGGCTGAGCGCGGGTGTGGACAGCGCAAGTTCTTCCGCCGCCGCCTTTACCGAACCAAGCCGGGCAACCTGAACAAAGGCCTCAAGGGCTGTAAGGGGCGGCAATCTGCGCATAATAGGGTCAATCTATATCGGCGATACGCTGCGACGCGTCATCGCTTCCTCTCTAACGAACTGTTTCAGCTCTCTTTCTTATCCGCTCCCCATGAGCAGTAAAATGCGCCGCTTGGCAAGATGCAAAAGTTGCAACTCCTGCATCCTTTTCGCACTTGCGAAGGTGATTTGCGCCGGGCAGAGGGATCGGGCCTTTCAGGCATCCTCTCCTTAACTTTTTCGGGCTGGCCTTCGGGTCGGCCCTTTTTTTGTTCGTGCCGCCGTCGGTTCCGGGCCTTCCCATGACGTGCGACGTTACCTATCTCGTTACGCAGCGACAAGAATGGGGATGGCGATGGCCGAACAAGAAAGTCCGGGACGCAAGATTCAGGTGGCTAATGCTCGACCGGAAGACGCGGGGCGCGGCCTGGCGCGTTTGCCGGTGGCGGCGATGGCGGAACTGCAACTTGCCGAAGGCGACGTGGTCGAAATCGCGGGAAAGCGCTCTACCCCCGCCCGTGTCGTGCGGCCCTATAAGGAAGATGAAGGGTTGGACGTGCTCCGGCTCGACGGGCTGCAAAGGGCCAATGCCGGGGCGGGGTCGGGCGATTTCGTCCACATCCGCAAGATTGAGCCAAAGGCAGCGCAGCGTGTCGTATTCGCACCTGCACAAAATAATCTGCGGCTTCAGGGCAACCCCGATGGGCTGAAGCGGGTCTTTTTTCAGCGCCCCTTGGCGGCGGGCGACGTGGTCGCGACGGCGGGCCAGCAGCAAGTGCCGCCCAACGACATGCCCCCTCATCTGCGGCAGATGCTCGCGGCCCCTGCTTATGCGCTCCAGGAAATCCGGCTGGTCGTCGTATCGACCATGCCCAAGGGCTTCGTCCAGATCGATGCCGACACCGAAATCGAACTGCGCGCGGAATATGAAGAGCCGCGCGAATCGCGGCGCGCCGACGTCACTTATGATGATGTGGGTGGCATGGCCAACGCGATCGATCAGCTGCGGGAGATGGTGGAGCTGCCGCTGCGCTACCCCGAACTGTTCGAACGGCTCGGCGTTGATCCGCCCAAGGGTGTGCTGCTCCATGGCCCGCCCGGAACGGGCAAGACTCGTCTGGCCCGCGCCGTCGCTAATGAATCGGAGGCGGAGTTCTTCCTGATCAACGGGCCGGAGATCATGGGCTCTGCCTATGGCGAATCGGAAAAGCAGCTGCGCGAGATATTCGAGGCAGCGGCCAAGTCCGCGCCTTCGATCCTCTTCATCGATGAGATCGATTCGATCGCGCCCAAACGTGGCAACGTCACAGGCGAGACCGAAAAGCGGCTCGTAGCGCAATTGCTCACGCTGATGGACGGACTGGAACCGCGCACCAATCTGGTGGTGATCGCCGCCACCAACCGGCCCGAAGCGATTGACGAGGCGCTGCGTCGCCCCGGCCGTTTCGACCGCGAGATTATCGTTGGCGTGCCGGACGAGCGCGGGCGGCGGGAGATATTGGGTATCCACACGCGTGGCATGCCGTTGGCCGAAGGTGTCGATCTCGGCGAACTGGCGCGCATGACCTATGGTTTCGTCGGAGCCGACCTGGCGGCCCTCACCCGCGAGGCGGCGATCGAAACGGTGCGCCGCTTCATGCCGCGCCTCAATCTTGAGGAAGGGACGATCCCTGCCGACGTGTTGGAGGAGCTCTCCGTTTCGCGGGACGACTTCATGTCGGCAATCAAGCGGGTTCAGCCTTCGGCCATGCGCGAGGTGATGGTGCAGGCACCGAATATCGGCTGGGCCGACATTGGCGGCCTGGACGACGCACAGATGCGCCTCAAGGAAGGAGTGGAGCTACCGCTAAAGGACCCGGACGCCTTCCGCCGCATCGGCATCCGTCCGGCCAAGGGCTTTCTGCTCTATGGTCCTCCTGGCACCGGCAAGACGCTGCTGGCAAAGGCGGTCGCGCGGGAAGCGCAGGCGAACTTCATCGCGACTAAGTCCAGCGATCTCCTGTCCAAATGGTACGGCGAAAGCGAACAGCAGATTGCGCGCCTCTTCGCCCGCGCGCGACAGGTGGCACCCACGGTCATCTTCATCGATGAGCTGGACAGCCTTGTCCCCGCGCGTGGCGGCGGTCTTGGCGAACCGGCGGTGACGGAGCGTGTGGTGAACACCATTCTTGCCGAGATGGATGGGCTGGAGGAATTGCAATCCGTCGTCGTCATCGGCGCGACGAACCGACCGACGTTGATCGATCCGGCCTTGCTGCGCCCGGGCCGTTTCGACGAGCTGATCTATGTCCCGGTGCCCGACAAGGCCGGACGCAAGCGCATCCTCGCGATCCACACCGGCAAGATGCCGCTGGGCGAGGATGTTGATCTCGACGATCTGGCCGAGCTGACGGAGCGGTTCACCGGCGCGGACCTGGAAGATCTGGTCCGCCGCGCGGGTCTGATCGCGCTGCGCCAATCCTTGTCGGTTGAGCGGGTCGAACAGGCCCATTTCAACGAGGCGCTTGAGGAAACCCGCGCTTCGGTGACGCCTGAAATGGAGCAGGAATATGAAAAGATTCAGTCCCAGCTGAAGCAAAGCGCGATGCGGGTCGACCCCATCGGCTTTGTCGCACCGGGAATGCTCCGGTCGCGCGAACGCTCGTCTTAACGAGGGCTGGCGGATTGCGGATTGAACCCATCCGCAGTCCGCGCGTTCGCTTACCCATAGCCGGGCATTTAGCCCGTCGGCGTGCAAAGCGGCTTGTCAGGCTTGCCGATATTTGCAAGGCCCAGATGTAAAGGCAAACAGGCGAGTATTGATGGCCTCCATTCCCTTGAAGAAAAAAGCAGATCCAGCATCGTTCCTGGGCCAGTGGAGCATGTTCTTCCGCCAGTTCGTCAAACATCCGGGGATGATCGGCTCAGTGATCCCCTCGTCCCCTGCGCTCGTGGACACCATGCTGGAGCGTGTAGATTGGCAGCGAACGCGCCTGTTCGTTGAATATGGGCCGGGCGTCGGCACCTTCACCCGCCCGATCCTGGAGCGCATGCACCCGGACGCGAAGCTGGTTGCGATTGACCTCAACCTTGATTTCGTCGCTTGGCTGGAGGCGCAGATCGATGACCCCCGGCTGCGGGTCGTGCATGGTTCGGCTGCGGATGTACGCCGTTTCATCAGCGAGGCGGGACATCAGCAGGCCGATTATATCCTGTCAGGCATTCCCTTTTCGACACTGCCCGATGGCGTTGGCGAGTTGATCTGTGCAGAGACGCGCCGGGCACTCCGGCCACGCGGCGAATTCCTGGTCTATCAATATTCGGCCTTCGTCCGACGGCTGCTTACTGGCCCGTTCAACGAGATCGCCGAACGGGTCGAATGGCGCAACATCCCGCCCTGCCGCACATTCCGCGCGATGAAGGCGGAAAGTTTGGCGCAGGCTGCTTGAAGGATAACGCCTTAAATCGGCTCCCTCCTGTCCACCGTTCGCCCTGAGCCTGTCGAATGGCTTTACTTCTTTTTGAACGAAAGGGGCTTCGACAAGCTCGGTCCGAACGGGGGAGGGTGATCAAGCAAAATGCTCTGGCAGGAGGCACGCAAAGGCTGAACCCGCCGCTGTCAGCGCCTTCCGTCCCGTCACGCTTTCATGCTAAGGGCGCAGGCGAAAGGCTCGACCAATGAATGACCTGACCCAGACTCCCGAGATGCTCATTGCCGCGATGGGCGCGCGCGCCCGTGCTGCCGCCGCGCCGCTGGCCAGCGCGAGTGACGCGCAGAAGATCGACGCGCTGCGCCGCGCTGCTCAGGCGCTTCGGGATCAGGCGCCGCAAATCCTTGCCGCAAATGCGCGCGACGTGGAAAACGCTGCTGCCAATGGGCTTTCACCGGCCATGCTCGACCGCTTGCGCCTTGATGAAGGCCGTGTGGAAGCGACGGCCGCTGGCGTCGATCAGGTGGCGAGTCTGATCAATCCGCTCGGCAGCGTCATCGACAAGCAGGTCCGGCCCAACGGCATGGAGCTGTCCCGCGTCCGCGTTCCCTTGGGCGTCATCGGCATCATCTATGAAAGCCGCCCCAATGTGACAGCCGACGCCGCCGCGCTCTGCCTGCGGGCGGGCAATGCCGTCATCTTACGCGGTGGCAGCGAGGCGAAGGAGAGCAATCGCGCCATTCATGCCGCCATGGCGGAAGGCATTGCCGCTGCGGGCCTGCCTGCGGACGCGGTGCAGCTGGTGCCCACGACGGATCGCGCCGCCGTGGGCGCCTTGCTCAAGGCATCGGACTTCATCGACCTCATCGTCCCGCGCGGGGGCAAGAGCCTCGTCGCGCGTGTGCAGGAAGAGGCGCGCGTGTCCGTGCTCGCGCATCTCGACGGCATCAATCACAGCTATGTCGATGGCGCGGCCGATCCCGACATGGCGGTCAAGCTGATCGTCAATGCCAAGATGCGCCGGACGGGTATTTGCGGCGCGACCGAAACGGTGCTGATCGACAAGGCTTTTGGTGCCGCACCAGCCATCGTGCAGGCGCTGCTCGAGGCAAAATGCGAAGTGCGCGGCGACGTGGCGGTGCAGGCGATGGACGCCCGCGTGATCGCGGCATCGGACGAGGATTGGGATACCGAATATCTCGATGCCATCGTGTCCGTGCGGCTGGTCGATGGCCTCAACGAAGCGCTCGCCCATATCGGCGCTCACGCCAGCCATCATACCGACGCGATCATCACCGAAGACGCGGAGAAGGCGGAGCGCTTCCTCAACGCCGTCGACAGCGCGATCGTCATGTGGAACGCCTCCACCCAATTCGCCGACGGCGGCGAGTTCGGCCTTGGCGCGGAGATCGGCATCTCAACCGGCCGCCTCCATGCGCGCGGCCCGGTGGCGCTGGAAGGCCTCACCACCTACAAATGGCTGGTGCGCGGGACAGGCCAGACGCGGCCTTAATTACGAGGCACTACCCTCTCACCATTTGGGCTGAGCCTGTCGAAGCCCTTCACTTCGAAAGGAAGGGAAGCCCTTCGACAAGCTCAGAGCGAACGGTGGATAGTTTACCTCTTCACCGCCGCATCGATAGCCTTGAGCTTCGCAAGCAGCGGCCCCATCCATTCCAGCGGCAACATCACCGGCCCATCGGACGGCGCGCGATCGGGATCGTCATGCGCCTCGGCAAACACCGCCGCCACGCCAGCCGCAACGGCACTTCGCGCCAGTACCGGCGCGAACTCCCGCTGCCCGCCCGAAGCCGATCCCAGCCCACCCGGCTGCTGCACCGAATGGGTCGCATCGAACACCACCGGATAGCCCGTCTCCGCCATTACCGGCAGCGCCCGCATATCGCTGACCAGCGTGTTATAGCCAAAGCTCGCGCCTCGCTCCGTCAGAAGGATGCGTTCATTGCCGGTCGAAGCAACCTTCTGCGCCACCGCTGCCATGTCCCAAGGCGCCAGGAACTGCCCCTTCTTCACATTGACCACCGCCCCGGTCCGCCCAGCGGCGAGCAACAAATCGGTCTGGCGGCAGAGGAACGCTGGGATTTGCAGGATATCCACAGCCTGCGCCACCGCCTCGACCTGCCCAGCGTCATGCACGTCAGTCAACACCGGACAGCCAAGCCGCGCCTTCACTTCCGCCAGGATCGCCAGCCCGGTATCGATACCGACGCCCCGCTGCCCAGACACAGACGTCCGGTTCGCCTTGTCGAAGGAGGATTTGAAGATGAAGGGCACGCCCGCCTTCCGCGCCACCTCTGCCAGCTTTTCCGCCATCATCATTGCATGATCGCGGCTCTCTATCTGGCAAGGGCCGGAAATCAGGACGAAGGGCAGATCGTTGCCAAAGGTCACTGATCCAACCGAAACATGGCGTTGCTGTGTCATGCCGCTCACTTCGGCGCTTTCGCGAAGCGGCGCAAGAGTTGTCCCCGCCACGGCCCTTTACCCGGATGGTAGTTCCAGCAGAACCAGCCGAAGGTCAGGCAGGCGAGCAGGGCAGGCAGCGCCATCGGATCGCCATTGCCGCGCATATACCGATAAAAGGCGAAATCCGCCCGCCACCGGTCCCGCTCGCTGCCGCCGCCATTGATGCCATAGGCATTGTCGTGACGACGGCAGCCGATGTTTCGGTTGTATTTGCGGTGATCTATGAAATAGCAGTAATCGCGTTCGGGTGTCGTCATGGCCCGATGTGGAACAGGGCCGTGCAAAAGTTCAAGCGTAAAGTCTTCTACCTTGGCGGTTTCGATCCGCGCGGGGTGCGTTTTTATCACCAACTCTATCGTGAGCAGGTGGAGCGCTATGCGTGCCTCTCGGGCGAAGAGGTGGAGGTGAGCGCGCGTCGATCCGGCCCAGCCTCGTCCGCCATCTGGACCGTCTCCAACGAAAGCGCCGGGGTCGAGACCGACTATGAGTTTCTCCGCTGGGAGGATCTGGTCGGCAAGGTGTGGATACGCAATCCGCTGCTGCTCGCCTGGCGATCGATCGCGACCTACAGCGCCCATGCCCGGCACATGCAGTTCCTGCGCATGCGCAAGCTGCGGCCCGGGCCGGTTATTACCATCCTCTATCCGCCGCTGCTCGCGATCCTGATCCCGCTGGCGCTGGCGTTGATCCCCGCTTTGCTCCTGTCGCTGCTGATGCCTTTTTGGGCGGCTGCGTTGATCGGGATCGGCATCAGCGTGCTGCTGTCGGGCCGGTTGCTGAACAAGCTGATCGTGCCCTGGCTGCTGCGCTTCATGTATTACAACCACACAGTTGCCGCGCGCGGTCCGGGCGAGGAGATGAACGCCCGCCTGGACCAGTTCGCCGCCCGCATCGCGCAGGAGATAGACGGTCCGTGGGACGAAGTCATCTTCGCCTCCCACAGCAACGGCACCATCTATGCGATGAGTGTCTTGCGCCGCATCCTCGAATTGCGCGAAGGCGAGCCTTTACCCGATCATTTCACCGCCCTCACGCTAGGCCAAGTCGTACCCGTCATCGCCCTGCGCAAGGACGCGCGCTGGTATCATGCCGACCTCAAAGCGCTGGATGAGGGCCAGTTCCGGCTCGTAGATCTCTCCGCTCCTCCCGATGGCGCTGCCTATCATGACGTTCACCCCATCCGCCTGGTATCGGACCGCTGCGCCGCCCGCGTCGATCTGCTCTCGCCGCGCTTCCACCTTTTCTACTTGCCCGAAAATTATCACAGTGGCTGGTCGAACAAATATGAGGCGCATTTCGACTATCTGCGCGTCGGCGACCGCCTCTCGCCGGTCGACTATGTCAGCCTCACCGCAGGCCGCCGCACCATCGACCAAGCCATTGCAGCCTTCAGGGCCATCCCGTGACCGAACCCTTCACCCCGCCCTATCCACAGCCGCCCCGGACCAAGCGCGGCCTGATGAAGCGCTTCCTGCGTGGCTGGCACAGCTGGATTCATGTGCTGTTCGAGAAAAGCTACACGATGAAGCTGGGCGAAATCCGCATGCCCGGCCAGACCATGTACATCGCGAACGAACTGCCGCTGGTGGACAAGGTGCTGCGCGGCGGCACCGCCTTTCCAAAGCATCGCGAACTGGTGCGCAACTTGTCGCCGCTGATCGGCAACAGCGTTTTTTCCGCCAATGGCGAGGATTGGGAAAGCCAGCGCGCCATGGTGAACCCAGCCTTTGCCCATACCGCGCTGCACCGGTCCATGCCGCTGATGGTCGCCGCCGCCGACGATCTGCTCGCGCGCATCGATGCCGCAGACCGGACGAAGCCTGTCGATATCGACCCGATGATGACCCATGTCGCGGCCGACATCATCTTTCGCACGCTGTTTTCCGAGGCGCTGGACGAGCATCGCTCCAACATCATCCACAATGCCTTTGGCCGTTTCCAGCGCTTTGCCCACAGCGCCTCGATGCTGCGCCTCTATGGCTTCCCCGCCCGCTGGTTCGAACAACGATCGTTGAAGCCCGCCAAGGCGATCCACGACGTATTCCGCCCGATTGTCGAGATCCGCTATCATGGCTTCCACGAGCGCGGAGAGTCGCCACACAAGGACATTCTCCAGTCGCTGATCGAGGCGAAACATCCCGAAACCGGCGAGCCCTTCACCCTGCAACAGGTGATGGATCAGGTCTCGACCGTCTTCCTCGCGGGTCATGAAACATCGGCGAGCACCATGACGTGGGCGCTCTACATGCTCGCGGAATGCGCGCATATTCAGGATGCCGCGCGTACCGAAGTGGTGGCGCTGGCGGGCGAGGAGGCGCTCACCGCCGCGATGCTCAAGGACATGGGGCACGTCCGCAACATTTTCCGCGAAACGCTGCGCCTTTACCCACCCGTCGCCTTCTTCCCGCGCGAGGTGCCTTGCCCGATGCCGATGCGAGACAAGCAACTGGAGGAAGGCGCGATGCTGGTCGTCGCGCCTTGGCTCACCCAGCGCAACAAGGATAATTGGGGCTGCCCGCACAGCTTCGATCCCGATCGCTTCGACGATCCCGCCAATGCCGAAATGGTGAAGCAGGCTTGGTTTCCCTTCGGCCGCGGCCCCCGCGTCTGCGTCGGCGCAGGCTTCGCCCAGCAGGAGGTGATGACGGTGATCGCCAGCGTCATCCGCCATTATCGGCTCTCAGTGCCGGAAGGGTTCAAGCCCGAACCGATCAGCCGCCTAACGATCAGGCCGAGGACGGGCATGAAGCTGATGTTCGAGGCATAACTTGTTCCTCCTCCCGCAAGCGGGAGGAGGTCAGGGGGTGGGCCAGCGCAACGTCAGAAGAGATCGCATCGGCAAGGCTAGAAGCTCGCTCCGCTCGCGCCCACCCCTGACCCCTCCCGCCTGCGGGAGGGGAATAAGACTACCCGCAGACTCAGATCCTCAGCCCTTAACCCGCCCCACCATCACCTGCCCAGCCGCACGCTCCCGCACATAGCGCCGCTTCAGCACCACGCTCGTCACCAGCAATGGCACGCCGATCATCACGCAAATCGCCCCCAGCATCGGCGGCCACAGCCCGAACAGGCTATGCACATCCAGCGCGGACGGTGTCAGCACCAGCAGGAAACCGGCCGTCAGCAGCCACAGCCCCCACCGCCTCGGTCGCACCGCCACCATGCGCATTTCATGCCGGTGCGCCTTGCGCCCTTCCTTGGTGGACAGATCATGATGCTTCATCGCCTGCCATAAAAGCGGCAAAGCCCGCCCCATGTCCAGCGCAATAGGCTGGCGTCCTCGCCATATTTCCGCTATCGACACGCAATCCCCGGGGGGCCGCTCACAAGCGGTTGAGAGGCGGCTGATGTGGCTGCGACCCGTTGAACCTGATCCGGATGAGACCGGCGTAGGGAGGGACGGCTTGCCACCGGCATGTCCGCATCCTCCTTCCGCCCAGCGAAGTAGAGGAGGACGGAACTGCCATGCACACCATTTCCATCCTCACCCTGCGTCTGGCCGAAGCGATCGGACTTTATATGATCGTCGTCGGCATCGGCGGCCTCATAGCGCCGTCCCGTTGGCGGGCGATGATGGACGATCTGGAACGCTCGCCCGGCCTCGTCATGGCGCTCGGCTTCCCCGTCTTCGCGGTCGGCGCTGCCCTCGTCCTCATCCACAGCATCTGGACCGATCCGCTGGCCGTGATCGTCAGCCTGATCGGCTATGTCGCGCTGATCGAAGGCGCGTTGCTGCTCGCCATCCCCGCCCCGCTTATCAGCATCGGTCGCCGGGCCGTCCAATTCACTCGCACCTGGGCAGTCATTTCGATCCTGCTTGGCATCCTTCTCTTCCTTGCCGGCCTCACTGGCCGCGTAACCGTCATCGCCTGAAAGGAAAACCCATGGCCGACATTCCAGCCCGCACTGAAATGCGCGTAACGACCGGCCCCATCCGGGGTAGCCGCAAAATCCATGTCGACCCGCTCAAAGTCGCCATGCGCGAGATTGATCTGGAACCCGGTAGTGGCGAGCCGCCGGTGCGCGTCTACGACACCTCCGGCCCCTATACCGATCCCAACGCCCGCATCGACATCATGACGGGCCTGCCCGCGCTGCGCCGCGACTGGATCATGGGCCGTGGGGATGTCGAGGAATATGACGCCCGCGCCATCCAGCCCGAAGATAACGGCCTCAAAGGCCCCGATCGTAGCGGCGGCGTCCAGCCTTTCCCCCATGTCGTGAAGCGCCCCCTGCGCGCCAAGTCGGGCATGAACGTCTCTCAGATGCATTATGCCCGCCGCGGCATCATCACGCCTGAGATGGAATATGTCGCCGAGCGCGAAAATCTAGGCCGCGCTCGCCTCGCCGAATATGTCCGCGACGGGCAGGACTGGGGCGCGGAAATCCCCGACTATGTGACCCCAGAGTTCGTTCGTGATGAGGTCGCGCGAGGCCGGGCCATCATCCCGTCCAACATCAACCATGCGGAAACCGAGCCGATGGCAATCGGTCGCAACTTCCTGGTGAAGATCAACGCCAATATCGGCAACAGCGCCGTCGCCTCCGATGTTGCCTCAGAAGTCGACAAGCTGGTCTGGTCGATCCGCTGGGGTGCCGACACGGTGATGGATCTGTCGACGGGCCGCAACATCCACGACACGCGCGAATGGATCATGCGCAACTCGCCGGTCCCCATCGGCACCGTGCCGATATACCAGGCGCTGGAGAAGGTCGGCGGCATCGCCGAGGAACTGACCTGGGAAATCTTTCGCGACACGCTGATCGAACAGGCCGAGCAGGGCGTCGACTATTTCACCATCCATGCGGGCGTGCGCCTGCCCTATATCCCGATGACTGCCAAGCGCGTCACCGGCATCGTCAGCCGGGGCGGATCGATCATGGCGAAATGGTGTCTCAGCCATCACAAGGAAAGCTTCCTCTACGAGCATTTCGACGAGATCACCGAAATCATGAAGGCCTATGACATCGCTTATTCGCTAGGCGATGGTCTGCGTCCTGGTTCGATCGCCGACGCCAATGACGAAGCGCAGTTCGCCGAACTCTACACACTGGGCGAACTCACCAAGCGCGCCTGGGAACAGGATGTGCAGGTGATGATCGAAGGGCCGGGCCATGTGCCCATGCACAAGATCAAGCAGAATATGGAAAAGCAGCTTGAGGCTTGCGGCGAGGCACCCTTCTATACCTTGGGGCCGCTAACCACCGACATCGCGCCCGGCTATGACCATATCACGTCGGGCATCGGCGCGGCGATGATCGGCTGGTACGGCACGGCGATGCTCTGCTATGTGACGCCCAAGGAGCATCTGGGCCTGCCCGACCGCGATGACGTGAAGGTGGGCGTCGTTACCTACAAGCTAGCCGCCCACGCCGCCGATCTGGCGAAGGGCCATCCCGCCGCCAAGGTCCGCGACGATGCGCTGTCCCGCGCCCGCTTCGAATTCCGCTGGCGCGACCAGTTCAACCTGTCACTCGACCCCGACACAGCGGAGAAATATCACGACCAGACGCTGCCTGCGGAAGGCGCAAAGACCGCGCATTTCTGCTCCATGTGCGGCCCCAAATTCTGCTCGATGAAGATCACGCAGGAAGTGCGTGATTTCGCGGCGAAGCAGAACCAGCCCGCCGACGCATTCATCGCGGCGGAAGATGCGGAAGCAGGCATGGCGGAAATGAGCGAGACGTTCAAAAGCAAAGGCGGCGAAATCTACCTGCCCGCAGCGGAATGACGACAGGGGGCGGGGCGCGGTCGAGCGGGTGGCGCCCCGCTCCACCCCTTGCATCGGCGAAAACGTCCCGGCTTTCTGCAAAATTGCGAGAGAGCGTGGCAAACAGAAGTATCGAATCGCTGTGATGAGACACACCTCTCGACGGCTTCAGGCGTCGCGTTGCGTGTTTTTCAGCAGATCCATGAAATTGAGCGGGAAGGGGAATATGATGGTCGAACTGCGCTCTCCCGCGATGACGTTCAGCGTCGAAAGGTAGCGCAGCTGCATGGCCTCCGGTCGCTGGCCAAGGATTTCTGCCGCCTCCAGCAGCTTATGCGCTGCCTGCTGCTCACCTTCGGCGTTGATGACCTTGGCCCGTCGCTCCCGCTCGGCTTCGGCTTGGCGAGCGATCGCCCGCACCATGGATTCGTCGATGTCCACATGCTTGATTTCGACATTGGCGACCTTGATGCCCCAGGCGTCTGTCTGAGCATCGAGAATCTCCTGGATATCGGCATTGAGCTTGTCGCGTTCGGCCAGCATCTCGTCCAGCTCATGCTTGCCCAGCACCGAACGAAGCGTGGTCTGGGCAAGCTCGCTGGTCGCCTGCATGTAATTTTCGACCTGGATCGTCGCGGCCTCCGGCGTGATCACCCGAAAGTAGATCACTGCGTTCACCTTCACCGAAACATTGTCTCGTGAAATGACGTCCTGGGTAGGCACATCCAGCACGATCGTCCGTAGATCGATGCGCACCATTTGCTGCACGAATGGCACCAGCAGGATCAGGCCCGGCCCCTTGACGCCCGTGTATCGGCCCAGCGTGAATATGACGCCGCGCTCATATTCCCGCAGGATCTTGATCGCCGCCATCAGGAAGATCAGCAGCAGGATTATCAGCGGAATATAGAATGCCAGGTTTCCGATCATCTCCATGGCGTGTCTCCTTTCCCAAATGTCAGACAGGTGGTTCGACCGTCAGGGTCAGGCCCTGAACATCGACGACCCGAACGGACTGGCCTGACCTGAATTCAACGGTGCTGGCGGCGCGCCACCGCTCCCCATGCACCTGGACATGGCCCCCTTGCCCCTCCCAATCCAACACGCGTGCGACCGTGCCGATCATCTGCTCGCGTCCCGTGGCGACCCTGTTGCGGCGCGACTGCAGCGCCAGCCGCATGGTCAGCAAGGTCGCGCCCAGGCTGGCGACGGCAACCGCGCCCAGCACCGGGAGGGCAACGCGGAACTGAGGGGTGTCGGTGTCGAACATGATCATCGCGCCGATCGCAAAGGCGATGACGCCGCCGATGCCCAATATGCCGAAGGATGGGGCAAAGGCTTCGGCGGCCATGAGCGCCATGCCTAGAATGATGAGCGCGATTCCGGCGTAATTCACCGGCAGGGCGGACAGCGCGTAAAGGCCCACCAGCAGGCAGATGATGCCGATCGTTCCGGGATATAGGGCACCGGGATTCATGAACTCGAACAGCAGGCCATAGGCTCCGATCATCATCAGGATCAGCGCGATGTTGGGATTGGTGATCGCGACGAGCAGGCGCGTTCGCCAGTTGGGATCGACATTGGCAAGGGACACCGCCTGCGTATCAAGGCGGACCTCGCCGCCGCCAATCTTCACGACGCGTCCGTGCAACTGGGTCAGCAGATCGGCGTCGTCACGGGCGATAAGGTCGATCACCTTCTGATTGAGTGCCGCCTGCGCCGAAAGGCTCGCTGCGTCACGTACGGCGGCTTCGGCCCATTCGGCGTTGCGCCCGCGCATTTCGGCGAGCGAGCGGATATAGGCAATGGCGTCGTTCAGCGCCTTGGCCTCGCTCGTGCTGGCGGGCTTTTGCGGGGTAGCGGTGCCATCCTTGGGCTTGTCGCCGTTGCCATCCTTGGGGTCGGATGCCGGGGGCAGGCCGGGCGCGCCAATCTGGACCGGGCTGGCCGCGCCGACATTGGTGCCCGGCGCCATCGCCGCAACGTGGCTTGCGGTCAGAATGAATGCTCCGGCGCTCGCGGCACGCGCACCGCTTGGACTCACATAGGTCACGACTGGAACCGGGGCGTTGACGATGGCCCGGATGATTTCGCGCATGGAGGTGTCGAGGCCACCAGGCGTGTCCATATGGATCAAGATCATGGGCGCGCCTTTTTCCGCGCCTGCGGCGACGCCGCGAACGATATAGTCGGCGGTCGCCGGGCCAATGGCTCCGTCTATCGTGAGCCGCGGAACTTCGCGCCCGGCAGTCGGTCGTTCGGCCTGGACAAGCGTAGAGAAGGCACTGAGCAACAACAGGCCCAGCACGAACAGAAAGCGGAACAGCGCAAGTTGGTATCGGCTTTCCACGGGAATATCCTTTCCCCACCGCCGCTGATCGAATGAACGAACCTTGCTCGCTATTAGGCCTATCCTGTCATAACCCCGGCCATAACGCGAGAGGAATGCGTCCCGGACATAATGCCGTCCCTGGTAATTCTTTCAGCGATAGTCCGGATACCGCACCGGCTGCGGCGGGCATCGGCTACGATAATCGCCACAATGTCGGGCAGGTCGCGCCACCCCGCCGCCTGCGTCTCACGCGCGGCGGGATCAGGATGTGCTGATTATGGACGGTTGGTCGGTTGACCTTGCTGCCCCGATAACGAAAAGCGATCACAGTCGCTCCGCGTCCACCAGCAAACGCATCCGCTATGCCGATTCCAGGCGTCGCGCAGGGAGAAATTTTTGCATCTGGTCCGGCTCATGCCGTTGCCCTTCATCGGCGCGCTGCTGACCTCGATCGCGGGCCGTGCGCATCGCACATGCTGGCCGGGATAGCCTGTGCGCCCGCGATGGTGGGCCTGGTATTGCTCGCGCTGCTGGCACCCGCGGTGTTGGGGGCAAGTCGCCCAGTGGCCAGCGGAGACGCGATCCGTACGTCGCCGCTCTATCCGGTGGCGTTGGTGCTGTTCCTGCTCGCCCGCTTTTGGCCGGCACTGGCGGGGGCGGATCTGTCGTTCTCTACCTGGTATCGACCACGGGGCCTAGTCCACGCGCTCGACACTGGCGATGCACCGGCTGAGGTCGCACGGATCAAGTCCCGTTATGAACGGCGGCTGCTGGAGATTTTTCGGGCGCGGGATTAACCGACAGACTCCATCGGACCACCGGCACGGAACATGGCCCGACCGATTCCGCCACGCCCATGCGACCCCTATCCGAGCGGAATTTCTCGGCGATATTTACTGAAAAAGATCAGCTATGACTGAGAAATTCTTCCATTTCTTCCGGCGAAAGGGTCGCCATCTTTTCCGCCGCTTGTTCGTCCCAAACCGGCAAGGCGTGGCTTGTATCAGTCAAATATTCGAACCGATCCGTCATTGATGGCGTGACGTCGGTACGATCAACGAAGAATTGGGCGTACCAGCGACGTAATTGATAAATCGGACCATCGGTGTCACACAGCAGCGGATTGTCGATCCTGGCCTTGGTCTTCCAGATGTGAACATCCTGAAGCGTACCGATCCGCGAGACTTGTTCGACCGACTCTGTACGAATCCTGTTTTCCTCATCGCTCAGAGCAGGATCTTTGCGCACGGATATGATCATATGGAGCCGGAAGAAATCGGGTCTTACAGGCACCTGCGCCAGCAAAATATAACTGTCCACGGGGTTGGGACCGTAGTTTTTGATGATCCGGGAATGAAGATAGGCAGGACCTATATAACAGGTTTCGCCCCGCAGCCCGCGAACATCGTCTATGTTGACCCCCGGTGCCATGCGGTCATAGGGGACGTCACCGGGTTCGCTTGATTCCATGAACTGCCAGCCGACATGGTCCTCAAACAGATTACCAAAGAAAGTCGCAGCCGCGCTGACGCCATAGCCGTGGACGTAGAAGAAATGGGCGGCATCCACCAGGTTGTCGACAAGTTCACGCGGGCTGGTGTGGATTTCGTGAACCGTTTCGATCCAGTCGGACCATTCCGTATCCAGATTCTCGATTTCGGGAATGACGATATCGTCGGGAGGCGGCAGACCTTCAGGATCATACCACAGGAATAACAACCTGTTGCGCTCCATGATGGGCCAACGCCGGATGCGCGCTCTTGCAGGCATCCGCTTGGCGTAGGGCACTCCGGCGCACCGACCATCTGCTCCCCAACGCCAGTCATGAAATGGGCAGGCGATTGTTTCACCTTTCACCTGGCCCTCCCCGAGTGAGGCCCCCATATGCGGACAATATCCGTCCAACACGACCAGTCGACCGCTTTCGGTCTGGAAAACCACGAGCCTGGAACCAAAGGCCTCAATACTGTGAGGTTTGCCGTCTCTGAACGGCTCCACTTTGCCGAGGCAATGCCAACCTCTTCCCATCCGGTTCGAAAGCGGCGCCGCTTCTATGCGCGCGAAATTCTCCGGCGTCTGGAGATCGGCCGAACCCATGTTTTATCTCCTATTCTTATTGCCGATATTGTAGGCGGCTTTGAAATTGGTCTACGTCCGAGTGGACTAATCGCGATAAATTTGAGGGATGAGCGATAGCAACCTGCCATATTGGCCACGCGGCCCCTATTTCAGCTGACCATTTGGCGTAGTTGGGCAGCGGAGGATTCCGCATTTTCCGCAATGTGATCGGCGGCGCGAAATCCGAATGTCATTGCTGGTCCCAATGTCCCGCCTGCACCCGGATAGGAGCCGCCCGTGACGCCGCCGGAGCAGTTGCCGATCGCATATAAGCCCATGATCGGCTCGTTTACTGTGTCGAGCACGCGACCATGTTCGTCGGTCTTTAGACCGCCTGTCGTGCCAATATCGCCGAGATCCACGCGAACGGCGTAATATGGTGCCTTTGACAGCTCGCCCAGCGTCGGGTTCGGACCGTGCGACTTGTCGCAATAGAAGGCATCGTAGGAATGTCGGCCGCGTTCAAAATCCTGATCGACGCCCGTTCGCGCGAAGCCGTTGAAGCGATCGACCGTCGCGGTGAGTTTCCCCGCCGGGATACCGATCTTGCCGGACAACTCTGCCAGCGTATCGGCGCGATAGAGCACATTATCCCACCACTGCGGCGGCAGGCTGCTATCAGGCATGATCGAGGAAGGCATGATCGAACCAATCACCGATTTTGCGCGATACTGGCCGTCGAAGATCATCCAGCATGGAATATTGGCGTTCGTCTCCTTGTCGTCCTCCATCATCGCAAAGCCGAATTCATGATAGGACATCGCTTCATTGGCGAAGCGATCCCCGTTGCGGTTCACGCATAGCGAATGGGGGTAGCTGCGGTCGGCGAACAGGGCGACGCGCGTGTCGATATTGGGCGTTTCCCGCGCCGGAATCCTGATGGTCGGGGCCCACCAGGCAAATTCGGTAAGATCGGTGGCCGCGCCGATATCGACGCCAGCCGCCAGAGCATCGCCGACGTTCACATTCGCGGGCGTCACACTCCAGCTAACCTGCGTGGGTACGGGCAGGAAACGATCACGCAGCGCCTGATTCTGCTCGAAACCGCCTGACCCCGCAATGACGCCGTGCCGGGCCATGACGGTGTGGATATTACCGTCCCTTTCGACCACGGCACCGACCACGCGGCCATCCTGAACGATGAACTCGCGAAAACGGGTATTGAGGATCACCGGGACGGCACGGCGCTTCAATCCGGCGCGCAAGCCCGCAACCAGTGCCGCGCCCATGGTCAACCGCCGATCCGTGCGCGTTCTGCGCCGCCATGAAAGGTCGAGCCAGTAGGACAGAACAAGTTTGAGAAAATGCCTTTTCCAGCCAGATGCCCGTGCACCAAGAATTTCTACGTCGGCGAAGCTCAGGTTGATCCGGTCGAACAATCCTGAAAAACTGGGGGGTCGCAACTGGAACAGCGTGTCGCCGAGTTCAGCGGCGTCAAACGGTTCGGGAAACATCGTCCGACCGTCTTCGGATGCCCCCGGCAAGCTCTGATTATAATCGGCGAGGCCGGCCACGGTGTGACACGGAACCGCGACTTTCGCGTGAAGATAGTCCATCATCTCGGAAGCGGAATCGACAAAGGCGCGAAGCTTGGTTTCGGCGACATGGCCCTTTGTGCATGCGCGCATGTAAGTCAGCGCGTCATCACGGGAGTCGCGGTCCTTGATGTCGTGATTGCATGGAATCCAGACCCCGCCGCCGGAAAGAGCGGAAGTTCCTCCGAACAGATCGGTCCGCTCGATCACGATGGTGTCCAGACCCTGATCGTGAGACCGGTTCGCCGCCATCATGCCGCCCGCGCCGCTGCCGATTACCAGGACGTCGCAATGTTGGGGCAGGCCGGTGCCTTCAGCGCTCATTCCACTCTCCCTTGTTCGACACTTTTGCGGCGTCATGAGGGCAGCATGGACCGTGATGGACATCGCCGCTACGTTCGAATGGACTAATTTACCCCATTCATTGACTTTACGGCGGCATGTCAGGGCGCGCGATGTGCCCCCATGCCGCCTCGGCCCGTGCGGCCTCTCACCGCATTTGCGGTGCGCCATCTGCATCTGCATTTATAGTATCGCCGCTGCCGGATGCGCGACCCAGCGCCACCTTCTCTGGAGAGGTGACATCTGAATATTCGCCAGCTTTCGCAGGATCGCTGCAGAAGCCCAGCGCGTAATTCGCCATCGTATATCCGAGGAGGTCGGTCAGGTCGCTGTCAAACCCCTTCGCGATCTCCGGCGGGCACGAGATATACTGGTTTTCTTCCTGACGAAGCCAGCTGAGCGAATAGGTGATGTTCATGGCCACGCGACGAGCGTCGGAATTGTTCGTCCCGCCACCATGCAGAACGGTGCCGCTGTAGAGCAACACCGAACCGCGTGTCATCTCTGCCCGAACCGTCTCTTCCGGCTTCGCCTTGCGGTCGAAATCCCATTTCTGACTGCCCGGCACCAATATGGTCGCGCCATTTTCGCTGGTGAAGTCCGTGACCGCCCAAATGGCGTTGAATTGCGGCTCGATCGGCATGGGCAGATAGCCCCCGCCCCCGCCACCCCATACAAGCCTGTCGCGGTGCAACGACTGGGAACCCTGCCCCGGCATAAGGGTGATGAGCTGCGTGTTGTTGAGTTGAATCCGCTCACAATAGGGCGCGAGGAATGCCGATGCCGCACCTGTGACGAGCGGATGTTGCGCGATGGGCCGAGAGGTCGGGCAGCGGGCGATGAGCGCGCCCGTCCGCTTCGTAGCCCTTCCACTGAACGGATCATTGCCCGCGGGGGATTGTTCGATCCACGGATCAAGTTCAGCCACAAGCGCGGCCAGCGCCCCAGGCGAAATAACATCACGCACAATGCAAGCGCCGTCGCGATGAATGGCGGCGACTATGTCTTCGATCGAAGTTTGGGGATCAAGAGTTTGCAAGCCCATAACGGTCCTCTCACATGCAACAGAATTGATCTCCTCTCCCCGGATATTCTTGCGGCTCGGCAGCAGCATGCAGTCGGAAAGAAGAGACCGCCCTGTCCGCGTTCACCTGTCAAACCAGCGTGTTCGGCCAAATTCAAGTTGCCGAACGCCTTGCCCTTATAGCAAGCGTTATCAGGCTCGCATCGTCCGACATGACTAGGCCGACCGAACCAGCCCGCGGTTCGAGCCTGGCAATCCACATTGAAACTGCCCCGTCGGATCGACCACGATCCCATTTTTAGTCCATCTGGACGTAGCGGCGACCCCTGACAACGCGTCATAATCCGCTCGGATGATCGCCCCGGTGAACGCTCGGGCGGCGTGCGAGGAGAGAGTTTTGACGGCCGCCACCCCCATTCCTGTCGGACATTATGTTGAGGTCTCCGGTGGGCTGAAAATGCATGTGCACGAACGGGGCGAAGCGAGCGAAGGTCGCCCCAGCCTGCTCTTCCTCCATGGAAGCGGCCCCGGCGCGAGCGGCTATTCCAATTTTCGGCGCAGCATCGACTATTTCAGCGATCTTGGCTGGCATATCCTGATCCCGGATTACATCGGCTATGGACTGTCCGACAAGCCGACTGACATCATCTATTCTTCCGACTTTCACGTTGGCACGCTCATTGACCTGATGCAGCAAAAGTCCGTCAGGTCGGTCGTGCCGGTCGGCAACTCCCTGGGCGGTGCGATTGCGATTGAACTGGCGCTCGACCATCCAGACCTGGTGGACCGACTGATCCTGATGGGACCGGGAGGGTTGCAGGACCCATCCGAATGGGCATCCGACATGGCTGGTCTACGCGCGATGGGCGGGGTCATCGCATCCCATAATGTCGACCGGCGGGCATTTCGTGATCTGTTGAAACTGATCGTCGCCGATCCCGCGACGATCACCGACGACGTTATCGACGAGCGCCTGCCCATCTGGGCCGAGCAACCGGCGGAAGTCTACAGCAGGATGCGCGTGGGCGTTTATGCTGACCGGCTTCGCGAGATCAAGATGCCGGTTCTCTGCTTTTGGGGACAGAAGGACCAGTTTCTTCCGGTCGAACATGCCGCCATCCTCGCCGGGGCGATCCAGAACGCGCGGATCGTCATTTCTACAAGGGCGGGTCACTGGTTCATGATCGAGCTTCCCGATTATTTTAATCGGGAGATTAAGGACTTTCTGTCAAATGGCTGATGCAGCTTCCAGCATAAGGGAAACGTCGTTCGAACTGCCGACACGCTATCATGCGTTGTGCGTGCAGGAGATTGTCGCGGAGTCGCATGATTCCTGCTCGATCATTTTCACCGCTCCGTCCGATGCCGACGCGTTCGCCTATCGGCCCGGACAGTTTCTGACACTGCGCATTCCGCTGGAAAGCGGACAGGTCGCGCGTTGCTATTCCCTCGCAAGCGCTGCTGTGCTGGGTGAGCCAATGAAGGTCACGGTCAAGCGGGTGGACGGCGGCGCGGCGTCGAACTGGATATGCGATCATCTTTATGCGGGTGACATGATCGAGGTCATGCCGCCGGCGGGCGTTTTCACGCCGCGCCAGCTTGATGGCGACTTCATCCTCTTTGCGGGGGGGAGCGGCATCACGCCGATCATGTCGATCCTGAAGTCTGCCCTGCATGAAGGCAGCGGGCAGATCATGCTGATCTATGCCAACCGGGATGAGCGCTCCGTCATTTTCGCACGCGAGCTACGGGCGCTTGCCCGCGCATATCCGAACCGGCTGATGCTGTATCACTGGCTTAATTCGGTCCAGGACATCCCCACCATAGCTGAACTCGCCGCGCTCGCCCGCCCATTTACGGGTTTTGAGGCCTTCATCTGCGGCCCCGAACCGTTCATGGACTGCGCGGCGGCAGCGCTTTCCAGCGTCGGCTTCGATCGCAAGAAGGTGCATATCGAGCGGTTTGTTTCGCTTTCGAGCGATCCGGGTCTGATCGTCAACGCATCTGCTCAAAATGGCCCGGTCGAACCTGGTGCCGCGTTGGATGTCGAACTCGACGGCGCATCTGTCCGTATCGACTGGCAGCGGGATCGCACACTGCTCGATGCAATGCTCAGCGCAAGTCTGGCCGCGCCCTTCTCCTGCCGGGAAGGCAAATGCAGCGCATGCGCGTGCCGCGTGCTGGAAGGGCAGGTTTCGATGCAGCATAATGAAGTGCTCGATGCGGCTGACCTTGCGGAAGGTTGGGTATTGGCGTGCCAAGCCCTCCCAGAGACGAGCAGCGTACGAGTGACGTTCGATAATTAGATATGATGGTAATAATATCATGGAGGGAAAAATGAGCCAGGCCGCAGCGATCAGCCCTAGCGAGCAAGCGATCCCAACTCCTGAAGAGCTCATTGCCCGCGCGCGCGCAATGATCCCTGTGCTCAAGGAACGCGCACCGATCGGCACGGCCAATCGGCAATTGCCCAAAGAAACTATCGCTGACTTGCAGGAAGCGGGCTTGTTCCGGGTGCTTCAGCCCAAAAAATGGGGCGGCTACGAAATGTCGCCCAAGACCTTTTGCGATATCTGCATGGCCTTGGCCGAAGGCGATATGTCCGTTGGATGGGTGTATGGCGTCGTCGCCGTGCACGCCTGGCAGATGGGCGCGTTTGATGATCGCGCCGCGCAGGAGGTGTGGAGCGACGACGATAGCACGCTGATATCGTCGTCCTACATGCCCACGGGCAAGGCAACGCCGGTCGAAGGCGGCTATCTGTTCAACGGGCGCTGGGGCTATTCCAGCGGTTCCCAACATTGCAACTGGGCCTTTCTGGGCGGGATCGTGATCGGGCCGGACGGTCCAGTGATGGACAAATCTGGCACTTTCCTCCTCTCCCGCGATCAATATGAGATTGTCGATACCTGGGACACGCCGGGCCTGCGCGGCACCGGCAGTCATGACATCGTCGTCAAGGATGCGTTCGTTCCCGAATATAGAACGCACACGATGGTGGACGGCTTCAACTGCACCAATCCGGGCATGGCGGTGAATGACGGTCCCCTCTATCAGATACCCTTCGGCCAGGTTTTCGTACGCGCCGTCTCCACTGCATCGATTGGGGCTTTGCAAGGGATGATCGAAGAAATGAAGCAGACCGCCAGAACGCGCATCAGTGCTTATGGCGTCCGCACGAACGAGGATCCCGTCGCCAGTCTCGCCATCGCCGAAGCCCAGAACACGGTCGATGAACTGACCCTCGTCCTCCACCGCAACTTCGATACGCTATGGTCCTTTGGTGAGTTGCGCACAGCGCCGCCGATAGAATTGCGTTCCCAATATCGTTTCCAGGCCAGCCTGCCCCCTGAACGCGTGACCCAGGCGGCTGCAAGGCTGTTCAAGGCCGTCGGCGGGGCTGCCGCCTATAACAAGAATCCCTACGGTCGGATGCTGGCCGACATCAACGTCGGCCGCCAGCACGCGGCCAATCAGTTCGAAAGCTTTGGCCGCAACTGGGGCACGGTGCTGTTGGGCGGGGAAAATGCCGACATGTTTATGTGAGGCCTTTCTGCACCATCATGGCTGTTCGTCAGTAAGTCGCTGCGAACAGCTGACATGTCATGACAGGCGAGGGGCCGGAACGGGGCGCTGCTCCGTTGCCTGGATAGGCAGATTCTGCTGCGCGACGCTCAACTTGATAAAAGAGAATGTCGCGATGGACGCGACAGGCCGATATCTCTCAACCAGGGTTCAATTTACCTGAAGGGGCGCTATAACAGCCGCTCGATCCTGGGAACATGGAGGATATCTTTTTGATCAAGCCGCCCTGCCCCGACGCGGCGGAGGTGCCGTCGATCAGCACGGTCATTTTTGCTTTGTACGGCGTGTTGGATGAGCAACCGTGGTTACGGTCGCTGAAGTTGTTTCTTCCCTATTTCAACGTTGAAAGTGCGACGATCGTCGTACGACCTTCATCGGCGTCCGATCTCGGCTATCTGGTGACATTCCCGGATGTCCAAATCCAACAGGCGCTGTATCAGGCAAATTGGTATCAGCATGACCCGTTCAAGGATTTGCCAGACTCGGTCGCCACGATCGCTTCCGAAATAATTAGCGATGAAGAGTGGAGCAACTGCCTATTTTACAAGGAATATCTTGAAAAGGCGAGCGAGATCGATCCCGGTCGGATGTTGGGCGTAAACATCACGACAGCCGCTGGCACAATGACTCGTGTTCGTCTTCATCGTGCGACGCATCAGATGCCCTTCAACGCGCATGACAAGATATTATTGGCCGAATTGGTGCCACATCTGCGACAGGCCATGTCCCTTATGGCGAATGTCAATCGCGCTGAATCCGAGCGACAGCTTTACGAAGAAGCCTTGAATCGCCTGCACGTCGGCACGATTGTTCTCGACGAGACAGGTCGTGTATTTCGAACCAATGCTACTGCAAAAGCTGTCCTGAATCGATCGGACGGCGTGTGCCTGTCGGGCGGAGAGATGCAAGGATGCAACGCAGCGGACTCGCGGGAGCTACGCCGACTGCTCGTGGAAAGTCAGGAACGGCCCGGCGCGATCTTCGCCACATCCCTGTCCCGGCCCTCGGGTGCTCGCAAACTGGGAGTGATCGTCCGCAGCATCCCACAAATTGAGGAGTCGGAGGGCAAAGCTCGCCCGGCCTGGGCAGTATTTTTTCGCGATCCCGACACGCCCACCAGCCCGGAGCGTGATGTTGTTCGCCAGATTTTCGGTTTTACGCCAGCCGAGGCGATGTTGTCGATGGAGCTTATAAACGGCCGCAGCCTGGACGAGGCAGCCGAGATAATCGGCATTCGCCGCAATACTGCGCGCGCTCATCTTCGTTCGATCTTCGTCAAGGCGGATGTTACGCGCCAATCCGAGCTGCTGCGCGTGCTGCTCAACGGCGTTGTCGGACTTTCCGGCAATGCCGAACTATCAAACGAACCGGACTCAATGTCTTTCGACTGACTGGATGGACCTTTTGATATCTTCGGGATGATTGCCGCTGCTCAGGCTGGACGCAAAACAGCCGAATTTGGGTCGCTGCTGGTGGTCCCAGCCGGATTTCGCCGGAAGGTGTCTGTGATTTTCGTTCAAAAATTCTGCAAAATCAGCTGCTTCCTGGACGTCGCCAAAGATAGTAGTGGTGCCATAAGAGAACTTGTAAGTTTTATACAAGAAATTTATAATAAATCTATCTCGATTCCGAAACAGAAAACATACATTCACATATCGCTATGCTTTTGAGAATCTGCATGTATTTGAGTTAATTCGTAATTTATCTTGAACGCCTTAACTTAAGTACTACTTTCTTCCATCAAAATTCAGTGCCGTCTTTCGAGGTCCGTCTAGCCGTGGATGGCTGTTGGATTGCGTGAAACGGCCAACGCAAGCGTCACCGTGACACAACAAGGACGCATCGCGCCTCAAATGTGTGACATGAACGATTAAACTATGCAGCCCCGGCAAGAATGCGCCATCTATGGTCGTAAACCGCCTTCCTATGGGAACCAGATAGCAGACTCTCGCCAACAACGACATTACTTGCGAGTGCCATCATTGTGAGACAAGAATACCGGTGAAGGGGAAATCATTTGGCATCTGAACAACAGGCGAATGCTGCGCCCGCAACGACGGAGAAAGCGGCTCGGCGAAAAATACCAGGCGGCCTTCCTTACACCGGCAGTCCGGGTGTTCTTAGGAAAGTTCTGGAGAAAATTCCCACTTCGGAAAAGCCGAGTATTTTCACTACCGATTTTCTCGGAACCGTGATGGGGGCCACTGGCGGCGCAGCGCGCCCGATCATTCCTATACTCAAAGCTACCGGCCTCCTGAACCAAACTGGAGCGCCGACTGAACTATATGCTCAGTTTCAGACTGATGCTGGGCGTCCAATCGCGGCACTCCAAGCGCTTCGTAACGGATTCGGAGAGATTTTTAGGCGAAACCAATATGCTCACCGGGCAGACGAGGCCGCGTTAATTGACGTAATAGTCGCGATAACGGGATTGCCGAAGAAAGAGAATATTGTTCGATACATACTCAATACATTCCAGGCATTTCAAGATACAGCAAAATTAGCCCGGGAGGATTTATCGACGGAAGAGTCATCCGATAACGGCCAGATTCACGAAACAATACCAGCAATTTCTCATAGCAAGCCAAGCGCGGGAGGTCGATTACAGCTCGCCTACAATATCAACATCGTTCTTCCCGAGACCACGAATGTCGAAGTCTACAACGCAATATTCCGCAGTGTAAAAGCGAACCTACTCGCATGACAGATCACACTGTTGAATTATTTCTCCTAAAATGTGCCGTTATCGAATCGGGGCTTCGATCAACATTGGCTGAATATGATACTAACCGGTCTGATCAAATAACTAGTGTCGATGACGAGCATCTGGAACCATTCATCAAGCAATTTGATCTCACGAACCGAAAAAATGCAGCGCACATGTCGCGCTACTATGAAATATTCTACCTCTTGGAAAATGATATCAGGCGGCTAATCGTTGAAACAATGGAGGCTGCACACGGTGCAAACTGGTGGGATACGCATGTCCCACAAGGTGTTCTTGAAGAGGTTCGGAAGAATCGTAATCGCGAAGCTCAAGCGGCCGTCTCTATCCGTTCTGAGGATGACATTGACTACACGACGTTTGGTCAACTTGGCGACATAATCCGAGACAATTGGTCTGATTTTGCTGGCATGTTAAGTAATCAATCAGCCGTATCTCGTGTTATGTCGGCTCTTAACATGCTTCGTGGCACCATTGCACATTGCGGCGTACTTGCGGATGATGAAGTTGATCGCCTCAAGCTCGCAATCCGCGACTGGTTTCGGGTACTAGAAGGACCAAAGAGCTAATTTCCATTTTGGGACTAAATTAGCGCAATTTTGCTTAGGAGCCGACATTCCGCAAACGGCCAGGCCAGGTCGATCAGCGAACCACGAGGGACTGGAGGAGATCCTTCTTCAGGGGGACTGGTCATTGCCTCGCTGAAATAGGATAGATCGTGCGCCGAAGCCGATCAGACGAACCCAAGATCATTTCGACAGGCAGTTGAAAATCCTTTATATACAATCGGATAGTGGTGAATTGGCAGGCGCGCAGAGCAACGCCATCTGCGCAGGAAGGCAGGAACCGGAGCGGTCAGTCTCGTCCAAGAGAACAACGGGGTCGCATCATGAAAAAGCCATTTCTCTCGCGCTCGGCTTCGGGCGTTCTATTCGCATGCCTCTTCATGGTTTGTGTCAGCGCTTGGGCGCTGAGCGCGAACGTGAATTTCCTGGCCCTGTCCAGTCGCGAAGGGACGATGCCGACGGCGGCGTCAGCGTCAGTCAGACATGCTTCCGGCGACAGCTTCGCGACGTCGCAGTTTTTGCGTTCCGCAATAGACAGCGCATCCACGCAGCAGCTGGCGAATGCCGACATGACGGCCACGGCATCCTTGCTTTCGGCGGATGCAGGTGACTTTGCCAGCTTCGATTTCGCAAACGGCACTCGATATCCGGAACAGGCGACGGCGTCCGTCGGGCCAGCCACCTATCAACCAGGTGCCAATGTGGCTTATGTCCCCATCTCCCTTGACCGACCGACGCCCAATACGGTGATCGCCAGGGTGATGACGGAGGACGGCACCGGGCTGGTGAGAGGCGTCGCGGGTGTGAATTATCAGCCTATATACAAAGCCGTGATCTTCCGCCCGGGCGATCCGCTTACCAAGACAGTCGGAGTGCCTATCATCCTTGGAGTTCCGCAGGCCGACTTCATCGTCAGGTTCGTTGAAGCCCCCTGGGGCGGGAAGATGGGCACCGATCGGGCTTATGTGCAGTGCGACTTCCAGAAAGAACCCACGCCAGCACAGACGGAAGGTCGAGAGCCTCGAACCTTTACGCCGAGCGGAACGCTTCAGTGGAGGATGAGCCGGGAAACGCTGAAATGGTCGGATGCAGGCCATGACAAGGCCTGGTCGACCAAATTGCCCAACGGCCGCTCGCAACCGGGGAACCAGGAAACCGGGATTTATCTCGACGGCTGGGTGTATCGTGACGCGGGGATCGAAGCGCCCCTCCGCTACACGGACGAAGGCCTTGTCATGCATAGCCAGAAGCTCAAACAACCGCTGGAATGGGACGGCATCGCCTATAATTACGGCTCGGTTGTCCTGAGCGGCCATAACACCAAGCCGGTCCAGATCGGCTACGGTCAGTATGAGTTTACTGCCAAAATGCCTGACCGGCGGGGCTCCTGGCCGGCCTTCTGGCTCATCTCTACAGCCGGTTGGCCTCCTGAGATCGATATCTACGAAGGTTTCGGCTTCGAGAGTTGGTGGGATTTCGATCGCTATACCGCCAACACCCTGCACGGTGGCGCTAACATCACACGCACCTTCCAGCAGGGCATATTCATGAACACGGACGAGGTCTACGGCATCGGCGGTTTCACCAAGGGGTTCCACAGCTTCGCCGTGGATATCCAGCCGGATTACGTCACCTGGTTCATCGACGGCAAGGAAACCTATCAGGCGGTCAATCCTTTTACCGGTTTTCGCTGGTATCCAATCATGAATGTCGCGGTAAAGACGACCGGCGATTATGCCGATGGCTCGGGTGACATGATCGTGAAGGATATCAAAATCTATTCCAACTGACCGGATCAAGCGCGGCCCTCAATCGGAAGGGCAACCTTGACGGATCACAGGGCGCCGCAAACCGAAGCAGCCTGGAGCTATTGTTGAGGCGGCGGCGAATGCCGGTTTATCTATTAGAGATTGCCCCATAGATCCGCGACCTTATGCCCTCGGCGGGCGAGGAATCATTCTCAAGTCGTCGTTCTCGTGCTAGGAAAAGCGAATGGCCTGCATTTTGGCTATGTCTGGAGTCGTTCTGGATGGACCCGGCGGTCGCCACGGGCGCGGCTGAAACTCCCGAATTCGCCTGGTCTAGGCGCCGCTCTCTCTCAGGAGAAAAATGACGATGTCGGACCGAAGGGAAAATCCGCCTGTCTCCGTCTTACCTCTGGGAGGAAGGTGGGCCAGCGAGAAGGCCCGATCCCCTCGGGCTGCTTCGCCCCCACCTCCCCCCGAAGCGGCCCCACCTTTCCACCCGACCCAAGGAGAGAGACTATGAATGAAGCTTCGCCCCCAATGTCGGCGCTCGCCCCGCATATCGTTTGCGACGGCGCCGCCGATGCGATCGAATTCTACAAGGCCGCTTTCGGCGCGATCGAAATGATGCGTATGCCCGGCCAAGACGGGAAATTGATCCACGCCGCGATCACGATCAACGGCGCGGTGGTTATGATGGTCGATGAACATCCCGACATGGGCATAGTCGGCCCAAAGACGCTCGGCGGCTCGCCAGTGACCCTGCACCTGAGCGTCGCCAACGCCGACCACGCCATCGCCCGCGCCGAAAAGGCTGGCGCGACGGTGACGATGCCCGCCGCCGACATGTTCTGGGGCGACCGCTACGGACAGGTAAAGGACCCCTGGGGTCACAATTGGTCAATCGCCCATCCGCTCACCGTTCGCCCGCTCAGCGAGCAAGGCCTCCGCGAAGCCGCGAAGGGTGCCATGTGTGGTCAACCGACTGCGGCCCAAGTCTGAACTCGACCGCAGAAAGGAAACGCACCATGCCGCTCGATCCCCGTGCCGAAACTGTCATCTCCGCGCTCAAGAACGTGCCGGCATTCGCCCACGGCAACGTTCGCGACATCCGCATCCGCTGGGCGCTGGAAGAGATTGGCCGCCCTTATCGCGTCGAATTGTTCGAAGGCATGACACCCCGTCCCGATGAGTACCGCCGGTGGCAACCCTTCGGGCAGGTCCCGGCCTTAAAGGACGGCCAGGTCCGACTGTTCGAGAGCGGCGCGATCCTGCTTCACCTCGGCGAGCAGGACGAACGGCTCCTGCCGCGCGAGTCCCAGGCCAGGGCCGACGTTGTGGCGTGGTGCTTCGCCGCCCTAAACAGCGTCGAACCGATGATCATGCGACTTGCCACTCTGGATCTCTTCCAGTCTGACAAGTCCTGGGCCAAGGATGCGCGCCCCAGTGCGGTCAGCATGATCGAAGGCCGCCTCCACCGCGTGGCCGAAGCCTTGGGCGACCAGCAGTGGCTGGCCGGGGGATTCAGCATTGCCGACATCCTCATGGTCACGGTTCTGCGCAACCTGGATTACACCGATATTCTGACGGGATTTCCTACCCTCGCGGCCTACAAGAAGCGCGGTGAAGCACGACCCATGTTCCAGCAGGCGCTCGCGGACCAGAAAGCCGACCTCGGCGAACCGGCGCAACTGCCGGAGCCCGCCTGACTCATCCCCGGAGGCCTAACCACGAAGGAAAAGCGAAATGACCTATATTCAAGGATTCGTGATCCCCGTCCCGACGGTCAATAAGCAGAAGTTCATCGACCACGCCAATGAAGGCGACGCCGTCTTTCTCAAGCATGGAGCGATCCGCGCGCTTGAATGCTGGCAGGACAATGTTGAAAAAGGCCATACGACGGACTTTTTCGGCGCGGTCGCCGCAAAGGACGACGAATCCGTGGTGTTCTCGTGGATAGAGTGGCCCGACGCAGCCACCTGCAAGAGCATGGAAGACAAGATGGACCAATTGATGAAGATCGAGCCCGGCCTCGATCCCGCGAAGAACCCGATGCCTTTTGACGGCGAACGGATGATCTACGGCGGCTTCGAGCCCATCGTCGAAGAAGGTCAGGCCACCGACGATCCCTACGTCCAAGGCTTCCTGGTTCCGGTGCCAAAGGGCAACCGGACCGAATATCGCAAAGCCGCCCTTTCGATGTGGGAAATCACGAAGGACTATGGCGCCACGCGCATCGTCGAAGCCTGGCAACAAGAGGTCCCCCGTGGCCAACAGACCGACTTTTTCCGTGCGACCAAGGCCGAAGAAGGCGAAATCGTCGTCTTCTCCTTCATCGAATGGGAATCGAAGGAATCTGCCGACGCCTCGCAGGAGAAGATAATGCAGGACGACCGCATGCAGCAATTCATGGGTGACAATCCTGATGTCAAACCGCCGTTCGACGGCAAGCGTATGATCTACGGCGACTTCCGCCCCGTCGTCAAACTGTCTCGCGAAGCTGCGGAGGCGTAGATGGCCAACCCTGACGGCGCCTTCATCTAATATGAACTCATGACGACCGATCCCGAGGCGGTGAGCCAAATCTACACGGTGATCTGGCTGGCCGTTGCTACCGCCTCGTGGGCTGGCATCATTGCTCTTGCTGTGAAATGGAAACGGGCCCAGCCGATCAGTAGCAGCGGCGTTGTTGCAGCTTTGCAACATGCTCGAAAACTGATTGTCAACAATCCCGAGCACCAAGCCCGGGCGGTCGCCTTCCGAACGCACCAGTCTTTTGTCGGACAACACACACTGTTGATCAATGCCCTGCGTGGCTATCTGGCTGAGTTCGGGCTAGAGCGCGCTGCGTTAAATCTGACGCAGGTCGCGCACTCTAATTGTTTGTTGTCGCATCGTTTTTTTGCGGAAAACCGGTTCCCACTTTTCCGCACGATGCTCTAGTCATCGCGCAGGGGTCGACAAATCTCAAAGCCGTGGTCGGTATGATCGACGACGACACCATCGATCTCCCTGACGCAGTGCGTGACATCGTTCGCCTCTATCTCAACCAGATCGCATTGCTCACGCAAAAGATTGAGGAACTGCACTTCAAACTTCGCGCAGCGACGAAGGTTGATGATGCCATGCGATACCGCGCCGATCTGGCATCATAATTACATCGCTTGAAACGTCGCACAGCGAACCGCCGCGCGAATATCTGCGCGTGTGACGACCCGTTTGCCCGATTGGTGCCATGCCGTTCCCCGACGCCAGGACTGACCGCGTATCTGGTTTTGCCTCCGTTCGATGCTCGGTCGGATGGTGTCGCAATCTCCTGAAAAGCTGCCGCCGCGCGTTGTGGCGCTTGCCCGACCGCGGTGGCTGCCCGAGGTCGCGCGTGAATGGGCAAAGGAGTGCAGCGATATGCTGGTTGGGAGAGGCGGACGGCCTCGGGGAATCCGGTGATCGATCAGGGCAAAATCATCCGCCATTCATCCGGGATTTTTGCACCGCTCATAGCGTATTCGGGGAATGGCATTGTGCCAAACTCCAAAATTATCCTTGTTTTTCAAAGGATTTTGGTGCGGTCGAGAAGACTCGAACTTCCACGGCCTTTCGGCCACAACGACCTCAACGTTGCGCGTCTACCAATTCCGCCACGACCGCACATTTCAAGGGGACCGGCTAGGCCGGCACTTGGTAGGCGCCGGCCATTAGCAAAGGCTTTGGACCCATGCAACAACCGATCTTCCTGTGCGTTTTCTTTTCCGCGCCAGCAATGGCGGGAACCGATAGACGATGGAGGATGCCGACATGTCGGCCCGATTCTGGCTGTTCAGCATGGCGAGCGCGGGCGCGGCTCTGGCTGGCGGCGTGAGTCTGGGCTTTTACGCCACGACGCCGCAACGATTGGCCGTTGCTGCCTATGAGGACAGCGGCTTCTTTGTTGAGCAAGGCCAGGCAGCAACGTCCGACCTCACCGCGCTGAACGGGCCTGTGGACGTGCGATGCACGGGCTGCGGGCCGACCCTGGCGGATCGGCAGAGATATGCCGACGCCGTTACCTGGAACGGCTATGACGATCCGATGGTGCAGGATTATGACGCGCAGGACCTTGCCCGACCGGAAGGCCTGATGACGGATGTCAGCGATACCACAGCTTCCCCGGCGCATCGCCTGCCGGATGAGGCAGAGCGCTTGGCCAGCGACGACGATAGTGCGCCGCACCCGATACGGGTCGTTCAGGGCGTTCCCATCGCGGCGGGTCAGTTTCAGGCCTCGATCGCGGCTCCTTGAGCCACGGCGGCCTTGCCGATGCTTCCCCGGAAGATGGGGGCGCGATCAACAAGGCCGAGCCTGATGTCTTTATTCGGCGGCGACGACCGCTGGAGCGTCGCTGAGTGGATGGGAGAGGCGGTGCACCATCTCCTTGGGGCAGACTTGCCAGAAATAACGCCGCCAGCGGTCCCAGTCGTCCAGGATCGTGTTCGACCATTTGCTATCGGTCGTCACCGCATGCTCGGCGATCAGGGCCTTGAGCTGGGCTTCCCAATGGGCGCTGTCGAGCCGCTGCCAAATGATGCTTTCCGGGTTGGCCCGCGTGCCAAAGCTGCCATCCTCATCCAGAATGAAGGCCATGCCGCCGGTCATGCCCGCGCCGAAGTTCGCGCCGGTCTTGCCCAGGATCACTGCCGTGCCCCCGGTCATATACTCGCAGCCATTGGCACCGCAGCCCTCGACAACCACCTGCGCGCCCGAATTGCGGACGGCGAAGCGTTCGCCCGCCTGGCCCGCCGCGAACAGCTTGCCCGCTGTCGCGCCGTAGAGGACGGTGTTGCCGATGATTGTGTTGTCCTTGCTCGACAATGGCGAGGAAACGGTCGTGCGCACGACGATGGTGCCGCCCGACAGACCCTTGCCCACATAGTCGTTGGCATCGCCAAAGACTTCCAGCGTGATGCCCTTGCACAGGAACGCGCCCAGCGACTGGCCTGCGCTGCCACGGAGGCGCACGGTTAGATGACCGTCCGCTAGGCTAGACATGCCGAACCGTTCAGTGACGGCAGCCGACAGCCGGGTGCCCACGGCGCGATGCGTATTGCGGACCGTATAGGTCAGCTGCATCTTTTCGCCCCGTTCGAACACTGCCTTGGCATCGCGCATCATCTGTGCGTCCAGGCTGTCGGGCACTTCGTTGCGCCATTCGGTCAGGCTGAAGCGCCGTTGCTCGTCGGGCGCATCCACCTTGGCCAGGATCGGGTTGAGGTCGAGGTCGTCCAGATGCTCGGCGCCACGGTTGATCTGCTTGAGCAGTTCCGTCCGCCCGATCACCTCGTCCAGGCTGCGATAGCCCAGGCGTGCCAGAATCTCGCGCACTTCCTCCGCGATGAAGGTCATGAGGTTGATGACCTTTTCCGGCGTGCCGGTGAACTTCTGGCGAAGCGCTTCATCCTGCACGCAGACCCCGACCGGGCAGGTGTTGCTGTGGCACTGGCGCACCATGATGCAGCCCATGGCGACGAGCGACAGGGTGCCGATGCCATATTCCTCCGCACCCAAAATCGCCGCGATGACAATGTCGCGTCCGGTCTTGAGCCCGCCGTCGGTGCGCAGCTTGACGCGATGGCGCAGACCGTTGAGCGTCAACACCTGGTTCGCTTCCGACAGGCCCATTTCCCAAGGCGTGCCGGCATATTTGATCGAAGTCTGGGGCGAAGCGCCGGTGCCGCCCACATGGCCCGCGATCAGGATGACGTCCGCGTGCGCCTTCGCAACACCAGCGGCAACCGTGCCGATGCCCGCCTGGCTGACCAGCTTCACGCAGACCCGCGCGCGCGGGTTGATCATCTTGCAGTCATAGATGAGCTGCGCCAGATCCTCGATCGAATAGATGTCGTGATGCGGCGGCGGCGAGATCAGCATCACGCCGGGGGTCGAATGGCGCAGCCTGGCGATGAACTCGGTCACCTTGAAGCCGGGCAGCTGGCCGCCTTCACCGGGCTTGGCACCCTGTGCGACCTTGATCTCGATTTCCTCGGCGGACCCGAGATATTCCGCGTGGACGCCAAACCTACCGCTGGCGATCTGCTTGATCACCGAATTGGCATTGTCGCCATTTTCATAGGGTTTGAAGCGGGTCGCATCCTCGCCGCCTTCGCCCGACACGGCCTTCGCGCCGATGCGGTTCATGGCGATGGCCAGCGTTTCATGCGCTTCGGGCGACAGCGCGCCCAGCGACATGCCCGGCGTGACGAAGCGCTTGCGGATTTCCGTGGTCGCCTCGACCTCGTCGATCGGCACGGCTTCACGGGCGAAGTTGAATTCCAGCAGGTCGCGCAGGTAAACCGGCGGCAGGTCGCGCACACCACGGGCGAATTGCAGATAGGTCGAATAGCTGTCGGTCCCGACCGCCGTTTGCAACAAGTGCATCAGCTGCGCCGAATAAGCATGGCTCTCCCCACCGTTGCGCTGACGATAGAAGCCGCCGACCGGCAGGCGCACAACCGCGCTGTCATAGGCTGTCTCATGCCGCAGCACGGCATTATGATGCAGCGACGCATAGCCTTCGCCCGAAATCTTCGCGGGCATGCCGGGGAACAGGTCGTTCACCAGCGCGCGGGACAGTCCCACCGCTTCGAAATTATAGCCGCCGCGATAGCTGCTGATGACGGCGATGCCCATTTTGGACATGATCTTCAGCAGGCCCTCGTTGATGGCGACGCGGAACCGTTCGAAACATGTCTCCAGCGTCAGATCGCCGAACAGGCCGCGCGCATGGCGATCGGCAATGTTGGCTTCGGCCAGATAGGCATTCACCGTCGTCGCACCGACGCCGATCAACACCGCGAAATAATGGGTGTCGAGCGCTTCGGCGCAACGCACGTTGATCGACGCATAGCTGCGCAGCCCCTTGCGGACGAGATGCGTATGCACCGCCGCCGCCGCGAGCACGCCTGCGATGGCAACCCGGTCCGCATTCACATGCTCGTCAGTCAGGAAGATTTCGGTCCGGCCCTCGCGCACTGCCTGCTCTGCTTCCTCGCGGATGCGGGAGATGGCCGCGCGCAGTTGTTCCTGCCCGCCTTCCGCCGGGAAAGTGCAATTGATCTCGGCCACCGCCGGGCCGAAATGCGCCCGCAGACGCGCCCATTCGGACGAGATCAGAACCGGGGACTCCAGCACCAGCACATGGCTGTTCTGCGTGTCCTGCTCCAGTATATTGTGCAGGTTGGAAAAACGTGTCCGCAGGCTCATCACATGCCGTTCGCGCAGGCTGTCGATCGGCGGGTTCGTGACCTGGCTGAAATTCTGGCGGAAGAAATGGCTGACGGTGCGCGGCTTGTCGGAAATGACGGCCAGCGGCGTGTCGTCGCCCATGGAGCCGATGGCTTCCTTTGCATCCTCGACCATGGGGGCGAGGATCAGCTCCATATCCTCCAGCGTCAGGTTGGCGGCAACCTGACGACGCGTCAGCTCCGCCTTGTCCCACTGCGGCAGGCCATTCTGCGCCTGCGGTAGGTTGTCCATCCGCATGAAATTCTTGATCAGTTCGGCATAGGGCCGCTCGGCCGCGATCTGATCCTTGATCTCCCGGTCGTCGTAGAGCACGCCTTCGGCAAGATCGACTGCGATCATCTGCCCGGGACCCATGCGCCCCTTGCGCACGATAGTGGCTTCGGGAACGACGACCATGCCGGTTTCCGAACCCACGATCAGCAGATTGTCGCCGGTCAGCGTATAGCGCAGCGGACGCAGCGCGTTGCGGTCGACGCCTGCCACGACCCAGCGACCGTCGGTCATCGCCAGTGCGGCTGGGCCGTCCCACGGTTCCATCACGGACGCGAGGTATTCATACATGTCCATGTGGGACTGCGGCGTCTCGCTCGATTCAGTCTGCCATGCTTCGGGCACCAGCATCAGCTTCGCCGTTGGCGCGTCACGGCCTGAACGGCAGATCGCTTCGAACACGGCGTCGAGCGCGGCGGTATCCGACGCGCCAGCCGGGATCACGGGCTTGATGTCCTCGCTATGATCCCCGAAGGCCAGCGAAGCCATCTTGATCTCGTGGCTCTTCATCCAGTTCTTGTTGCCGCGAATGGTGTTGATCTCACCATTATGCGCGAGCGTGCGGAACGGCTGGGCCAGCCACCATTGCGGGAAGGTGTTGGTCGAATAGCGCTGGTGGAAGATCGCGACCCGGCTTTCGAACCGCTCGTCCTGCAAATCGGGGTAAAATACCGACAGCGATTCGGCGAGGAACAGCCCCTTGTAGATGATCGATCGGCACGACAGCGAGCAGATGTAGAAATCCTGGATCTGCGCGGCGATGACCTTCTTCTCGATCCGGCGGCGGATGAGGTAGAGGTCCTTTTCAAACTCGGCCTGATCGCGCTCTTCGGGCATCGGCCCGGCGATCATGATCTGCTCGATCTCAGGCCGCGTGCGCTGTGCCTTTTCGCCGATGACGGACACATCGACCGGCACCTGACGCCAGCCATAGATGGTGTAACCCGCGTCGATGATCTCGCTCTCGACGATCGTGCGGCAGGTTTCCTGTGCGCTCAAATCCGTGCGCGGCAGGAAGATCATGCCGACGGCAAGACGGTTGGGCAGCGGCTTGTGGCCCGAATCGGCAATGGCGTCGTCAAAGAAGCGGACCGGCAGGTCGACATGGATGCCCGCGCCGTCGCCGGTCTTGCCATCCGCATCGACCGCACCACGGTGCCAAACTGCCTTGAGCGCATCGATCGCTGAAGCGACGACGCGGCGGCTCGCCCGGCCGTCAGTGGCAGCGACCAGGCCGACGCCGCAGGCATCGCCTTCCATCTCAGGGTGATACATGCCCTCGGCAGCCAGGCGCGCGCGCTCTTCGGGGCTCGCCATATATGGGGTCTGGTCGGTCATCACTTCGTTCCTTCGTCACTCATGGCGGCGTCGTCCTTCAGGTCGCTCGCCTTGACACCCAACAGCTTCGCCAGCTTGCCGCGCTCCTCCTGCGACAGGTTGGCGATCTTGCGTGGCGGCGGCAGGCTCTTCGTCGCCGCCTCCGCTTTCGCCGCCATTTCGGGCATCTTCTTCATCATTTCAGGCATCAACGCCTGCATCTCGCCCATGATCTCCGGGTCCATGAACATCATCATGGATTCGCGGGCATAGAGGTCGCCGGTCGGCGTCTTGAAGAACGCCGCCAGTTCGCCAAGCTGCCTGCCATCGAACTTGCGTGCATAGGCGCGGGTCAGCGCATCGCGCACCTTGGGCTCGAAGCCGTCCATCAAATCGACCATCGACGCCATCATCGCATCCATGCCGCGCTTGGTGCGCTCGCGGAAATTCGGATCGATGATGGCGCTGATTTGCTCCATCGACGACTGATCCAGCCCAGCCAGCTTGTCCTGCGGCACACCACCAATACGGGCGAACTGCGCGATCGGCATTTTCATGACGCCGTCCATCATGCTGTCCATCATCTTCGACAAGGTGCCGTCCATCATCCGGCGATAAGTGCCGACAGGCAAAATCTTGTCCACGACCGGACGCGCCGCCGCGACCCGCGCGGCGTCAGGCGCGTCCTGCGCATGGACTGCGGGCACGGCCAGCAATGCCAGCCCGATCAAGGATGAGCGGAAACCCCGCATCACGCCGCTTGCCTTTCCCCAGCCGCCGCCTTGGCCTTCGCCTTCAGGTAACGGTGCATATGCTCGGTCACATCGCGGCCGTCGCGGATCGCCCATACGACCAGCGAAGCGCCACGCACGATGTCGCCAGCGGCGAATACGCCGTCCATGCTGGTCATCATCGTCTTGTGATCGACGCGCAGCGTGCCCCAGCGGGTGACCGACAGGTCCTCCGCGCCGAACATCTTGGGCAGCTCTTCCGGGTCATAGCCCAGCGCCTTGATGACAAGGTCGGCGTCCAGCGAATATTCGGTGCCCGGATCGGCCTCAGGCGCACGGCGGCCTGATGCGTCGGGCTGGCCCAGACGCATCTTCGTCACTTTGACGCCTGTCACATGTTCCGTGCCTTCAAAGGCGATCGGAGCGGACAGCCAGACAAACTCGACGCCTTCTTCCTCGGCATTCTGCACTTCGCGTTGCGATCCCGGCATATTCTCCCGGTCGCGGCGATAGAGGCACTTCACCGAAGTCGCACCCTGACGGATGGCGGTGCGGACGCAGTCCATCGCCGTGTCGCCGCCGCCGATGACGACGACCCTCTTGCCATTGGCGTGCAGCGTGCCGTCCTCATGTTCGGGCACGAGGTCGCCGAACCCGGCCTTGTTGGAGGCGGTGAGGAAGTCGAGCGCCTTGACGATGCCCGCAGCGCCGACGCCCGGCGCCTTTATGTCGCGTGGCTTGTAGACGCCGGTCGCGATCAGGATGGCGTCATGGCGTTCGCGCAATTCTTCCATCGTTGCGTCGCGGCCGACCTCAAACCCTTCATGGAAGATGATTCCGCCGTCCTTCAACCGCTGGACGCGGCGCATGACGACATCCTTTTCCAGTTTGAATCCGGGGATGCCGTACGTCAGGAGTCCGCCCGCCCGGTCGTGCCGGTCGTAAACATGCACTTCATAGCCCGCGACGCGCAGATATTCGGCGGTCGTCAGGCCCGCTGGTCCCGCGCCGATGACGCCGACCGACTGGCCCAGCGCCTTGCCGGGCACCAGCGGTTCAACCCAGCCTTCTTTCCAGGCTGTGTCGGTGATGAATTTTTCCACGCTGCCGATGGTCACCGCGCCGTGGCCCGAAAATTCGATCACGCAATTGCCTTCGCACAGACGATCCTGCGGGCAGATGCGGCCGCAGATTTCCGGCATGGTGCTGGTCAGACTGCTGAGTTCATAAGCCTCTCGCAGCCGTCCTTCCGCCGTCAGGCGCAGCCAGTCGGGAATATGGTTGTGCAGCGGGCAATGGGTCGAACAATAGGGCACGCCGCATTGCGAACAGCGCGCCGCCTGTTCTTCGGCCCTTTCGAGCAGGAAGCTGCGGCTGATTTCGAGAAAATCATCGGCGCGATCATCGGCCGAACGCTTCTCGGGATAGGCTTGGCCCGTTCCCACGAATTTCAGCATCGGAGTGTCAGCCATGATGAGTCCTACGAAAATGAAGTCAGTGGCGCACATAGCAGAAAAACCCGCAGAGTCACGGGGATTCTGCAGATTAGGTCATAATCAGTGACCTAATTTTACCGCTGATCCATGATAGTGGGATAATCAGGGTCGTTATCAAGGTCGGATAAGGTCCGTTTCGGCCCTATCTCCATGTGAGCCACAACAGGGCGCAGACACCGGCAATGATTCGATACCATGCAAACGGGGCGAATCCATGTCGGGAAACCAGGCCCACAAACCAGCGGATTACCAGCAGCGCCATGATGAAGGATACTATGAAGCCCAAGGCGATGCTGCCCCAGCCGACGGTAGCAGATGTGACCTGATCGCCTTTCTTGAGGAGTTCCAGCGTACTTGCTCCCACCATCGTTGGGACCGCGAGGAAGAAGCTGAATTCAGCGGCAGTCCGCCGTTCAACGCCGAGCGCCAATGCGCCCATGATGGTGGCGCCCGACCGGCTGACCCCCGGGATCATCGATATGCACTGGATGAAGCCGATGCCGATGACCTGCACCAACGGAATGTCCGCAATGCCATGAAAGCGCTCCGTCTTGACCATCCGTTCTATCAGCAGGATGGCCACGCCTCCGACGATCAGCGCCCAGGCGACCACCATGGGCGCGCCCAAAAGCATTTCGATATAGTCATGCACAGCCAGTCCGATCACCGCCGACGGGATGAAGGCGATCAGCAGGTTGCGCACGAAGCGCCAGCTGGCCGGTTCCTTGCCCAGCAGTCCCAGTGCTACGGCCCAGAAAGTGCGCCAATATAGCACGACCACTGCCAGGATCGCGCCCAACTGGATGATGATGTTGAACATCGCCCAGGTCGATGCGTCATAGCCCAGCAGCTCGCTGGCCAGAATAAGATGGCCGGTCGATGAAACCGGCAGGAATTCCGTCAGCCCTTCGACAATGCCCAGCAGGATTACCGTCAGATAATGCAGGTCCATGGGCGTGTCTGATCCTTGGTGCTGGAAAGGAGGGTTGCCCCGGAGGCGGGGTAGCGCGAATAGGCTGCCCTATTGTGCAGAAGCGAAGGCCGGGCGCAATGTGGTTGCGCGCACGGTCGGTCGCGTACGCCTGTCGCCCCGCCGAAGAAAGGCGGGGCCAAGGCGGACGCCATCGCTCAGGCTTTTACGCGCCCGGCAAAACGCCCGTGACGCCGATAGCGTATCAGCCAGCTTTCGGCGACCGCCTCCATGGGCGTGGCCGCAACGCCCAGTTCGGCGAGGCCCGGCGCGCTGGTGGACACGATGTTGTCCTTTTGGAGCATCGCATATTGGTCGCGAGTGATGGGCGCGCCGGGCAGAAAACCTAGACCGGCAATAAATGAGGCGATCGATGATGGCACCGCGATCAGTGGGCGCGGGCGTCCGATGGTCTTGGCGATCCAGCGGTTCAGTTCCATCATGCTGAGCTGCTCTGGCCCGCCCAGCTCATAGGTCTTGCCGCCATGAAGGGCGGGATTATCAATTGCCTGGATAATCGCCTGCGCGACGTCTCCGACAAAGACCGGTTGGAACTTGGTTTCAGCCCCGATCACCGGCACGACCGGAAAGCTGCTGATCAACTGGGCAAAGCGATTGAGAAACTGGTCTTCGGGTCCGAACAGGATGGACGGGCGGATGATCGTCGCCTGCGGGAAAGCAGCCATGACCGCTGCTTCGCCCGCCGCCTTTGACCGGCCATAGGCCGACGGGCTTTGCGGGTCGGCCCCGATTGCGGAGACATGGACCAGCGCCCGGACGTCGGCGTCAGCTGCTGCCTTGGCGACATTGGCCGCGCCATCATGATGCGACCCCTCGAAATCGCCGGTCAGCACGCCGACCAGGTTGATCACCATGTCGCTGCCCGCAATGGCGCGCGCGACGCTTTGCGGCTTGCGGATGTCGGCGGCGACGAACTGCTTCTGGCCAAGGCCGCCCAGAGGTTGCACCCGCATCGTCGACGCCAGGTCGCGCTGTGCAATGCGCACGCGCGCGCCGCGCTCCATCAGCGCCTGCGCGACATGCCGACCCAGGAAGCCGCCGCCGCCAAAGACTGTAACCAGACTGTCCTTCATCGCGTGTTCCATGCCTGTCCTGATTGGGGAATGACCTTGCTTTCCCCTTGCAGCAGCCGCCGCCCGCTGACAACCGCTGCGACCGCGAGCGCGTTCCTTTTTTAGCCGATCCAGCCTTGAAGATCCGCCACCATCCACAGGCCAAGCCCTAGGAAAAGCAGCGCTGCGGCGATCTGAAGTGCGCGCATCGGCACCTTTTTGGCCAGCGCCTCGCCAAACAGCACGGCGGGCACGTTGGCGATCATCATGCCCAATGTCGTTCCGGCGGTGACGGCGAACAGATTTTCAAACCGCGCGCCCAGTGCCACGGTGGCGATCTGCGTCTTGTCGCCCATTTCCACCAGGAAAAAGGCGATCAGCGTGGTGACGAAAACGCCTGCCCGGCCTGGAGCCTTGAGCGGTTCATCCTCATCGAACGTGTCGGGGATCAAGGTCCAGCCGGCCATCAGGATGAAGCTCGCCGCGACCGCGTAGCGAAACCATCGCTGGTCCAGCACATCCGCGATCGAATGGCCGACAAGCGCGGCGAGAAAATGATTGGCCAGCGTCGCCACCAATATGCCCAGGATGATGGGCAGGGGGCGGCGAAAGCGGGTGGCGAGCAGCATCGCCAATAGCTGCGTCTTGTCGCCCATTTCGGCGAACGCGACCAGGGCTGTGGAGGTAGTCAGGGCTTCCATGAACGGATATCCGGGCCGGGCGAAGTGAAAGACGCAATGCCACCGCCTCTTCTCGCCCGGCCGGACAGGGAAAAGTCGATGCCATTGGTCTCGCCCGATGCGGATGCCAGATGATTGTCCGGCGCTTTTCCACATCCCGCATGCCACGACCTCTCGGCCGAATATGTTGACAGGCGGCCCGTCCGATCGGACGGCTGGCTACTCCCCAGATGACGATTGGCCTCCTAAAGCCGATTGCGCACGGAGACAAGCCCACCGCTCCTTCGCCGCTCAAGGCTCACCCTTCGACTCCTGCATCCGCCGTTCGGCGAACCATTGTTCCAGCATTTTGGCAGTGCAGCCGGTAAAGCCATTGCTGCCGATTGTCGAACAGCTGCCCGGCAGATTCTGCCGTTGAACCTGCTCCATCGTCGATACCTGGCTTCCCCAGCCCGGACCGCCTGAAGGTGCGGGCTTTTCCCGCAATTTTTTGGGGATACGGTATCGTTCGGATTCTGGCTTGCGGGCGCAAACGATGATCTCATCCCCCTCGCCCTGGGGGCAGGGGTCGTCGCCATAGACGATGAGGTTGAAGACCTTGCTGGGTGGCTCAGCCTGGGCGGGGACGGCCAGCGGCAGCAGGAGCATGGTTAGCGCGGGGTAGGCGATGAAACGCATTGGCAATCATCCTTCATTTCCCCTGTCGCGCCAGCATGCCCCATGCCGATCCCTGGTCCCAAACGCCCCGGATCGCGGAAACCGTCAGGGTGCCGATGGCTGCGGCGCGGGTTGCTGGCTCGCGCCTGCTGCTCCCGCCTTTTCCTCGGCTATGGCGCGCGCCTCGATCTCACGGCTATCAGCATCGATGGTGGACAGTCGCCGTGCCCTTTCGGCCTCAACCAGGTCCTTCCAGCTGGCATTGTCCGCCTGCTGCCGTTCTGCCTTCGCAAGCCGCGCCAGCTGCGAAAAACAGCCGGTGAAGCCGCCCGGTCCTGTGGCCGAACAGCTTTCCGTGCCGGTCCGCCCGACATATTCCATCGACCTTACCCGTTCGCCCCATGCCTGGTTAGGGGGTGCATTGGGGTCGCCCCGCAGCGGTTCGGGAATACGATAGCGCTCTTCCTCTCCCTTGCGCGCGCATACGACGATGTCGCTGCCCGCGCTTTGGGGGCAGGGGTCATCGCCATAGACGATCACCAGATTGACGCGTTCCGATCCGGCCTCTCCGGCGGGAGGGGCGGGGGGCTGCTGCTGCGATGGCCCGGCCTGCTGGGCGGATGCGGGGAGTGCGGTTGCCGCCATCAGCATCGCGGCGAAGATCCGTGTCATGTTCATTTCTTATCGTCTCCTCAGATCCGCTTCGACAGCGCGATGGCGGCGCGGCAACCTAGCCGGATGGCACCCGACAATAGCGGGTAGGCAATCGCCTGCTCCGCTCCATGGGCGATGGCGATGTCGCGATGCTCCAGTTCCTCGGCCTGAAAATCCGCGATGGTGGCGGCAAGTTCCGGGTCGTCGCCGCCCAAAGCCTCCAACTGTTCGCCATAATGGCGATCGATCTCCGTTTCGATGGCCGCAGTGCAGGCCATGGCCGCGCGCGGGCCGATCGCGGCGGTCACCGCGCCCAGCGCAAAGCCAGCGACGTTCCAGATCGGTCGCAGCGCCGTCGGGCGTACGCCGCGATCCACGATCATCGCGTCGAAGATGCGGCGGTGACGTTCTTCCTGCGCCTGCATCCCTGCAATCACGCGCGAGTCGGGATGACGGTCGCCCATCACGGCGAGCTGCCCGGCATAGATACGCGCCGCGCCGAATTCACCCGCCTGGTCCACCCGCAGCATGGAACTGCGCTCTTGCGTCGCAGCCTGGCGACCGGGGCGCGGAAAATCGCGCGGAGCGCTCATGCCTGTTTCCTTCCCTTGATCAGCAGGCCCAAGATGGCGAGCGCCGCAGTCCCGGACAAGAGGCCGTTATAGCCCGCCAGTGATATCCCCAGCAGGCTCCATGGTGCGACGTCGCACCGAGTGATCGGTGCAGCCATGATCTGGTTCAATATGTCGGCTGATCCGCCGCTGGTCGTCGTTGTCGCGCAGGCGGTGAGTCCTTCCCACCAGCCATATTCGACGCCCGCATGGAACAGGCCGATGCCGCCGCTGATGCCGACCGCCAGCCCGGCAAGCCCCACGAACAGGGCGCTGACGCAGGGCCTTCGCTTCACTGCATAGGCGATCAGCGCGAGCGGTATGGCGGCCATGTGCGGATAACGTTGCCACCAGCACATTTCGCAAGGATGAAGCCCGCCCAGATACTGGGAGGCATAGGCACCGCCCAGCAGCAGCAACGGAACGGCAAGGGCTATCGCGCGGGCGAGGGGCAGGGTTTTCATACCGACCGCTTAAACGCCCGCGCGCCTTTCGTCATGCTGAACTTGCCGTCATGCGGAACGACAAAGTGCCGGACCCACAAGCTTTCCCGTCCGTGTGAAGCGTTCAGCGGGCAGGCTTGCGAACGGGGGTCGCCTGCGCCATCGGCGTGGCCGGTTTGGCGTCGAGGCGGCCGATGGTCTTGAGCGCATAGTCCAGCTGGAAGTCCTCGACCCCCTTCTTCTTCAGCTCCTCAGCCGTGGCGGTGAAGCGTGGATCGTCCTTCACATCTTCTTCCAGCGCGGCATTGTCGCTCTTGATCTCGTTGATCAGGTGACGGCGCAGGTCGCTTTCGCGAAATTTGGGACGGTTCTTGTAATCGGGGTCGGACAGCTGCGGCACGCGGACGTCGGGTTCGATCCCGCCTTCCTGAACCGACCGACCGGCAGGCGTATAATAGCGCGCCGTTGTCAGCTTCAGCGCCGTGGTGTTGGTCAGCGGGAGCATGGTCTGCACGCTGCCCTTGCCAAAGCTGCGTTCGCCCATCACCAGCGCACGGTGCTGGTCCTGAAGCGCGCCTGCCACGATTTCGGAGGCGGACGCCGACCCGGCATCGACCAGTACGATCACCGGCAGACCCTTGGCGTCGTCGCCAGGCTTGGCATAATAGCGTTCGACATCGCCCTTGTTGCGTCCGCGCTGCGATACGATCTCGCCGCGCTCCAGGAAGCTGTCGCTAACCGCCACCGCTTCGTCCAGCAATCCGCCGGGGTTGGAGCGCAGGTCGAGTATATAGCCTGTGGGCTTGCCACCCACAGCCTTATCGATGCTGCGGATTGCCTGGCGCAGGTCCGCCCCGGTGTTGGCGGAGAAGCTGACGATCGTGATCACGCCGACATTGTTCTTCACTTCCCACTTCACGGGCTTCAGCTGAATGATCTCACGCGTCAGGGAAAGCTCGATCGGCTTGTCGCGGCCCGGTCGCACGATGGTCAGCTTGATCGACGTGCCCGGCGCGCCGCGCATCTTGTCGACCGCTTCGTCCAGAGTGCCGCCGTAGATCAATTGACCGTCGAGGTGCGTGATATAGTCGCCCGCCTTGATCCCCGCGCGCCAGGCCGGTGTATCCTGCGTCGGGGCGATCACCTTGACCGCGCCGTCCTCCTGGGTGACGGACAGGCCCAGGCCGCCATAGCTGCCTTCGGTCTGGGTGCGCAGATTCTGGAAATCGCGTGCGTCCAGGAAACTTGAATGCGGGTCCAGGCTGGCCAGCATGCCGTCGATGGCACCCTTGATCAGCTTTTCATCGTCCACCTTTTCGACATAGTCGCTGCGGACTTTCTGGAACACGTCCATGAACTCGTCGAGCGCCTTGTAGCTGCTCGCCTCCCCGTCGGCGAGCGCGGCGGTCGTGGCGGGAATGAGCGCGAGCGCGCCAAGGGCGAGCGCGCCCCGGAAGAAATTGGAAGTCATTGCTGTCCTGAGTCCTGGCATCTGGCGGTCAATATAGGCGCGTTTATGAATGGACGCAAAAAAGGATGGTCGCATTTTTTCGCTGGGCGCGGTTGAAGGGGGCCATTGGCGACCAGCGTTATACATGGGGGCAGGAGCAAGGCGATGATGGCGGCTAACCGCTCACCAGCGGTACGATATCCACAGGCCGCCCGTTGCGCCGCAGTTCCACCGTGATGTTAGGGTGCCCCGGCCCGGCATTGCCGATCGGATCGCCTTGCCGCAACGTGTCGCCGACCGTGACGTTCAGCCTTAGCAGACCCGTGATCAGGCTGGTCCATCCGCCGCCATGGTCGATGATCGCAATCTGCCCATAGCCGCGATACGGCCCGGCGAAGGCCACGCGCCCAGATGTCGGCGCGACGGCCAGTGCCCCCGCCTGGGTAATGATGGTGAGGCCGCGAGAGCGGACCCCGCTTTCCGACAGTTCCCCCATGCCGGTCACCAGCTGCCCCATGACGGGCATGCGATAGGCGGGCGGGCCGCCTGCGATCCGTTCCCGTGCGGGCGCGGTGGCGGGGGCCAGATGGGGCTGGGCGGGTCGCAATGTTGGCCCCGGCAACTGTGCCAGTTCCTCCCGCAAATCCCCCGCCGCCTCGATCCGGTCCATCAGGTCGACAATATCGCGCGCGCGCTCGCCCAGCGCCAGGGCGCGGTCGCTCTCCAGCCCCGCGCTCGATTGATAGTCCTTCTCCGCCAGTCGCTTGCGTGTTTCCAGCGCGCGCAGCGCAGCTTGCCGGTCGCGCAGGTCGGCGCGGCTTTGCGCCAGCGCCCCCGCCGCCTGCTCTGCCGTGTCGCGCAGGGCGCGGCTGCGTTCCAGCTCGGCGCGCAGCCCCGCCGTGCGTTTCTGGATCACTGGCAGGATCTGGCCCAGCACCGCGCGCATGTGGACAGCATCGCTGATCGTTCCGGGCTGCACCAGCGCCAGCGCCAGCGGGCGGCGCGCGATCATCTGCAACGCGGCAGTCAGGCGGACGACGGGTGCCTGCCTGGCCGCCAGCCGTTCGGCCTGGGTGCGTTGCAGCCTGGAAATGATGGCGATGCGCGCCTGAGCCGCCTGGATGTCCGCTTCGGCCTGCTGGATGCGGGCGGCCATGGCGGCGGCGCTGCGGCGTGCCTGTTCGGCTTCATCCCGTGCGGCGGCAGCCTGCTGTTCCAGCCGTTCGGACCTTTCGCGCGCCTGCTCCGACTGCAATCGCGCCGCCTTGAGTGCGCCTTGCTCCTGTTGCAGGCTGGTGCGCCCGGTGCCCTGAAGGATGATCCCGGGCTTCTGCGCCGCGATCAGGCCCGTCGTCCCCGCAACGGCTGTTGCGGCGGCAAGGAACGCCGCGATGATCGCCGACCGTCTCAATCTTTCCCCCGGATGCCGCCCCTGTGCGGAATGAGGAAAGGTCTAGGCGCAAACCCACCCGCATGTCGAGCAGGGGCAAGGGAACGACCGTTCAATCCGCCTCCAGGCGGCGCTTCAACCTTCCCGGTGATAGGGATGGCCTGCCAGGATCGAGCAGGCACGCCACAGCTGTTCTGCCAGCATTGCCCGCGCCATCATGTGTGGCCATGTCATCGCCCCGAAAGCAATCAGTAGATCTGCGTTGGCGCGTTCAGTGTCGCCAAAGCCGTCCGCCGCGCCGATCAGGAATCGGCATTCGCGTGTGCCCGCGTCCCGCCATGCTTCGATCCGGCGGGCGAAATCCATTGAACCGAGTTGCTGGCCCTTTTCATCGAGCATCACCGTGACCGTGCCAGCCGGTGCGGGTGGCAGCTTTCCGCCGCGGTCGGGCAGTTCCGTGATCTTGTGCGGCATGGTGAGCCGCTTCACATAGCGGTCGACCAGTTCCGCTTCGGCCGACCGTCCAATCTTGCCGCGTGCGATGATGTGGAGGAGCATGTTCTGCTCCCTAGTGTCTCACGCGGCGATTGTCGAACCGCGGGGTCAGGCCGTGCCTGCCACCGGCGCGTCGACAAAGCCCCACATGCGTTCCAGATTGTAGAAGCTGCGCACTTCCGGCCGGAACAGGTGAACGATGACGTCTCCGGCGTCGATCAGGACCCAGTCGGCGACCGGCAAGCCTTCCACGCGCGCGGAACGGCCGGTGGATTGCTTGATCCGTTCGGCCAGCTTCTGCGCCATGGACGCGACCTGTCGCGACGAACGACCGCTCGCGATCACCATGTGGTCGGCGATGCTGCTCTTGCCTTCAAGGGGGATGGAGATGGTTTCCTGCGCCTGGTCGTCGTCAAGCGACTGAAGGACTAGGGCGTGCAGGGCGGCAACGCTGTCGGCGTCATGCGCCGTGTCGTTGGCGGGCTGGGTTCTGGTCAAAGAGGCTCCATTCTAGACAATCAGCCGACGCGTGAGCGGGTCGCGCACACGTGCATGTTCATACTCGCGATGCCAGAGAGGGTCGGCCTGCCGTAACAGGGTCGCCGATCTTGGATCAGGGCGAAAGCGCAAAAGCACAAGCGCCGGCGGTCTCCACTCCGTCCAGTCTGCACTCTGGCGCGCGGGCCGGACGAAACGCCGCAGCCAGGCCATGGCCACAGAGCCATGGGCTGCTCCATCATAGGATGGACGGGCGATGACCGCAATGGGCATTCGGCGCGCGATGCCCCGCCAATCCCTCCATTGGGCGAATTGCGCCAGATTATCGGCTCCCATCAACCAGATGAAGCGATTACGAGGATAGCGAGCGGACAGCCGGCGCAGCGAATCGGTTGTATAACGGGTGCCTAGCGCACGTTCGATAGCCGTGGGTCGAATGGGGGCACCGCGTGCGATTCCCTTGGCATGCTGCATCCTTGCGGCCAGCGGTGCCATGCCTACCGAGCGTTTCAGGGGGTTGCCGGGAGAAACGAGCCACCACACTTCATCCAGCCCAAGCGCACGGGCCGCGAAGAGCGAAATGGCGCGGTGGCCGCCATGCGCTGGATTGAAGGAGCCGCCCAATAGGCCGATGCGTGCCATTCCCTGCCCATGCCACCGGCACGCTAATCGCGCAATCTGAAGCTAAAAACAGGATATTATAGCTAGCTAGCTATTTACGCTCCACTTTCCTCCGTGCAGACCATATTTTCATATATCAGTTACTCTGCTGCGCTGGGCAATGCATCCAACGGTCGCAGCGCTTCGGGAGAAGCAGGTTCGCGCACCAGCGCTTCAACCGGCTCCAGCTGCTCCAGTTCCTTGCCGCCGGTTTCGATGTTGAGGTCACGCAGCTTGCGCCCGGTCACCAGCACGCGTCCTTCGAAGCTGCCGATGAAAGCATTATAATCGCCCACGGCCCCGGTCAGCCGGTTGCCCAGCTTTCGGAGCGATGTCGCTGCGCCCGCCAGCCGTTCATAAAGCTCCTTGCCCAAAGCACCGATGCGTTTCGCTTCGTCAGCCATTTTTTCCTGACGCCATACCGCCGCCACCGTCCGGGCGATCGCGATCAGATTGGTCGGCGTGGCTAGCAACACCCGCTTGGCAAAGGCGTGATCCCATAGTCGCGGGTCATGCTCCAGCGCGGCGGACAGGAAATGTTCGCCCGGCACGAACATGATCACATAGTCGGGCGCTTCATCAAATTGATCGGCATAGCTTTTCCGTCCTAACGTATCGACATGCGCGCGCATCGCGTTGGCATGGGCGGTGAGCAGCCGGTTACGCTCGTCGTCGCCTTCGGCTCCATAGGCATCCTGATAGGCGTTGAGCGACACCTTGGCGTCGATGACCAGCGCCCGCCCGCCCGGCACGCGGACAATGGCGTCAGGCCGCAGCCGTCCATCTTCACCCTCGACGCTTACCTCGGTTCGGAAATCGACATGTTCTGACAGGCCGCAGGTTTCCAGCACATTGCGCAACTGCTGCTCGCCCCAGCGCCCGCGCGCCTTGGGAGCGTGGCGAAGCGAATCGACCAGCCGCTGCGCTTCCGCGCGCACCGCTTCCTGACCGGTACGCATGGATTCGATCTCACCGCGCAGGATGCCATAGGCTTCGGTTCGCTGCTGTTCGATCTGCGTGATTTTCTGGTCGTAGCGCTGGATCGTCTCATTGACCGGATGCAGCAGCTGTTTGAGCTGCGCTTCGCTTTTCTCATGCGCCTGCGCCAGCCGCTGGTCCGCGCGCTCCAGGAAATGACTCTGCGCCTGTTGCAGCAGCTTGCCGCCAACCTCGCTGAACTGCGCTGAAAGCTGTTCCTTGGCATCCTTCAACGCAAGGATCTGCGCTTCGAACGCCTCGGCGCGCGCCTGCGTGTCGGATCGTAGCGCGGCCAGGTCGCGCGCCGCCGCTTCGCGCGCTGCCCGCTCTTCCTCCAGCCGTCGCGCAAGCTCTGCCGCCTGCGCCGCGCGATCCTGGGCGACCACCAGTTCCTGCAACGCTGCATTGCGCTGCGCCGTGGCACTGTCCAGTTTCGCGGCAAGCTCCGTCTTTTCCGCGCTGGTAGCGGCGGCGGCCTTCCCCCGCAGCAGCCACCCGGCGCCAAGCCCGGCGAGCGAGGCTGCAATAATCAGGAGCGCGATCAGGCCGTCCATACTAACCCCTTCTTGGAACGAAAGGTGAACCTAGCGACCAGCTACCGCCACCGCAAGCCTTCTGCGCCAGTCAGGCCAGAAACAGTCGGTCCCGGATCATTCCCACTCGATCATCTCAAATGTCCATAGGATAATGATTTTAGTCAAACGTTGGCATTTGTCGCGCCGGATAATGAGGGGCAATCACATTGATTATCCTGGGCGGAGCAAACTGGATCGGCTTTAGCGCAACCCACTCAAAGCCGGTTCTTCGCTTACCGGCTCCTCCCGTTCGCTCGCCTGCCGGGTCCACATGACCGCATAAAGGCCGTCGGCGCGGACCAGGTCGGCATGGCGTCCCCGCTCCACGACGCGGCCCTGATCCAGCACGATGATTTCGTCGGCATCGACGACAGTGGACAGGCGGTGAGCCACGATCAGCGTGGTGCGTTTACGCGCGATGTTGCGCAGCACATCCTGAATTTCGGTCTCGGTCCGGCTGTCGAGCGCGCTCGTGGCTTCATCCAGCACCAGCACCGGCGGGTCCTTGAGCAGCGTACGCGCTATCGCCACCCGCTGCTTTTCACCACCGGAAAGTTTAAGCCCCCGCTCGCCCACGCGCGTGTCATATCCCTGCGGCAGCCGCATGATGAAGTCATGGATGGAGGCCGCCCTGGCCGCCGCCTCGATCTCCGCCTGGTTCGCCCCTTCGCGGCCATAGCCGATATTATAGCCGACCGTGTCGTTGAACAGCACCATGTCCTGCGGCACGATGCCGATCGCGGAGCGCAGCGAGGATTGCGTCACTTCCGCAATATCCTGCCCATCGATCAATATCCGTCCCTGCTGGATGTCATAAAAACGGAACAGGGTGCGGGCGATGGTCGATTTTCCAGCCCCCGAAGGCCCCACAATCGCCAGTGTCCTGCCCGCTGGCACGGTGAAGCTGACATCATGCAGGATTTCTCGGTCGGGATCATAGCCGAAGCGCACATGGTCGAAGCGCACCTCACCAGCCGTCACCTTCAGTGTGGGCGCACCGGGCCTGTCGCCCACCTCTGTTGGCGTATCGATCAGCTTGTACATCGCCTCCATATCGATCACGCCCTGCCGGATCGTGCGATACACCATCCCCAGCAGATCGAGCGGCCTAAATAGTTGGCTAAGCAATGTATTGACGAGCACGACGTCGCCTGTCGAAAACGCACCCCGGCTCCAACCCCAGACGGTATAGCCCATAGCCCCCGCCATCATCAGGTTGGTGATCAGCGATTGCCCGACGTTGAGCCAGGCGAGGCTGTTTTCCGATTTGACCGCCGCTTCGGCATAGCGCCGCATGGCGTTGCCATAACGGGTGGCCTCCCGCTTTTCCGCGCCGAAATATTTGACCGTCTCGAAATTCAGCAGGCTGTCTACCGCGTGGGCGACGGCGTTGGTGTCCATGTCCACCATGTCGCGTCGCAACTGGTTGCGCCATTCGGTGATGGTGCGCGTGAACCAGATATACAGGCCCACCATCACCAGCGTCGCCGCGACCAGTCCCGGCCCGAATTTGATGAAGAAGATGACGCAGACCGCCGCCAGTTCCAGCACCGTGGGCGCGATATTGAACAGCAGGAAATACAGCATCGTGTCGATGCTCTTGGTGCCGCGTTCGACGATCTTGGTGACCGCGCCGGTGCGCCGGTCCAGATGGAAGCGCAACGATAGCCGGTGTAGATGGACGAAGACGTCGTCGGACAGCCGCCGTCCGGCTTCCTGCCCGACCCGTTCGAACACGGCGTTGCGCATATTGTCGAACAGGACACTGGCGAACCGCGCGCCCGCATAGGCCACCACCAGCGCGATCGCGAGTCCGGCGGCAGGCTCCATCCCCGGCACCATGCGGTCGATCGCGCCCTTATAGGCGAAGGGCATGGCAAGGCTGATCGCCTTTGCCAGCACGACCAGGATCATGGCGATCGCGACACGCCGTCGCAGCGCGGGCGCATCGGCGGGCCAGAGATAGGGGAGGAACCGCCGCAGGGTCGCCCAAACAGGCGGAAGGGGCGTGTTGTCAGGCGTGGATGGCGGCATGGGGGCTATGTAGGAGAGCTGACCCCTGAATGCCACCTATAAGCCCCTCCCTTCAGGGAGGGGGAAGGGGTGGGACGAGCGCAGCGAGCTTCTGTGCTATCCCGGAAGGCGGAAGCGATTGCTGACGCAATGGCACCCTCCCCCGGCCCTCTCGCAGGCGGGAGGGGAGTTTAGAGGCGGCTCAATCCCGCAGCAGCTCGTTGATCCCGGTCTTCGACCGCGTCTGCGCATCGACGCGCTTTACGATCACCGCGCAATAAAGGCTCGGCCCCGGCGTGCCGTCGGGCAGTGGCTTGCCGGGCAGGCTGCCGGGTACGACCACCGAATAGGGCGGCACTTCGCCGATAAAGACCTCTCCGGTGGCGCGATCGACGATCTTGGTCGACATGCCGATGAACACGCCCATCGACAGCACCGAACCCTTGCCGATGCGCACGCCTTCCACGACTTCGGAACGGGCACCGATGAAGCAGTCATCCTCGATGATGACGGGACCGGCCTGCAACGGCTCCAGCACGCCGCCAATGCCGACGCCGCCGGACAGATGGACATTCTTGCCGATCTGCGCGCAGCTGCCCACCGTCACCCAGGTGTCGACCATCGTGCCTTCATCGACGAAGGCGCCGATATTGACGAAGCTGGGCATCAGGATGACATTCTTGGCGATATGCGCGCCTGCGCGGGCGAAGCTGCCCGGCACGGCGCGGAAACCGGCGGCGCGGAAGGCGGCCTCGTCCCATCCGGCGAACTTGCTGGGCACCTTGTCCCACCAATGGCCTGCGCCCGGTCCATTGTCGATCATCGCATTGTCATTGAGGCGGAAGGACAGCAGCACCGCCTTTTTCAGCCACTGATTGACCTGCCAGCCATCCGCGGTCGGCTCCGCCACGCGCACTTCGCCGCTGTCCAGCATGGCAAGGGCCTTGTTCACCGCCTGGCGCACCGCTCCCTGCGTCGTCAGGCTGACATTGGCCCGGTCCTCCCAGGCGGCGTCGATGGTGGCGATCAGATCTTGGCTCATGGCTTTTCCCCAATGATGTCGGCCAGGAATGGCGTCAGATGGTCGGTTTCGAAATCGATATAGTCGGGATGATGGTCGTGATTGCCCGCTTCGGACCCATTGTTCACCCAAATGGTGGCCATGCCGATCGCCTTGGCGGGTTTCAGGTTGCGGGCCATATCCTCGAAAAAGGCGGCGCGGACCGGGTTGATCCCATGCACGCGGCACAGTTCGGCATAGCCTGATGGATCGGGCTTCGGAATATATTGGCAGGCGTGAATGTCGTGGATCAGCTCGAACGCCGCGCCAAGGCCCAGCTTGTCGAGCACGCGCTGCGCATAGTCAGCATCGCCGTTGGTAAAGATCAGGCGACGACCGGGCAGGGCGGCGATATGGGCGTTCAGCGCCTCGTCCACCTCCAGCCGATCCATCGAAATATCATGCACATAGTCCAGGAAAGCGCGCGGTTCGATGCCATGATGATGCATCAGGCCCGACAGCGTCGTACCATGCTCCATGAAATAGCGCTTCTGCGTGGCCTTGGCGACGTCGGGATCGCACCCCAGCAGACCCTGGATGAACTCGCCCATCTTGACGTCGATCAGCGCGAACAGGTCCGTTTTCGCCGGGTACAGCGTATTGTCCAGATCGAAGATCCAGCAATCGACATGGGCAAGCTCGTCACGCATGGCCGCGCCCTAGTCTTCACAGCCCAGCGAGGCAAGCGCCTAACCCTTCTCCCCACCGGGGAGAAGGATACGAAGCCTTGGCCCGACAGGGCCTAGGCGAAGTTGGAAGAGGGGGGGGCGGGCGCTTCCCTCGCCCCCTCTCCAGCTACGCTAGGCGCTTCACGCCAAGTCTCCACATCCTCTCCCCTGAAGGGGCGAGGAAAGGCGTCAGCAGCCCGGCGCGTCACTATCCTCATAGAAATTCTGCACCGCCGCCCAAGCCTCTTCCGCCGTCTCAACCCAAGTGAGCAAATTCAGATCGGAAGGCGAAATCACGCCCTCGTCCGCCAGCGCTTCGAAATCCACCACACGCGTCCAGAACTCCTTCCCGAACAGCAGCACCGGAATCGGCTTCATCTTGCCCGTCTGGATCAGGGTCAGCAGCTCAAACATCTCGTCGAACGTGCCGAACCCGCCTGGAAACACCGCCAACGCCCGCGCGCGCAGCAGAAAGTGCATCTTCCTCAAGGCAAAATAGTGGAACTGGAAGGAAAGCTCCGGCGTAACGAAGCGATTGGGCGCCTGCTCATGCGGCAGCACGATATTCATCCCGATCGTCTGCGCGCCGACATCCGCCGCACCGCGATTGGCCCCCTCCATGATCGAAGGGCCACCGCCCGAACAGACCACAAAGTGGCGGCACCCCGCTTCATTCACCGGATATTGCGCCGCAATCCGCGCCAGCTTGCGCGCTTCGTCATAATAGCGGGCCTTTTTGCCAAGATTTTCGGCAATTCGCCGTTGATCCGGGGTCGTCGCAGCCTCGATCCGCGCCTGCACCTGCTCAGGCTCTGGAATGCGTGCCGACCCATAAAAAACGAATGTCGATTCGATCTTCGCCTCATCCATCAGCAGCTGCGGCTTCAGCAGTTCGAGCTGGAACCGCACTGGCCGCAAATCCTCGCGCAGCAGGAACTCGGTATCCTGAAAAGCGAGCCGATAGGCGGCGCTGCTGGTCTGCGGGGTGTCGATGCTTTTCTGTGCATCGGCGGCTTCCTGCCGGGCAGGACGGAATTTGCGTTCTTCGATTTCTTTTCTTGTCATTCAACCCAACTTAGGAACGTCAGCGGCAAAAGCCACCTCTACCGCCCATGTCGAAATGAAAATGATCGCGATGCGCGATATTATAGTCGGGGCTGAGCACCGTGCGGAACCGCTTGCAGGCGCTGGCCCGCACGATTTCCAGAAACTGACGGGTCTGGCGGTCGCCATTCCACCCCTGTTGGACCGTGATTCGACGCCCGTCAGACAGGACAAAGGCCGACACATCGACGGCGTTGCTGTGCGCATGTTCGCTCAGTTTGCCGCTCCCTGCCACCGGGCGGCAATTATAGGTGCCGAATGTTTCGATCCGTTCAATCTCCGCGCCCAGGATCAATCGGGCAGCGGGCTGAACGCCATAGCGCGCCCAGGCGGCGAAATTGGCCGCCAGATTGCAGGTCATCGCGCCAAGGTTGGTGGCCGGAACGCCGATGTCGATCAGCTTCACGCTGCCCATCGCCGAACATCCGCCGCCGAAATTCTGGTCGGGCAGGGGCGTGAAGGACACGGATTGCGATTGCAGCTTTACCAAGCATTGCCGCAATTCCATAGATGGCGGCGGCGAAGGGTGCACCCCTTTTGGCGGTTTCGATGCGCGATCGACCCGTCCGCGCGGCACGATGTCGCCGCTACAGGACGCCAGTGTGAGGCACAGTCCGATCAAGGCCGCCTGACCTGCGCCGCGTACGGTCGATTTTCCCCAAAGCCGCTCTTTCATGACCATCATTTATCACGGCTTGCCCCGCTGTTGGTTAACGGCGCAAACGGTTCGTCGCATCCAGACATTCGGCTTGACTCTTCCGCGCCACTCTTTAGGGCGGCGACCGGGCCACGCGGTCCCAACGCCGCGCGTGCTCTCTGTAAGGAGACGCAGTACATGACTGATATGATTGCCGCAGACGCCACCATTGCGCCTGCCGCCAAGCCCGCCACCAAGCCGGCCAAAAAACCCGAACGCCCCTTTTTTTCTTCCGGTCCCTGCGCCAAGCCTCCGGGCTGGAGCGCCGACAAGCTGAGCGCTCAATCGCTGGGCCGCTCGCACCGTGCGAAGATCGGCAAGACCCGCCTCGCCTACAGCATCGACCTGATGCGCGAGCTGCTGAACCTGCCCGACACCCACCGCATCGGCATCGTGCCGGGTTCCGACACCGGCGCCTTCGAAATGGCAATGTGGACGATGCTGGGTGCCCGTCCGGTGACGACGCTCGCCTGGGAAAGCTTCGGCGAAGGCTGGGTGACGGACGCCGCCAAGCAGTTGAAGCTCGACCCGACGATCATTCGCGCCGATTACGGCCAGCTGCCCGATCTCGGCACCGTCGATTTCAGCAACGACGTTCTCTTCACCTGGAACGGCACCACCTCGGGCGCACGCGTGCCGAATGCCGATTGGATTCCAGCCGACCGCGAAGGCCTGACCTTCGCCGACGCCACCAGCGCGGTCTTCGCCTATGAGATCGACTGGACCAAGATCGACGTTGCCACCTTCTCCTGGCAGAAGGTGCTGGGCGGCGAGGGCGGTCATGGCGTCTTGATCCTCGGCCCCCGCGCAGTCGAGCGTCTCGAGAACCACACCCCGGCCTGGCCGCTGCCCAAGGTCTTCCGCCTGATGGCGAAGGGCAAGCTCGCCGAAGGCATCTTCAAGGGCGAGACGATCAACACTCCCTCCATGCTGGCGGTCGAAGACGCGATCTTCGCACTGGAATGGGGCAAGTCGCTGGGCGGCCTCAATGGCCTGATCGCGCGCAGCAACGCCAATGCGGCGGCGCTGAACAAGATTGTCGAAGAACGCGACTGGCTCGGCCACCTTGCAGCTGACCCGGCTACCCGCTCAACCACCAGCGTCTGCCTGACGGTCGAAGGTGCGGACGAAGCCTTCATCAAGAGCTTCGCCGGTCTCCTCGAAAAGGAAGATGCTGCCTATGACATCGCGGGTTATCGCGATGCTCCGGCGGGCCTGCGTATCTGGTGCGGCGCGACCGTCGAAACCGCCGATATCGAGGCGCTCGGCCCGTGGCTCGACTGGGCCTACGCGACCGTGAAGGCTGCTTAACAAACCTCTCCCTTATATACCCGTCATCCCAGCGAAAGCTGGGATCTCGGGCCTCTAGGTCCGACCTAGCCGCCTGAGATCCTGACCTTCGTCAGGATGACGAATTGCAAGAAAGGCAATTCGTCATGCCCAAAGTACTTATTTCCGACAAGATGGACCCCCGCGCCGCCGCGATCTTCCGCGAACGTGGCATTGAAGTCGACGAAATCACTGGCAAGACCCCGGAAGAACTCAAGGCGATCATCGGCCAATATGACGGCCTCGCCATCCGCAGCGCGACCAAGGTGACGAAGGAAATCCTCGACGCCGCACCCAATCTCAAGGTCATCGGCCGCGCCGGTATCGGCGTCGACAATGTCGACATCCCGTCGGCTTCGGCCAAGGGCGTGGTCGTCATGAACACCCCGTTCGGCAACTCGATCACCACCGCCGAACATGCCATTGCGCTGATGTTTGCCCTCGCCCGCCAACTGCCCGAAGCCAACACCCAGACCCAAGCGGGCATGTGGCCGAAGAACGGCTTCATGGGCGTGGAAGTCACCGGCAAGACGCTCGGCTTGATCGGCGCGGGCAATATCGGCTCGATCGTCGCCAGCCGCGCGCTCGGCCTCAAGATGAAGGTCGTTGCCTTCGATCCCTTCCTGACCCCGGAACGCGCCGTCGAAATGGGCGTGGAAAAGGCTGATCTCGACACGCTGCTGGGACGCGCGGACTTCATCACGCTGCACACGCCGTTGACCGACCAGACCCGCAACATCCTGAGCAAGGAAAACCTCGCCAAGACCAAGAAGGGCGTGCGCATCGTCAACTGCGCCCGTGGCGGTCTGGTCGATGAAGCCGCGCTCAAGGAAGCGATGGATTCGGGCCATGTCGCTGGTGCCGCGCTCGACGTGTTCGTTCAGGAGCCGGCGAAAGAATCGCCGCTGTTCGGCACCCCCAACTTCATCTGCACCCCGCATCTGGGCGCATCGACCGACGAAGCACAGGTCAACGTCGCGCTTCAGGTCGCCGAACAGCTCAGCGACTATCTGCTCGACGGCGGCATCACCAATGCCCTGAACGTCCCGTCGCTCTCGGCTGAAGAAGCGCCCAAGCTCAAGCCCTATATGGCGCTTGCCGAGGAACTGGGCAGCCTAGTCGGCCAACTCGAAGGCGACCGCATTCAGGGCGTCTCGGTCGAGGTCGAAGGCCACGCCGCCGAACTCAACCAGAAGCCGATCACGGCAGCGGTGCTCGCTGGCCTGATGCGCGTCTATTCGGACACGGTGAATATGGTCAACGCGCCCTTCCTCGCGAAGGAACGCGGCCTCGACGTGCGTGAAGTGCGCCACGACCGCGAGGGCGATTATCAGACTCTCGTCCGCGTAACGGTCAAGACCGAAGCCGGTGACAAGTCGGTTGCGGGCACCCTGTTCGGCCATAGCAGCCCGCGTCTGGTCGAACTGTTCGGCATCAAGGTCGAAGCCGATCTTGAAGGTCACATGCTCTACATCGTCAACCAGGACGCGCCCGGCTTCATTGGCCGCCTTGGCTCGACCCTGGGCGAAGCAGGCGTCAACATCGGCACCTTCCACCTTGGCCGTCGCACCCAGGGCGGCGAAGCCGTGCTGCTCCTGTCGGTCGATGGAGCTGTGAATGACGATGTGCTGAACGCCATCTGCAACCTGACGGGCGTGAAGACGGTAAAGCTGCTGCGTTTCGCGTAACGCCCTAAAAGCCCTCCCCCCTCGGGGGGAGGGTTTGGGAGAGGGGGAAGCAACCTTGCGCCTTGATCCAAAGCTCAAGGAACGCGCCAAACAAATGCGCGCCAATCCCACCCCCGCCGAACAAAAGCTATGGCTTGCACTCCGAGCCAACCGCTTCGAAAACCAGCAATTCACCCGCCAGTCGATCATCGCGCCCTACATCGCCGATTTCGCCTCCAAAGCCACCAAGCTCATCATAGAGATCGACGGGGATACACATTCCGCCAAAGATCGCTATGACGCACGGCGAACGGAATTTCTGGAATCGCTAGGATATCGCGTGCTTCGTTTTGGCAATCCCGACGTGATGGGGAATATTGAGGGGGTGTTGGCCGTGATTACGCAAGCGTTGTGCCAATCCCCCTCTCCCCAGCCCTCCCCCCTAAGGGGGAGGGAGCTGTGATGACCATCCCATCCGGCCTCCTTCCTGAGGGTCTTTCCGACCGTCTGCCGCCGCAAGCAGAAGCGTCCGCGCGTCTCGTGCGCCGGGTGCTCGATACGGTGGCGTCGCATGGCTATGAACGGGTCATGCCGCCGCTCGCGGAGTTTGAAGAGACGCTGGCCGGACGCCTTAAATCCATGCGCGCGCAGGATCTGGTCCGCGCCGTCGATCCGGTGTCCCAGCGCAGCCTGGCGCTTCGCCCCGACATGACCGCGCAGATCGGTCGCATCGCCGCCACTCGTCTGGCCAGCGCGCCGCGTCCGCTGCGCCTGTCCTATGGTGGCCCGGTCCTCCGCTTGCGCGCGAACCAGCTTCGCCCGGAACGCGAGCGATTGCAGGTGGGGGCCGAACTGATCGGTAGCGATAGCCTGGCTGCCGCCGTGGAGATCGTGAACGTCGCGATCGAAGCGTTGCAGGCCGCAGGCGTCACCGGCATCACCATCGACTTCACCCTGCCGGACCTGATCGACAGCCTGGCCGCTGGACCGCTCCCGCTGGCCCCTGACGAGATCGAGGCGGTTCGCGCCGAACTGGATGCCAAGGACGCTGGCGCGCTTGCCGCGATCAGCCCGGCTGCGGCCGCTTATCTCCCCCTCATCGAAGCGACCGGTCCTTTCCACCCTGCCATGGAAAAGCTGGAAGCGCTTAACGCGCAGCTTGGCGGGGCGATCGACAGCCGGATCGCGGGGCTGCGCGCCATCGCGAAGCCGATTGGCTGGGACATCACGCTGACGCTTGATCCTACTGAGCGCCATGGTTTTGAATATCAGAACTGGTTCGGCTTCTCGATCTTTGCAGAAGGCTTCACCGGCGAAATCGGTCGGGGTGGCAGCTATGCCATCATCCGCGCGGATGGGTCGGAAGAACCGGCGATGGGCTTTTCGCTCTATCCCGACCCGCTGATCGATGCCGGTTTCGGGGCGGAACAGCCCAATCGCCTCTTCCTGCCGCTCCATCATGACCAAAGTTGCGCCGCGCAACTTCGTGAACAGGGTTGGCAGACCGTCGCCGCGCTTACGCCCCAGGAAAATGGCGAGGCGCTGCGCTGCACCCACTGGCTGGATGGCGACGAACCGCGTCCATACTGACTTGACTTCACTGGGGCTGCACGGCTAACGCGCGCCCCGCACAGGGCGAACAAGCGCCCACTCGATCCTACTGGCATGCCGAGTCCCGTCGAAGGGCATGGCCGGTCCCCGCGGCGGGCGGAGGACTGTATCTGTGGCTAACGTGACCGTGATCGGCGCCCAATGGGGCGACGAAGGCAAAGGCAAGATCGTCGACTGGCTGTCGGAGCGTGCCGATGTCGTCGCCCGCTTTCAGGGCGGTCACAATGCGGGCCACACGCTGGTCGTTGGTGATAAGGTCTACAAATTGTCGCTGCTGCCTTCGGGCATCGTTCGGGGCACGCTGTCCGTCATCGGCAATGGCGTGGTGCTGGACCCCTGGCACTTTCGCGATGAGGTTGCTAAGCTGAAGGGGCAGGGCGTCGACATCACGCCTGAAAATCTTCAGATCGCGGAAACCTGCCCCCTGATCCTGCCCTTTCACCGCGACCTTGATGGCCTGCGTGAAGACGCATCGGGCGCGGGCAAGATCGGCACCACTCGTCGCGGCATCGGCCCGGCCTATGAGGACAAGGTTGGTCGCCGCGCCATCCGCGTCTGCGACCTTTCGCACCTCGACGACCTCGGCCCGCAGCTCGACCGCCTGACCGCGCACCATGACGCGCTGCGCGCCGGTTTCAACGAAGCACCGATCGATCGCGACGCCCTGATGGCGGAACTGCGCGAAATCGCCAGCTTTATCCTGCCCTTCGTCAAGCCCGTCTGGCTGACGCTCAACAAGGCGAAGGCAGCAGGCCAGCGCATCCTGTTCGAAGGCGCGCAGGGCACGCTGCTCGACATCGATCATGGCACCTATCCGTTCGTCACATCGTCCAACACGGTCGCTGGCACGGCGGCGAGCGGTACGGGCCTTGGTCCCTCCGCGGCTGGCTTCGTGCTGGGCATTGTGAAGGCTTACACCACCCGCGTCGGGTCCGGTCCTTTTCCAACCGAACTGGAAGACGCCACCGGCCAGCGTCTGGGCGAGCGCGGCCATGAATTCGGGACCGTCACCGGACGCAAGCGCCGCTGCGGCTGGTTCGACGCCGTGCTGGTGCGCCAGTCGGTCGCCGTTTCCGGCGTCACCGGCATCGCGCTCACCAAGCTCGATGTGCTCGATGGCTTCGACACGCTGAAAATCTGCACTGGCTATCGGATCGGTGACCAGACCTACGACTATCTCCCCGCTCATGCGCAGGACCAGGCGAAGGCTGAACCGATCTACGAGGATATTGAAGGCTGGCAGGATACCACGGCTGGTGCCCGCAGCTGGGCCGAACTGCCCGCGCAGGCGATCAAATATATCCGCCGGATCGAAGAGCTGATCGGTTGCCCGGTCACGCTCGTGTCCACCAGCCCTGAGCGTGAGGACACCATCCTCGTGCGCGACCCCTTCGCGGATTAAGGCGATGGCAGGCGACCGCTTCGAACGGCACAAGCAACCCTGGACGGCGGACGAGCTGCAAAAGCTTCATACGCTGGCCAAGAAGGGCGTGGCCCTGAAAGCGATCGCCAAGGCGCTGACCCGCAGCGAGGAATCAGTGAAAGTGCGGGCCAAGCAGGACGGGCTTTCCATCGCGAAATTGCGCTGAACTATTTGGCACCTCTCACCCGTTCGCCCTGAGCTTGTCGAAGGGGTATTCTTCACTTCCAGCTCGTGAGAGAAGAAGGGAGGGGCTTCGACAAGCTCAGCCCGAACGGGGTGAGAGCGCTGGACCTCTGCGGTGCCTCCTGCCAAGATGCCGCGCATGTCTCTCAACATCCTCGTCCTCTACGGTTCCTATCGCAGCAACCGCATGGGCATCCGCCTCGCCGATTATCTCATCAACGGCTTTCAGCAGCTCGGCCATCAAGCCGAACTGGTCGATGCCATGCAGGTCGGCCTTCCCATGCTCGACCAGCGCCACAGCGACTATGCCCCCGGTGAAGCGCCCGAAACCATGAGCGCTCTGGCCGCCCGCCTGACCGCTGCCGATGCCTTTATTTTCGTGGCTGGCGAATATAATCGGGGCGTCCAGCCCGGCCTCAAAAACCTGGTCGATCATTATCTCAAGGAATTCGACCGCCGCCCCGCAGGCATAGCCAGCTATTCGGCGGGCCGCTATGCCGGGGTCAACAGCCACGCGGTCTGGACGGTGACCCTGTCCGCCATGGGCATGGCTGTCATTCCCGAACGCCTGAGCGTCGGCCAGATCGGCCAGACGCTTGATGAGCAAGGCCAGCCTCAGGGTGACGGCGGCGCGGCGCTGGATCGCGGTTTTGCCGCTTTCGCGCGCGACCTTATTTGGTGGGCGGAGGCGGCAAGGGCAGCGCGCTGACCTCCTCCGACGGCTCGCCCGCTGCGATCACCGTAGCCGCGACCAGATCACCCGTGACGTTCAGCGTCGTGCGGCACATGTCGAGGAAGCGATCGACACCCAGCACCAGCCCGATGCCTTCGGGCGGCACGCCGACCATGCCCAGGATCAGCGCGACGACCGGCAGCGATCCGGCTGGAACGCCCGCTGTCCCGACGCCGCCCAATATGCACACCAGCATCACCATCAGCTGCTGCGTCCAATCCAGTTCGACGCCGAAAAACTGCGCCAGGAACAGCACCGTAATGCCTTCGAACATCGCGGTGCCATTCTGGTTGGCCGTCGCACCGATGGTCAGCACGAATCGCGATATCCGGCGCGGCAGGTGCAGCCGTTCCTCGGCCACGCGAATGGCGGTCGGCAGTGTCGCGTTGGAGGATGCGGTGGCGAACGCCATCATCATAGCGTCCTGCGCACCCGCAAAAAACGCCAGTGGAGACTGCCGCGCCACCAATGCCAGCAGCAGCGAATAGACGACCACCATCTGTAGCAACAGCGCCAGCAGCACGACGCCCACATAGGCGGACAGGCGCTCCAGCAGTTCCCATCCGAACTGCGCGGCCAGGTTGAACATGAAACAGGCGATCGCGATCGGCGCGAGGCGAATGACCAGCCCCATCAGCCGCATCGTAACTTCGAACAGCCCCTCCATCGCCGACAGCAGCAATCGGCTCTGCTCCGTTTGCACCAGTACCAGCCCGATGCCGAAGAACAGGGCGAACACCATCACCGCCAATATGTCATTATTGGCCATCGCCTTGATGATGTTGTCGGGCACCATTGCCAGCAGGGCATCCACCCCCTTTGGCGCGTCCCCGCCGCGCGCCAATATCGCGCGAGCGCCCTCACCGGCATTGCTCAACATCGCCTGCGCCTGGACTGGATCGACACCATCGCCCGGCCGCAGCAGGTTGACGACGATAAGGCTGATGGCGACGGCAATGCTCGACACGACCAGCGTATAGACCAGCGTCTTGAGCCCGACCCGCCTGAGCGAACGCATCTCGCCCATTTCCGCGATCCCCACGATCAGCGCCGACACCAGCAACGGGATCACCAGCATGAACAGCAGCCGCAGGAAAACCTGCCCGATCGGCCCGGTCACATAGCGGGTAGCCGCATCGACCCACGCGGCATCGCGCGCCGTCGCATGGACGATCATTCCCGCGATCAGTCCGACAAGAAACCCCGCCAGCATCTGCCATTGCAGCGACAAGGCGGCCTTGCTCGCCCGGGTCATGATGTGCTTGCCGAATTGCGCATCTTCGATGAACCGTTAAGCATGCGTAATGTTGCAACCGGGCATATTCTCGATCGCAATGACGGTGTAACGCGCTGCATGTAAATATCTCGCCCGCCTCGCATCCCAAGGACGGCAGCATTGTCGATCCGCTCCTGTCCTGAAATTCGGAGACTATATGATCGTAAACGCTGCGCCCAGCCTGCGCCAGATTGCGACCGAAGTCTGGAAGCCGCTCGCCCTGTTGTTCGTCTGGGACTGCGCGGTTACGATTACTTATTATATCCTGCCGTTCCGCGCGCCATCGCTGCCGCTCACGCTCTTCGGCTCGGCGCTGGCGCTCTTCCTCGGCTTTCGTAGCAACTCATCCTACCAGCGCTGGTGGGAAGGTCGTATCCTTTGGGGCGCGATGATCAACGCCTCGCGCAGCCTGGCGCGCACTACCCGTAATTTCCTGCCGGACCTCGAAGCCCGGAACCTGAAGCGAGACATTATCAAGCGGCAGGTCGCCTATGTGAACGCATTGCGATGCCAGCTGCGCCGCCAGCCGCTCGACGAACGCGTCACCGGCTTTATCGAGGAGCGGGACAAGGGGTTGGCGCTTGCCCGCGCCAATCCAGCCAATGGCCTGCTGGACGGAACAGGGCGGCGCATCGACATTGCCCGGCGGGAAGGATGGATCGACACCATCCAACAGACGCACATGGAGGCGGTGCTGGTCGACATCTCCAACGCCCAAGGGGGCATGGAGCGGCTCAAGAATACGCCTTTGCCCATCCAGTACCGCTTTCTGCCGACCCTGTTCACCCATCTTTTCTGCGTGCTGCTGCCGATCGGGCTGGTCGAAACCCTCGGCCTTGCGACGCCGCTGGGATCGACGGTGGCTGGCCTCATGTTCCTCGCGGTGCTGCGGATTGGCGATGATCTGGTCGATCCTTTCGCCAATAGCGTGCATGACGTGCCACTGTCGGCAATGTGCCGCACGATCGAGATCGATCTGCTGCAATCTATCGGCGACGATGCTCCCGCGCCGGATCAGCCGGTCAGGGGCGTGCTCTGGTAGCGGTCAAGGTCGGTGGTCGTCATCCACCATGTCCGCCGCCAGCTCCAGTCCCGCGCGGCCATGGGCCGGGGTATGGGAAGGTGCCTTGGGATGCGGCACATATTCCGGCTCTTCGACTTCCAGCATGCCCTCCCACTTGGTGATGACCGACGTCGCGATGGCGTTGCCCAGCACGTTGGTGGCAGTGCGCCCCATGTCCATGAAGTGATCGACCGCCAGAATGAAGGCGATGCCCTCGACCGGCAGGTCGAACTGCCCCAGTGTCGCCGCCACCACCACCAGAGAGGCGCGCGGCACGGCGGCGATGCCCTTGCTCGTCACCATCAGGACCAGCAGGATGGTGATCTGCGTGGCGATCGGCAGGTCGATGCCATAGGCCTGGGCGATGAAGATCGTTGCAAAGGTCGAATACATCATCGACCCGTCGAGATTGAACGAATAGCCGAGCGGCAGCACGAAGCTGTAGATGCGCCGGGGCACGCCGAACCGGTCGAGCTGCTCCAGCATCTTGGGATAGGCGGCTTCCGACGATGCGGTGGAAAAGGCGATCAGCAACGGTTCGCGCACATATTTGAGCAGTTTGATCATGCGCCGCCCCAGGAAGAGCGCACCCGCAGCACATAGCAGCAACCACAGCGCCAAAAGCGACAGGTAGAATTCGCCGACAAGCTCGCCAAAGGTCTTGAGCACGCCCAGCCCTTCGGTCGTGATCGTCGCCGCCAACGCCCCGAACACGGCAAGGGGGGCGACGCGCATCACATAGCCCGTCACCTGCAGCATCAGTTCGACCATCGCCTCGATAACCGTGACGATCGGCTTCCCCTTCTCGCCAATGGCGGTCAGCGCCACGCCCACAAACAGGGAGAAAACGACGATCTGCAGGATCGAGTTTTCCGCCATCGCGCCCACCATGGAGGTGGGGAAGACATGCAGGACGAAATCCCTGAAATTGAGCGCTTCGGTATTCACGCCGGATTCCGCGCCTGACCGGACGAGGTTCAACCCCTCACCCGGCGCGAAGAAATTGACGAAGAAGAGGCCCAGCGTCAGCGAGATCAGACTGGCGATGATGAACCACGCCAGCGCCCGTCCGCCGATCCGCCCCAATGCCGCGCTGTCCCCCATATGAGCAATCCCCGCGACCAGCGTGGAAAAGACCAGCGGCGCGATGATCATCTTGATAAGGTGCAGGAAGATGTCGGCCAGCAGGTGGAAATATCCCGCCACATCCTTGGCCAGCGCCTTGTCGCCGCCGACCCACAGATTGGCTGCAAAGCCGGTAATCACCCCCAGGATCATGCCGGCAAGGATGAAGGCCGTCAGTCGATTCCGCATGCAACCCCTCTTTGCCGTGCTGGCCGCACATCTAACAGGCGGCTGCCCGGACGCCTATCCTTTTGAACGATCGAGCCTGCGCTTTTGCGCGCTTTCAAAAGCCTGACTTACCCTCCGTTCGCCCTGAGCCTGTCGAAGGGCTCTTCTTCTTGAAGAGAAGTAAACGGCTTCGACAAGCTCAGCCCGAACGGAAGTAGAGGAATGCTTCAAGGATATAGCAGCCCCTCACTCCACCCATGTCCATCCCGCACGAACAGCCGCCGCTCGTGCAGTCGATGTTCGCGATCCTGCCAGAACTCGATCCGCTCGGGCACCACGCGAAATCCAGACCAGTGTGGCGGGCGGGGCACCGGACCACCCTCGAACCGGGCGACCGCATCGTCATAACGGCTCATGAAAACGTCGCGCGAAGGCAGCGGTCGGGACTGGTCCGAAGCCCATGCGCCTAACTGGCTATCGCGGCTGCGGCTGGCGAAATAGGCGTCGGCCGCAGCCTCATCGACGACTTCCACCGCGCCTTCGACGCGGATCTGGCGGCGCAGCGACTTCCAGTGGAAGAGGAGGGCGGCGTGGGGATTTTCCAGAAGTTCATCCGCCTTGCGCCCTTCGAAATTGGTGTAGAAGGTGAAACCGTCCGGCCCATGCCCTTTCAACAGCACCATCCGCACCGAAGGCCGCCCACGCGCATCCGCCGTGGCAAGCGCCATGGCATTACTGTCGTTGATCTCGCTTGCGCGCGCCTGCGCATACCATTGGTCGAAAAGGGAGAAAGGATCTGTCATGCTCTCGATTTAGGCGTCGCCACCGGCTATGTCGATGGCCCCCGCCGCTTGAAGGGCCGTGACCTTTTTGCCACATAGGGGTCCAATCGACGTTTCACGAACAGAAGGATGACTAACCGGCCATGGCGGATCCCTACGCAACACTGGGCGTCGCGCGTGGCGCGAGCGAGGCGGAGATCAAGTCGGCCTACCGCAAGCTCGCCAAGGAGCTGCATCCCGACAGGAACAAGGACAACCCCAAGGCGGCGGATAAGTTTTCCGCCGTGACCGGTGCCTATGACCTGTTGTCGGACAAGGACAAGCGCGCCCGTTTCGACCGCGGTGAGATCGATGGGGACGGTAATCCGACATCGCCCTTTGGCTATGGCGGGGCGGGTGGCGGCGGTTTCCGGGGACGGCAGGGTCAGGGGAGCGGCTTCGAATTTAACGAGGGCGCGGACTTTGGCGATATTTTCGACGGGCTTTTCGGCGGCGGCGCGGGTGCGCGCCGGGGTGGCGGCGGATTTGGGGGCTTCGGTCGGCAGGCTCCACCCCAGCGAGGGGCCAATGTTTCCTACCGGCTCGCCGTCGGCTTCGTGGATGCGGCCATCCTTGCCCCGCAACGCGTTACGTTGCAGGACGGCAAGAATATCGACCTGAAGCTTCCGGCGGGCGTCGAAACCGGCACGCAGATGCGTTTGTCGGGCAAGGGTCAGCACGGTGTTGGCGGCGCGGGCGACGCGATCGTCACCATCGATGTAAAGCCGCACCCCTTCTTCACCCGTGAAGGCGACAATGTGCTGTTGGACCTGCCGATCACGCTGGATGAAGCGGTCAGGGGCGGCAAGGTCAAGGTGCCCACGGTCGACGGCCCCGTCATGCTGGGTGTCCCCGCCGGTTCCACGTCCGGCAAGACGCTGCGCCTGCGAAGCAAGGGTTTTACGGCGAAGAATGGCGAACGCGGCGATCAGCTGGTCCGTTTGCAAATCGACGTTTCCGCCGACGACCCCGCCATCCGCGAACTGGTCGAAGGCTGGCAGGACAGCCGGGCTGTTCGGGCCCATCTGGGCGTTTAGGGCGTTAGGGGCGGATGCAACCTTCGCCTTATTCGCCCGAAACCCGTCGGCGCAGGGTCGCTGAACAGGCGCGCGCTCACTGGCAGCGCCAGATCGGGCGCGTTCCACCCGGCTCCTACATGCTGAAAATCCTGAAACGGGTGGCGGTGGGCACCTATAGCGACGGGTTCATCCACGCGGGTAACCTTGCCTATCTGTCGTTGATGACGCTTTTCCCCTTCTTCATCGTTGCCGCTGCGGTGGCGAGTATCTTTGGGCGATCCGCAGACGGATTGGCGGCGGTGGGTACGTTCCTTCAATCCGTGCCGCAGGGCGTTGCCGACGTCGTGCGCAAGCCCATTTATGATGTGCTGAACGCCCGCACCGGGCCGCTGCTCTGGCTTGGCGGCTTTGTGGGCCTGTGGACGGTGGGCAGCCTTATCGAAACCATTCGCGACATATTGCGTCGCGCCTATGGGACGAAAAGCACCCGCCCATTCTGGCATTATCGCCTGACCGCGATCGGCATCACCCTGGTCAGCGTCCTGGCGGTGATGTTTGCCTTTTCCATGCAGGTGATCATGGCGGGTGCTGAACAATTTCTGCAGCGAATACTGCCCTTTGCCGATGATGCGATCCGTATCGTGTCGGTTACGCGGTTCGTGCCGATCGCCATCCTGTGTGTTGCGCTTTTCTATCTCTACGTCTCCCTCACCCCCAGCGCTTACAAGGATAAACGCTTCCCCAAATGGCCCGGCGCGGTGGCTACGACCCTGTGGTGGTATGGCGTCACGACGCTTCTACCCCCCACCTTGTCCCTGCTTGGCGGCTATGATGCGACCTATGGCAGCCTGGCGGGCGTGATGATCACGCTCATTTTTTTCTTTCTCGTTGGGCTTGGCGTGGTAATTGGCGCGGAACTCAATGCGGCGCTTGCTGAATTTCCCGAAGAGGAATGGCAGGCGGTTGTCGCCGAAAGCAAAGGGAACGGACAACAAAATGACGGGCTTGATGGCGGGAAAGCGCGGCCTCATCATGGGGCTGGCGAATGACAAGTCGCTTGCATGGGGCATTTCCAAGGCGCTTCGGGCGCAGGGCGCGGAATTGGCCTTTGCCTATCAGGGCGATGCCCTGGCCAAGCGTGTACGACCACTCGCGGAGGAACTCGGGTCCGATTTCCTGATCGATTGCGACGTTTCCGACATGGCAAAGCTGGACGCTGCCTTCGACGAAGTGAAGGCGCGCTGGGGCAAGCTGGACTTCGTCGTCCATGCCATCGGCTTTTCCGACAAGAATGAACTTCGCGGCAAATATGTCGACACCAGCCTGGAAAACTTCCTGCTGACGATGAATATTTCCGCCTACAGCTTCGTCGCCGTGGCAAAGCGCGCGCGCGCGCTGATGGCGGACGGCGGCAGCCTGCTCACGCTCAGCTATTATGGCGCTGAAAAGGTGATCCCTCATTATAATGTCATGGGTGTTGCCAAGGCAGCGCTGGAAACCAGCGTCAAATATCTGGCGATGGACCTGGGGCCAGAGAATATCCGTGTGAACGCCATTTCCGCCGGTCCGATCAAGACGCTGGCGGCCAGCGGCATCGGCGATTTCCGCTACATCATGAAGTGGAACGAGCTCAATTCGCCGCTTCGCCGCAATGTGACGATCGAGGATGTGGGCGGGGCCGGCCTCTATCTGCTGTCCGACCTGGCGTCGGGCGTCACCGGCGAAATCCACCATGTCGACGCCGGCTACAATGTCGTCGGCATGAAGGCGGAGGACGCCCCGGACATCGCACTCGACAAGGGCTGATCGGAACGCCAAAGGTCAGGGCATGAGCTTCAACACATTCGGTCGCGTCTTTCGCTTCACTACCTGGGGGGAAAGCCATGGCCCCGCGATCGGCGCGGTCGTGGATGGCTGTCCTCCGGGACTGGTGCTGAGCGAAGCGGACATTCAGCCCTTTCTCGACAAGCGCAAGCCGGGCACGTCCAAGTTCACGACCCAGCGCCGCGAGCCGGACGCGGTGCGCATCCTGTCGGGCGTGTTCGAAGGGAAGACCACGGGCACGCCGATCAGCCTGATGATCGAAAATACCGATCAGCGGTCCAAGGATTATTCCGAAGTAGCCAAGGCCTATCGTCCGGGTCACGCCGACTATGCCTATGACGCCAAATACGGCTTTCGCGACTATCGGGGCGGCGGACGATCCTCCGCGCGTGAAACGGCGAGCAGGGTCGCGGCGGGCGCGGTCGCTCGCCTCGTCATACCGGACGTCGATATCTTTGCCTTTGTGAGTGAAATTGGCGGTGATGCGATCGATCCCGCGCGCTTCGACGCGAGCGAGATCGACAACAACCCCTTCTTTTGCCCTGACGCGCAGGCGGCGATACGCTGGGAAAAGCTGGTCGATGACGCGCGACGGGACGGATCGTCGCTCGGCGCGGTGGTGGAATGCATTGCCAGCGGCGTTTCTGCGGGCTGGGGCGCACCGCTCTATGCCAAGCTCGATAGCGAACTTGCGGCGGCAATGATGAGCATCAACGCGGTCAAGGGGGTGGAGATTGGCGACGGTTTCGCCGCCGCCCGGCTGCGCGGCGAACAAAATGCCGATCCCATGCGTCCGGGGCAGGATGGGCCGGAATTCCTGGCCAATCATGCGGGCGGCATCGCAGGCGGGATTTCCACCGGCCAGCCGATCAAGATTCGCATCGCTTTCAAGCCGACCAGCTCGATCCTGATCCCGGTCGAAACCGTGACCCGTGACGGCGAAGCATCGGACATCATTACCAAAGGACGGCATGACCCCTGCGTCGGTATTCGGGGCGTTCCCGTGGCCGAAGCGATGATGGCGCTGGTCCTTGCCGACCAGAAACTGCTGGACCGCGCGCAATGCGGTGACGGCGGCAAGGGCCGCTGACGCGGTGAACTGAGCCGGTCTTCGCGCAAATGCGCGATTCCGGCGAGACGACTCGGCAAATCTACGTTACTATCCCTGGACCAATCGCCCGCGGGAGGGCGAGCGGCAGCGCGTAAAGCCTGGGGAGCGTCATCATGCTGAGCATGGCTTGACGGTCAAAACGTCCCCTTAAGCCGCAACACGGGCCAGTCATGTTTCCATGGCTGGCCCTTTGTTGTTGGCACGGATGTCGCGTGTCGATCGGAAATTACCCCGGCGCAGCTTAGAGCATCGCGCGGAAGTGGGAACCGGTTTTCCGCAAAAAGCGATGCGGCAACAAAGACATAGAGTAAGCTGCGCGATTCACATTTCGCGCTGCTTACTCTAGCGAGGGAAGAGCGCGATCAACTTGGCGAGACCTGATTTCAATGCCTGACGCTGTTCCTTATCCGGTGACAGACCGATCCGCACGACGGTCAGCCCCTGCGATGGGGACACAAGGATATATTGCCCGCCATGGCCGACGCAGCCAAACAGGCTGGCGGGTGCCAGGCCGGGCATCAGGGCGCTGTCGTCGCTTTCCCGGTTCAGCCACAGATGCGCGCCATAAGCGGGATTGCGCGGAGAAGGCGCGCGCATGAAGTCGATCCATTTTTCCGGCACGATCTGATGCCCGCCCGGTCCACGCCCATGATTGCGCAGCAATTCGCCAAAGCGCCCATAATCGCGCGCCGTCATGTGCAGGAAACTGCCCCCGATCATGGTGCCCGCCGCATCATATTCAGTCGTCAGACTGTCCAGCCGACCGGGAATCTTCAGCCGCCCGTCGATGAACGTCTGCATCGCCCGCCGACGCACGTCCGGGTCCGCGCTGCTGGTCAGCATCCGCGTCATCAGATCGGCCAGGATCAGCGTGCTGCCGGTGCTGTAGGAAAAAGCTGATCCGGGCGCATGGGCCAAAGGCTGCGCTTCGGCAAAGCCGCTCATATCCTGCGCGCCATCGGTGAACAGCATGCGGACCGTGTCGGCACTGGCCAGCGGCTCGTCATCCTCCACATGGTCGAGGCCCGACGTCATCGTCAGCAATTGCCGCAAGGTGATCCTGCCGCGCGGGTCGCCCGGCTGGCTCCATGCGGCGACTGGCACCGGCGAATCGAGCGCCAGCCGTCCGTCGGCCACCATCAGGCCCACCAGCACCGCCGTCACGCTTTTGCCCATCGACCAGGACAACAGCTTCGTTCCGGGGCCATAGCCCGGCGCATAGCGTTCCGCGACGATCTCCCCCCGATGCAAGATGAGGAGCGCGCGCGTCTCCCCCACATCCTCCTCGCCATCGAACAGCGGATCGATGGCCGACCGAAGCAATGCCGCGTCAACGGCTCCGTCATTCGCGACATGATAGGCGGGATCGGCACCGGAAGCCCGCGCCGTCCACACGCCGGCCAATGCCAGCAGCGACAAAAGGCCGATGGCCGCGCCAAGACGCTTTACGCTTTTCCGCTGGAGCTTCATAAGCCGCGCCCTAGAGCATTTTTGCGTCGGGTGGAAAGCCAGGCGGCCACGAAATGCGTCAACACTCACTGGAATGCGCGAATGGGGAGCATGGCCGACCGCCCGAAATGGACATTTGTCGTCGCCATCGTGGCACTAGCACTGACGGCACTGCTGGCCTGGAAATGGGGCGATCTGCGCGCCCGGGCGGAGGTCGGGGTCGGCTATGGCGCGCGTATCGCCTGTTCATGCCGCTATGTCGAGGGACGGCCTATGGACAGCTGCCGCAGCGATAAGGAACCGGGCATGGCGCTTGTGAGGCTCTCCGATCAGCCCGAATCGCGATCCGTCCGCGCCAGCGTGCCGTTATTGGCGTCGCGCACGGCGCATTACCGGCCCGGCTGGGGATGCTTGCTCGATCCGCTGCAATGAACGTTTGCGCCGGGGCGTATAGTGGCTAGGAACCGGCGCATGCAGCCCGACATTCTGACCCTTCTCCACGATGTGTTCGGCTTTTCCGGCTTTCGCGGCGTGCAGGATCAGGTCGTCGGGCGCGTCATGGCGGGTCGGCCGACCCTTGCCATCATGCCGACGGGTGCGGGAAAGTCGCTCTGTTACCAGCTTCCCGCCGTCGCGCTGGACGGGTGCTGCGTCGTCATTTCGCCCCTGATCGCGCTGATGCACGATCAGCTTCGCGCTGCGCAGGCGGTCGGCATAAAGGCGGCGAGCCTTACCAGTGTCGATGCCGATTGGCGCGAAACGCAGGATCGGCTGCGCAATGGCGACCTCGATCTTCTCTATGTCGCGCCCGAACGCGCGAGCGGGGAGGGGTTTCGCAACCTGCTCCGCTCCACCCGCATCGCGCTCTTCGCCATTGACGAAGCGCATTGCGTTTCGGAATGGGGCCATGACTTCAGGCCGGATTATCGGCTCCTTCGCCCGCTGCTTGACGAATTCCCCGATGTGCCACGGCTGGCGCTAACCGCGACCGCCGACGCGCATACGCGCGAGGATATTCTCGTCCAGCTTGGCATCCCGCGCGAAGGGCTGGTGATTGCAGGCTTCGACCGGCCGAATATCCGCTACGCCGTGCATCCCCGCGACGGGCTTAACCGGCAGCTCGCCGACCTGATCGCGGGCAATCCGGGTTCCGGCATCATCTATGCGCCCACCCGCGCGGCGACGGAAAAGCTGGCGGAGGCGCTGGGCCGGGGCGGGCGTCCGACGCGGGCCTATCATGCCGGGCTGGACCCGCAGGTGCGCGCCGCCAACCAGAGCGCCTTCATCGCCAGCGAGGACATGGTGATGGTCGCCACCGTCGCGTTCGGCATGGGCATCGACAAGCCGGACGTGCGCTTCGTCGCCCATGCGGGGCTGCCCAAGTCGATTGAGGGCTATTATCAGGAATCGGGCCGCGCCGGGCGGGATGGCGAGCCTGCGCAAGCGCACCTCTTTTGGGGAGCTGAGGATTTTGCCCGCGCCCGGATGCGGATCGCCGAACTGGAACCCGCACGGCAGCAGGGCGAACGCACGCGAATCTCTGCCCTGGGCGCGCTGGTCGAAACCGGGACGTGCCGTCGCGCCATATTGCTGCGTCACTTCGGCGAGAATCCCCCGCCGGGCTGCGGCAATTGCGACAATTGCCTGAACCCGCCGCCCAGCATTGACGCGACGCAGACCGCGCGGAAATTCCTGTCCGCCGTCTACCGGACGGGGCAGAGCTTTGGCGTGGCACATATCGAATCCGTCCTGACGGGCGCGGTGACGGACAAGATCCGCGAACGGGGGCATGACAGGATTTCGGTCTACGGCATTGTCGAGGGGGACGAAACGGCGCTGCTCCGTCCGGTCTCCCGCGCGCTGCTGGTCAGGGACGCGTTGCAGACGAACGAGCATGGTGGGTTGGAACTGGGCCCCAGCGCGCGACCGATCCTGCGGGGGGAGGAAGATGTCAGCCTGGTGGTGCCTCCACGCAAGGAGCGCCGCCGCAAGAATGCGCGGAACGGCAGCGACGCCAATCCAGTTGGCGACCCCTTGTTCGACGCGCTGCGCGCCTGCCGCCGCGAACTGGCGCAGGAGGCGGGGGTGCCGCCCTATGTCATATTCCATGATTCGACCTTGCGGGAAATGGCCGAGCAACGTCCTTCCACCCTGACTGAACTCAGCCATGTGAGCGGCGTCGGCCACCGCAAGCTGGAAGCCTTTGGCGACGCCTTCCTCGCGGCGATCCGGCTCCATCTTTGAAGTCAGCGGGGCAGGCGGCCTATGTCCTTGCCCCTTGAAAGCCGCGCTCCACAGGCGCATGGCAGGCCGCATTGCAAGGAGTACGCCCATGTTTCGCCAGCTAACCAAAAGCCTGTATGTGTCCCCGCAGATCGGCGTCGATCAGGTGGAAGAGGCCAAGGCGCTGGGCGTCACGATGATCGTGAATAACCGTCCCGATGACGAAGAGCCGGGCCAGGTCAACGGCACCACCATCGAAGCGGCAGCCCAGGCTGCGGGCATCGGCTATGCCGCCGTCCCGGTCGCGCATGGCGGCTTTGCCCCCTGGCAGCTCGACGGCATGGCGGCTGCGCTGGATCAGGCGGGGGAAGGGAAGGTCCTTGCCTATTGCCGGTCGGGCACCCGCAGCACCTTGTTGTGGGCGCTGACCCGCGCACGCGCAGGCGATCATCCGGCGGGACTGAGCGAACAGGCAGCGGCGGCAGGATATGATGTTGCCCCCGTGCGTCAGGTCATGGACGCGCTCTCCGCCGGATGATGTCTGCCAGTCAAGAAAGTTTCGACGTCATCGTGCTGGGCGCTGGCGGCGCTGGCCTCATGTGTGCGGCAACCGCCGGGCAGCGGGGCAAGCGCGTCCTGGTCATCGATCACGCGGATCAGGCGGGTAAGAAGATCCTGATTTCCGGCGGCGGCCGCTGCAACTTCACCAACATTCACACTGCGCCCGACCGCTATCTGTCGGCCAATCCGCACTTCGCCAAATCCGCGCTGGGCCGCTACCGCGCCGCCGACTTCCTGGCCCTGGTCGAACGCCACGGCATCGCCTGGCATGAAAAGACGCTGGGCCAGCTGTTCTGCGACGGCAGCGCCCGCCAGATCGTGGCGATGCTCTTGAATGAATGCGAGGCGGGAGGGGTGACGATCCGCCTCGATCACGCCATTACATCCATCAGCAACGCCGATGGACATTATCGCGTCGCCCATGGGGATCGGCTGGCGGTCGCGCCCGCGCTCGTCATTGCCACGGGCGGGCCTTCCATTCCCAAAATGGGTGCCACCGCCTTTGCCTATGACCTTGCCCGGCAGTTCGGGTTGAAGGTAGTCGAGCCGCGCCCTGCGCTCGTGCCTTTGACGCTGGGCGGCGACGACCTGTTGTTCCGGGCTTTGTCGGGCGTTTCAGCCGACGTCGTCGCGCGTCATCGCAAGACTGCCTTTCGCGAGGCGGCGCTTCTGACCCATCGCGGGCTGTCCGGCCCGGCGATCCTGCAAATATCCTCTTACTGGCGTCATGGCGAATCGATCAGCCTGGATTTCCTGCCGGATCAGTCGGTGGGCTGGCTGACCGAGGCCAAGCGGACGAGGGCGCGGGTCACGATCACGAGCCTGTTGCGCGGCATGCTGCCGGATCGGCTGGCCGATGTGCTGGCGGATCGGCTGGGGCAGGTCGGCGACCTTGGCAACATTTCCGACCGCAAGCTGCAGGAGGCCGAAGACAGGCTGCGCGGTTGGACCTTCAACCCCAACGGCACGGAAGGGTTTGCCAAGGCCGAAGTGACCATCGGCGGCATAGCTACGGCGGACCTGTCCTCCCAGAGCATGGAGGCGCGCCGGGTTCCCGGCCTTTATGCGATCGGCGAAGCGGTGGACGTGACCGGCTGGCTGGGCGGCTATAATTTCCAATGGGCCTGGGCGAGCGGATGGGCGGCAGGTCAAGCGCTCTGATCGTTGCTTCGGCGGCCAGCGTTCAGCCGCATTCCACCGTCACATGCTCCATCCGGGGAAGGGCGCGCACGCGACCGCGTACTGCATCCGCGTTGGCACCGGGGGCAATGCTGATGATCGCGGCGTGGGCATGGGGTCCGATGCGCCAGACGTGCAGGTCGCGGATGATTGCGCCCTCCGCCTCGGTCAGCGCGCGGACCCGCGTCATCAGGGCAGGCTCTGCGGTGTCGAGCAGGATGGCGGCGGTATCCTTCATCAGGCCCCAGGCCCAGCGCGCGATGACCACCGCGCCTAATATGCCGACCGCAGGGTCCATCCACCACCAGCCCATATAACGCCCGGCCAGCAACGCGACGATCGCCAGCACGGACGTCAGCGCGTCGGTCAGCACATGGACATAGGCCGCGCGCAGATTATTGTCGGCGTGGCTGTGGCTGGATGATGCGTGATCGTCATGATCGTGGTCATGGCTATGGCTATGGCTATGGCTATGGCTATGGCTATGGTCATGTCCCAGCAGCAGCGCGCTCGCCAGATTGACGACCAGCCCGATGACGGCGACCAGGGTGGCCTCGCCAAACTTCACCGCGACCGGATCGAAAAAGCGCAGGATCGATTCCACCGCGATGAACAGGGCGGTCACGCCCAGCAGCAGTGCCGAGGCAAAGCCTGAAAGGTCGCCCACCTTGCCCGTCCCGAACGTGTAACGCGGATTGCGCGCATGGCGGCGGGCATAGCTATAGGCCGCCGCCGCCACCGCCAGTGCGCCCGCATGGGTCGCCATGTGGAAACCGTCGGCCAGCAGCGCCATCGACCCTGTCAGCCAGCCAAAGACGATTTCCACCACCATGGTCAGGGCCGTCAGCCCCACCACCCACAATGTCCGCCGCGCGTTGCGGTCATGACCGGCGGTCAGGTAGATATGATCGAAATAATGGCTTTCCTCGCCATTCTCGTCCGAAAATGGGCTGGAACGCTGGCTGTCGTGCTGATGCGGCTCGTCATGCGCGTGGCGATGACAGCGATGATCTTCATCCATATTCATTTCCCGTACCGCCGGATCAACGCCAACATCTCTTCCGCCGCCGCCTGCCGCTGCGCATCGGTAAGGCCGGGCCGGGCGACGTGATCGCGCATATGCTGCTCAATCAATTCTTCCATCAAGCTGCCGACCGCGCCGCGCACCGACGCCACCAGCTGGAGCGTTTCGGAACAGTCGGCGTCCCCCGCCAGCTGACGCTCGATAGCGCCGACCTGACCGGCGATGCGGCGCACACGCGCCAGCAGCTTGTCCCTGTCCACAACAACATGCATAGGATACCCCCCTACCCTATATTGGAGGTGATCGCAAGTTCGGCCCTTCCCGTCGGCCACCCCTCCCTCTAACAGGGCAGGATGACGGATGGGCTGGATTATGATCTCGCGATCGTGGGCGGTGGGCTGGCTGGCAGCCTGGTGGCGCTTGCTTTTGCGCAGTTGCGTCCTGAAGTGCGGCTGCTCTTGGTTGAGCGGGACGGGGCGCTGGGCGGCAACCATCTCTGGTCGTTCTTCGACGGCGATGTTCCGGCACGGGATCGCTGGCTGGTCGATCCGCTGATCACGCATCGATGGGAGCAGGGGTATGAAGTGCGTTTCCCCGCTTATGTTCGCCGTCTCGACACCCCCTATAACAGCATCGCATCGTCTCAGCTCGACACCCACGGACGTAAGCTGCTGGGCGACCGCGTGCTGCTGAATGCGGAAGTGGCGAGCATCGGGGCGGATCGCGTGACGCTGGCCGACGGTCGCACCCTGCGCGCGCGCGCGGTGCTCGACGCGCGCGGCGGCGACGACCTGGAGGGGTTGCAGTGCGGGTGGCAGAAATTCGTCGGTCATGCCCTGCGGTTAAGCGCGCCACATGGGCTGGATCGTCCGGTAATCATGGATGCCACGGTCGATCAGCTGGATGGCTATCGTTTTGTCTATCTGCTGCCATGGGACGAATGCACGCTGTTCGTCGAGGACACCTATTATAGCGATGCGCCTCATCTGGGCTGTCCAGCCGTCGATGCCCGCATCGCCTCCTATGTCCATGCCGCAGGATGGCAGGTTGAGGCGGTGGTGCATCGCGAAAGCGGCGTGCTGCCAGTCGTGCAGGGTGGCGACTTTGGTCGTTTCTGGCCCCGACAGGACCCGGTTGCACGCGCCGGGGTCCGCGCGGGGCTGTTCCATCCGATGACCGGCTACTCCCTGCCCGACGCGGTGGCTTTTGCCTTGTGGGCGGCGGAACAACCGTTGGAAGGGCTGGCGACCGCCACCCGCGCACGGGCAGCGGCCCATTGGCGCTCCGGCGGATTTTACCGCCTGCTGGCCCGCATGCTCTTTCGCGCCGCCGCGCCGGATCAGCGCTGGCGCATATTTCAACGCTTCTATCGGCTTGATCCCCGCCTTATCAGCCGTTTCTACGGCGGTCGCTCTATCTGGGCGGATCGCATCCGCATCTTGTGCGGGAAGCCTCCGGTGCCCATAAGGAGCGCCATGCGCGCAGTTTTGAATCCCCCCGCCTGATGAATCGGAAAGCTATTGTCATCGGGGCGGGCTTTGGCGGGCTGGCGCTTGCCATCCGGCTGCAGTCTGCCGGTATCGACACCACCTTGGTGGAAGCGCGCGATCGGCCAGGCGGTCGGGCCTATATGTGGGAAAGGGACGGGTTCGTATTTGATGCCGGGCCGACCGTCATCACTGACCCCGACTGCCTTGCCGAACTGTGGCGGCTGTCCGGCCATGACATGGCGGAGGATGTGACGCTGGTCCCGGTCACGCCCTTTTACCGGCTGAACTGGCCCGACGGCACCAATTTCGACTATTCCAACGACGAAAGCGCGTTGCGGGCGCAGATCGCCAAGCTGAACCCGGAGGATGTGGCGGGTTATCAACGCTTCCTCGACTATGCGGGCGAAGTGTATGAAGAGGGCTATCGCAAGCTCGGCTCGGTCGCCTTTCTCGATTTCGTGTCCATGATCCGCGCCGCCCCCGCGCTGGCGAAAAATCAGGCGTGGCGGTCGGTCTATTCCATCGTTTCTTCCTATGTGAAGAATGAAAAGCTGCGCGAGGCGCTGTCCTTTCACACGCTGTTGGTCGGCGGCAACCCGATGAATACCAGTGCCATCTACGCCCTTATTCACAAGCTGGAAAAGGATGGCGGGGTGTGGTTCGCCAAGGGCGGGACCAATCGGCTGGTGCAGGCGATGGCGACCCATTTCGAACGGCTGGGCGGCACCATGCGCCTTGCCGATCCGGTCGTCCGGGTCGAAACCCATGGCGACCGGGCCGTGGGCGTCACCACGGCGTCGGGATGGCGGGGGGATGCGGATGCGGTCGCGTCCAATGCCGACCTGATGCACAGCTATCGCGACCTGATCGGCCATCATCCGCGCGGACAGAAAGAGGCCGACAAACTGAGCCGCAAGCGCTGGTCACCCAGCCTGTTCGTGCTGCATTTCGGCATCAAGGGCAGCTGGCCGGGCATTCCCCATCACATGATCCTGTTCGGGCCGCGCTATGAAGGGCTGTTGACCGACATCTACCAGCATGGCGTGCTGCCCCAGGACTTTTCGCTCTATCTGCACCATCCCACCGTCACCGACCCGTCAATGGCACCGGAAGGGCATTCGACTTTCTATGCCCTCGCGCCCGTGCCGCACATGGGCAAGCTGCCGATCGATTGGGAACAGTTCGCACCTATATTCGCCGAACGGATTCTGGATGAGATTGAGCATCGATTGATCCCCGACATCCGATCGCGCATCGTCACCCAATTCCATTATGCGCCGCCTGATTTCCGCACCGACCTGTCGGCGCATCTGGGCAGCGCGTTCAGCCTGGAACCGTTGTTGACGCAAAGCGCCTGGTTCCGCGCCCACAACCGGGACGATGTGATACCCAACCTCTATCTGGTGGGGGCCGGAACGCATCCGGGCGCGGGGATTCCCGGCGTCGTCGGCAGCGCCAAGGCGACCGCCGCGCTGATGCTGGAAGACCTCGCCTGAAAGGCGCGCGATGAAAAGACTGGCTGTATATTGCGGTTCTGCCTCGCCCGCTGACCCCGTTTATGTTGAAGCCGCTCGGCATGTCGGGCGCACATTGGCGCAACGGGGCATCGGCATCGTCTATGGCGGCGGACGGCTGGGCCTGATGGGCGCGGTTGCTGACGCGGCCCTCGCCGCCGGTGGCGAAGTGATCGGCGTCATTCCCGAAGCACTGGTCGGGGCGGAGGTCGCGCATCGTGGCTGCACGCAGTTGCACGTCGTCCAGACCATGCACCAGCGCAAACAGCTGTTCACCGACCTGTCCGACGGGTTCCTGACCCTGCCCGGCGGCGTCGGCACGATGGACGAATTGTGGGAAGCGATCAGCTGGGCGCAGCTTGGCTATCATGCCAAGCCGGTGGGATTGCTGAACGTCGCTGGATTTTATGACCAGTTGATCGCGTTCGATCGGCACATGATTGATGCGGGATTTATCCGGCCACAGCATGCTGGCATCCTGATCCATGCCGACAACCTTGAACTGTTGCTCGATCGGTTGGCGGCCTATCGCCCACACCAACCGATCTTGGCGATGAAAGCGGACAGCCTCTAACCTTTCGTTCGATAACCGGCCGCTTGCGGACAGGGGCTGGCGCGGGCATGGCTCTGTTGGTGACTGACAGCCAGCCGCCTTCTCCGACCCATGCGCTCGATCGTGCCACACTCGTCGCCTACGCGCGGGACAGCATCGCCCGTGGATCAAAATCCTTCGCCCTGGCGTCGAAGCTGTTCGACCGCCAGACCCGTGAGCGCGCCTGGCTTCTCTATGGCTGGTGCCGCAAGTGCGACGACATTGCCGATGGGCAGGATCATGGCGGCCTGATGCAGGGGGTGACGGACGGACAGGTGCGGCTTTCGTCCATGCGGGTCCTGACCGGAGCCGCTCTGCGCGGGGAGCCGACCGGTGATCCTGCATTTGACGGTTTCGGGCTGGTGATGCGCGAATGCGCGATCCCTCCCCGCTATGCTCATGACCTGATCGAAGGTTTCGCGCTGGACGCACAAGACTGGCGACCCCGCAGCGAAGCCGACATGCTGCGCTATTGCTATCATGTGGCTGGGGCGGTCGGATGCATGATGGCGGTCCTCATGGGGGTCGATCCCCAGGACGACGCCACGCTGGACCGCGCCTGCGACCTGGGCCTGGCGTTCCAGCTGGCCAATATCGCCCGCGACATCAGTGAGGATGAAGCCGCTGGCCGCTGCTATCTGCCGGTAGAGTGGCTGGCAGAAATGGACATTCCGCCGGGTGAACATATGAAGCCATGGGCGCGTCCGCAGCTGACCATTTTGTCGCGCCGTCTCGCTCGCATGGCTGCGGATTATGAGGCGAGCGCACGGCACGGCACCGGCGCGTTGCCGCCGCGCGCGGCTTGGGCAGTGTTGGCCGCTGCGGGCATTTATGGGGGCATAGTGCGGGAAGTGGCGCGTCGTGGTGAGCACGCCTGGGATCACCGCGTCATCACTGCCAAAAGCGCAAAGGCAGGCTGGGTGCTGCGCGCGGCTTCGCAGGTCGCGGGTCGATCTCTCCGCTGGCCCGCGACATCGCCCCGCCCGGCGCATCTATGGACTCGCCCCACGGACTGAACGTCAAAAAAAGGACCGATACTTTCGTACCGGTCCAAGGCGTGTTCGCAGGAGGAACATCGTGTGGCGGGCGGGCCGAGCCCCTTTTGTGATGGGCTGGCCCGCCCTGCCGAATATGATTAGGCGTTGTAGGCGCGCTCGCCATGTTCGCCGAGGTCGAGACCTTCCTGTTCGACTTCGCGGCTAACCCGCAGGCCGGTGATGGCCTTGGCGATGAAGATCGCGATTGCCGTGCCGATTGCCGCCCAGACGATGGTGGTGCCTGTGGCTAGCAACTGGGTCACGAGCTGGCTGCCCATATCGAAGTCAGCGCCGCCAGGGCCGCCCAGCGAGGGCGAGTAGACGATGCCGGTGCCGATCGCGCCGATCATGCCGCCGATGCCGTGGATGCCGAAGGCGTCCAGCGAGTCGTCATAGCCCAGCTTGGGCTTGAGGACGGTGACCGCGTAGAAGCAGATGATCGAAGCCACAGCGCCCAGAGCGATCGCGCCGAACGGGCCTGCATTGCCAGCTGCCGGTGTAACGGCGACCAGGCCGGCGATGATGCCCGAACAGAAGCCCAGGGCCGAACCCTTGTGACCGCTGACGCGCTCTGCGATCATCCAGAACAGGCCACCCGCTGCCGTTGCGACGAAGGTGTTGATCATGGCCAGCGCCGCAGAACCATTGGCTTCCAGCGCCGAACCGGCGTTGAAGCCGAACCAGCCGACCCACAGCAGGCCGGTGCCGACGCCAGTCAGCGTCAGCGAATGCGGAGGCATTGGTTCCTTGGGGAAGCCCACGCGCTTGCCCAGGATGAGGCAAGCCACCAGAGCCGACACACCGGCGTTGATGTGCACGACCGTGCCACCAGCGAAGTCCAGAGCGCCCATTTCGAAGAACAGCCCGCCGGTCGCCCAAACCATGTGCGCGATCGGGAAGTAAACGATGGTCAGCCAGACGGCTGCAAACACCATGACGGCGGAAAATTTGATGCGTTCGACCACCGATCCCAGCACCAGCGCGACCGTGATGGCGGCGAAGGTCATCTGGAAGCTGACGAACACATATTCGGGAATGACGACGCCGTCAGTGAAGGTTGCCGCCGTTGAATCGGGCGTGATGCCCTTCAGGAACACCTTCGACAGATCGGAAATGAAGCCGTTGCTGGGGCCAGCGAAGGCCAGGCTATAGCCGTATGTTACCCAGATCAGCATCGCCAGGCAGGCGACTGCGCCGATCTGCGTCATGACGGACAGCATGTTCTTGGTACGGACCAGGCCGCCGTAGAACAGGGCCAGGCCCGGAAGGATCATGGCCAGGACCAGGACGGTGGATACCATCATCCAGGCGGTGTCGCCCTTGTCGGGCGTCGGCACGGCGGCTGCCGCGTCCTGTGCCCAGGCGGGCAGCGCGGCGAACAGGGACAGGCCAGCTGCCCCCATCGCGCCGCAAAACTTCTTGGAAAAGGTCATTATTCCCCCCTTCTTACAGCGCGGTTTCGCCGGTTTCGCCGGTGCGGATACGCACGGCCTGACCGACATCCAGGACGAAAATCTTGCCGTCGCCGATCGCGCCGGAATTGGCGGCGGCCTGCGTCGCTTCCACGACACGCGGTGCCAGATCGTCGTCGCAAACGACCTCGATCTTGATTTTCGGAACCATGTTCGTTGAATATTCAGCGCCCCGGTAGATTTCGGTCTGCCCCTTTTGGCGGCCGAAGCCCTTGACCTCGGACACCGTCATGCCGGCGATGCCGAGCGAGGAAAGTGCCTCGCGGACATCGTCAAGCTTGAACGGCTTGATGATTGCCATGACAAGTTTCATGTCGCCCCCTGTTAATGGTGTGCGGGGACATTTCAGCAAGAGCCGTGCCAATTTGTCAAAAGCGGTTTAACGCGGGCTTTTCCCAAGCCGGGCGGAGGATAGGCGCTAAAAAAATGGGCAGATGCCGGGCGCTGCCTAAAAATTGGGCAGGCTCGCTATCAACCGCCGCCTTCGCGGACCGCTTCCTGTTCTTCGGGCAAAGTCTCGCGGCCCAGTATCGCGTTGCGGTGCGGAAAACGTCCGAATCGTTCGATCATCGCGTGATGCTGCCGAGCGAAATCCAGCGATTTCGCATCGCCCGCGGCCTCGAACAGGCTGACTGAGAGCGTCTGGTCGTCCAAATCCTCGCTATGCTGGAACGGCATGTAGAAAAATGTGCGCCCCGCGCCGCCGATCTGAATATCATAGCCATGCGCAATCGCCCCCCGCGCCACCTCTCTGGCGATCGGATCGGTCGCGAATGCTCTGGCGGTTCCCCGGAACATGTTACGCGGGAGCTGGTCGAACAGAATGACCGCTGCCAAGGCGTCATCGGCGCGATCCAGAAATTCCTCAGGCGGCAAATCCTGTTTTTCTTCCCACAGTGAACCGAACCGTTTCGCGCAGGCGCGGTCCAACGCCGGGTCATGCTGCCACCACCGCTGCTCGCCCACGCGGTTGAACCAGAAATCCAGCAACGAAGCCGCCCAATCGGCGGTCACTGCATCATGGCTATCGGTCAGCATGTTCATCATGAAAGAAAGACGGAAAAGCCCTTCTGGTTCCGCCGTCCGTGGCGTCGCAGCCTCAGGTCGCCGTGCCGCCTATGGTGAGTCCTTCAATCAGCAAGGTCGGCTGGCCGACGCCTGCCGGAACGCTCTGCCCACCCTTGCCGCACATGCCCACGCCATGGTCGAGCGCCCAGTCGTTGCCGATGCCGACAACCTTGGTCAGCGCGGTGGGACCGTCGCCGATCAGAGTCGCGCCCTTGATAGGATCGCCGATCTTGCCATTTTCGACCTTATAAGCTTCGGTGCAGGAAAAGACGAACTTGCCCGATACGATATCGACCTGGCCACCGCCAAAGCTCCGGGCGAAAATGCCGGACTTCATGCGCGAAAGCAGCTCTTCCGGGTCGTCCTCCCCACCCTTGATAAACGTATTGGTCATGCGCGGCATGGGGGCATGGGCATAGCTTTCGCGGCGGCCGTTGCCGGTGGGTTCGACACCCATCAGCCGCGCGTTCAGCCGGTCCTGCATATAGCCCTTGAGTATGCCATCCTCGATCAGCACATTTTCCCTGGTCGGCGTGCCTTCGTCGTCAATCGACAGCGACCCGCGTCGGTCCATGATCGATCCATCGTCGACCACGGTCACGCCCGGCGCGGCCACACGTTCGCCGATCCGCCCTGAAAAGGCGCTGGTGCCCTTGCGGTTGAAGTCGCCCTCCAGCCCGTGTCCGATCGCTTCATGGACCATCACGCCCGGCCAGCCCGGCCCCAGCAGAACCGTCATTTCGCCTGCGGGCGCGGCGACGGAGCCAAGATTGACCCGCGCCTGCGCCAGTGCTTCGTCGATGGCGCGATTCCAGACGGCCGGTTCCATCACCTGATCGTAGAGATAGCGCCCGCCAATGCCGAAGGTGCCGGTTTCACGGCGGCCATTTTCCTCCAATATGACCGACACGTTGAGCCGCACCAGCGGGCGTATGTCGGTTGCGGTGAAACCGTCGGCACGCACGATTTCGACGACCGACCAGCTGCCGGACAGGCTGACCGACACCTGGGCGACGCGCGGATCGCGTGCCCGCGCGGCGGCGTCGATCGCGGCGCACAGCGTCACCTTTTCAGCGAAAGGCACGATCTCCAGCGGATTGACGTCCGTATAAAGGTGGCGGTTGGTCCCCTGTGGCGGCGGCGCAGGCTGGCCCTTTGCCGGATCCAGCAGGGTCAGCGTCTCGGCGGCACGGCGTATCGCCGCTTCACTGATGTCGTTCGCGTGGGCAAAGCCTGTCATTTCGCCCGACACGCCGCGCAGGCCAAACCCCGCATCGGTCGAATAATCAGCGGTCTTCAGCCGACCGTCATCAAAGCCAAAGCTCTCACTGGCTCTATATTGCAGGTAGAGTTCGCCATCGTCGCACTGGCGCAGCGCATCGGCGGTCAGGCGGCGCGCGCCATCGGGGTCAAGCAGCCCCGGACGGTAAAGCAGGCCACGTGCGTCGGTGAATTGAGAGGCAATGTCGGTCATGCCGCCCGATATAGGGGCGGCGGCGCGCAAGCCCAATCAAAATTACAGGCGTCGCCCGATCAGATGCTGGCCCCGGACGCGATATCCGGCAACCCGGCAACCTCTGGCGTGTCGGCTGACCCGCCGATCAGGACGAAGCGCCGATCGCAATAGCCGCAATCGACATAGCCATGTTCGTCAATTTCCAGGAACACGCGCGGATGTCCAAGGGCGGCGGGGATGTCCCCCGAACCGTCGCAGGAAACGCGCGGCTTGGTGACTCGAAGGATTTCAGGCGGCTGGATCATGGATCAGCCGATTAGCAGCGGTGGCCGCACGCCGCAATATGCGACGCGATCGCGCGGCCCGATGAGGGATGGGGAAAATGGTGGGCGATGACGGGCTCGAACCGCCGACATTCTCGGTGTAAACGAGACGCTCTACCAACTGAGCTAATCGCCCGGAGCCACAGCCTGGAACGGCGCGGCCCGAAGCCGCCTATCTAGGGCAATCGACGCGCCGGTCAAGCCTCGTTACGCCAGCACGTTTACGCACACAGGAAGCGTCGGCTGGCCGTGAACCAGCGGCTGAGCGCTTCGAACGTATCGTCGGCCAAAGCGATGAAGACGCGCCGTCCATCGTGCGGGTCCGCCTGGCGTTGTACGAAACCCTGTTCGGTCAGGGTGCGGATCCAGCGCAGCGCCGTGGTCGGTGGCACGGCGGACGCGATGCACAGGCTGGAAACCGACACGCGTTCCTGTTCCAGCCGGGCGGCCAGCAGGTCGAGCAACATGTCCCAGGCAGGATCGGCGAACAGGTCACCGGGCAGGAAATCTTCCCGCAGGCGGCGGGCGCGCAGCAGGTCGCGCACCTGGGTGGCGGTCAGCACTGGCTGGTCCGCCGGTTCCTGATGTCCCCCCATCGGCGTCAGCGCGGGCATGCCGATATAATCGCTGTCCCGGTCGGAAATGCGTGATCCCATCGCGAAGGAAGGGGTGGCGTGGCGCGGACGAGAGGTCAACGCCTCCAGCGTGCGGGCCAGGCGGCTGACTTCCTCGCTCAACTGCGCAAGCCGCACGCCTTCGCTTTCCTGATTGACCTCATGCACGGTCCGTTGGGGCGTGGTCCTTCCCGCCGTCAGGAGCGCGGCGGCCAGATCGGCATGGTCGGGCGAGCAGAGCAATTGCGTCCGGTCGCTGCGCATGCAGGCATAGGCCAGGTCCAGGCTGTCCATGCCGCTGACAAGGATGACGGAAAGGTCGTTTTGCACCGCCAGCGTTTCCGTCTGCACCAGCAAGCGTTCGAGTCCGGCAGTAGGTTGCGGGCAGAATAGCAGGATGACGTCGCACCCGACCTGCATGTCGAGCCGGGCAGACGCCTGTTCTATCGGCACGATGTCGAGCAGCCGGAAATCGGCCGCTTCGGCCAGGCCGGTCACATCGTCAAGGAAGAGGTCGTTCGCCAGGATCAGCAGACCCGGCCTTTGGTCCTTCATCCCGTAGAGCTCGCCTGCCGGAAAGTTGAAGTCCGTCCGGGTTCGATCCATTTCCACCATAAAAGTCCCCTGTTTGTTCCGACCTTACCGGAACGCGATGATTTCACCGCTGCTCTTTTCTCCGTTTCGGACCCCGGCCCGTTGCGGTTCCGCTACCTTATTCTCGCGCGTGCCATAGTCGGCCTTCGATGCCGATCTGCGCTGTCGTCAAAATGGCGGCGTTTCCTGCCGAAATGGTGAGATCATCTGCCGCCGCCATTCTTATCCGAAATGGAGATGTTTCTTTACGGGGCGCAGTTCAAACGGCGGTGCGGCGGGCGAAATCAACGTAAATCTCGCGAAGACGGGTCGCTACGGGGCCGGGCCTGCCATCGCCGATGGCCTGCCCGTCGATACGCACCACCGATTGGCACAGCGTCGATGCGCTGGTGATGAACGCTTCCTGCGCATCCAGCGCTTCCGCCACGGTGAAGGGGCGATAGACGACCGTCATGCCTGCTTCCTGGGCGAGTGCGGTCAGCGCCGCGCCGGTGCATCCCGCCAGCACGGCCTGTGAATAGGGGCGGGTAATGATAGTGTCGTCCGTCACGATGAAGGCGGTGGAGGATGATCCTTCCGTCACATGGCCGTCCTCGACCATCCATGCTTCCTGCGCCCCGGCATCGGCTGCGATCCGCTTTGCCATCGCCTGAGCGAGCAGGCCCGTGCTCTTGATGTCGCGGCGCGCCCAGCGCAGGTCCGGGGTGGTGACCACGGCAATCCCATTTTTCGCCGCTGGAACGTTCAGGAACAGCTTGGGCTGCACGAACATCACCAGCGTCGGTTGCAGGTCAGGCGCGGGCAGGAAATCGCGGCCCTCGTCGGCCCCGCGCGTCAGTTGCAGGTAGATCAGCCCTTCGTCCAGGCTGTTGCGTTCGACCAGTTCCTTCTGTGTCGCCTCTATCTCCTTGGGGAGGAGGGGGATGGGTATGCCGATCGCACCCGCCGACCGTGTCAGGCGGTCGAGGTGCGAGGCGCTGTCGATCAACTGCCCCTCGATCACCGCCGTCACCTCATAGACGCCCTCAGCGAACAGGAAGCCCCTGTCGAGAACGGATATGCGGGCGTCGGCAAGCGGCAGGAACCGACCGTTGAGATAAGCGATGGACATAAGCGAGCGGTTTTCCCCTAAAGGCGCGACAAGACAGAGCGGGGATTTCGCCGGGCGGACGCGCCGGGTCAAGCAGGATCGCCGAAGCCTTGCCTTTCCTTGCGTCAGCTGATCGCCTTCGCCCGTGTGCCGATTTCGCGCAGTTCATCGACGAATCGCGCGCGTTCCTGCGCCTTGCGCGCTTCGTCGGGGACGCGCAGCAGGAAACTGGGATGGATGGTTACCCAGCCTTCCGCCCCGCTTTCCAGGGCGATCGGCGCGCCGCGCGTGCGACTGATCGTCACGGCCTTACCCAACAGGGCGCGCGCGGCTGTCACCCCCATCGCGACGATGATCCGGGGGCGCAGAATATCCAGTTCCTGATCCAGCCACCAGCGGCAGGCCTGGATCTCCGACGTTTCAGGCGTCTGGTGAATACGGCGCTTGCCCCGGCGTTCATGCTTGAAATGCTTGACGGCATTGGTGACATAAAGTCGCGCGCGGTCGACCCCTGCTTCCTCCAGCGCGCGGTCCAGCAACTGTCCGGCTGGCCCCACGAAAGGACGTCCGGCCAGATCTTCCTGATCGCCCGGCTGTTCGCCGATCAACATCAACGGCGCGTCTAACGGCCCTTCCCCAAAGACGGTCTGGGTCGCGTCCTCATAAAGCGGGCATCGCGTGCAGGCCATCGCCTGGTCCCGCAACGCTGACCATGTCACGGCAATATTGCTGGGGTGGTTGGTGCCCGGATGGGTTGTTTTTGGACGGGCAGGGGCTTTGGGCGAAGTCGCAATCATGGCCGCTTCCCTTCATCGTCCACCGCGGGGCAGCGCCGCGCTGCGTCCCGCCACCCATCGAAATCGTCGGGGCCGTTCAGCAGCGCGCGATACATGGGCATTCAGTCCGCGGCTTCTGCCCGCTTCAGTTCGGCGGGTTTGCGCCTGGCGAAAATCTCCGCGAGCCTGTTTTCCTCTTCCGCCGTCAATTTTTCGGCAGCGCCGGGGAACATCTCCTCCTCTTCTTCCTCGATATGGTGGAGGTAACGTTTTTTCAGCTGGTCAAAGGTCTGCCGCCAATCTTCGCCGTTGAACTCCAGCTCATCCAGGTCTTCCAAATAATCGTCAATTTCCTTGTGCTCGGCGACGCTGTGCTGGGCATCTTCGCGCAGGTCGGGCCGCGCCAGCATGGTGGCGTACAGCGTCTCCTCCTCGGCGGCGGCATGGGCCGTCACTTCGACCTTGAGCTGGTCGAACAGCTTTTCCAGGCGATCATGATCGTCCTTCGCATCGGCCATCTTGTCGAACAGCTGGCGATGGGCGTCGTGATCTTCCTTCAACCGCTCGAAAATATTGGCATTCGCCATGGCATGCTCCTCTGTCTTGCAGAGGGCATAACGAAGCGGCGCGAATTTTGTGTCCGCTCGGTCAGCCGAACAGGAACCGGAAAATCACGGCTATGGGTATCCAGAGAAAGCCGCTGGCGATGCTGACCACCCACAGTTGCGCCGCGTCACGGCGAAACCGCACGTCAAGGCCGCGCAGGGACAATCCGCTGGCATCCAGCATCTCCCATCGCCGCTCCAGTCTGCGCGCTGACATGGCAAAGGCTCCAATGGCGACGATGATGCCCAGGTGAAGGACGAGCGATCCGCCCATTCTGGCGACGATGAAAATCTGAAGCAGGCAGAAGGTGACCAGAGCGACCGCCAGATGCGTGCTCATGCGCTTTGCATAGCCCGCCGTCTGCGCTTCAGCCGAATGTCCTTTAAACAGTGTTGCCACCAATATCGCCTTTTCCCTGCTCCACGATCAGAAAACCATGGAATTCCGATCCGATCAACGGCAAAATCAGGCTTCAGGCGAAAAGCTCCAATTGCTCCGGCATGGCAGATCCCGCCCGTCTATGATCTGGATCGACGCGGGTGTATCCGATCACTTCCCTCCTCCGCACGGCTCGACGGCGAAGGCTTTGGGGTTGAACTGGGGCGACTCTGCTGATAGGGCGCGGCCCACAACGGCGTAGGGTGACCTGCGGCGACTCACGACTTTTATATTCGGTGGGCCCGTCGGGAAGGGTTTTTTGTCCTGACGAACCGCCCGCTTTCGACTGGAGTTTGACTGGCTTATGCAAATCATCGTTCGCGACAATAATGTCGACCAGGCCCTGCGCGCGCTCAAGAAGAAGCTGCAGCGTGAGGGCGTGTATCGCGAGATGAAGCTGCGCCGTCACTACGAGAAGCCGTCGGAAAAGCGCGCCCGTGAAAAGGCTGCAGCGGTTCGCCGCGCTCGCAAGATGGACCGCAAGCGCGCCGAGCGCGACGGCGTTCGTTAAGCGCCTGTCCGGGCGTGAAGCCCGGATGGCTCCTTCCTGCTGATTACCCGCACCAACTGCGAGGCGTTCGCTCATGTCCACGACGGCTGTTCCCCTTCGTCCCATCGCCAAGGGGTCGCTGACGCGGCTTTGGATCGGTGTCGCGGCTGTAGTGGTCGCCGCCGGTGGGCTGGCATGGGCAGGACAACGCGGGCTTGAGCCTTCGCCCGCCAGCTATCTTGCCCGCAACGCAGATAGCGATGGTGTCGTCACTACCGAATCGGGTCTCCAGTTCAAGGTGGTTGAAGAAGGCACGGGGCCAAGCCCGACGCCGACCGATGTCGCACTGGTCGGCTATAAGGGCACGCTGCTCGACGGCACGGTCTTCGATGAAAATCCCCAGACCGCGATGCCGGTGGATGGTGTCGTTCCGGGCTTTTCCGAAGGCCTGCAAAAGATGAAGAAGGGCGGTAAATATCGCCTCTGGATCCCGCCGCAGCTGGGCTATGGCGAGCAGGCGGCAGGTCCCATCCCAGCCCATTCGGTTCTGGTGTTCGACGTCCAGCTGCACGATTTCAAGTCGAAGGCGGAAATCATGCAGATGCAGCAGATGATGCAGCAGGGCGCAACGCCGCCGCCACTGCCCGGTCGCTGACCGCAACGTGACGCTAAAAGGGCCCGCTATCCGGGCCCTTTTTTATTGGGGAAGCGGCATGTCCATGCCGTGAGTGTCCCTCTCCAGCGATTTGGACCGTTCTTCCAGATAAACCTTGATCATCGCCAGGATCGGATCGGCCAGGAACAGGCCCAATATGCCGAACAATGTGCCGAAGAGAATCTGCATCGCCAGCACCAGGGCAGGGGCCAGGTCGGTCGCGCGCTTCGCCACCATCGGCACGATCAGATAGCCGTCGATCAGCTGCACCACCGCATACACGAAAAATGCGTACAGGCCGACATCCGTACCCGCAGAAAAGCCGACGATGATAATCAGCACGCCTGATATGATTGACCCAATATTGGGCAGGAATGCAAAAAGGCCGGTCAGGATGCCCAGCAGTCCCGCCATGGGAACGCCCCCCGCCCACAGCAGAAGCCAGGTCCCGACCCCTTCCACCGTCATGCCGATCAGGCGCCCGAACATGAGCCGACGGAGCGTCCAGCCCATCTTGTCCGCGACGGAATAGAAGCTCGCCCGCTTGTTCATCGGCAGCATCCAGGCGACGCCGCGTTCGTAAAGCTTGGGCTCAATGGCGATGAAGATCGCCAGCACCAGCATCATGACTCCGCTCGTCACCGCCCCGAAAACCGTGCCCACCGCCGCCGTGACCCGGCCCAGCGAACTCAGTGCCTGGCTGGCAAACCCTTTGAGGTCGTCCGGCGTGGTCGAGACCCCAAGCTGCTGCAGCCATCCGCCGACGCGGCTGACCTGCGCCTCCACAATCTGTCGCATGGCCTGCGCCTGCGCCGTCAGGCTCGCTCCGGTCAGGTAGAAAGTGTAGGCGAGGAAGGCGACCGCTGCGAGCAGGACGATGGCGAGCCGCCACCCCCGCTTGATCGGCAGGACACGGCCCAGCAGCCGCGATCCACCATCCATCATGGTCGCCAGGACCAGCGCGCCCAGAATCAGCATGATCGGTTGGGCCAGCAATGCGACCAGCGCCACCGCGACCGCCAGGGCGATCCAGGTGCCCGCGCGGATGAATTCATGTTGGACCAGCGGACTGCGCAGCTCGCTGGGGCCGGGTTGCTCCAAATGGACCTTCTGTTTGCCGCTCAACCCGCGCTCCCTGTCGTGTATTTATTTCGCGGCTGTAACGCTCCGCGGGCGCAGGCTGTTCCCGGCGCGATCGCTGCGCAGCGCGTGAAGCCAGGTCCGCGGGTTCCAGCTTGAATCGCCGTCCAGAGAGAAGGTGATGAACTCCGCACGTCCGCCAATGGCTTCCCAGGGCACGGGACCACCCAGACCATTTTCTTCCAGCGGTGCGCGGCTGTCGGCGCTGTTGTCCCGGTTGTCGCCCATCAAAAAGACATGGTTGGGCGGAATGCGGATCGGCCCATACCAGTCGAGCGAACTTGGCCCCATGTCGATGGTGACATAGGTGCGGCCGTTGGGCAGCGTTTCCTGCCGCACGGGCAGCTGGCAATATTGCTTGCCGTCGCGCCCTTCGACGGCAGCGCCTGGAAACTGCATTGGCGGGCAAGGCGCGTTGCCATCGATCGGAATGCGAATCGGCTTTAGCGCCTTTTGCGGCACAGGTACGCCGTTCAGTACGACCTGGCCGCCGCGTACCTCCAGCACGTCGCCCGGCAGGCCGATCACACGCTTTATATAGTCTTCGCGCCGATGCGGGGGGGATACAATGACGACATCGCCCCGTTCGGGCAGACGCCCGAAGATTCGCCCGCTGATAAAGGGAAGCGGATGGAAGCTGGGCGATACATAGGACCAGCCATAGGGGAATTTGCTTACCACCAGCCGATCGCCTTTCAGCAGCACGGGCATCATGGATTCGCTCGGGATATAGAAGGGCTTGGCAACGAAGCTGTGAAAAGCGATCACCGCCAGGATCAGGAGCGCGATGCTCTTGACCTCCTGCAACCAACTGACGGCCTGCTTATCTGCGCTAGGCGATGCAGTGGCCTGTTCTTCGGTGGGCAGGGAAGGATCTTCGGTCATGTCTGCTGCCGTCATGGATGGCTTCTCAGATGCGGGTGGCGTCATTATCGCGGCAATGCTTCTATGATGACGAAGGCTTGGGCCCAGGGATGGTCATCGGTCAACGTCAGGTGGATCATGGGATCGTGGCCTGCCGGGATCATGGCGTGAAGCTGTGTCAGCGCCCCCCCGGTCAATTCCAGCGTCGGCGCACCACCCGGACGATTGACGACTCCAATATCCTTCATGAACACTCCGCGATTGAAGCCCGTGCCCACCGCCTTGGAAAAGGCTTCCTTGGCGGCAAAACGCTTGGCCAGCGTTCCCGCCTTGGTAAAGGGACGCCGATCTGCCTTGGCCCGTTCGATATCGGTAAATACGCGGCGTTCGAACCGTTCGCCATAACGGTCGAGCGAATTCTGTATCCGCTCGATATTGCAAAGGTCGGATCCCAGACCGATGATCAACGCGCCAGGTCCATCTGGCGGCGCATTTCCGCGATACTCTCTTCCAACCCGCCGAAAATCGCTTCGCCGATCAGGAAATGGCCGATGTTCAGCTCGGCGACCTGTGGAATAGCCGCGATCGGGCCGACATTGTCGAAGGTGAGGCCATGACCGGCGTGCGGCTCGATCCCGTTCTTCGCGGCAAGGGCGGCAGCGTCGCCGATCCGGCGAAGTTCCTCTGCGCAGGCCGCGCCTGACAGGTGCGCATAACGGCCGGTGTGGAATTCCACTACAGGAGCGCCCAGGCGGATCGCCGCTTCGATCTGCGCCGCGTCAGGTTCGATGAACAGGCTTACACGAATGCCCGCTTCGTTCAGCGCGGCGATGATCGGTCGGAGCGTTTCCATCTGCCCGGCAGCGTCCAATCCTCCCTCCGTCGTGCGCTCTTCCCGTTTTTCCGGGACGATGCACGCGGCGTGGGGCCGATGCCTGACCGCGATTTGCAGCATTTCTTCGGTCGCTGCCATCTCCAGGTTGAGCGGGACCGTGAGGGCGTCCATCAGCGCGACGATATCTTCGTCGCGTATATGTCGGCGATCCTCGCGCAGGTGCGCGGTAATGCCATCGGCACCCGCTTCGACCGCCAGCAGGGCGGCCTTGACCGGATCGGGATGCATGCCGCCGCGCGCGTTGCGGATGGTCGCCACATGGTCGATGTTGACCCCAAGGCGCAGGGGAGCGGCGGGCTGCGGCATCGGGATTACTGCTTCCGGCTTCCAGGCTTGATCGCGGGGATGGCTGCGAGTTCGGGCGGCACTTCGTCTTCCTCATACACCGGGAAGTTGATGCTGACGAGCGGGTAGAAAGGGACGCCCAGGTCGACGTCGCCGGCGGACCGGTCGACCAGCGCCACCTCCGCCACGACGATTCCGCCAGCCTCGATCACAGCGTCGATGGCCTGGCGCGACGACAGTCCGGTCGTGACGACATCTTCGACCATCAGGACCTTCTGTCCCGGCGTGATGCTGAAGCCGCGGCGCAGTTCGAACGTGCCTTCGGGACGTTCCAGGAACACGGCATCCTTGTCCAGCGCGCGCCCGACTTCATGCCCGATGATCAGGCCGCCCATCGCCGGGGACACGACCAGGTCGATCTCCTGCCGCAATTCGCGCGACAGTAGCTGCACCATGGCGCGGGCCAGCTTGCCTGCCCGCTCGGCGTTCATCAATACGCGCGCGCACTGCAGATAATTCGCGCTGCGACGGCCCGATGACAGGATGAAATGTCCTTCCAACAGCGCCCCGGCTGCCCTGAACTCTGCTAAAACTTCCTCGTCGGTCATCTAAATCTTGGATCCATTCGCGCGTGCCGCCCCACCTTGAACAGGTGATCGACACGTCCGTAATCACCCATGGGACAGGCCCATGAGCGCGCCCCTGCGCGCGAGGTGCGAGATAGGCGGACGAGGGGGGCGTTGCAACAGCGAAGAAAATCTGCGCCTCCCCGCTTGAGGCAGGAAAAAACCATGCCTATAAGCCGCGGCAGACCGACCGGGCGGGGGATACGTGTATGCGCGCGCCTTCGTTGCAGCGGCTCCAAGGGGTTACGGGGTAAGAAGACGCTTATGAAAAAGGTGAAATCGCTCGTTCTCGCCGGGTTGCTGGCCTTTGCGCCGGCCACGGCGATGAACAGTCAGGCGTTCGCGCAGGACAATGCAGCCGTTGCGGCTGCGCCTGCGGGCAACGCCGCCGCTCCGGCCGAATCGAGCGTGAACGCGACGGCTCCGGCAGCCGACGCCGCGCCGGCGGCCGCTGTGGCCGCACCGCCCCGGATGAAACCGACCCCTGGCATCGGCATGCCAAGCCCCGGCGAAATCTCGCTGCAGGAACAGTTCAGCCCGACCGGCCATACTGCCCGCTGGCTGCATGACGTGCTGCTGCTGCCGCTGATCACGATCATCTCGGTCCTGGTCCTGGCCCTGATGCTCTATGTCATGGTGCGTTTCCGCCGCAGCGCCAATCCGATCCCGTCGAAAACCTCGCACAACACTTTGATCGAAGTGATCTGGACCGTGGTGCCGGTCGTGATCCTGCTGGTGATCGCCGTGCCGTCGATCGGCCTGCTGGCGGACCAGTACAAGCCCGCGCCCAAGGATGCGGTGACTGTCAAGGTCACGGGCTATCAGTGGTATTGGGGCTATGAATATCCTGACAATGGCATTGGGGAATATGTTTCCAACATGCTCCCGAGGGAAAAGGCAGAGGCGAATGGCGAGCCCTATCTTCTCGCCCCCGACAACCGCATGGTGCTGCCCGCGGGCCGTCCGATCAAGCTGATCATCACCGGCGCGGACGTGATCCATGCCTTCGCCATCCCCTCGCTCTGGGTAAAGATGGATGCGGTGCCGGGTCGCCTCAACGAAAAGACCTTCACCATTGAAAAGCCGGGCGTCTATTACGGACAGTGCTCCGAACTTTGCGGCGCGCGCCATGCTTTCATGCCGATTGCGATCGAGGCGCTGCCTCCCGCTCAGTTCGACCAGTGGGTCCTCTCGCAGGGCGGCAAGCCGCGCGGCGCCGACGCGGCGGTCACTGCCGCTGCCGCAGCGCCTGCCGCTGCTCCCGCTGAAAAGCTTTGATGTAAGGGCATAGACGCCATGACAACCATTACCGCAGATCATCACGGCGACGCTTCAGGTCATGGGGCTCATGATCATCATGATGCCGATCACAAGCCTGCCTTCTTCCAACGCTGGTTCATGTCCACGAACCACAAGGATATCGGCACCCTCTACCTGATCTTCGCGATCATCGCCGGCATCATCGGCGGCGCGATTTCGGGTCTGATGCGCGCTGAACTTGCGCAGCCGGGCATTCAATATCTCCAGACCTGGGTGCAATTCAGCGACGGCCCCTCGGCCACGCTGGACCAGGCCTACCACCTCTGGAACGTCCTCATCACCGCCCACGGTCTAATCATGGTTTTCTTCATGGTTATGCCCGCAATGATCGGCGGCTTCGGCAACTGGTTCGTTCCGATTATGATCGGCGCGCCGGACATGGCCTTCCCGCGCATGAACAACATCAGCTTCTGGCTGCTCATTCCGGCCTTCGCGCTGCTGCTCGGTTCGACCTTCGTCCCCGGCGGCACCGGCAATGGCGCGGGCACCGGTTGGACGGTCTATGCGCCGCTGTCGACCAGCGGTTCGGCCGGACCTGCCGTCGATATGGCGATCTTGTCGCTCCACATCGCGGGCGCTTCGTCGATCCTGGGCGCGATCAACTTCATCACCACCATCCTCAACATGCGCGCGCCGGGCATGACCCTGCACAAGATGCCGCTGTTCGTCTGGTCGGTGCTGGTCACTGCCTTCCTGCTGCTGCTTGCTCTCCCGGTACTGGCCGCGGCGATCACCATGCTGCTGACCGACCGCAATTTTGGCACCACCTTCTATGATGCTGCCGGCGGTGGCGATCCCGAGCTCTATCAGCATCTGTTCTGGTTCTTCGGCCATCCCGAAGTCTACATCATGATCTTGCCAGGCTTCGGCATCGTGAGCCAGATTATCTCGACGTTCAGCCGCAAGCCGGTGTTCGGCTATTTGGGTATGGCCTATGCCATGGTTGCGATCGGCGTTGTCGGCTTTGTCGTCTGGGCGCACCACATGTTCACCACCGGGATGTCGGTGAACGTGAAGATGTATTTCACCGCTGCAACGATGGTCATCGCCGTTCCGACGGGTATCAAGATATTCTCGTGGATCGCGACCATCTGGGGTGGTTCGATCAGCTTCAAGACTCCTATGGTCTGGGCGCTCGGCTTTATCTTCCTCTTCACCGTTGGCGGCGTGACCGGCGTCGTGCTGGCCAATGGCGGCGTGGACGACGTGCTGCACGACACTTATTATGTCGTGGCGCATTTCCACTATGTGCTTTCGCTGGGCGCGGTGTTTGGTCTGTTCGCCGGGTTCTATTACTGGTTCCCGAAAATGTCGGGCCGGATGTATAACGAGTTTCTTGGCCAGCTGCATTTCTGGGTGTTTTTCATCGGCGTGAACCTGCTGTTCTTCCCGATGCACTTCCTGGGCTTGTCGGGCATGCCGCGCCGTTATCCCGACTATCCAGAAGCTTTCGCCTATTGGAACAAGGTCGCCAGTCACGGTTATGAAATCATGGCCGCTGGCATGCTGATCTTCTTCGTCAATCTGATCTGGTCGCTCGCGGCCGGTCGGAAGGCTGAGGGTAATCCCTGGGGTGAAGGCGCGACGACGCTGGAGTGGACGCTGTCCAGCCCGCCGCCGTTCCACCAGTTCGAAACGCTGCCGGTCGTCGACTGATCGTCAGGACCAGAGCCCTCGGGGAGGGCGTGGGGAGGCTCGATTGCCTACCCTAATGAGCAGACCCGGTGCGTGGTATCGCGCCGGGCTGCCGCATGAGGAGCATATGGCAAGTTTGCCGGTCTTGAACAGGAGCAAGGCTCCCGCAATTCCCGCACATTGGCGGGATTTCGTCGCGTTGACGAAGCCCCGCGTGATGACTCTCGTGGTCTTCACCGGCCTGTGCGGCTTGCTGGCAGCTCCTGGGCATTTGCACCCAATCCTGGCCTTCACGGCGATCCTGTGCATTGCGATCGGCGCAGGCGCCGCCGCCGCGCTCAACCAATGGTATGAGGCGGATATCGACGCGAAGATGAAGCGGACGGCTGGCAGGCCGCTTCCCGCCGGACGCATGGACCGGCAATCTGCGCTGCATTTCGGCGTGGGTCTCTCTTTCTTTTCCGTGCTGCTGATGGGGGTAGCAACGAACTGGCTCGCCTCGGGCGTGTTGGCGGTGTCGATCCTTTTTTATGTTTTCGTGTACACGATCTGGTTGAAACCACGTACGACGCAGAATATTGTTATTGGTGGCGCAGCGGGGGCTTTTCCGCCGGTTGTTGGCTGGGCTGCCGTTACGGGCGACATCACGGCGCTGCCGATCGCTCTTTTCATGCTCATCTTCTTCTGGACGCCGCCGCATTTCTGGGCGCTCGCGCTGTTCGTGAAGACCGACTATGCGGCGGCGAACATTCCGATGCTGCCCGTCGTAGCGGGGGAGGTTGCGACCCGGCGGCAGATCTGGTTCTACACCGCGATCATGGCGGTGGCGGCCATGGCTCCCGTGCTGATGCAGCTTACCGGTCTTATCTATGGCGTGACGGCGTTGGCGGGCACGGCGATCTTCGTCCTGTTCGCGTTCCAGGTGCTGCGCCACCGCGAAACCGATCCGAGCCGGATGCAGCCCGAACGGCGGCTATTCAAATATTCGATCATCTATCTCTTCGTCCTGTTCGGGGCGGTGGTCGCCGATCGCTGGATACTGGCATGACGCCTGAGGAGGACGAACAGGTGCGCAGCCGCCAGAAATCCCGCGCCATCGTGACCGGCTTGCTGCTGGGGGCGCTGGTCATCCTGTTCTACGCGATCACCATCGCCAAGATTGGCGGGGCGCAGTAATGGCCGCCATCCTGCCACCGTCACCATTTGATCGTGATCGCCGTAATCGGCGCACGCTGATCACGATGGCGGCGGTAGGCGTGGCCATGCTGGGCCTCGGCTTTGCGTCGGTGCCCCTCTATCGCATCTTCTGTCAGCAGACCGGCTTTGGCGGCACTACCCAGCGGGCATCGGGAGACGTCAACGTCCGCGCGGCGGCGGGCCATAATATGTCGATTCGGTTCGATTCCAACGTCCAGCCCGGCATGCCGTGGCAATTCTACCCGGAGCATCGGACTGACACCGTCACCGTGGGCGCGCGCGACATGGCGATCTTCGTCGCGAAGAACATGTCGGACAAGCCCGTGACCGGCACGGCCAGTTTCAACGTGACGCCGACGCAGGCCGGTGCCTATTTCACGAAAATCCAGTGTTTCTGCTTCACCCAGCAGACGTTGAAGCCGGGTGAAGAGGTGCGGATGCCCGTCCTCTATTATGTCGATCCAAAGATTCTGGCGGACCCGGACAATCGGGACACCCAGGAAATTACGCTGAGCTACACCTTCTATCCTGTTGAGCAGGACAAGAAGCCAAGCTAAGGCAACCACGATAACGCGAACTGCGAACAGGGAAGAGCACGTCATGGCAGGTGCCAAGAACCACGATTATCACATTCTCCCGCCCAGCATCTGGCCGTTTTTCGGATCCATGTCGGCGTTGGTGATGGCCCTTGGCGCGATCATGTGGATGCATCCCGATGCCATGCCCGCAGGCGGTGGCTGGGTATTCTTCATCGGCGTCGCGGGCGTGCTGTTCACCATGTATAGCTGGTGGGCGAACGTGATCGCTGAAGCGCATGCGGGCGACCATACTCCAGTGGTCCAGCTGCACCTGCGCTACGGCATGATCCTGTTCATCGCTTCGGAAGTCATGTTCTTCGTGGGCTGGTTCTGGTCCTTCTTCGACTTCTCCCTCTTCCCCAGCCAGCTTGCGCCGATCGAGGGCATGTTCCCGTCCAAGGGCATAGAGGTCATGAACGCGTTCGAGCTGCCGTTGCTCAACACGCTGATCCTGCTGTGTTCGGGCACGACCGTGACCTGGGCGCACCACGCGCTGATCCATGGCGACCGCGAAGGATTGAAGAAGGGGCTGTGGCTGACCGTCATCCTGGGTCTGCTCTTCTCCTCGATCCAGGCTTATGAATATGCTCATGCGCCGTTCCCGTTCGGCGGCAGCCCGTATAGCTCGGCCTTCTACATGGCGACCGGCTTCCACGGCTTCCACGTGCTGGTTGGCACCATTTTCCTGATCGTCAATCTCGTACGCGTCTATCAGGGTCACTTCACCCCGCGTCAGCATTTCGGGTTCGAAGCCGCCGCCTGGTATTGGCACTTCGTCGATGTGGTCTGGTTGTTCCTGTTCGTCGCCATCTATGTATGGGGCGGTTGGGGCGCGCCCATTCACGGCGGCTGATCCCTGCGGAAATAGGTAGAGCGAACGGCCGGGTCATGCCTGGCCGTTTTCTTTTGAGGCGCGCAAGGCTATGGCTGCGCCATGTCATCGTCAGAACCGGTCGCACGTCCTCCAATCTCGCTGATCGTCGCGGCATCGCGGGGGAACTGCCCACGATGCGGAGCGGCGACGATGTTCGCCGGGCCGATAGGCTTCGCTTCCCATTGTCGCCAATGTGACCTGGACTATGGCCAGTTCAACGTGGGCGACGGACCAGCGGCATTCCTGACCCTGATCGTCGGAGCCGTGATGGTGGCACTGGCGCTTACCGTCGAGCTGAAAATCCACCCGCCGCTCTGGGTCCATATACTGCTTTGGACGCCGCTGACGGTGGTGGCCGTTGTCGGCAGTCTTCGGGTTGCGAAGGGCGCATTGCTCACGCTGGAATATCGCAACAAGGCACGTGAGGGGCGGATCGTGAAGGATATGCGTTCATGACCAGGATGCGGCTTCCCGTCATCCCGACCCTGATCGTGGCGGCAGCCATCGCCGTGATGATTGCGTTGGGCGTATGGCAATTGCAGCGGCGCGGTGAAAAGGAAGCGATGCTCGCCCTGGCGGCGGCAAACCCGGCGAAATCCGCCATCAGCTATCCGCCCATGGCCCCCGTCCAGCCTGACCTGTTGTTTCGCCGTTCTTCGGTGCAATGTATTCGCGTGACCGGGTGGCGCACGGAAGCAGGTCGGGCCGCTGACGGATCGACCGGCTACCGCTATCTTGCTGAATGCGCGACCGGAGCCGAAGGCCCTGGGGCATTGGTGGCGATCGGCGTCGGGCAAAAGCCGGACCTGAAACCCGATTGGACCGGCGGCCAGGTGCAGGGCTGGATTTCGCAGGAACCCGACCACCGGTCGCTCCTGTCCCGGACCGCAGGCAATGCGCTGCCCCTGCGTCCGATGCTGATTGCCGAGCAGCCGCCCGCCGGTCTGAAGGCGGTGGCGCCTCCCAGCGCGTCCGATGTTCCGAACAACCATCTGGCCTATGCGGTGCAATGGTTCTTCTTCGCCGCCGTGGCCGCTGTCATCTACCTGCTCGCGGTGCGTAAGCGCGCGTTGCCGTCCCGTCCGTCGTAAAGGCTTGCTCCATGGCCGCCGCCCCGCTACCGCGCTTTCCCATCATGCAATATGTGAGCACCAGGGGAAGCGCGCCTGCGCGGGGTTTCGAAGATGTGACGCTGGCAGGGCTGGCGCCCGACGGCGGGCTGTACGTCCCAGAAAGCTGGCCGAGCTTTTCGGCGGATGATATCCGCGCGCTGGCGGGCCTTTCCTATGTCGAAACCGCAGTGCGCGTCATGGCCCCCTATGTCGCCGGATCGCTGAGCGAGGATGAACTGCGCGAGCTGTGCACCGCCGCTTACGGGCGGTTCAGCCATCAGGCCGTGACGCCTCTGGTCCAGCTCGACCATCGCAACTGGCTGCTGGAACTGTTCCACGGCCCGACGCTGGCGTTCAAGGATGTCGCGCTGCAACTGCTGGGGCAGTTGTTCGAACGATTCCTGTCCCGTCGCGACGATCACCTGACGATCGTCGGTGCGACCTCTGGAGACACGGGGTCCGCCGCGATCGACGCCGTTGCCGGGCGCGATAAGATCGACATCTTCATGCTGCATCCCGAAGGTCGCGTATCCGATGTTCAGCGTCGGCAGATGACGACGGTGCGCGCGCCCAATGTGCATAATATCGCTATCGAAGGCAGCTTCGACGATGCGCAGTCGCTGGTGAAGGCGATGTTCAACGACGCCGCCTTTTCCAAGCGTTTCAACCTGTCGGCGGTGAACAGCATCAACTGGGCGCGGTTGATGGCGCAGGTCGTTTATTATTTCTATGCGGCCGTCCGTCTGGGCGCGCCGGAGCGGCCCGTGGCCTTTTCCGTGCCGACCGGCAATTTCGGCGACGTGTTCGCTGGCTATGTCGCAGCGCGCATGGGCCTGCCTGTCGCAAAGCTGATGGTCGCGACCAACGTCAACGACATCCTGCATCGCGCCCTGACAGAGGGCGACTATAGCCAGGGTCAGGTCGTGCAGACGGCGACGCCCAGCATGGATATCCAGATCAGTTCCAATTTCGAACGCCTTCTGTTTACGGCAGGGGGTCGCGACGGCCTTGCCCTGGCGGAGCAGATGAAGGGGTTTGAAACCAGTCGCGCGATGCGCCTGACCAACGCCCAGCGCGCCGGGGCCGGCGAGTTGTTCGCGTCGGCGCGTATCGATGGCGATGGCATGAACATGGCCATCCGTTGGGCGTTCGATGCGGCAGGTCAGGTGATCGACCCGCATACCGCCATCGGCCTGGCCGCCGCGCGCACCATGGAACTGGACCCCAGCATTCCCGTGGTCACGCTGGCCACGGCGCACCCCGCCAAGTTCCGCGATGCGGTTGAGCGGGCCATGGGCATCCGCCCGCCGCTGCCGCCCCGGATGGGCGACCTGTTTTCGCGCGAGGAGGCCTGTGCCAAGCTGCCCGCGACCTTTGAGGCCGTGACCGCCTACGTCGCGGAGCGCGCCACTCCGCGGGCATGAATCTGCAGACACTCATTGGCGAGCCATGGCCGGACTATGGGCTGATCGATTCGGGGCATGGCCGCAAGCTGGAGCGGTATGGCCGCTTTCGCTTCATTCGGCCTGAGCCGCAGGCGATGTGGGCTCCGGCGGGGTCGGACTGGCGCGCGGATGGCGAGTTTGTTCCGGGGTCTGATGAGGATGGTGGTGGCCGTTGGGTTCATAGCCAGCCAGTGCCCCAGCATGGTTGGCCGCTCCGCTGGAACGAGGTGAGCTTTCAGGCCAGTTGCACGCCCTTTCGCCATCTCGGCTTTTTTCCCGACATGGCACCAGTCTGGAACTGGATGCGCGAGCAGGCGTCGGACAAGCCCGATCCGCAGGTCATGAACCTGTTCGGCTATACCGGCGTTGGCACCCTGGCGATGGCGGCGGCGGGCGCGCAGATGGTGCATGTCGATGCGTCCAAGAAATCGGTGGCGCAGGCGCGCGACAATGCGACGGCATCCGGGCTGGATGACAAGCCGGTTCGCTGGATCATCGACGACGCGGCCAAGTTTGTGAGCCGTGAAGTGCGGCGCGGGCGGCGCTATGACGGCATTTTGCTCGACCCACCCAAATATGGACGAGGACCGGATGGTGAGGTCTGGCGGCTGGAAGAGGATCTGCCGGGGCTTATTTCCAATTGCCGTCAGCTGCTGGATGCCGACAGCCGTTTTCTGTTCCTGACGGTCTATGCCGTGCGTATGTCGGCGCTCGCGATTGGTGAGCTGGTGAGGCAGGCCTTTGCCGATCTGCCGGGCACGGTCGAGGCGGGTGAGCTGGCCGTGCGGGAAGAAGCGCGGGGACTGTTGCTGCCCACGGCGATCTGGGCGCGCTGGAAACGCTAGGCGTCGGCTTTTTCGCGGTTAGGGGCGCTGCGATTCACTGAGCCGTTGCGGGCCAGTTCGCGTTTCAGCTGTTCCGGGCGCGGTGCGATCAGGAATCCGAAGCTGACACATCCCAGCCGGGTGCCGACCGCATGGTGCAGACGATGGGCCTGCACGATCCGCTTCATATAGGGGGAACGCGGGACATGGCGGTGCGCGATGCGGCGATGGACGATGATGTCGTGGAAGCCCAGGTAGATCATGCCATAGGCTGCGATTCCTGCGCCACAGGCCGTCGCCCATGAACCCCAGTCCCATTGGACACCGCCCAGCAACAGCAGGATGGACGGTATAGCGAAGATCACGAAATAAAGGTCGTTCGCTTCCCACATGCCGTTACGCGGCCGATGATGGCTGGCATGCAGGAACCAGCCGGGGCCGTGCATTACCCAGCGGTGCATGACATAGGCGAAGCCTTCCATCGCGGCGACGGTGGCGAGAAAGATGAAGAGCAGCAGCATGGGCGACATAGGCTACATATAGAGCGGCAGGCTCCATACGGCGACCCGTAAAGCACCGGAGGAAAGTGGTCCTTCCGATAGGGGCGTGGTCAGGCTCGCTCGCCAGACTTCACCCCGCCATCGGCCTGGTGAAGGACCCGCTGCGGGTAGGGTATGGTGATGCCATTGTCCCGGAAAAGCAGCCACAGCCGATTGAGAACGTCGGACTTGACGTTGCCGACGCCGCTTTCAGGATCGCTGATCCACACCAATATGTCATGTTCGACGCGGTTTTCGCCAAAGGCGGTCAGCCAGACATTGGGCTTTGGATTGCGCAGCACGCGCGGGCTTTCCTGCGCGGCGCGCAGCATGAGCTGCTGGGCAAGCTGAAGGTCGCTGTCATAGCCGACGCCCACCGGGATCCGCACGCGGACATTGCGGTCGGAATAGGACCAGTTCTCAACCTCCTGCGTCATTAGATTTTCGTTGGGGATCAGATGTTCCTTGCCGTCGCGCGTGATCACCGACACGGCGCGCACACCGATCTTGTTCACCCAGCCAAAGCTTTCGCCGACGACGATGATGTCCCCCGGCTTGATGGAACGATCCATCAGCAGGATGATGCCCGCGATCAGGTTGCCGAATGTCTTTTGCAGGCCAAAGCCGACCGCCAGGCCGAGCGCGCCCGAAAAGACGGTGAAGGCGGTCAGGTCGATGCCCAGAAGGTCGATGCCGACGAAAAAGGCGACGACGATGGCGCCGATCGCGCCCAGCTTTTGCGCCAGCAGCTTTTGCGTGGGGTCCAGTCCGCTGGTATGGGCGATGCTGCGCGCCACCAGCCGGTTGGCCAGGCGCACCGCCGCGAACAGGGCGACGCAGATCGCCGCCATGCTGAAGATGCCGAGCAGGGTGATGCGGCGCTTGCCAAGGTCGATGCCGATTTCGTCCAGCATGTCCGCGACGGGGGCAAAACCGCCGCTGCTGCCCGACAGGACCATGACGAACAGCAGCAGGACGAGGGGGACGGCCGCCGGTTGCGGAATGGCGAGGCTGCGCAGGATGTGCCAGGCCAGCAACGCCATGGCCAGCGCCAGTGCTCCGCCCAGGATCAGATGGGCCATCCCGTCGACTGGCCACAGTGCCACGCAGATCGCAAGCAATCCGCCAGCCAGGGCATGGCGCAAGATGGGGCGAAGATGTCCGTCCATCGCTTCGCCCAGCGAGGTGAAGGGGCGGCGGATACGTAAGGCGGCGATCCGGGCCAAGCCATCGGCGGTCAGATAGACGAGGGTCGCGAGCGCCAGCGCCACCAGCGGATGCACCATCGCGCGATCACCGGGCAACAGCGCCAGCAGGTCAGGCACCCCCGTCGTCATCCACGCACCGCGCAAAACCGGGCCAGACCCCGTTCCAGATCGGCGATGAGGTCAGCTGGATCTTCCAGCCCGATGTTGAGGCGGACGACGGGGCCTTCCGCGTCCCATGTGGTGGCGGTGCGATGGCGCGCGGGATCGACCGGCAGGGCAAGGCTTTCAAAGCCGCCCCAGCTGTAGCCGATGCCGAAATGGGCGAGGCCGTCGATCAGCGCGGCGCGGGCCTGTTCGTCACCGCCCTTCAAGACGAAGCTGAACAGGCCGCTGGACCCTGAAAAATCGCGCCGCCAGATATCGTGACCGGGGCAGGAGGGCAAAGCGGGGTGAAGCACGCGCGCCACGTCGGGCTGGTCCGCCAGCCAGTTGGCGACCGTCAGCGCGCTGTCCTGATGCTGCTGGAGGCGCACGCCCAATGTCCGCAATCCGCGTGACGCCAGCCATGCGTCGTCGGGGCTGGTCATCTGTCCGAACAGATAGGCCGATCGGCGGATGGCGGGCAGGAGGGCGGGGGTCGCGGTGACGGACCCCATCATTACGTCGCTATGGCCGACAATATATTTGGTGCAGGCCAGGATCGACACATCGACGCCGTGCGAAAGTGCCGGGAAGAAGAGTGGCGTCGCCCATGTATTGTCCAGCAGGGTGACGATGCCCTTTTCCCTGGCGATGGTGGTGATGGCGGGGATATCCTGCACTTCGAAGGTGAGGCTGCCGGGGCTTTCCAGAAAAATGGCGCGGGTCGAACCGGTGATGAGGTCGGCGATACCGGGGCCGATCGTCGGATCATAATAGACCGTTTCAATGCCGAGCGGACGCAGCATCTGTTCGCAGAAATTGCGCGTGGGGTCATAGGCGCTGTCGACCATCAGCAGTTGGTCGCCCGGTTTCAGCACAGCCATAAGCGCGCAGGCGATCGCCGCCACGCCGGACGGGAAAAGCATGGTGCCTTCCGCCCCCGGCTCCATTTCCGTCAGAGCATCGGCCAGGCTCCATGCCGTCGGCGTGCCCTTCCGCCCATAGAATAGCCGCTCATGCGTACTTGCCCCCGCTGCCTTGCGCAGATGAGCGACATTTTCATAGAGAATCGTGGAAGCGCGCCAGACTGGCGGGTTGACGATGCCGCCGGGTTGGTCGGGCATGCTGGTCCATTCGGGTTTTCGCCCGGCTTGCACCAGCTTGGTCAGCGGTCGCCGTCCATCCTTGCTGTTGTCTCCGCCGCTCATGCCGGTCCCACCGCCTTGGGCGTGGCCGGGTCCAGACCCCATTCGGACCAGCTTCCATCATAAAGGGTGACGTCGATCTTGCCGAGCATCTCCAGTCCCGCGAGCAGGATGGCAGCGGTCACCCCGGTGCCGCAACTGGTGATGAGGGGGCGGTCGAAATCGACGCCCGCATCGATGAACAGGCGGCGCAATTCATCCCCGGTCTTCATGCTGTTGTCGGATTTGAAGATGGTCGATGAAGGAATGTTGCGCGCGCCAGGGATATGGCCCGACGCCATGCCGGGACGCGGTTCCTTGTCCTCGCCCAAAAAGCGGGCCGCGCTGCGAGAATCGACGATTTGCGCTGGTCCGTCCTGTAGGTTGGCGAGCAGATCTTCCTTGGTTCGCACTTGCCCTTCGGCACGGCGTGCGATGACGTTTCCGCGTGGGACGACCGGCCAGCCGCTCTCCACCGCTCTTCCTTCGGCCAGCCATTTGGGCAGGCCGCCGTCCAGGATAGAGGCTGATGCGCCCACGCCATAAAGGCGCATCATCCACCAGCCGCGCGCCGCGCTGTGCGTCGGGCTGTTGTCATAGACGACGACATGGCTGTTGCTGTTGATGCCGAGTGCGCGGCAGCGTTCGGTCATGAAATCGTCACTGGGCAACATGCCGGGTCGAGGGTCGTCGGCATCGCACAGGCTGGGCAGATCCAGAAAGCCTGCTCCGGGAATATGGGCCTGTTCAAATTCGGCGCGAGGATCGCGCGGGTCACCCGGCAGGAACAGGCTGGCGTCGATGATGCGCAGGTCGCTTTTTCCAAGCTGTCCTGCCAACCAGCTGGTGGAAACCAAAATGTCCATGCCGCCCCTCGGTGAGTGCCGTTCCGATCTTTCTAGGAGCGGGCGGGGTCAGTGGGAAGGGGCTTGTCCACCCGCCGCCTTCAGCTGGTAAGGGTGAGCGCGGTCGCCCGGCTTCCCGGCGTCGGGAATTGGCGCGGGCCAAGGTCGGTCCTGAAAGGTGCCAGCCGGTCGGCGGGTGGTGATTTTTCCTGCCCGATGATGAAGGCCCGCCCCGTTCGGCCCGAACCCGGAGCGCCCTGTTCCCCGGTCCAACGATATTGCACATCGAACGCCGCTAGTGGGATCAGCAACGTGCGGCCTTCCATCCGCACGGGTGCGATCTGGTCCGGCAGCAGTCGCAGTTCGCCTTTCACGCTGTGGCTTTCGCCCGCCATGATGGATACGACGGAATGGGTCGGCAGGCCGGTAGAACCCGCGAAAAATTGCCGAAGCGACGCCTGCTGTTCGCTGTCGGCATTGGCGATCAGGCTGCGGATCAGAATATCCTCCGCCGGGCCGTCACCGCGATTGTGCAGGGTCAGCACATAGTCGATGGTCGCGCCCATCAGCGACAGGCGAGCGCTGCGCACTTCCATGGTCAGGTCGATCCATGGGCGCGGGCCTGTCGGCGGCGCTGGTGCTGGTCGTCGCGGCGTTGCCTGTGGGGCGGCCTTGGGCGGCGCGCTTTCCGCTTCTTCCGCTTCCACATCCAACGTCTCGCTGTCGTCGGACCCTTTCCTGCGAAGCAGCCAGGCTGTGCCGATCGCCCCGACTACCAGCGCGAGCGCCGCCAGGACCCAAGTCCATGGGAAGCCGTCGTTCGGCTGCTGGGGCGATGCGTCGGCCTGCGGTGCGGGCGCTGCCTGCTCCGATTCCGGTGTGGGAAGGGACGGCTGAACGTTGGGCAGCGGTTCGTTCGGCGCGGTTTCCTGTGCTGGCGCAGGCTGGCTTGGCGCGGTAGCGGGGCGCTCAGGACGCGCAGCCGGGCGCTGTTGCTCATCAACGGGGGGAGTTTCGGTCGAAGGCTGGGGCGGCTGGGGCAGCTGGACCACTGGCGGCGGTGGCGTGATCGTGGGCACGGTCACAGGCGGCGGTGGAAGCTGAACCGGTGCCCCGCGATAGATGTCAAGTTCCGGCCCCTGCCGATTGGGGTCGGCCTGCGGCTGCCCGGCCTGAGGGAGGTTGAACACCGGGTCGGCGGCGTCCTGCTGCTGCGCCAGCGCGGGCGTGGCCAACAGCAGCGGCAGGATGATCGTCAAGGCAGGACGCGAAATCATGGACCGCAGCCAAGGCGACTGCCCGCTGAACGGGATGTGAACGATAGGACGGGATGGCGGGACGATGACATTATGCGTGCAATGACGTAGATGGCCGGACATGACCGACACGCCCAACCTATCGAAACCCATCCACCTTGGCCAGAGCAGTGCGCTGCCCGCGCACCCGCAGGAAGCGGTGCTCGACTATGTGCCTAATCCCCGCCCCGGAAAGCCCTATCTGGTGCGTTTCACCGCGCCGGAGTTCACGTCGCTTTGCCCCGTCACCGGGCAACCCGACTTTGCTCATCTGGTCATCGACTATGCACCGGCAGAGACGATCGTCGAATCGAAGTCGCTGAAGCTTTTCCTGGGTTCATTCCGCAACCATGCCGCCTTTCACGAAGATTGCACGGTCGGCATTGGCGAGCGCCTGTTCGCTGAAATGCAGCCCATCTGGCTGCGCATTGGTGGTTACTGGTATCCGCGCGGCGGCATTCCCATCGACGTTTTCTGGCAATCCGACGCGCCGCCTGCCGGGCTGTGGCTGCCACCGCAGGATGTGCCGGGCTATCGCGGGCGAGGCTGACGCCCTGCCGCATTCTCATGTGCGCTGTTTGACAAATGAATAATTACGTTCGACCAACGATATTGCGGGCGGACGGCTGCGCTTGACCGGCGCGGCGAAAGGTTCGATCCCGCAACTATCATGGCGCTGTGCCGTTGTGGCTGCGCCGTTCCAACGTGTCGGAGTTGCGAACCTGATGTCTTTTGCGAAAATTCTTCCGCTGATGCTGGCGGCTGCGCCGGTGGCTTTTGTCCAGCCCGCCCTTGCGCAGGCGTCCGCAGGCCCCGCGCCCAATATCACGACCCAGCTGCCGCGCGGTGCCGCGCCCAGCCATTATGCGATCACCGTCACGCCCGATGCGTCCAACCTGAAGTTCAGCGGCAAGGTGACGATTGACCTGACCGTCACCCAGCCTTTGCCCGCGCTGGTGCTGAATGCGGCGGACCTTACGATCAGCGACGTCCGGCTGACCCCGACAAAGGGCAAGGCGGTCAAGGGAAGCGCCCGGATCGACGCGGATGCGCAGACAGCCACCTTCAATTTCGGCAAGCCGTTGCAGCCCGGCAGCTACAAACTGGACATTGTTTATGCGGGCGTGATCAATACCCAGGCGAACGGAATGTTCGCGCTGGATTACACCGACAATGCAGGCAAGGCGAAGCGCGCGCTGTTCACTCAGTTCGAAGCGCCCGATGCGCGTCGTTTCGTCCCCAGCTTTGACGAACCAAGCTACAAGGCGACATTCGATCTGACGGCCATCGTGCCCACCGGAGAACTGGCGGTCAGCAACATGCCGATCCAGGCGTCGAAGGATCTGGGCGGCGGCAAGACGCAAGTGACGTTCGGCACCAGTCCCAAAATGTCGTCCTATCTGCTGTTCTTTGGCCTGGGCGAACTGGAACGCGCCACCAAGATGGCGGGTGCGACCGAAGTCGGCGTGATTACTGGCAAGGGCAATACGGGCAAGGCGCAACTGGCGCTGGATGCTTCGGCGGCGATCCTGCCATGGTATAACGATTATTTCGGCGTGCCCTTTCCGCTGCCCAAGCTCGACAATGTCGCCGGGCCGGGACAGAGCCAGTTTTTTTCCGCGATGGAAAATTGGGGCGCGATCTTCACCTTTGAACGGGCGTTGCTGGTTGATCCGCGTTTCACATCCGAAGAAACGAAGCGGACCATTTACGAGATCGTCGCGCATGAAATGGCGCATCAATGGTTCGGCGACCTCGTCACCATGGCCTGGTGGGACGATCTGTGGCTGAATGAAGGCTTCGCCAGCTGGATGGCGACCAAGGTCACGGACAAGCTGCAACCCGACTGGGAAATGCTGTTGACCCGCGTCGATGGGCGGGAACGGGCGATGGGCCTGGACGCGCTGGCGACGACGCATCCGGTGGTGCAGAAAATCGCTACTGTAGAGGAAGTGAACCAGGCGTTCGACGCCATCACCTATCAGAAGGGTGAGGCGGTGATCACCATGTTGGAAGGCTATGCGGGCGAAGATGTGTGGCGCAGCGGCATTCGCAGCTACATGAAGGCCCATGCCTATGGGAATACGGTGACCGACGACCTGTGGAAAGCCGTCGAGGGTGCCGGAGCGACCGGGCTGGTTTCGATTGCCCATGATTTCACGTCCAAGCCCGGCATTCCACTGGTGAAGGTGGACAGTGCCCAGTGCCGCGGCGGAAATACGCTGCTGCAATTGAGCCAAAGCGAGTTCAGCCGCGACCGCAAGGACAAAGCACCGCTCAGCTGGAACGTGCCGGTCAAGGCGCAGATATTGGGCGGGCAGGAGCAGCGGTTGATCCTGAAGGGGCAGGGGCAGATGACGCTGCCCGGATGCGGCGCTTATGTGATCAATGCGGGGCAGACGGGCTATTATCGCTCGCTCTATCCGCAGGCGAATGTGAAGGCGCTGGCAAAGGACTTCACGCGGCTGGCCGGTATCGACCAAACCGGCCTTCTTGCCGACAATTTCCAGCTTGGGCTGGGCGGCTATCAGCCTATCGGGCTGGCGCTCGACCTGATCGATGCCGTGCCCGCGCGCGCGAGTCCCGCTGTGCTGGCGGAGGTGCCGGGCTATCTGACTAGCGCCTACACCATGCTGGACGGCGACAAGGCGGCACAGGCGAAGGTCGCATCCTACGCCTCAAAGAAGCTGACGCCGATGCTTGCCACCATCGGCTATGATGCCAAGGCGAGTGAGGGGCCGCAGGCACCGGTGCTTCGATCCGCTCTGGTCGGAGCGCTTGGCGGCATGGGTGACACGGCGGTGGTGGGTGAGGCGAATCGGCGCTTTGCTGCATTCGCCAGCGATCCCGCTGCGCTGGATGGACCGTTACGCAACATATGGCTGCGGATCATTGCGGAGAACGCCGATGCGGCGACCTGGGACCGGCTGCGCACCATGGCTAACGGGGCGAAGACGGATCTGGAAAAAAGTACCCTCTTCGCTTTGCTGGGCGCGGCCAAGGATGAGGCGCTGGCGCGCAAGGCGCTCGATCTGGCGCTGACCGATGAGCCGGGCAAGACGACCAGCGCGGCGATCATCTCTCAGGTGGGTGGCGAGCATCCGATGCTGGCGGTCGATTATGTGTTGGCCCACCGCCAGCAATATGAAGCGCTGATCGACGTGTCGGCTCGCTCGCAGGCGATTGCGCGACTGGGCGGCGGATCGGCCGACCCGGCGATGGTGACGAAGCTGGATGCCTATGCCAGCCAGCATCTGACCCCGGAATCGCGCAAGGTGGTGGATCGCTCCATCTCTGCGATCAAGACGCGGATCGAGACGCGGGCGCGCCTGAAGTCCGCGTTGATCAGCTGGTTCGCCCGCAAATGAGCGTCGTTTTCTAGAAGGGCAGCGACGCCTGACGCCTGAGGCGCGCGTAAAGCGCGCCGACGGTTGCGGCAAAGATCAGCAGCGCCAGCGGGACGGCCCAGCGGTTTTCCGTGACCAGAGCCAGCGGCGCATCGCTGTCCGTCGCGGCGACCATGCCCGCAAACGCGATCCCGAACAGGCTTTCCCCGACGATGAAGCCGGTGGCCATCAGCACGCCCATCCGTTCGGCAAAGTCCGGGTCGGACTGACGCCGTGCCCATCGATTGTAGAAATGGCCAATCGTCGCGCCAATGGGGATCAGCAGGGTCAGCGCCATCGGCAGATAAATTCCCATGCCCACTGCGAGCGGTGGAAGGCGCAGCTTGCCCGCGCGGCCCAGAAGCTCATTCACCGCCACCACGACAACCCCGATCAGAGCGCCCGCGCCGATCAGATACCAGTCCAGATCGCCGCCCAGAACGCCCTTGGCAAGGGCGGAGATCAGCGCCGCCTGGGGTGCGGGCAGGGCGGTGGCCTTCGCTCCTGGAGCCCCAGCAAAGCCGAAGGCGCTGTTGAGCAGGTCAAGCACGGGCGGGATCACAAGCGCGCCGAATATCACGCCCAGGACCAGCGCGACCTGCTGTTTCCACGGGGTCGCGCCCACCAGCTGCCCGGTCTTCAGATCCTGCAGATTGTCGTTGGAAATCGTGGCGATGCCGAAAATGATGGCGGTGACGAACAGTGCGTAAGCGATCAGCGCCTGCGTTTCCGCAGGGTCTCCACCCGAGCCGTAAATGGCGGCCAGGATCAGCGACGCCCCCAGCACGGCAAGGATGCCGACGCCGGAAATCGGGCTGTTCGACGCGCCGATCAGGCCCGCCATATAGCCGCAGACCGCCGCGATGACGATGCCTGCGACCAATATATAGGCGAGCGTCAGGATGATGATCGGGATGGGATTGAGGGCGATCGGTCCCCCTTGCGCAAAATACCAGAGCAGCACCGCGATCGGTGCAAGCGACGCGATGATCGTGCCGCCGACGATGCCGATGGGCAGGTCCCGCTCCGTCAGGTCGAGCAGGCCGTTGCCACCCGCCTTGCGTGCCTTTGCGGCGGCGATGGCGGACCGGATGCCGCTGACGATGGGTCCCAATATCTTGAGCAATGTCCAGATTGCGGCCACGCCGATCGTCCCCGCGCCGATGAAGCGCGCTTTCGTGCGAAAGGTCGTCCCGACCACTTCGGCCAGGTCCGCGCCCGCGGGCAGGGGCGCGGTCAGCCATGGCACCAGCCCCAGCCAGCTGATGAGCAGCCCGACGAACATCGCAATCCCCACCGACAGGCCCACAAGATGACCGACCCCGATCAACGCCATGGAGAAGCTGGTGGAGACCGACGTCGCACCGGCACCCAGCTTGAAAAAGGTGGCGGCCTCCTCCGCGATCAGCCTGGTCTTGGCGGCGATTGAAAAAGCCGCGGCAGCCAGCGCGCTCATAAGGATTGCGGCAAGACCGCGCTTATTTTCCTCCAGCCCCTCACGCGATCCCGCGCCGACCTTGAGCACTTCGGCGGCGGCGACGCCTTCGGGATAGGGCAGGTCCGACCCGGTCACCAGCGCGCGGCGCAGCGGCACGGAATACATGACGCCCAATATGCCGCCCAGCGCGATGGTGAAAGCGGACAGCCAATATGGAAAGCCCTGCCACCAGCCGATGATGACCAGTCCGGGCAGGACGAAAATGATGGCGGATAATGTACCCGCCGCCGATGCGATCGTCTGGACGATGTTGTTTTCCAGGATGTTGCCGGTCGCGAACAGGCGCAGCACCGCCATGGAGATGACGGCGGCCGGAATCGACGTGGCGAAGGTCAGGCCGATCTTGAGACCGAGATAAACGTTCGCCGCGGTGAAAAGCACGGTGATGATTGCACCCAGCACCACGCCGCGAAGCGTCAGTTCCGCCATCGGCGCGGCTTTGGTCAAATCGGTCGTCACGGCTCTTCCCCTCGTCCACGCCAGATCAAGGGCATGGTAATAATGTTGCTTGTCTGTGGATCAATTGGAAAGTGAAGAAATCCTGTCCAAGCGCCCGCGCAGGATATGGTCGGGCGCAGCCGACGGGGCAGAGGCTGATTGCAGCCAGCCTTGCACCACATGGGTCCAACGCTGATAGCCGCGCGCATTCATATGCAGCCCGTCGGGGCGGAACAGGGATGCGTCCGGCAGGCCGTCGCTGGCCAGCAGGCTGGCGGCGACATCCAGATAGTCGAAACCGGCGACCCGGCTGCGCGCTGCGACGGTCATGTTGACGGCCGCCATCTTGGGCCAGAGAGTCCATCTTATGGGGCTGGGCTTGAGCGAAAGATAGGCGACCCGTGCTGTCGGATAGCTGGCCCGCAGCCGTTTGACCAAGGTCAGGATGCTGCGCGCCACTGTGTCCGGGCTGGCACCCCCCGCAAGGTCATTTTCCCCGACATAGATCAGCACGAAATGGGGCCCGGAACGGGGGAGGAGGCGGGGATAATGACGCAGTACGTCGTCGGTCGTGGCCCCACCGAAGCCGCGATTGACGACGTTACGCGCTGGAAAGCTCGCTCTCGTGTCCCACAGGCGAATGCTGGAACTGCCCAGGAACAGCACGGCGTCGGCGAGAGCCGGCTCCGCCGCGTCGGCTTTGGCGAAGGCGGCGATCTCGTTAGAAAAGGGGAAAGTCGGGTCGGCGTTGACGCGGGCCGGGCCGGTCTCTTCGGAGACCTCGCCCTCAACACTGGCCGGGCAAGCCGCTGCCAGCAGCACTATCAGCGCGGCCAGGCTGCGCCTTTGCGTCGGGCGGGCTTTAGTGGCGATGCAGCGGGCGCAGTTGATATTTGCCATTGGCGTAGGTGTCGAACATGCCTCCTATCGCCGGGTGATCGACCGGTTCGTCGCTGTCATCGACAACCAGATTCTGCTGGCTGACATAGGCGACATAGCTGGCTTCACCATTTTCGGCGAGCAGGTGATAAAATGGCTGATGCTTGTCAGGCCGCGATCCTTCCGGGATCGCCTGATACCATTCCTCGCTGTTGGCGAAGACAGGGTCGATGTCGAATATCACGCCGCGAAAACCGAAATGCCGGTGCTGTACGATGTCGCCAATGCTGAAACGCGCGTGGACGATGGGCGGCGCGGTAACATCGGCTCCGATAATGGAGGGCAGGTCGGTCATGCCATTCAATTTAAGACGCTCTCGCGCCGTTACAAGAAAAATACGGCCCAGGCCGCTTGGCAAGCCGGTATTCATTCGCTAATGGCCGCCGCTCGACCGGGATGGCATGCGCCAAACCTTCTGCGGAGAGGTGGCAGAGTGGTCGAATGCACCGCACTCGAAATGCGGCGTGCCGGAAACGGTACCGAGGGTTCGAATCCCTCCCTCTCCGCCACCTAACTGTCATGTCACATCCGTTCCGAATCACTAAAGCCCAGATTTTCTGCGGCTTTCAGCTAATTCGTGCCCACGTTCACCCCTGCCAGTCCGCCGGTAACCGATTGAAATGTAAGAAATAATGTGGAAGATTTGGTGGATGGGAAAGCTCTCCGCTACCGCTGTAAAGGTAGCAACACGCCTCGGGCGGCTCGGCGATGGCCTGTTTCTTGTGATTCAGCCTGGCGGCGGCAAGAGGTGGATGTGCCGGGAACAGAAGAATTGCAGCCGGCGCGACTTTGGCCTTGGGCAGCGCGTCCAAAGTCTCGCTGGCGACCGCCCGGGAACGGGCGCGGGAAATCCGCACCTGGGTCGAACTCGGGCTGGATCCGATATTCGAACGGTGCAAGGCATTCCCGCATTCCGGCAGGCTGCAGCCAGGGTGATCGCCGCCCGCAGCAAAACATGGCGGAATGAGAAGCACCAAAAGCAGTGGTTCCAGACGCTGTCCTCCCAATGCCTACAGCGCGCAGATAGTAAAGCTGCTTCTGGATGAAATTACTGTCGTTTAGGTGGCTCGACCGATCCAAAACATTCAGCGACTGGAGCCTTCGGAGAAACCGGCCGTCCAAATGCTGCGGATCCGCTGATCTTTCTGCGCGAGGAACGGTCGAACAAGCATCATGCGCGCTTTCCGCGGATCTGGACTGGCGGCGGCATGCCGCTGCGCAAGGCTGCTCATATCGTGGCGATCCCCAATGACATTGTGCCGAAAAACTGAACCGGCCCGTCAGATCAAGTCCGGCGGGCCGACATATTCGCTGGCGATCTCAGCGCTTACGCCGTTCGCAGGGATGCGATGTCGATGACGAAGCGGTAGCGGACGTCGCCCTTGAGCATGCGCTCATAGGCGTCGTTGATGTCCTGCATGTCGATCATTTCGACATCGCAGCTGATGTCGTTGGCGGCACAGAAATCGAGCATTTCCTGTGTTTCGGCGATCCCGCCAACATTGGAGCTGGCGACCGACCTTCGGCCCAGCATCAGCGGCACATTGTGGAGCGGCGGATCGATTGCACCCAGCAATCCCAGGAGGATGAGCGTCCCGTTCCACGCAAGGGTAGCGACATAGGGATTGACGTCGTGGGCGTTGGGAACCGTGTCCAATATATAGTCAAACTGTCACCATCAAAGGGCGCGCTGTTCTTCAGATGCTGGTAATTGGCGATGTTACGGAAAATCAGAGAATCCGTAAGTTCTGCCGAGAAGATCATGGGGATGCCTGAAACTGAACCCACTGCCAACAAGCATCAGGTCTGGAATGCTGGAAAGACCGTCGGCGCGAAGCGCGTCTTGAAACCCAAGCAAATTTGGGAAATCCGATTCTACCTCAATCAGCGCCGCCGATTGCTAGACCGGGCGCTTTTTGACCTCGCGATCAACAGCAAGCAGCGGAATAGTGGTGCACCTGGTCTGCCCTACCGTGCGACGGACGAACAGGATGCTCGCGTTCGACTGGTTGGGCGATCCGCGCCACAGTGGGCGTTGAACAGGAAATGGGTGTTTGCACATCGGTTGGCAGCATAATGTTTCGGTAGCCGAAGCATCGGCCTTTGCAGGTGGAAAACCGCCGCAATGCGAATGGAGAGAGAGATGACTGTTGGCAGGAAGGGCGCGGCCGCGAAGGTGCGTGACGTGTTGCGGCGTTCCCGCGCTCTGGCTCCGGCTGCGGTAGCACCCGTCGCTGCTTTGTTTCTCGGCGGCGCGACGGACGGGTCGAAAACCTACACCTACGTGCTCAGCAACGTCTACGTCGCATCCCACCCGGACGAAAAAGCATGTCCGGCGATGTCGAAGACTGCGGTCGAGATCTTCCTCGATCAACTGCCCCCAGCGCTGAGGGCAGACCTGGCTGATCCGGCCAAGGAGGATGAGCTTGAAGCGGCAATGAGGAAGAAATATCCGATGCCGGGTGGAAAGACGGGCGCATTGCCTGGCCGCAACGGAGCTTCTCCAATCTATTCGCCCCAACAGATCGAGGCGCTGCGCGCCAAATATAAAATACCTCCGGGCAAGGGCAAGCTTTCGTATCTCGGGCTGGTGTTCGGATACAATATGTGCACCGACCCCGATGATTTTCCGTCGTTTGCCGTCGGCGCCGCGCCTTATAAGGGTGAAATCGCCTATGGTATCGATCTAAATGGTAAGGCCGGGCGAGGTTCGTTTCGCAATCTCGAAGGCGAAACCGGCGTGGACAACGCCCTGATCCGCGCCACGGGTTGTAACCGGACAACGCGCGATTACGGCGATCCCAAAGTTGCTGACAATGTCATCAGTTCAATCATGTCCCCGCCGATCTTACAGGTCAGCGGAATCGACGACCCGACTAACGACGAGAATGTGACGGTGCGGTTCTATTCGGCCGATTCGCCGCTGGAATTGACGGGCCAGGGCAAGCCGCTGGCTTGGGCGACATACGATGTCGATCCCGAGCCGCGATTCCAGGTTTCAGCAAAGGGAACGATCCGCAACGGTGTTCTGGAAACGGAACCGTTCGACCTGCGCATCCGTATGCGCGAGGTGATCGTCGATGGCTATCGCGAAGTGAAAGGCGCGCGGCTTCGCGTCGCACTCAAGGATGGCGAGGCGATCGGCGGACAGATATTCGGCTATCACACCATCGCCAGTCTTTTTGACCAATATGCGCAAGCCGGAACCGTGGGTCTCAACCTTATGTCCTGCCCTGCGGCAGTGAAGTCCATTCGCCAATATGCCGATGGCTATCCTGACCCGCGCACGGGTCGCAACACCGCGATCTCCACGGCTCTACAATTCCGAGGTGTGCCGGCTTTTGCCCACCGGGCATCTGCAAATGCCAAGGATCTGGCCCAGAAATGACATTCCTCGCTCGATCTCCAAAGCGCGTCGTTATACTCGCGGCGTCTGCCGTGCTGGCCACCGCCGTCGCCACCCGTATTCCGCTGGATTCTGCGGTCCCGGCGACATCCACCACCACCGCCGACGAAGCACCCGCGCTGCGCCGCCTGACAGAAACGCAATATCGTGCGACCATCGCCGATATCTTTGGACCCGATTTCAAGATCATGGGCAGGATTGAACCCGATCTGCGGGTGGACGGACTGATCGGTGCTGGGACGGGCGTAGTATCGATTACTTCGGGTGGCGCAGAACAATATGCGACCATTGCTCGCGGGATTGCCGAGCAGGTTATCGCGCCAGCCAATCGCGAGCGATTGGTGGGCTGCGCACCCGGCGCCGGAGACGCTGATGGTCGTCAGTGCGCAGAACGCTTCTTTGCGCGGATGGGGCAACGCCTGTTCCGCAGGCCGTTGACCAAGAACGAACTGGATCTTGCGGTTGCCAATACCCTTGATGCCGCCAGCCAATTGAGCAGTTTCGACAAGGGGCTGGCCACGGCTCTTGGTGGCATGCTTGTCGACCTGCCGTTCCTTTTCCAGGTCGACAACTATGTCGCCGATCCTGTCCGGCGCGGCGGGCTGACGCTGGATGGATGGTCACGGGCGTCGCGCCTCAGCTATTTTCTCTGGAATACGACCCCTGATGCAGAGCTGATGCGCGCGGCGTCTGCGGGGGAGCTGATGACGTCAGCTGGGCTTGAGACCCAGGTTCAGCGCTTGCTCGCCTCGCCCCGTTTTGAAGAAGGCGCACGCGCATTCTTCGACGATTTCTTCCGTCTGGAGGGTGCAACCAAGCTGGTTAAAGATCCGGTGATCTATCCGGGCTTTCGGTCGACTGCCGCCGCCGCCGCGCGCGAGCAAACGCTGCGCACCACGATAGAATTGCTGATCCGCGAAAAGGGCGACTATCGCGAACTGTTTACCACCCGGCGGGTCGCCATGAATCGTGTGCTGAGTCCGCTGTATCGGATGCCGCATCCGTCTCTCGACTGGGAGATGATCGAGCTTCCCGCCAATGATCCGCGAGCCGGTCTGTTGACGCAGATCAGCTTCCTGACGCTTCATAGCCACGAAGGGCGCTCTTCGCCCACCTTGCGCGGCCTGGCTATACGCGAAATCCTGATGTGCGAGCATGTCGCGCCGCCGCCAGCGAACGTCAATTTCACGATCGTTCAGGATACCGGCAATCCCCAGTTCAAAACGACGCGTGATCGGCTCAAGGCGCATCTTGACGACGAGGAATGCGCGAGTTGTCATAAAAAGACCGACGGGATCGGCCTGACGTTTGAGAAGTTTGACGGGGCGGGCCAGTTCAGAGCAACCGAAGCGGGCGCCATCATCGACACCTCGGGCGACCTCGACGATGTCAAAATCACCGATCCGGTGAGTTTGGGCAAGGCGCTGGCCCACCATCCGGCGACTACCCGATGCCTGACGCAATCCGCCTGGCGCAGCGCATCAGGCCGGCCACTGCTGAGCAATGAACAGCCGCTGATCGATCGCCTGAATCGGGCGTTCGGTGCCGGCGGCTATCAGATCGGCAAGCTGTTCCATACGATCACAACCAGTCCGGAGTTCTTCGCCGGAACCAGCCCACTCATGCGGGCGCAGCGCACAGCGCAGGCATCGTCTTCCACCAAGACCGGGAGTTTTTGACATGGCGGGATTCAGCCGGCGCGGCTTTCTGATGCGCGGGACGGTGGGCGCGACCGCGGTCGCGGTTGGTCTGCCGTTCCTCGACTATTTTCTCGACGATAGCGGAACGGCGTTTGCCGCGGCCGTTGGTGGAGGCAAGCTGCCGGTACGTTTCGGAACGTGGTTCTGGGGCACCGGGGTCATCCCCAATCGCTGGACGCCTGCTGCGACTGGCGCCAACTTCGATCTTCCGCCCCAACTCCAGGCGTTGCAGCCAGTGCGTGAGCACGTAAACATTCTGTCGGGCTATGGTGTATCGCTCGACGGACGCAGCAACAACCCGCATTACAGCGGTAATATCGGCGTCCGCACCGGGATTCCCATGGATACCTGGCAACGGATTGAGGCACCGACGATTGATGTGCTCATCGCCGATGCGATTGGTGCCGGATCGTTCTTTCGCAATCTTTCGCTAACGCCGGACGGCAATCCCAGCACAACATATTCCTACGCCAACGCAACTTCGGTCAATGCGGCAATTCCGTCGCCCATGGAACTTTACGCCCGCGTCTTCGGCCTGGACTTCCACGATCCGAACGCAGCAGATTTCAAGGCCGATCCTCAAGTCGTCGCGCGGCGTAGCGTTTTGTCGGGCGTCACTGAACATCGGCGCAAATTGCTCGGTAAGCTTGGGGCCGCCGACAAGGCGCGCGTCGATCAATATTTTACTTCAATCCGCGAGGTGGAGAACAAGCTTGCCCTGCAGCTTGAAAAACCGCCTCGCGCTGAAGCCTGTGCCGTCCCCGGAAAAGCCGAAGAACTGAAGTCGACGACAGACATCGTCGGTCGGATGAAGTCGCACAAGGCCATGACGGAATTGCTGGCGATGGCGCTGGCCTGTAATCAGACGCGCGTATTCAACATGGTGTTCTCCACCGCGCTTTCGGATCTGCGCCGCGTTGGCACAACCACCGGCTATCACCAGACGACCCATGAAGAGTTTGTCGATCGCGAAAAAGGGTATCAGCCGACGGTCGACACATTTGTGCAGCAGAACATGGAAGCGTGGGGCGATTTCGTAGCCGGACTCGCCTCTGTGAAAGAGGGGGCCGGCACACTGCTCGACAACACGCTGGTCATGGCGCATTCGGACGTCAGCTACGGCAAGAACCACGACGTCACAACCATTCCAATAATGACGGCCGGGCGTGCGGGCGGCAAGATCAGGACCGGGCTTCACATCGCCGGAAACGGTCAGCCCGTTACCCAAATAGGGTTGACGATGCAGCAGGTGATGGGGGTTCCCGTCGACAGTTGGGGCACCCAATCCATGCGCGCCATCAATGGCGTTTCGGAGATCATGGCATGAGGCAGGCCGTCGCGACCGCGCTCCTGTTCGCTGGCCTGACCGCCGGTGCGGCAATGGCGCAGGACGCTTCACAGCCATCGGCGATGGCAACGCCCAAGTTCATATGGGCATCGCTGGAGGTTTCGGACATGGCAAAAGCCCATCGGTTCTACAGCGAAGCGCTGGGCATGAAAGTGGCGGTTCGGATCAGCAAGCCGACCGACCCGTTCCAGAAAATCGGATATAATTTTGCAGGAAGTCCGCAGGCCGCCGAGCCGATGCTGATCCTGAAGCACTATGACCAGCCGACAGCCGAACAAAATCACTCTCACGGCGCAATAATAGGGCTGATTGTGCCGGATGTGCACGCCGCCGCCGCACGGGTACGCCGGGCGGGCTATGCCGTTCTCCGCGAGCCGCCGATGGATGCCAAGGGCACTATACTGACCGCCGTCACCGCAGATCCCGACGGCGTAATCGTAGAAATATCTCAAATGAACGGTCGGTAACGTGCCAGCAAATAAAGAAGGCTAACCTGCTTGTCCAACCTGTCGAGGCCGTCTGCGGTATTCCGTCGGAGGCATATCTTCCCATGTTCGAAAAGCGTTACGAAACGCGTCAGAGTCGCAGAAGTCGAGTCTCTCGGCGATTTGTTCGATAGAGAGTCGCGTGTGGTCCAGAAGGTTAACGGCCAGACTGCGCCGTTCACTATCCTTGATTTCCTGGAACGAGGTGTCGGCCGCAGCCAGGCGCCGACGCAGCGTCATACGTCCGATCCCCAAGGCATCACTCAACTGATCGAGCGAAGGCAGTCGGCCACTATCGTGCAGGGTGAACCTCACAAAGCGTTTGGCGTGGTAGGCAACCTCCTCCGGCTCGCTGCGCTCCGCATAATGGAACAGAGAACTGTCCATGTGCCGCTCACCTTTTGCAATAACGCGCATAACGGGCTGATCGAGATGCTCTGCGGAAAAGCTGAACCCGGGTCGGCGCGCGTCAAGGACCAGATCAAAAGGAAGCAAATCCTCCTGGATCATGGCGCGGCAGTCCTCGGGCAAGTCGAGGTGCGCGATACCGCCAAGTGGACGCGCAATCAGCCAGCTAAACATCTCATGATATACGACAAGAGTGTTGAGCGCGACGACCAATGCCAGTTCGTTATCGTCACTGCGCAAGCCGGTCATCAGCACATGTGCCGTGCCGTCATGCTCCGTCAGTTCCATCATGCCCATGCGACCGTCTGCGACTTCAAACAATGTACTGGCATTGTGGATCGCGTCACGCAGGTTTCGGCTGCTGACAAGGCAAAACAGCATCATATGCCAGTCGGACTCTCGAAAAGGCCTGCGGCCCACGGCGCGCGACTGGATGTTCGCCAGTTCGATCGTTGCCATGGCAGATATCTGCCGCAGCCTGCCATCGTCGAGGGCAGGCAGTCTTTCGCGAAGAAAAATCTCAAGAGTAACCGATGCGCCGTTGTGATTCAGGATCGGCGCAAGGTCACCGCCCTTTTTCTCGATAAGGGGCAAAAGCCCAGCGATCGTCCGTTCGGTGATTATACGTTGCGTCATCGGAAGGTCGAGCCTCGGTCGCCGATCTCCAGCGAAGGGTGCCGGGATATTCGCAAGGCCATCCGCTCGCGGTGGTTGCCGTTCGGTCATCCTCATCGCTCTGCCAGTTGTTATTTACGCACGATAGGATGTGCACAGGTCTCAAGGCAACAGCCCGGTTCTTTTTATCGGCAATGACATAAAATTTCAGTTCCTAGGGGGGGGAATATTATGGGTTACAAGACATTTCTATACGGGGCAGTGTCGCTCGCGAGTGTGATCGCATCGATTCCGGCGATGGCGCAGAATGCGGACGACACCGCTGCGTCGGCAGGCAACGAAATCATCGTTACTGCCACCAAACGCGAGCAATCGCTCAAAGACGTCCCTGTGGCTGTCGACGTGGCGACAGGCGAGGATTTGGAAAGGTTCAACCTTTTCGATTTCAAGGATGTGGCGGCCCTCGCGCCCGGACTCCAGCTTACCAGCGACGGACGTAACACCACCGCTACGTTACGCGGCATTTCGTTCGATCCCGATATCGGTGGACCGGCGGCGATTGGCGTTTACTTCAACGAAGTGCCCGTCGACATCAATGTCATCAGTACCGGTCTATATGACGTCCAGCAGGTCGAAGTGCTGCGCGGCCCACAGGGCACATTACGCGGCCGAACGGCTCCTGCCGGGGCAATCACGATCACGACGCGGCGCGCAGATCTCGATAGGCCGACCTCGCGGGCGCAGATGACCTTCTCGGAACGAGGCACCCGCAACCTTCAAGCTGCTGCTTCCGTGCCAATCATTCCGGGTGTGCTGGGTCTGCGAGTTGCCGGCCTGATCGATCGCAATCTCGGAAATCAGACATTCAACATCAACCGCCAGGAACGGTCAAAACAACGCACGAACAGCGCGCGTGGCACACTGTCCTTCAAATCGGGCGATTTCAGCGCAAACTTGATCTATCAGTACACCGACAGCTATCTGCGCCAAAGCGCGCAGGTGTTTGGTCCCGGCGCGCAGCCAAGCCTGTTCTCGCCAGAGCGGAGTGGTCCCGCAATCAGCCTGAGCGATCGCTATTCGGCCACGAGTGGCGAGACCTTCTACACCAATCGTACGCACTTGGCGGTGGCCGATTTCCGTTGGGACATGGATAATTATACGATCAGCGGCCTGGCCGGCTATCAGGATACGAACCTGTTCAGCCAAATGGATCGAGATGTCACAAACGCGGTCCCGTCGTTCGCTCAATTCCTCATCGTCCCCAATCCATCAAAAACTTATACGGGTGAGTTGAGGGTCGATTCCAAGTACGACGGAATGTTCAATTTCACTGCTGGCATGTTCTACAATAGAAGCCGCACATTCAGCCCGTCCACATATGATACCGATACGCTATTCGGCAACGCTTCACCTTACACCCCGTTCCCGGCGACAATGTTCCGACTGCCGATCACAGCGTTAACAGACATCACAAACAATAACCAAGACATGGCCATTTTCGGCGAGGCTCGCTTCGAAGTGACCGAAAAGTTGCGCGTCGAGGTTGGCGCTCGCCTGACGCAGAACAAGGCTTACACGCAGAATATCGTCACCGTGGTATCACCGGGCGGGATTGGTTTTCCACAACCTGGTTTCACCATCGTGCGTGGCCCCTCCATTGCGCCGGATGCCGCTCGCCAGAAGGCGTTGCCGCTCACCGGAACCGCGAGCGTTTCTTACGAATGGTCGCCTGAGGTCACCACCTATGTCACCTATGGCCGGTCGTTCCGCCGCGGTGCGCCGATGCTGGCCGCGGCGGACGTCGATCCGTCGCTGCTTACACTTGATCCGGAACGGTCCGATGCGGTGGAAATCGGCCTTAAGTCGCAACTGTTCAATCGCCGGGTCTCGCTGAACATTGCTGCGTTCTATCAGAAGTTCGACGGATTTATCGGCCTGACAGGGGCCACGACCGCGTCAGCGCGAGACGGCGTGATCGATAGTGCCGGCTTCCAGGTCAGTTTCAATGGGGATGCCGTTGCCAAAGGCGTGGAGATGCAGTTGGCGTCTTCGCTCACCCCTTTCTGGGACGCATCGCTGAACATGTCATATAATGATGCGCGCTATAAGAACGCCATCGCGCCGTGCGACGACTTCAACTTCGATGGCATCCCGAACAGCGACGGCGTACCGGCGGTTCCGATCGGGCAGCAGGTGAGCTTCTGCAAGCTGAACACCCGGCTCAACCAATCGCCGGAATTCCAGCTGAGTGCTACATCAGAAGCGCGCATTCCGGTGGGCGGGGCGCAGGCGTTCGTGCGTGGACTGTATAACTTCACGCCTGGCTTTGTTCAGGAATCATCAAACTACAGGATTCCTGCAGTTCATAACCTGAACCTTTTCCTCGGCGTGCGTGGCGAGGACGCCAGTTGGGAAGTGGCGCTGTTCGCGCGCAACCTGCTGAATAATAGAAATATCATAAGTATTTCTGCTGATCAGGGGCGGTTTCCCACGCGCTATCTGCAAACGCCGCCGACCGGAGCGCCCACAACATCGCCGGAGTTCCTGTCCGGCTTACGCGAAGTGAGAACGCAGGCACCGCGTGAGGTAGGTGTGTCGGCCAGCTTCAACTTCTAAGACAGGCTCCTATGGTGCCTCCCGTTTCATCTACCCTTGATGATGAGCAAATAATGGGCGGCCCATTGCACCATTGCAGCCAGCACGTCGCTTTGCTGGCCGCTATGGTCGTAGCCGTCGCTTACAAGGAGATTGGCGGCGCGTTCAAGACGATCAACGACGAGTTGCGCGGCGAGCCGGACATGAACGTCGGGCGCGAACTTGTTCGTCGCCGTGCTCATTGGCCCTTCTCAGGAGTTGGGGCCACCGGCAATGCCGGGGCGGTTCACTCCATTCATATCCTCCAGTCTGATAAACACCTTATCTTGGTGTCCGCCAAACCGGCAGCAAGCCAAATATAGTTCTATGTATAACCAGCGCTCCGACATGTATTGGAGCGCGTTTGCCCGCCAATAGAATTTTGGCCTCCCTCTCTTCATTCCAGATAGCGAGCGCGCAGGGCGGCGATGTCAATCTTCGACAATCCCATTTCCTTTTCAAGATAAAGATCGATGTCGCCCGAACGCTTGTCGATCGCGTCAAACATCGCCTGCAGAAAACGGCGGTCCGCCGCGCTGAAGGCTCGCATGGCTGCGGGCGGCATCGCCCCCCAGACTTCATCCGCTTTGCTGAGGGGCGATTGCGGCGTCATTTTGTCGAGTATATAGCGATTGGTTAGGAGATAATCCTTGAAAACATCCTCACGCGAAACCCCAAGAGCCGTCAGGATCAGCGCCGCCGCAATGCCGGTGCGGTCCTTGCCCGCCGAACAGTTGAAGGCGAGTGGAGCATTGCCCGCCAGCAATTGGGCAAACATCCGCCGATATTGGCTGGCAAGATCATAGGGTAATGTCCGATAACCTTCCGCCATCAAATCGAAGGCTTTTTGCTCGGTCAGATCGGCATGGCCCAAGCCCTGCGTCATCGGGTTTGAGTCAATCTTGTAATCGTCGGCGAGCACCGTCGCTCCACCCTGTGGCCAGGCGACTGGCTCCACCCGCCTTTCTTCAATCGAGCGAAAATCGGTCACGGTGCGAAGGCCGATGCGTTTCAGATAGGTGAAATCGGCGGGCGTCAGGTGGGTCATCGTGCCTGAGCGGAACAACGTACCCCAGCGCACGGTCTTGCCGCCTGCACCCCTGTAACCGCCCAGGTCACGGAAATTGTATCCGCCCTCCAGCGGCAACAGCCGCTCATGCTCCGCCGGTGCGGCAGACACGGTGGAGGACGGGGCAACTGTTGCCGTCGTCGCGGCGCAGGCCGCCAGAGCCGATAGCGCCAGCACCAGCCCCATCGCGGTGACGCCCATGCGATTCGAGCGTTTCATCTGCTGCACATTAATTCTCCATGCGTCATGTAATATTGTCCTTCCATCTTCCATCTTCGGTCGATGGCAGCGGAAAGGCACCCGATATGTCTAGAGCGCGCTGCGTTAAATCTGACGCAGGTCGCGCGCTCTAGTTGTTTGTTGTCGCATCGTTTTTTGTGGAAAACCGGTTCCCACTTTTCCGCACGATGCTCTAGAATTTGACGGTCGCGTCGATGCCGTAGGTGCGCGGCTCGTTATAGAGTCCAGTTATTCCCGTGGAACTATAGGAGTAGCCGGCGCGGTAGAACACATGCTGTTCGTTGAACAAATTGCGCGACCAGAGCGACAGTTGCAGCTTTGCCTTCGATTGCAGGTCGATGTCCGTCAGAGCCAGCCGACCGTTCACCACGAAGGATTTGTCGGTCAGATAGGATTCGGCGCTGGAATGGAAGCCGTTGTCGCCACCGCCGTCCAGATGCGCTCGGATTGTGGTCCACTCCAGCGGAAGTTGGTAATCGATGGCCACGCTATAGGCGTGTTTCGGCGTCGCCGTGAGATAGACCGTCTGCAACGCGTCGAACAGGAACGGATTGGGTGCTGGACGAAGTTTGCTGTATGTGTAGGCATAGCTGCCTGTGAGGGTGAGGCCTGGAAGCGGCGCAACCACTATATCGGCTTCTATGCCTTTGAGCTTGCTGACGCCGCGCGCGTTCACCGTCTCGATGGAATAGCGACCCGTGTTGAAATCGATATTCAGGAAATCGATTTGCTGGTCCTTGTAGCGCGTGGAATAAGCGGCCAGGTTCAGCCGCACATGGCGGTCGAACAATTCACTCTTCAGTCCGATTTCGGTCGTTTCGACCTCTTCCGGGTCATAGGCCCGATAGGTGAATGAGCGGGCGTTGGCACCCCCGGCACGATAGGCCGTGCCCCACTTGGCGTAAATGTTTACATCATTCGAAATATCAAATGCGGCGATGACCATCGGGTCTATGCGTGAGGCCCTGGTACGGAAGCTGAAGTCTGTGTCGACACCGTCAACCTTGAAAAGATCGCCATGCTTTTTCTCGCTGGTGTAGCGCGCGCCCGCGGTAAGGTGCAGCCTGTCGGCGAAAAGCGGTGGCGTATATGTCGCCTGACCGAATATCGCAAAGCTGTTCGTCACCGAATTACTGGCTCGCGACGGGGGTACTTCGCCAACATTCAAAATAGGTAACGGCGCGTAGGCCGTGCCGTCCGCATTGAACTGCAAAGTATTCGGCACGCGGGCTGTTTCCTCGCCCTTCTCGTGAAAATAATACAGGCCGCTGACGAAATCGATGCCGGGGAAGTGGCCCAGCAGTTGCAGCTCCTGACTGAACTGATCCTGCTTCACATCGGAAAGGCTGTAGCGGCCGAACTGGCCATTGGGCGTGAAACGGGATTCGTTGATTCCGCCATTGTCGAACTGGGTCTGGCTGAGCTTGCGATAGGCGGAAATCGAGCGGAGCTCGATCTGGTCCGTTGCCTTCCAGTTCATATGGACGGTGTGTCCATGCGTTTTGCCCAGGCTTTCCTCCAGCCTCACACCGACATTGGCGACGGTGGCGCGATCGGGCTGCACCGTATATAGCGGCGGAAGGGTCAATGCCGGATTTTTTTCCAGTAATTGATTATAATAGGGCGTGGTCCCGTCGCGTGCGATGTCGAAGCTGTAGTCGGCGCTGAAACGATCCGACGGCTCCCATAACGCCATCGCGTGCAGACCGCGGCGATCATATTGATTGAAATCCGCCTGACCTGTCAGCGGATTGTCGACCGTTCCGTCACGCTTGGTCAGCACGGCATCGAGCTTAACGCTGATATTGGCGAAGCTGGGCAGGTCAAGATGCGTCTCGCTGCGATACCCATCGAAGTTGGACAGCCCGAGCGTCTGACTGAGGTTGAAATTGCCGGTCGGCTTGCGGGTGACGATGCTGACCGCGCCGCCGGTGGAGTTGCGGCCGAAAAGCGTGCCCTGCGGCCCCTTGAGTACCTCGATCCGCTCAACGTCGTACAGCGCAGCGCCCAAGCCCTGCGCGCGACCGAGAAAAACACCATCGATGTAGATGCCGACACCGGAGTCACGGCTGGGCTGCACACTGTCGCCTGACTCGATACCACGCATGCTGATCGAAAGCGCAGAACTGCGGCTGGTGGCTGGCGTGACGCGAAGGGATGGAACGCCCCCGTTCATCAGGTCACCCAGCCCTTGTACGGAACGGTTCTTCAGGTCTTCGCTGCCCAGTACCGAAATTGCGATCGGCGTGTCTTGTAGGGTGGTTTCATATTTCTGCGCCGTAACCACGATCTCCCCAAGCCCGGACGCGGTGGCGTTATTCGGTTCTGACTGCGCAAAGGATGGAGCGGTTGTCGCTACAGTGGAAAGCGCTACGCCCGCCATAAGAATGCGATATATTTTAATAGATTCATTGCTTTTCATACTTCCCCCTCATGGTGATTCGGCTGCTTTTTGGAGCGTTTGTATGTCATCGTTGTTACAGTTGTATCTTGTTTTGTCGAGCCGCTTTTTGCATGAATGACGGTGACGGGCAGGTTGACGCGCGGTGTGCATGTCGTTCAGGTGGTCAAAAGTGAGGGATTCAGGGGACTTGTCGAAGGCTTCATCCGCCGACATTTTGATTCAGGCGGTGATCGACCTGTGGGAAACCCACGGACACGCCAGCATCTCGACGCGCCTGCTGACGCAACGGACGGGCATTACCGCCTCGTCCATCTATCATCATTTCGGCGATATGGAGCGCTTGTCTGTTCTCGCGCAGGACGCCGCGCACAAGCAGGCAGCGATATGGTGCGCCGCGCAGGTCCATCAGATAGCGTCGGCCCCGGACCTTTCGCCGGTCGGCTTTGCATCGCTGCTCGCGACCGTGATCGACGAGTGGAACTACGGCAAAAGGCCATTGGCCTTCGCCTGGCGCGAATGCCAGGCGCTGGCCCGGCGCAACCCCGTCTATCGTCCTGTGCACCAGGCATGGAACGCCATGTGGATGCTATTCTGGAATGACATTTGCGGGCTGATCGGCAGGCCTGACTGGGCGGAGCCGACGGTCGTGTTTTTTCAAGGAGAGTGCATGCTGCACCTCCTGCGATGGCGGCGATTGGTTGATCGCGCCTGCCTTGACGAAAGCTGTCAGGGCTGGGTCAACATGGTGAGCGGTCGTCTTTCGCCCGAAGGGGAGTGGCGGCGCTTCGCCCGTTCAGACGCGCAGCGAATGACTTCTCCCGCCATCCTTAATGGCGGCGTTGCGGAACAGATTGCCAGCGCGGCGGCAGACGTCATGGCCGAGCGCGGACTGGCAGGCCTCACTCACCGGGCGGTCGCAGCCAAGGCAGGGGTCACGCTGGGCACCGTATCCTACAATTTTCGTTCCAGCACCGATCTGCTGCACGGTGCGTACGCGATGATTTATCGCTACATACTACTCGATCCCCCGGAAGAGGAACTCAATCAGACGGGCGAGGGTGATATCGTGCAGCGTCTAGTCGAGAGCGATGTGCGAATGTATACCCGGTTGAAAGCCCTGTGCGAAGATATGTTCGTCGCCGTGGCGCGCGACCCCACCCTCACCGACTTCGGGGCACAGTTGCGTTATCTGCGCGGGGGCACAAGTGCGCCTGCTCTCCAGCAGATCGTTGGTCCGGACCGGTTTGTCTCGCGGTTCGATGGAGCTCTTCTCTCGTCCTTCAGCATGGGCCAGATGAACGTGGCCGTCGGCATGTCCGATGACGAGGCAAAGGCTGCGAACTACCGCAGCTTCACCAAGCTGCTCGCTCTGCTGGGATGTCATTGAGACCGTCGATAGAACATCGGGCGGAGCGCGATGGGTTTCGAACAATCAACGCTGCGGCGTTCGGGATCTAGTTAGCCACCTGAAGAGAAATGGTGCAGTCAGCAGCCGGGGGTTAGGTTTGATCTGTGCGGACGGAAGCAGCTTGGAGGTACTGTTGCCTTGCCGATCGGGCAGGCATAGCAGTGGCGGGGCATACACGCCCGGGCGCGGGCTAGGCGGGCGACAGCTGCGCGGACGTCGGTGTTGTGGGCCAGT
>CBFHAG010000002.1:0-267553 GCA_965653535.1 uncultured Sphingobium sp.
GAATGGCGAGCTGCCCGCAGGTGCGGCCTTCTTCAAGGCGTTCCGCGAGCTTGTGATCACAGGATATTACACATCCGAAATCGGCATGACGCAGGAGCGCGAATATCTGCCGGTGCCGGGCGAGTATAATGGCGCTTTCCTCTATTCCCAGGTCAACAAGGTATATTCCGCATGATGATTACCCGCAGAAATATGTTTGCGGGCGCGGCTGGCGGTGCAGCGGCGCTTGCGATCAACGGTTTTGCGCCAGCGCTGGCGTCGGCTGCGCGGCTGAGGAAGATCGGGCTTCAACTCTACACCGTCCGCACGATCTTCGAGAAAGACCCGGTTGGCACGCTCGAACAGATTGCGCGCATCGGCTATCGTGAGGTTGAATATGGCGGGGGCGGCTATGAGACCATGGATCATGCCCTCTTGCGCAAGACGACCGATCGGCTGGGGCTAAGGGCACCGTCTCTACATGTCAGCTACGAAGCGCTGCTCGGCGATTTCGATCGGTCGGTGAAGACGGCGAAGACGCTCGGAGCCGACACGGTCGTCGTGCCCCACATGCAGCCGGACTTTTACCAGGAGGCGAACTGGCAAGCGGCGATGGTCAATTTCAATCGCTTTGCCGCGGACTTGAAAAAGGCCGGGCTGGGGTTCGCCTATCATAATCACGGGTTCGAATTTGCGGTCAAGCCGGGTGGCAAAAGTCTGTATGATCGCTTTCTGGAACAGACGGACCCCGCACTGGTGAAGGCCGAACTCGACCTTTACTGGGTTGCGCATGCCGGTGAGGACGCGGCTGCGGTGATCGACCGGCTGGCAGGGCGGATTTACGCTTTCCACGTAAAGGATATGCGCGCCGACCGCAGCATGGTCGCAGTGGGGCAGGGGACGATCGATTTCGCCGCGCTATTCAAGCGTAAGGGAAGCGCCGGAGTGCGCCATTTCTACGTCGAGAATGACCAGGCTCCCGCTCCCTATCTTCCCGACATCAGCGCCAGCTTCCAGGCGGTGCGCGCCCTCCGCTTCTGACCGGCTATCGAAAGGAAAAAGGATCATGGCTTCGACCAGCAGGTTCGATGCAATCGTCATCGGGTCGGGTGTCAGCGGCGGCTTCGCGGCGAAGGAACTCACCGAAAAGGGCCTGCGTGTCCTGATGCTCGACAGGGGCGTCATGGTCGAACATGGCCAGGACTATCCCTATGACGGCAAGCCCGCCTATGAAGTCCCCGCACGCAATATCATGCCGGAACAATTGGCGGACAGCGACTATTTCATCGGCAAGCACGGCTGGGCGACGCCCAGCAACCGTGGTTTTTACAATGACGATCGACTGAACCCCTACGCGTATGACGAAGGCAGCAAATTCTACTGGATTCGCCCCGGCGCGGTGGGCGGAAAGTCGCTGATCTGGGGACGGTGGAGCTTTCGATGGGCGCCCGAGGATTTCAGCGCCAACAAGCGTGACGGGATCGATGGCGAATGGCCGATCGGTTATGACGACATTGCGCCCTGGTACAGCTATATCGAGAAATATATCGGCGTTTCGGGATCGAGGGAGAACCTGCCCTATCTCCCCGATAGCGAGTTCCAGCCGCCGATGCCGATGAACATCGCGGAAAAATGGATCAAGCAGCAGATCGAAACTCAATATCCGGGCCGCAAGCTGATCAATGCCCGGCTGTCGAACCTGACCGAGGACAAGCCGGAGCAAAACCGCACCAAATGCCAGTTGCGTAACCAATGCAGCAACGGCTGTTCTTTCGGCGCCTATTTTTCTACGCAGTCGGTGACGTTGCCCGCCGCGCGCGCGACGGGGCGACTGACGCTGAAGTCGGATGCGGTGGTGACCAACCTCGAATATGATCCGGCGGCAAAGCGCGTGACCGGGGTCCGTTTCATCGATGCCAAGACCGGCCAGGCCGAAGTGGTGAGCGCGAACATTGTCTTTCTTTGCGCTTCGGCGATGGCATCGACACAGATCATGATGAATTCGCGCGCGCCGGGCAGCGAGCGCAGCCATTTCGATTCCAGCGGCACGCTTGGCCGATATGTGATGGATCATATCTTTCGAGTTCAAGTCACCGGCGAGATGCCGGGTATGGACGAGTATATCGAATATGGCAGGCGGCCCGGCGGCGTCTACATTCCGCGTTTCCGCAATATCGGCGGGGACGAGGGCGTGGGTTTCAAGCGCGGCTATGGCTATCAGGGGAGTGCATGGCGCGAGGCGCGGAAGCCGGTCGGCTTTGGCGCGTCGATGAAACATGACATGCGCAGCTATGGCCCGTGGATGTTCTCGATTGGCGCGTTTGGCGAATGCCTGCCTTACAAAGACAACCGGGTTTCATTGCATTCCGACAAGGTCGATCGTTTCGGCGTTCCGCTGATGCGTTTCGATGTCACTTTTCGGGAGAATGAGCTGCGGATGATGGTCGACGCGCGCGTTCAGGGCGAAGCGATGCTCAAAAGCGCGGGACTCAGCAACATCTGCACTAAGGTGGACGAGCATGTCCCCGGCGAGGCGATTCATGAAATGGGCGGCGCGCGCATGGGTGCTGATCCGCGCGCGTCGGTGCTGAACAAATGGAGCCAGGCGCATGACGCTTCGAACCTATATGTCACGGACGGTGCCCAGATGGCGTCGGTTTCATGTGTGAACCCGTCGCTTACGTTCATGGCGCTGACGGCACGGGCGGCGGATCACGCGGTCAGGCATATGAGTTCGGTTTGAAAATTACTTGAGAATCTTTTGCCTGGCTGAGGGAGTTGCTGCATGTAATCCTTTACATCACCTTTGTTTCTGTTAGTAACAGGCTGCTGCAAAAAATGGCGGCTCAACAGATTAAGTCTGAAACGGCACCGGCAAAAGGTGCGTGAGGGGAGGAAATAATGAGGGGCTTGAAGCTTTTAAGCGCGCTCGCCTGTACCACATCGGTTGGTACGCTGGCGATCTGCCTGCCATCGCAGCTTATGGCGCAAACGGGCGGAGCATCGGCGGCCACCACGCAGGAAGGCCCGGTTGACGAGATCGTCGTGACAGGCGTCCGCGCCAGCCTTGAACGGTCAATCGAGATCAAGCGCAATTCATTCGGCGTCGTAGACGCCATCTCCGCCGAAGATATCGGCAAATTCCCTGACACCAACCTTGCCGAATCGCTTCAGCGCATCACGGGCGTAGGTATCGACCGCAGCAATGGCGAAGGGTCGCAGGTCACGGTGCGCGGCTTTGGGCCGAGCTATAATCTGGTCACGCTGAACGGTCGTACGCTCGCCACTGCGCTGGTGCAGACGGTCGGCACGGATGGGACCGGCGATGACGCAGTGGGCACCAATCGGTCGTTCGACTTCGCAAACCTCGCTTCGGAAGGTGTGCGTACGCTGGAGGTGTACAAGACGGGCCGCGCCGCCATTCCGTCCGGCGGAATCGGCGCTGCGATCAATATCGTGACGCGCCAACCGCTTGATGCCAAGGAAGGCGGCTTTGTCGGCAGTATTGGTGCCAAGGCGGTCTATGACGCGAGTGTCGATGGTTGTCTTGATTGTGGATCGAAAGTCACGCCGGAGTTCTCGGGTGTCCTGAACTGGAAAGATCCCAATGAAGTCTTCGGCGTTGCCTTGTTCGGCAGTTATCAGAAACGCAATTTTACCTCGATCGCAGCCGGATCGAATAATTGGAACATCAGGCCCTACGGCGAGTTCCTGACAAATGGTAGCATCGAGTCCGGTGGCATTTGTCCGCCAGGGGTAACAACGCCGCAGCAGGGTTGCACCATCGTGCAGAATGCGCCCACCGATCCCAATCAGCTGGTCGCCTATCCTGACGACAGCGCTTATCATTATGCCGAGGGCAGCCGCGAACGCATCAACGGTCAGGCGGTGGTGCAATTCCGCCCAAGCGATACTGTCACGATCACCGCTGACGCACTATTCGCGCAGAACAAACAGCGCGAAGTTCGGTCCAGCCACCAGTTCTGGTTCAATCGTCCATATAATGAAGTCCGGTTCGACGATAACACGGAAATCCCGACCGCCTATTATCTGCACGAGTTAAACGACGGCACGAAGGACGTCGGCTTTGAGGAGCAGAATCGTGCCCAGAAGAGCAGGCTCCAGGATTATGGCCTGAACCTCAAATGGGACATCACGGATAATTTCGCGATGAACCTCGATGGCCATATGAGCTATGCGACGAGCCGTCCGAACAACCCGAATGGATTTACCTCCACCCGCGTCGGCGTAGGCGCAAAGGTGGTGGCCGAGCATTCGGTCGATTATAGCGGCGATATCCCGGTCCGGCAGGTCACGTTCGGCAACACGCCGCTCGACCTTAACAGCGTCGGCAGCACGGTTGCGCGCACCACGGCATCAACCCAGACACAGCGCCTCAAGGAATTGCGCGCCGATTTTGGCTGGGACCTTGGCGAAGGAAGCCGGTTCGACTTTGGTGGAGCCTTCCGCACGTCCAATACCCGCATGACGGTGCAGAACGGCTATCAGCCGCTGGGCGACTGGGGCCTTTCCAACCCTGGCGATGTGGAACAGGTCGCGCCGGGCCTGCTCACGGCCTTCTGCATGGCCTGCAAATTCGACCATTATAATCCCGGCAACGATCCTGAAACGCTGACCGCATTCCGCGGTGACGCGGCAAAAGTCTATGCCGCGCTGTCGCCCTATTATGCGGGCCTGGGTAACGCCGTTAGCACGTCGGGTCGCGCCGACAACCGCGTAAAGGAAGATATCTGGTCCGCCTATGGGCAGATCACCTGGAACGGCGAGATCGCTGGTCGCAAGGCCAATCTGGTCGCTGGTGCACGGTTCGAACACACCAAATCCCGTTCCACCTCGATCCAATCCATTCCGGTGGACATCCCGTGGATTGGCCCCATCGATCTTCCGATCGTCATCGGCACAGGAAATTTCGCGCTCCAGGACGGCGGCAGCTATAGCAATCTGTTGCCGGCGATGGATTTCCGTATCGAGGTCATGGACAATCTTGTTGCGCGCTTCTCGGCAAGCCGGACGATCGCCCGGCCCAATTACGGAGATCTGTTTAGTGCCACTTCGATCATCGGCGGGGGCATCACCGCGCTAGGTGGTTCCGCGACTGCTGCCGGTGGCAATCCCAGGTTGAAGCCGCTGACATCGGACAATTTCGATCTGTCGCTTGAATATTATTACAAGTCCGACAGCTTCGTTTCGATCGGCTTCTTCGACAAGCGCGTTCACAACTTTGTCGGAGCGGGGCAGACCCAGTCGGCCTTGTTCGGCCTGCGCAACTCGACGTCGGGTGCTCCGGGCACCACTTCGGGTGACGCGGTGGCGGCGTTGCAGGCGCAGAATGTAGCTTTGAATGCTCAAAACCTGTTCGTGATGAGCGCGCTCATCCAAAACCAGGGGTCCGTGGCAGCCGCCACGACCGACTTCATGAACAACTATAACACAGCGACGGGTCAGTTGGATGCGACCTATGCTACAAACATCGCCAATACGCTCGATGTCGCGACGTTGGCGAACGACCCCTTGTGGAGTTTCCTGGTCACGCAGCCGGTCAACAACAAGGACGCGCACATCTACGGTCTCGAACTTGCCGGACAGCATTTCTTCGGCAATACGGGCTTTGGTGTCGCGGCTTCCTATACGATGGTCCGCGGCGACATCAGCTTCGACAATGGGGCCAGTCCCAACAAGGACCAGTTCGCACTTCTGGGTCTCAGCGATTCGGCCAACGTGACGCTGATCTACGACAAGAGCGGTCTGTCGGCACGGCTGGCCTATAACTGGCGCGACAAATTCCTGTCGAGCTACAACCGCGTGCCGTTCCGCAACCCGGTGTACAACGCGGCATTCGGCCAGCTGGACTTGAACGTCAGCTACGACATCACGCCGCAGATCGCGGTGTCGTTCGAAGGGCTCAATCTGACCAAGGAAAGCGTCAGGACCTACGGCCGTGATGAAAAGCAGCTCTGGTATGCGCAGGAACTCGACCGCCGCTTCATGCTCGGCGCGCGGTACAAGTTCTGACCGTCAGCAACTAAGCCATGTTAAGGAAGGGCGCTGTGTATGCAGCGCCCTTTCCGTTTCCGCCGGTTTTGTGAAAGCTGGCGGAGCGAGTGACTATCAACCGCTTCTGCAAGGCAGCCCGATATGGCCGATCCGGTTCTTCTCAATAATGTCGATCACGCGGATGTGCGGGTCCGCACTGGACATGGTGCCGAGTTTGGCGATGCGATCAACCTCGTTCGCGTCTTCGTGCCAGAGTTTGAGGAATTACAACGTGAATACCCCATCCTGCTGCGCCGCACAGCGGGGCAATCCCTTCATGCCGTGGCGCTGCTGGGGCTGGATCGGGATGAAAATCTGTTCATCGCCGATGGTGGATGGAGCGGTCGTTACGTGCCTGCACTACTGGAACGCGGCCCATTTTCGATCGGCGTTGCCGGTCAGGGCGCAGGCGTTTCCGGCGGCGAACCGATGATCCATATCGACCTTGACCATGCCCGGATCAGCAAGGACGAAGGTCATCCGCTATTCCTGCCGCAAGGGGGCAATTCGCCCTATCTCGATCATGTGGTCGATGCGCTGCGCGCGGTCTTCACGGGTGTCGAGATTGAAAAGACGATTTTCGCGGCGTTCGAGGAACATGGGCTGATCGAACCGATCAGCATAGAGGTGAAGCTGGACGAAACGCGCCAGTATAATCTGTCCGAATTTTGCACCATCAGCGTGGACCGGCTGATGCAACTGGACGGCGCGGCGCTGGAAAAGCTGCATCGCGCCGATTATTTCCGCGCGGCGATTTGGATCGCTTCATCCTTGCGCAACATCAGCCGCCTGATCGATATGAAGAACGCGAAGGGCAGCTAAAAAGCGGAAGGGGTGTCGTGGCGATGGCGATCATAGGCACACGGACGAAGGAACTGACCGGCATCTCGCCAGACGCCATTCCGTTTGACGACCTGATCGCGGGTGATCGGCCCGTGATCCTGAAAGGCGTTGCGCGCGATTGGCCGCTGGTTCGCCATGGCCTGGAATCGGCGCAGGCGGCGATGCGTTATTTTTCCGGCTTCTACGAGGGGGCGTTGGTCACAACCTTCATCGGCGCGCCGGATATCAAGGGCCGGTTCCACTATACGCCCGACGCGACAGCGCTCAATTTCGCCTCCGAACCTATGCGGCTCGATGCGTTTTTCGAACGGATTCTGGCGCATGTCGACGATACGGACCCGCCCAGCTATTATGTGGGTTCGACGGATGTGGACGCGTATCTGCCCGGCCTGCGCCTCGAAAACGACCTGAAGTTGGATATTTCCCGTCATGCGAGCGCACCGCCGCTGGTCAGCATCTGGATGGGAAATCATACCGTCGCTTCGGCACATTGGGACAGTTTCCACAACCTCGCCTGCTGTATGGTGGGCCGCCGCCGCTTCACCCTGTTTCCACCGGAGCAGGTCGAAAACCTCTATCCCGGCCCGCTGGAACCCACGCCGGGTGGCCAGCCAGTGTCGATGGTGGATTTCGCCAATCTCGATCTTGAGCGCTTTCCACGCTTCGCCGAGGCTCTGAAGGCAGGCGAGGTGGCCGAACTGGAGCCGGGCGACCTGCTCTTCTACCCTCCGCTCTGGTGGCACCATGTCGAAGGGATCGGCAGCTTCAATGCGATGATCAACTATTGGTGGAGCGCCGCGCCGTTGTTTATGGACTCGCCGATGAATACGCTGCTCCATGCGATGCTGAGCCTGCGTGATCGGCCGGAGCGTGAAAAGCACGCATGGCGGGCGATGTTCGACTATTATATCTTCGGCCCGTCGGACGGCGCGGCAGCACATCTGCCCCATCGGGCACAGGGCGTGCTCGCGCCGTTGGACGATCTGCACGCGCGGCGGTTACGCGCGGTGCTGCTCAACAAGCTCAATAGGTAGCAATACCCGCGCCGCGTCAGGCGGCCACCAGCCCGGAATCTACCTCGTCGAGTTCGCCGCTTTGACGCGCCTTCTTGCCATAGACCGCTTCGAACAGCGGCGTCGCCATCACCGTGGTAGCGACCGCCATCAGCACCAGCATGGAAAAGAGCGTAGGGCCGATAATACCCTTTTGTAGGCCGATATTGATGATGATCAATTCCATCAGCCCGCGCGAGTTCATCAGCGCGCCAATGCCCAGCGCGGTCCGGTTGTCTTCACCCGACAGGCGCGCGGCGGCGTAGCAGGCACCGAACTTGGCGAGGATGGAGATCGCAAGGATGCCCAGCGCGACCAGCAGCAGCGGGATGGAATTGACCATGTCCATCCGGGTGTTAAGCCCCGAATAGGTAAAGAACATCGGCAACAGGAGCACCACGGCCAACGGCTCGACCTTGCGCTTCAATTCTTCGACGAACAGCCCGCGCGGCATGCACGCGCCCATTAGGAACCCGCCGAAGATTGCATGGATGCCGATCGCATCCATCAGGAACGCCGCGAAGCAGAACAGCATCATGGTGATCGCCAACACCTGCATACTCATCTCTCCCCGCGCTTCGACCATGCGTCCGAGCGGAGCCATCCAGCGGCGGCCGAACGTCATCATGAAGCCCGCGAACAGGATCGCCCCACCGATAGCGATCATTGCCACGCCGGGGCCACCGCCAAAGGTGGCGAGGACGATCGCGAGCACGCACCAGGACGCGGCATCGTCGAACGCGCCCGCCGTCAGGCTTAATGTGCCGAGCGCACTATTGGCCAAACCTCGCTCATTGATGATGCGCGCCAGCATGGGAAAGGCGGTGAGGGCGATGCACGCGCCCATGAACAGGGTAGCGTTCGCCTGGCTGATCCCGGCGGTAAACAGCCCCGGTATCGTCAGCAGATAGGGGGTGACCAGCGCCGCGAGGATGAATGGCGCAACGATCCCGGCGGCGGAGACGCTGGCCGCGCTCTTTGCCTTCGACCTGAAATGATCGAGCCGCAGCGTCAGTCCGACGATGAACATGTACAGGCCCACGCCCAGTTGGGCACCAACATAGAGGACGTTACGGGTTTCATCCGGAAAAATCGCGTCCTGCAAGTCCGGCAGTAACAGGCCGAACAGGGATGGGCCAAGCACCACGCCCGCGATCATCTCGCCCACCACCTGCGGCTGTTTCAGCAGCTTCTGGCCCAGCCAGCCGACCACGCGGCAGGTCAGGATGATCACCGCCAGTTGCAGGAAGAAGCGGATGCTGTAGTCCGACGGTGCGTAGCTCGCCACCCCATGCACCACTGGCCCGTGGGGCGCAAAAATATCACCTAGCGCACGCCCCGCCTGGCTCAGCCAATCCGCCATTTTTGTCCTCCACCCGCATATTTCCCAGGCATCTGCCGCGCCTTGCCAGTGCCATCCCAGCGCCTGCGGCAGGGAAATGCAACCCGAAATGTGAAAACGTTTACATTCTTACATCTTGATCAGTATTAATGGCCGGTCGAAGGCGTGTTTCACGCTATCAGACAGCGCCGCCGCCAGAATGCGACGCCACGATGCAGGAGAGGGGCATGATGGAAAATCAAAGGGTCAAACGCGTTGTCATCGCCGGTGGTGGCACCGCTGGCTGGATCGCTGCTGCGGCGCTCGTCACGCAGCTCGGCCCGCTGCTCGACATCACGCTGGTCGAGTCGGAGGACATCGGAACCGTAGGCGTCGGCGAATCGACCATTCCCACGGCGCGGACATTCCATCGCATGATTGGACTGGATGAGCGCGAGTTCATGCGTGAGACCGAGTCCACCTTCAAACTCGGCATCCTGTTCGAAGACTGGGCGGGGATCGGCGACAGCTATATCCACAGCTTCGGGATGATCGGCAAATCCACCTGGATGGCTGATTTCCACCATATCTGGATGGCTGCGCACGAGCAGGGGCTGGCTAGCGATCTGGGGGATTATTGTTTCGAGCTTCAGGCGGCGAAGGCTGGCAAGTTCGCGACCTCCGACGATGGCAATATCAACTATGCCTATCATCTGGATGCGGGCCGCTACGCCGCCTATCTGCGCCGTTTCGTCGAGGCGCGCGGCGTCACGCGAGTCGAAGGAAAGATCGTAGAGGTGCAGCAGAATGCGCAGAGCGGCTTTATCGAAACGCTCCTGCTCGACTCCGGCGCGCGTATCGAAGGCGACATCTTCATCGATTGCACCGGCTTTCGCGGGCTTCTGATCGAACAGACGCTGAAGGCGGGCTATGAGGATTGGTCACACTGGCTGCCGGCCAACGCCGCATTGCCATTGCAAACCGCCTCGGTCGGCCCCGCCTTGCCCTATACGCGCGCGATGGCGCATCAGGCCGGATGGCAATGGCGCATTCCGCTCCAGCACCGCGTCGGCAATGGCCTGGTCTACAGCAGCGAATTCATGTCCGACGACGCGGCGGCCGATCTGCTCCACAATAGGGTCGAAGGCGACATTCTGGTTCAGCCGCGTCCGATCCGCTTTCAGGCCGGGCGGCGCCGATCCGTATGGGAAAAAAACTGCGTAGCGCTCGGCCTGTCGAGCGGGTTCGTCGAGCCGCTGGAATCGACCAGCATCCACCTCATCATGATCGGCGTGACGCGCCTGATCCAGTCCTTTCCCTTTGGCGGGATGAACGAAGCGCTGGCAACCCACTTCAACAACCAGTCCCGGCGCGAGCTTGAGAGCATTCGCGATTTCGTCATACTGCATTACAAGCTGACTGAGCGGGACGATAGCGAGTTCTGGCGCTATTGCCGCAGCATGGAAGTGCCTGACTCCCTGGCCCAGCGCATCGCCCTGTTCCGTGAGTCCGCCATGGCCTATCAGTCGCCGGACGATTTGTTCCGGGTGGATTCCTGGGTGCAGGTCATGCTGGGGCAGCGCCTGAAACCACGCCACTACCATCAACTCGGTCGCCTCATTCCCCGCGACCAGCTGGGTGAATCGCTCGGCCACCTCAAGACGAACATCGCCAAAGCGGTCGCAAGCTTGCCCGCGCATCACGACTTTGTGGAGCAATATTGCCGGGCGGCGTGACGCAGGCGCGGTCACATATCGGGCGTTGATCCCAACCGCGCAAAATCCACACTCTTGCGAACGATGTCGCAAGGACAGCAGCCACGCCGTGTGCGATCGAATGGACGGTCTTGCAGCGCGATCTCAATCGGGCATAGAGCCGAAATTATCGATGTGGGTCTGCATCACCGCAGGTTGGTGTCAGCGCACCATATCCGTTGCAACGAAAGGGAAATGTGGATGCCCGACGAGGATTCGAACCTCGATTGACGGAGTCAGAGTCCGTAGTCTTACCATTAGACGATCGGGCACCAAGGCGAGGGTTGCTCGCATCGGAAGCGCGCAAATAGGCCCGCTTGGTAGATAGGTCAAGGGGCTTGAGACTGGCCTATGACCGAAATCCTGCGTTGCCAATCGCAAAAAACCCGCCGAACCGTTTGAGGTGTCCGGCGGGCTTTTTCATCTTCCCCTGCGGGGTCGATGGGCTGGGAGCCGCATTCCAAGATAGGAAGCGACCCCCTTCATTTCAAAGTGTCAGTCGAGGTCTTGGGTGGTGAAATCATCACCCTGAACCGCGGCCAGTGGGTCGTCTCCGATAGCGGCTTCAGGACCCTGCGCCAGTTCGGCGGCATGTTCCTGAGCGGCGGTCTTGGGCGCGATCAGGTCGATCTGGCTTGACGCCCGCAACGCGGCCCGCATCGCCGCATCACGCGACGAAGCGGCGACGCGCATGCGGTTCATGCCTGCGCCCGTGCCCGCCGGGATGAGGCGACCGACGATGACGTTTTCCTTCAGGCCAACCAGCGTGTCCTTCTTACCCTGAACCGCCGCTTCCGTAAGGACGCGGGTCGTTTCTTGGAAAGACGCTGCCGAGATGAAGGAACGCGTCTGGAGCGAAGCCTTGGTGATGCCGAGCAGCACCGGCTTGCCGGCGGCAGGCAAGAAGCCCGTTGCCAGCTTGCTGTTGATCTCGTCCATTTCCTCGCGGTCGATCTGTTCGCCCACCAACAGCGTGGTGTCGCCGGATTCGATGATCTCGACCTTTTGCAGCATCTGACGAACGATCGTTTCGATGTGCTTGTCGTTGATCTTCACGCCCTGCAAGCGATAGACTTCCTGGATTTCCGCCACCAGATATTCGGCCAGCGGCTCGATACCCAGAACTTCCAGAATGTCGTGCGGATCAGGCGAACCGCCGATCAGGTTATCACCGCGCTTCACGAAGTCGCCTTCCTGAACGTCGATCACCTTGCTCTTGGGGATCAGATATTCGACCGAATCGGTGCCGTCCTCAGGAACGATGGCAATCTTGCGCTTCGCCTTATAGTCCTTGAGGAACTGAACGCGGCCCGAAATCTTGGCAATGATCGCATTGTCCTTGGGCTTGCGGGCTTCGAACAGTTCGGCAACGCGCGGCAGACCACCGGTGATGTCGCGGGTCTTGGCCGCTTCGCGGCTGACACGCGCCAGCACGTCACCGGCCGACACCGTGGCACCATCTTCGACCGACAGGGTCGCACCGACCGCCAGCATATAGCGGGCAGCCTCACCCGAACCATCGTCCAGGAGGGTCAGGCGCGGACGCAGATCCTCCTTGGTGCGAGAGGCACCGCGATGTTCGGTGACCACGCGCTGGGCGATGCCGGTCGCTTCGTCGGTCTGTTCGGTTAGTGTCTTGCTGTCGATCAGGTCGACATATTTCACGATACCCGGCCTTTCCGTGATCACGGGCATGGTGAACGGATCCCATTCGGCGAAGCGTTCGCCCTTCTTCACGGCATCGCCATCCGCAAACAGGATGGTGGCGCCGTAAGGCAAGCGGTGCGTTTCGCGTTCGCGGCCCTCGGAGTCGATGATCGCGATCTCGCCGTTACGGGCGAGCGACAGGCGGCGGTTGTTCTTGTCCGTGATGGTCGGCATGTCGCGCAGCTCAATCGTGCCGTCCGACATGGCTTCCAGGTTCGACGTTTCGTTGAAGTTCGCCGCGCCGCCGATGTGGAAGGTACGCATGGTGAGCTGCGTGCCCGGTTCACCGATGGACTGCGCCGCGATGACGCCAACAGCTTCACCGATATTGACCGGCGTACCACGGGCGAGGTCACGACCGTAGCATTTGCCGCACACGCCCATCTTGCTTTCGCAGATCAGCGGGCTGCGGATTTTCACGGCCTGCGTGCCGATCGCCTCGATCTGCGCCACCAGCGGTTCGTCCAGCAGCGTGCCGATTGGAACGATGACGGTGCCATCCTTGCTATCGACGATGTCCTGCGCCGTGGTGCGGCCCAGGATACGCTCGCCGAGCGAGGCGATGACCGAACCGCCCTGGACGATGGCCTTCATCTCCAGCGCCTTTTCGGTGCCGCAATCTTCCTCGACGATCGTGCAGTCCTGCGACACATCGACCAGACGGCGGGTCAGGTAACCCGAGTTCGCCGTCTTGAGCGCGGTGTCGGCCAGACCCTTACGGGCGCCGTGGGTCGAGTTGAAATATTCAAGGACGGTCAGGCCTTCCTTGAAGTTCGAGATGATCGGCGTTTCGATGATCTCGCCCGAAGGCTTGGCCATCAGGCCGCGCATACCGGCAAGCTGCTTCATCTGCGCCTGCGAACCACGGGCACCGGAGTGCGCCATCATGTAGATGGAGTTGATCGGGGCCAAGCGACCGGTCTTGGGATCCTTGGGCTGGGCCTTGATCTCGTCCATCATGGCGTTCGCCACCTGGTCGCCGCAGCGGCTCCAGGCATCGATCACCTTGTTGTACTTTTCCTGCTGGGTGATCAGGCCGTCCTGATATTGCTGCTCATAGTCAGCCACCAGCGCCTTGGTTTCGGCGACGGTGCCTTCCTTCGAATCCGGGATCACCATGTCGTCCTTGCCGAACGAAATGCCGGCCTGGAACGCGTGGCGGAAGCCCAGCGCCATGATGGCGTCGGCGAACAGCACCGTGTCCTTCTGGCCGGTGTGACGATAGACCTCGTCGATCACGTCGCCCACATCCTTCTTGGTGAGGAGGCGGTTGACGACGTCGAAGGGGACCTTGTGGTTCTGCGGCAGGCATTCGCCCAGCAGCATGCGGCCCGGGGTGGTCTCGAAGCGCTTCATATACTGCTGACCGGCTTCGTCGGTCTGCGGCACGCGGCTGATGATCTTCGAGTGCAGCGTCACCGCCTTCGCATAGAGAGCCTGATGGACCTCCTGCATGTCGGCCAGCAGCATGCCTTCGCCCGGCTCGCCTTCGCGTTCCATGGACAGATAATAGATACCCAGCACCATATCCTGCGACGGCACGATGATCGGCTTGCCGTTCGCGGGCGACAGGATGTTGTTGGTCGACATCATCAGCACGCGCGCTTCCAGCTGGGCCTCAAGGCTCAGCGGAACGTGGACAGCCATCTGGTCACCGTCGAAGTCGGCGTTGAAGGCCGAGCAGACTAGCGGGTGAAGCTGAATCGCCTTGCCTTCGATTAGCACGGGTTCGAACGCCTGAATGCCAAGGCGGTGAAGCGTCGGCGCGCGGTTCAGCATGACCGGATGCTCACGGATCACCTCGTCCAGGATGTCCCAGACTTCCTTGCGTTCCTTCTCGACCCACTTCTTGGCCTGCTTCAGGGTCATGCTGAGACCCTTGGCGTCGAGGCGGGCGTAGATGAAGGGCTTGAACAGTTCGAGCGCCATCTTCTTGGGCAGGCCGCACTGGTGCAGCTTGAGTTCCGGGCCGGTCACGATGACCGAACGACCCGAATAATCGACGCGCTTGCCGAGCAGGTTCTGACGGAAGCGGCCCTGCTTGCCCTTGAGCATGTCGGACAGCGACTTCAATGGACGCTTGTTCGCGCCGGTGATGACGCGGCCACGACGGCCATTGTCGAACAGGGCGTCGACGGCTTCCTGCAACATGCGCTTTTCGTTGCGGACGATGATGTCCGGCGCACGCAGCTCCATCAGGCGCTTGAGGCGGTTATTGCGGTTGATGACGCGACGATAAAGGTCGTTCAGATCCGACGTCGCGAAACGGCCGCCGTCCAGCGGCACCAGCGGGCGCAGTTCGGGCGGGATGACCGGAACGACGTCCAGGATCATCCATTCGGGACGGTTGCCCGATTCCAGGAAGCTCTCGACGACCTTCAGCCGCTTGATGATCTTCTTGGGCTTCAGTTCCGACTTGGTGACGGCCAACTCGTCCAGCAGCGCCTGCTTCTCGCCCTCAAGGTCGAGATCCATCAGCATCTGCTTGACCGCTTCGGCACCGATCCCGGCGGAGAAGGCGTCCTCGCCATATTCGTCCTGCGCGTCGAGCAGCTCGTCTTCGTTCAGAAGCTGGAACTTTTCAAGCGGGGTCAGGCCCGGCTCGGTGACGATGTAGGATTCGAAATACAGTACGCGCTCAAGCTGCTTGAGCTGCATGTCGAGCAGCAGGCCGATGCGCGAGGGCAGCGACTTCAGGAACCAGATGTGTGCGACGGGTGCGGCCAGTTCGATATGGCCCATCCGCTCGCGGCGGACCTTCGACACCGTGACTTCGACACCGCACTTTTCGCAGACGATGCCCTTATACTTCATGCGCTTGTACTTGCCGCACAGGCACTCGTAATCCTTGATCGGACCGAAGATGCGCGCACAGAACAGACCGTCACGTTCAGGCTTGAACGTGCGATAGTTGATGGTTTCGGGCTTCTTGATCTCGCCGAAGGACCATGACCGGATACGCTCCGGCGACGCGAGGCCGATCTGGATCTGATCGAAGGTTTCGGCTTTTTGGACCGGGTTGGCGAAGTTGGTCAGTTCATTCATCTTTTTTTCCTCAATTCCCCTCCCGCCTGCGGGAGGGGTTAGGGGAGGGCATGTAAGGCGCTGAGGTTGGACCCATGACAGGCCCTCCCCCGACCCCTCCCGCAAGCGGGAGGGGAGAGCAGAGGCTTATTCCGCCGCCTGCGCGAAGCCGCCGTCTTCCTCGGGAATTTCATCCAGCGAGTTGAGTTCGACGTTAAGGCCCAGCGAGCGCATTTCCTTGACCAGCACGTTGAAGCTTTCGGGGATGCCGGCCTCGAACGTGTCGTCGCCTTTGACGATCGCCTCGTAGACCTTGGTGCGGCCGACCACGTCGTCCGACTTCACCGTCAGCATTTCCTGCAGCGTATAGGCGGCACCATAAGCCTGGAGCGCCCACACCTCCATTTCACCGAAGCGCTGGCCGCCGAACTGCGCCTTACCGCCCAGCGGCTGCTGGGTAACAAGCGAGTAGGGGCCGATGGAGCGTGCGTGGATCTTGTCATCGACCAAGTGATGCAGCTTCAGCATGTAGATGATGCCGACAGTCACCTTGCGGTCGAAACGGTCGCCGGTGCGACCGTCATACAGATCCGACTGACCCGAAGTGTTCAGTCCGGCCAGTTCCAGCATCGCCGATACGTCGGCTTCGCGGGCACCGTCGAACACCGGGGTTGCCATCGGAATACCGCGCTGCAGATGCTCGGCCAGGTCGATGATCTGCTCGGCAGTGCGGCCTTCGATCTGGTCGGCATATTGCGGACCGTAGGATGCAAGCAGCCGTTCCTTGACCGCGTCGGGCATGACGCCCGCCTGCGGGTTGGGATTGGCCTCCCGCCAGTCTTCCAGCGCGTGCTTGAGCTGCTGGCCGAGGCCACGGGCAGCCCAGCCCAGATGCGTTTCGAAGATCTGACCGACGTTCATGCGCGACGGCACGCCCAGCGGGTTGAGCACGATGTCGACATGGGTGCCGTCCTCCAGGAACGGCATGTCCTCGATCGGCAGGATGCGCGAAATGACGCCCTTGTTACCGTGACGGCCAGCCATCTTGTCGCCCGGCTGCAGCTTACGCTTCACCGCGACGAAGACCTTGACCATCTTCAGCACGCCCGGGGGCAACTCGTCGCCGCGCTGCAGCTTGTCGACGCGATCCTCGAACTTCTCGACGATCAGCTTCACCGCTTCGTCATACTGCGCCTTGACGGCTTCGATACCGGCCTGACGGGCGTCGTCCGCAACCGCGAACTTCCACCATTCATGACGCTCGACTTCGCCCAGCAGGGCCTCGTCAATCTCAACGCCCTTCTTGACGCCCTTCGGCGCTGCCGTGACGGTCTGGCCGGTCAGCATTTCCTGGAGGCGGTTGAAGGTCGCGCGGTTGAGGATGGCACGTTCGTCCTCGCGATCCTTGGCGAGACGGTCGATTTCCTCCCGCTCGATCGCCATGGCGCGTTCGTCCTTGTCGATGCCGTGGCGGTTGAAGACGCGGACTTCGACGACCGTCCCGGCAACGCCCGGCGGCAGGCGCAGGGACGTGTCGCGCACGTCGCTTGCCTTTTCGCCGAAGATCGCGCGGAGCAGCTTTTCTTCCGGGGTCATCGGCGATTCACCCTTGGGGGTGATCTTGCCAACCAGAATGTCGCCCGGCTCCACTTCGGCACCGATGTAGACGATGCCCGCCTCATCGAGGTTGCGCAGCGCTTCTTCACCGACGTTCGGAATGTCGCGGGTGATGTCTTCCGGCCCCAGCTTTGTGTCGCGGGCCATGACCTCAAACTCCTCGATATGGATCGAGGTAAAGACGTCATCCTTCACGATCCGCTCAGAGATCAGGATGGAATCTTCGTAGTTGTAGCCATTCCAGGGCATGAACGCGACGAGCGTGTTGCGGCCCAGTGCCAGCTCGCCAAACTCGGTCGACGGGCCGTCGGCGATCACGTCGCCTGCTTCGATCAGGTCGCCTACCTTCACCAGTGGCCGCTGGTTGATGCAGGTGTCCTGGTTCGAACGCTGGAACTTCTGCAGCGTGTAGATGTCCACGCCCGATTGGCCGGGTTCGATGTCGCCCGTGGCGCGGATGACGATACGGGTCGCATCGACCTGATCGACGATGCCTGGACGCTTGGCGGCAATGGCCGCGCCGGAATCGCGCGCAACCGTGCCTTCCATGCCGGTGCCGACGAACGGCGCTTCGGCATTGACCAGCGGCACAGCCTGACGCTGCATGTTCGATCCCATGAGCGCGCGGTTGGCGTCATCGTTTTCCAGGAACGGAATGAGCGAGGCCGCGACCGACACCAGCTGCTTGGGGCTGACGTCCATCAGGGTGATGTGGTCCTTGGGCGCCATCAGGAATTCGCCCGCTTCACGCGCCGAGATCAGGTCTTCGGCCAGCGTGCCGTCGGCGTTCAGCTCAGCGTTCGCCTGCGCGATCGTGTGCTTGGCTTCTTCCATTGCCGACAGATAGACGACGTCGTTCGTCACCTTCGTGTCGATCACCTTGCGATAAGGCGTTTCGATGAAGCCATATTTGTTCACGCGGCTGAAGGTCGCAAGGCTGTTGATCAGACCGATGTTCGGGCCTTCCGGCGTTTCGATCGGGCAGATACGGCCATAATGGGTCGGGTGAACGTCGCGGACTTCAAAGCCTGCGCGCTCACGCGTCAGACCGCCCGGCCCAAGTGCCGACACGCGGCGCTTATGGGTAACTTCCGACAGCGGGTTGGTCTGATCCATGAACTGCGACAGCTGCGACGAGCCGAAGAATTCACGCACGGCAGCCACGGCGGGCTTCGCGTTGATGAGGTCGTTCGGCATGACCGTCGACACATCGACCGACGACATGCGCTCCTTGACCGCACGCTCCATGCGCAGCAGGCCGACGCGATACTGGTTTTCCAGCAGCTCGCCCACCGAACGGACGCGGCGGTTGCCGAGATTGTCGATGTCGTCAATCTCGCCCTTGCCGTCCTTCAGGTTCACCAGTTCCTTGACGACGGCGAGGATGTCCTCGACGCGCAGGGTGGTGACCGTGTCTTCTGCGTCCAGTTCAAGGCGCATGTTGAGCTTCACGCGGCCCACGGCCGACAGGTCGTAGCGTTCCGGGTCGAAGAACAGGCCTGCGAACAGCGCTTCGGCGGTTTCCTTCGTCGGCGGTTCGCCGGGGCGCATGACGCGATAGATGTCGGACAGAGCCTGGTCGCGTTCCTCGGCCTTGTCAGCCTTCAGGGTGTTGCGAATCCAAGGGCCTGTGGTGACATGGTCGATGTCGAGCAGTTCGAGACGGTCGATGCCCGCCTTGTCCAGCTTTTCGAGATTTTCCGGCGACACTTCGTCGCCAGCCTCGATGTAGATTTCGCCGGTCTTGTCGTTGACGAGGTCGTAGGCGCTGTAGCGGCCATAAACTTCCTCGGTTGGGATCAGCAGGGTTTCAAGTCCGTCCTTCTCTGCCTTGTTGGCAGCGCGGGGGCTGATCTTCTGACCGGCAGCGAACACGACTTCGCCCGACTTGGCGTCGACAATGTCGAATGCCGGCTTCTGACCGCGCCATGCTTCGGCGGTAAAGGGAATCTGCCAGCCGCCTTCGCCACGGACGAACACGACCTTGTTGTAGAAATAACCGAGCATATCCTCGGGCGTCAGGCCCAGCGCATAGAGCAGCGCCGTGACCGGCAGCTTACGCTTGCGGTCGATACGGACGTTGACGATGTCCTTGGCGTCGAATTCGAAGTCGAGCCACGAACCACGGTACGGAATGACGCGCGCGGCGAACAGATACTTGCCTGACGAGTGGGTCTTGCCACGGTCATGGTCGAACAACACGCCCGGCGAACGGTGCATCTGCGACACGATGACGCGCTCTGTGCCGTTGACGATGAAGGTGCCGTTGCCCGTCATCAGGGGCATGTCGCCCATGTAGACGTCCTGCTCCTTGATATCGAGGACCGAACGGGTTTCGGTGTCCTGATCGACTTCGAACACGATCAGGCGCAGCGTGACGCGCATCGGCGCTGCATAGGTGATACCGCGCTGACGGCATTCCTCGACGTCGTATTTCGGGTCTTCCAGCTCATAATGGACAAAGTCCATTTCGGCGGTGCCAGCGAAATCGCGGATCGGGAATACCGAGCGCAGGGTCTTTTCCAGGCCCGACACATAGCCGCGCGACGCGTCCGAACGCAGGAACTGCTCATAGCTTTCCCGCTGAACCTCGATCAGGTTCGGCATCTGCACCACTTCGTGGATGTCGCCGAATACCTTCCTTATGCGCTTCTTCGCGCCGGTATTGCTGATCGGGGGGAGAGCCTTGGTCGCCATTGCGTATCCTGCCTGTTAATTCGTCGCATTTTTTCGCATCACAGCGAAATTCAGCCTGACGTGGGCGGTTTCGGGGGTGATTCGCCCCTCTGCCGCCACGCAAAAAAGTGCGGGCCGGGACTGTCCGAACCGCACTGTCAGCGTCTTGTGACCCGCCGATTTTCGCCCAATCCCGCCAGCTTCGCGCGCTACTTGAAGCTGGTCCCCGGGCGATCCACGGGACGACCGTCGCATTGCCCGAAGGCGACATGACAGCCGGATTTCGAAACCGCATATAGAGCGGCGACCTGCGTTTGTGAAGGGCGCTCGCGTTAAAATCGACCGTAGGTCAGCCCGCCGAAGCAGGCTATCAGAACAACCGCGTCAGTTCGTAGAAGCCCGCGCCGATCAGCGCCGCTGCCGGCAGGGTGACGACCCAGGCAACGACGATACTGGACGCCACGTTCCAGCGCACGGCGGACAGGCGGCGCGACGCGCCCACGCCCACGATCGCTCCTGTGATCGTATGGGTGGTGGACACCGGTATGCCCAGATGGGTGGCCATGAACAGGGTGATCGCGCCGCCGGTTTCCGCGCAAAATCCCTGGGCGGGGGTCAGGCGGGTGATCTTCGATCCCATCGTGTGGACGATCTTCCATCCACCCAGCAACGTGCCCAGTCCCATGGCGGCCTGACATGAAATCACGACCCAGAAGGGAACGTGAAAGCCGCCCTCCAGCATGCCCTGCGAATAAAGCAGCACGGCGATGATGCCCATCGTCTTTTGCGCGTCATTCCCGCCATGGCCCAGCGAGTAGAGCGAAGCCGACACAAGCTGGAGCTTGCGGAATACGCGATCCGCCCCTTGCGGCGTGAAGCGGCGGAATATCCAGCTGATGACCAGCACCAGCAGCAGTGCCAGCAGCAGGCCGATGGCGGGCGATATTACGATGGCGGCGCTCGTCTTGAACACACCGCTCCATACGACAGCGTTCATCCCCGCCTTTGCGGTGCCCGCGCCTAGCAGGCCGCCGATCAGCGCATGGCTGCTGGAGGACGGAATGCCGAGCGCCCAGGTGATGAGGTTCCAGGCGATGGCGCCCATAAGAGCGCCAAAAATCACCTGTGGATCGATAATGCTCGCGTCCACAATCCCCTTGCCCACCGTTTCCGCTACGTGAAGGCCAAAGAAAAGGAAGGCGATGAAGTTGAAGAAGGCCGCCCAGGCCACCGCATATTGCGGCTTCAACACGCGTGTCGACACGATCGTGGCGATGGAATTGGCGGCGTCGTGCAGGCCGTTCAGAAAATCGAAGGCAAGGGCGACGCCGATCAGGGCGATCAGCAGCGGGAAGGCGATATGGGGTTCCATCGGGTCTGGGCTCGGTCGAAGCGGCGATCAGGCGTGGTCGATGACCAGGCCGGAAATCTCGTTGGCGACATCCTCGAACCTGTCCGTCACCTTTTCCAGATGAGCGTAGATTTCATGTCCCACGATGAAGTCCATCGGATTGCCCTGTCGCGCCTTGTTATAAAGCGCCTTCAGGCCCGCCTCATGCAAAATGTCCGCATGACCTTCCAGCTTCACCAGTCGTTCGGTCAGATCGTGCAGCCGGACGGAATTGAGGTTGAGCGAGCGCAACAGCGGCATCGCTTCGGCCGTAATCCGGGCGCATTCGACGATCAGCGCGCTCATGTCCTGCATCTGCGACGCGAACTCCTTGACCTCGAACAGGGCGATTGCCTTGGCGGTCTGGTTCATCTGGTCGATTGCGTCGTCCATGACGCCGATCAGGCCGGTGATGGCGCTGCGATCGAATGGCGTCACGAATATGCGGCGCACATCCTGCAGCACTTCGCGGATGATGTCGTCGGCCTCATGCTCGCGCTCGGAAATCTCATGAATATGCGCATCCATGTCCGGCCCGCCCTTCAGCAGCTTGGCGAGCGCATCCGCCCCCGCGACCAGCATGGTGGCATGATCTTCGAACTGTTCGAAAAATCGGCCCTGTTTAGGCATTAACGCGTGAAACCAGCGCAGCATTCCAGTCCTTTCGGTTTGCCATTCCCTGATCCGCAGCAGCATACGGAAGAACCAGCCCGGATTGCGGGGCGGTTCGCGAAAGGCTGCGATAATGGATTGTAAGTCGGGTTCGTCGACGGCCTTCGCGGCCTCGGCGACCGGAAACCAGCGAAGCTCCCGCTGTCCCTGTTCGGGCCATTGCGGCAACTGACCGGTGACCGCAAGTGGGAAAACATCCACCGTTGCCTCGCGGGTGCCGCTCTTGCGCCGCTTGTCATATCGGTAGCGGCCCAGGGGAGCGGGGCAGGCGATGCCGTGGATGCCCGCTTCCTCATAGGCTTCCACTTCGGCGGCGCGATGCCCCGCCATGCCCTTGATGCGATTGCCCTTGGGTATGACCCAGCGCCGCGTTTCGCGCGACGTGATCAGCAGGATGCGCATCGACCCGTCGGCGTCGGTGGCATAGGGTAGCGCGGCGATCTGGCGCATCACCATAGTTCCAGCGCAGCGCGGCTGGCCGCGCCAATGTCTGGTCGCCCCTGATCCATGATTGCGCTATGTAACGAAAACGTCACATAGCGCAATCAGCTAGATAATCAGATAGACAGCCGTGCCGTGACGCGGATGTCGCGTCCGGCCAGCGGCGCATAATCCTTCAGCACGCTGGCGTGACGCCGCGCCTCCACGTCAAAGATATTATTGGCGCTGACGGTGATGCTGGTACGATCGTTGCCGCTGAACGGCTTGAAGGACAGCGACGCATTGACCAGCGTAAAGCCGCCGGTGCGTGTTTCCGTCGTCGCGATACGGTCCTGCGCGAAGCTATGCTCCACCTCGCCACGCAGCGTCAGCCGGTCGTCCTGCAACTCCAGTCCGCCCAGCAGGCGAAGGGGCGGGATGCGGGGCGCTGGGCCGGACCCCGTGATGGTTGCGCGGACATAGTCGGCCACGCCATCCAGATTGACGGCATAGCGACCCAACTGCCCTAGCTTGACCGAAGCCTCCGCTTCGAAACCCCAATAGCGAGCGTCCGCCTGCGCATATTGGAAGCAGGGAAACTCCAGTTCCGTGCCACCATTGGCGGCCATGCAAACGCTATCGTCCACGATGGCGTCATAGATATAGCCGTCAAACCAGTTGTGATAAGCGGACAGCGACAGGCTGTAGCCTTCCCCCTGACCGCGCAGCGTGCCTTCCAGGCCCCAGCTTTTTTCCAGGTCGAACCCCGGATCGCCCAGTTCGAACGCCTGTGTGCCGGCATGATTGCCGCGCGCGAACAATTCTTCAGCGGACGGCGCGCGTTCCGTGCGGGCAAGGTTCAATCCCAGCCGCCAGCCTGGAACGATTTGCTGGCTCGCGCCGATCGAAGCAGAAAAAGCGTCAAAGCTGCGCCGCTGGCCCGCAATGAACAGGTCCGCATCGGGGACCGAACGCAGCTTGGTCTTTTCGTAGCGCGCACCCGCTTCCAGCCGCATATCGCCCAGATCGACCGATTGCAGGGTGAAGAAACCCAGTTGCTCCGTGTCATTTTTGGGCAGGAACTTCTCTTCGCCGTCTGCGGAAAAGCGACGGGTGAAATATTGCACACCGGACGCGCCGTCCCAATTGCCCCGGCGCGACTGGATCAGTTCCAACCGGCTTTCCATCGACTGGTTGCGGAACGTGGTGCCGATTTCGCCGCCAGGCTCGATTTCGTCATGCCGATAGGTCGCCCACCCGGCGCGCAGCCTGATGCTGTCCAGGAACGCGCCATTTACCGCGACTTCGCCACGCAGGTCCGCGCGCGTCTGCTGCATGGCCAAAGTCACGTCATCATGGGAATGGCCATGCTCATCTTCGTGATCATGATCGTCGTCATGGTCATGAGCCTCCGTCACGTCGATGCGGGACGGCACACCGTAACGATTTTCGCTGTGTGACACTGAAAAGCCAAGATTTCCGCGCTCGCCGACATAGGCCAGCCCACCTGCCACTTCCCATGTTTCCGCCGCCGTATTGGGCAGCTTGCCGCGCATCCGCCCGTCTTCGCGAATCTCTTCTTCGTCGGAACTGGCTGCGATCGCGCGAAGTGGCGCTGCCAGGATATAGCCGCCGGTCCGCAGGTCACTGGTCTTGGTGTAGCTGCCGTCTGCGTGAGCGACCAAGCCGCCGCCGATGGGCACTTCAACCTCGCCCGCGACGGTCCGTTCGTCCGCTGCGCTGCCATAGGTGGCGATGCCGTCCACGTGGATTGGTTCGTCCGGCACGCGCCGCGGTATCCGGCTATCGATCACATTGACCACGCCACCAATCGCCGATGATCCGTAGAGAAGCGCCGCCGGGCCGCGCAATATTTCGATGCGATCGGCGGTCAGGGGATTGATCGCGACCGCATGGTCGACCGATGTGTTCGACACGTCGAAACTGCCGATCCCGTCGGTCAGGATGCGCACGCGCTCTCCCTGGAAACCGCGCAACACCGGGCGCGATGCATTGGGGCCAAAGGATGTGGCCGACACACCGGGCTGTCGCGCCAGCGTTTCGCCGATTGTGGGACGCAGCGCCCGAACCAGGTCCGTGCCCGTCACCACCGATGTGCCGGACAATATATCGCCCTGCCGCCGAGGGATTATCGCGGTCACGATGATGTCGGCCCGGTCGTCATGATAGGCCTGCGGAGTGGGCGATGTGCTGACCTGTGCCGACGCGGGAAAGGAAATGGTCAGAGCCGCGATGGCGCAACTGGTGGGCAGCAGGGGAAGCCGGAGCATCAGATTTTCGTCCTTCAATATGCCGAAAGCTGCGCTCCTCTACCTACTATGTTATAACATATCAATGGCAAAAATCGGGTGGAGCGGTGAGATTTCCTTGCGTTCGGCACGAAGGGAGCAGACGTCAGAGGAACAGATAATCCGCCAGTGCGGTTGCCGCCGACCCATCCGCCGCTCGCGCTCCAATCGCTTGCCTCACTTCAACTGCGGGCAGGGAGCGTTCTAGTGCAAGGCGGCGAATCCCGCCAAGTCGGCCCAGGTCGCGCGCCAATGGGCCAAAGGCAGCGAAACATCCTGCGCCTTCCCGCAATATGGTCATGATGTCGAACATATTGTCGGTTTCCAGCACCGGATCGCCCGTGCGGATGCCCTCCCGCGCCAAAGCCGCATCTATGATCCGGCGCAGCGGATTAGGCCGTTCCATCATCAGCATGGGTAGGGTCGCCAGATCCTGCGCGCTCACGCTGTCCTTCAGCGCGAGCGGATGATCGTTGCCGGCATATAGGTTGATCTGTTCCGACCAGCCATAGCGGGAAGGCAGATCCGCGGCCTCGCCCAAGGCATAGAAATAGGCGATGTCCACACGCCCATCCCGCAACGCCACCGCCGCTTCCTCGGCAAGGTGGATGGTCAGGTCCAGCGTGATCGCGACATCCTCATTGGCGGCTTCGAACGCGGCTAGCGCTTCTTGAAAGCGACCGAACACAGGGGCAGGCGCGGCCAGGACGATGGTCTGCCGCTCTTCCTGAACGGGGGACTGGGCTTCCGGCTCCTCGGTCTCGGTGCTGCTCCAGCTTTCAGGATCGCCCCGTGACAACAGGGTCATGGCTTCGGCGGTCTTTCGTCCTGCTGCCGTCAGTCGGAGGTCGCCGGAAATTTCGTCGAACAGGCGATAGCCCAGACGCATCTCCAGCGAGGCGAGGTCCTGCGCCACCTTTTTAACCGAAATACCAAGGTCGCGTGCGCAAAGCGCAGCATCACCGGACGCTACCATCTGCGCGAATATGTCCAGTTGGCGCAGGGAAGATGTGGGCATGGCGCGGTGATAATGGAAATGTCGCGTCGGCGTAAGCGTGATAATGGGCTTTCGCGACAGTTGGCGGCGGAGCTTTATCTTTTCGGAGGCGCAATGGGCGACATCATCAATCTGCGGCAGGCGCGCAAGGACAGGGCGCGTGCCGAAAAAGAAAACAAAGCGCAGTCCAATCGCGCGAAGTTCGGCCGCACCAAGGCTGAACGCGATCGTCAACAGCAGGATGCGCAGCGTCAATCAGACCGTCTGGAAAATAGTCGCCGCGAAGGCCAAGACGACGCGCACTGACGTTCAGGCCGCAAACGCGCTATGTGCCACGCTCTCGATTCGGTTGCACTTCACGCGCACCCCTGATACCGGCGCGCCGGTAATTTCGCGCCCGTTTGCAGGCCAAGTTTGAGGAAGGTCGCTCCACCCATGTCCGATAAGATCAACCGCATTGTCCTTGCCTTCTCAGGAGGGCTCGACACCAGCGTGATCCTGAAATGGTTGCAGCAAACCTACCAGTGCGAAGTGGTGACCTTCACCGCCGACCTGGGGCAGGGCGAAGAGCTGGAGCCCGCCCGCGCCAAGGCCAAGCTGATGGGCGTCAAGGACGAGCATATCTTCATCGACGATCTGCGCGAAGAGTTCGTCAAGGATTATGTCTTCCCGATGATGCGTTCCAACGCGCTGTATGAGGGGCTGTATCTGCTGGGCACGTCGATTGCCCGCCCGCTGATCGCCAAGCGGCAGATCGAGATTGCGCGGCAGGTGGGTGCGGACGCGGTCAGCCATGGCGCGACCGGCAAGGGCAATGACCAGGTCCGTTTCGAGCTGGGCTATTATGCGCTGTCGCCCGACATCAAGGTGATCGCGCCCTGGCGCGAGTGGGATCTGGCCAGCCGCACCAAGCTCATCGAGTTCGCCGAGCAGCACCAAATTCCGATCCCCCGTGACAAGCGCGGCGAAAGCCCGTTTTCGACCGACGCGAACATGTTGCACACCTCTTCCGAGGGCAAGGTGCTGGAAGACCCGTGGGAGGAAGTGCCAGACTATGTCTTCTCGCGCACGGTCAACCCCGAGGACGCGCCGGATGCGCCGGAATATATCACCGTCGATTTCGAGCGTGGCGACGGCGTGGCGATCAATGGCGTGGGCATGAGCCCGGCGACGCTGCTGGAAACGCTGAACGAATATGGCCGCAAGCATGGCATCGGTCGCCTCGATCTGGTCGAGAACCGCTTCGTCGGCATGAAGTCGCGCGGCATGTACGAAACGCCGGGCGGCACCATCTATCACCTCGCTCATCGCGGCATTGAGCAGCTGACGCTCGATCGGGGCGCTGCGCATCTGAAGGATGAACTCGCGCCCAAATATGCCGAGCTGATCTATAACGGCTTCTGGTTCTCCCCGGAGCGTGAGATGTTGCAGGCGGCGATCGATTATAGCCAGGAGAAGGTGACGGGCACCGTTCGCCTGAAGCTCTACAAGGGCAATGTTCAGGTCGTCGGCCGTAAGTCGCCTCATTCGCTCTACAGCGAGAAGGTCGTGACGTTCGAGGATGATGCGGGCGCCTATGACCAGCGGGATGCGGCGGGCTTCATCAAGCTGAATGCGCTGCGGCTTCGGTTGTTGGGGCGTCGGGACGGCTGATCGGGGCGAGGTAGCGCCTTGCCTCCTGACATCCCGGCTTTGGCTGGGATGAAGGGGGGGGTCTCCGGCACCGGTTACACGTTGCGACAAATTCGGCCGTGACATGACAAGTTTGCGGGACAAGTCTTCCTCATAAGGGCTTCAGGGACGGCGATGGCCGTTCATCGAACCCTTTGGAAGGAAGATGTAGATGATCCGCAAATTTTTGGGCACGGTCGCGGTTGGCGCGCTGTTCGTCGGCGGGCTGGCCGCTTCGCATATGGCGCTGGCGCAGCCGGGCGATAAAGCTCCCAGCGGCCGTCATGGCGGCATGATGGCGATGGCCGACGCGAACAAGGATGGCAAGATCAGCAAGGCTGAACTGACCGCCGCGCTCGACGCGCGTTTCGTGAAGATGGACGCCAATCGCGACGGCAAGCTGACCAAGGAAGATCGGGAGATCCGCCGTCAGGCGCGGCTTGACCAGCGCTTTGCTGCGCTGGATACGGACCGCAATGGCCAGATCAGCAAGGCCGAGTTCACCGCTGGACATCAGGGGCGCTTCGGTCGCGGTGAGGGTGATCGGGCCGGGCGTGGCGGGCATGACGGTCACCGCTTCAGCGGGCGCGGCGATCATGGCTTTGGCGGGGGCAAGATGTTCCATGGCCGGGGCGGTGCCAGAGGCGAGGCGATGAAGGACGGCGTCCTCACCCGCGCAGAATTCATGGCCGGGCCGATGGCCATGTTCGACAAGGCCGACAGCAACAAGGACGGCTTTGTCACGCAGGACGAGATGAAGGCCGCGCGTCAGGCGATGCGGGAGGCATGGCAGGCTCGCCGTGGGGCGGACGCCGCGCCGAAGAACTGATCGAACGGGAAGGGTGGAGGCGGCGTCCTTCACCCTTCCAACCTGCCCATAGTCGTGACAGATATCCCCCATGAGTGAAAAACCCCATCTGCTGCTCGTCGATGACGAGCGTTCGATCCGCGAGCCGTTGGCGCAATATTTGTCGCGCAACGGATTTCGCGTGACTGCCGTCGAAAGCGCGGCGGAGGCGCGGGTACGGCTGAACGCCAATGCGATCGATCTGGTGATACTGGACATCATGATGCCGGGCGAGGACGGGCTGTCGCTGTGCCGCCATATTCGCGAGACGAGCGAGATTCCCGTCATCCTGCTGACCGCCAAGTCGGAGGAAACCGACCGGATCGTCGGGCTGGAGATGGGGGCGGACGATTATGTGCTGAAGCCCTTTTCGCCGCGTGAGCTGGTGGCGCGGATCAAGGTGATCTTTCGCCGTGTCGCGACTGGGGGGCAGCGGGTGACGGCACCTGACGGGGCGACCTATGCCTTTGCGGGCTGGCTGCTCAAGACGCAGGAACGGGTGCTGGTGGATCAGGAAGGCGTGGCGCTGCCGCTGTCGACGGCGGAATATAATCTGATGATGGCCTTTGCGACGCGGCCCAATCAGGTGCTGAGTCGGGATCAATTGCTCGACATCACGCAGGGGCGGGAGGCCAATGCGTTTGACCGGGCGATCGACAATCAGATCAGCCGGTTGCGCAAGAAGATCGAACCGGACCCCAAAAACCCGACGCTGATCAAGACGGTGTGGGGCGGCGGCTACACCCTGTCCGCCGATGTGAGGAAGCTGTGAAGCGTTTTCGCCTTTGGCCGCAGAGCCTTGTCGGGCAGATCATCGTCCTGGTGGCGATCGCGCTGTTCGTGGCGCAGGCGATCAATTTTGGGCTGCTGCTGCGGGAGCGCAACCGGCTGACGCTGACGGCGCAGACGGCGCCCGGCGTCTATCGCATCGTCGATGCGCTCGACAGCCGGGGTGAGCCGCCCGCGCGCAATCGACCTCCCCGCGCGCGCTTTGTTGACGGCGCGCCAAGGTTGATGGGCGAGCAGCGGCCGGAAGTCGAGGCGCGCGCGCTGGCGATGTTCGCGGATGTCGGACTGCCCATGCGGTCGGTGCGGGTGATCGAGCAGGACCGGCCAGCGCCGATGCGCCGCATGGACAGCATCAGGATGCGCGCCATGGGTGACATGCGGGGTGAGCCACGCGGCGGACGGCTGACGATGGCGGCTGAATATGCGCCGGGACAATGGGTCGTGACCCAGACGCGGGCGGGCAATCGGGCGCCGCGCTTTGGCGGGTGGCTCGCCTGGCAGACGCTGATCCTGTATGTGATCGTGCTGCTGCCGCTGCTGTGGGTCGGGCGCAGGCTGGCGCGGCCTTTGGGGCAGTTGACGCGGTCGGCGCAGCAGTTCGCGCGCACGGGGTCGGCCGATCCGGTGGAGGAGCGCGGACCGGGCGATGTGCGCGAACTAACCACTGCTTTCAACGCGATGCGCAGCCGCATCTTCGCGATGCTGGATGAGAAGGATCGGATGCTGGGCGCCATCGGCCATGACCTGCGTACGCCGCTCGCATCGCTGCGAGTGCGGGCCGAATCGGTTGAGGATGAGGGCGAACGGGCGCGCATGTCGCAGACGATCGACGAGATGAACCGGATGCTGGAGGATATCCTGTCGCTGGCCCGGGCCGGGCGGAGCACGGAGGCGGCGCAGAAGGTCGATCTTTCTGCGCTGGCCGATGCGGTGGTCGAGGATTTCATCGAACTGGGCTCACCCGCGCAGATGGCGGACAGTGAGCGGGCGGTGGCTTCGGTGCGGCCGCAGCAGATTCGCCGGGCGCTGCGCAACCTGATTGAGAATGCGATCGTCTATGGCGAGCGGGCGCATGTGTCCGTGGTGCGCGAGGATGGCGCGATCCGGCTGGCGGTGGCGGACGACGGGCCGGGCATTGCCGAAGATCGGATGGACGAGATGATGGAGCCTTTCACGCGGTTGGAAGGATCGCGCAATCGGGAGACCGGGGGGGCTGGGCTGGGGCTGGCGCTGGTGCGGGCGATCATGGCGGAGCATGGTGGCGCGCTGAGGCTGGTGAACCGGGCTGGCGGGGGGCTGGAGGCTAGTCTGGTGCTGCCCGGTTGAGGGGAAAAAGATGTCATGAAACGACCATCTTCTGCCGACCAAGCGGGTATTTGAGTTCTCGAATACCAGTCGCATGAAACGGCGATGGCGAGTTAGTTATGCCGCTTCGCACACGGCTTACAATCGACCTTGAAGATAGTGATCGCTCGCGGTTTCGATTTTGACCCATTTGTGCATCGTTTGCTCCCAAACGGAACGTACTGGTGGTGGAAAGTTGGGATCGGCGATGGCTCCCACGGGTATGCCTATCATGCCTGCATTTTTGTCGCCGTCCATATGCACCGTCGAACCGCAGTCAGGGCAGAAGTAGGTTCGAAATTGGCCGCCAGCCGCCGTCTCGCGGGCATATTGTTTCGAGATCCCGCTGATCTTGAGCATTTCGGTGGGATAATAAACGGCAGCTCCAAAGGGAGAGCCTGACCGTCGCTGACAATCGAGGCAATGGCATGCAACGATCGCAGGGCTGGGGCCTGGAAATTCAACTTTCAGTTGGCCGCATTGACATTGAGCTTCCATGTGACGCCTCCCGATTTGCCAGATCATAGGGCGTCACCAGATGATCGCAATCATCTACCATCGCTAAGACGGTCATGATCTCAATTTGGCGCTTGATTTCGGACCTTCCGCTCACCACCCACCATTCATGGCCAGCGAATTTGCCGCAGCCTCTTGTAAGCTGATGATCCGGTGCGAGGCTGGAAAGCCGTCCCGTGGCAAGCAACCTGAATCTAAATTTAAAAATCCTCCCTGCGCGTAGCGTGGGGAGGGGGACCGCCGCGTAGCGGTGGTGGAGGGGCGACCTGCGTAATTTCCCCTCCATCAGCCTTTGGCTGGTCCCCCTCCCCATCTTTGATGGGAGGATTTAGTGCTTGCCGGGTTTGCTCGACGTGCCGGGCGCGGTTGGGTTGAGCAACTGGACGCCAGCGGGGAGGCTGGTGCCGCCCATGTCGATCCTGGTTAACTCTTCGCGCGCTACGCGGGCGGGGTTGTCGCGTTCCTTGATGGCTGCCTTGGTTTCCTCGTCCTGCCCCTGATCGTCGCTGCTGTCGCTGCCACGAGTCCAGCCGAGGATGATCGACATGCGGCGGTTGCGCGGGTCATAGACGTCGCCCCTGGCGAAGGGTTCGCGGTCGGCCACGCCCTCGATCCGGGCGAAGCGATCGTTGCCGATACTGCTGGCCGCCAGCGTCTTGCGCGTCGCTTCTGCGCGGGCGGAGGATAGCATCCAGTTGTTCATGCTCTGGCCCGAGCTGTAGGGCAGGCCATCGGTGTGGCCCCGCACGATCAGCGGGTTGGGCATGCCGCGTACGACGCCTGCTACTTCGCTCACCAACTCACGCGCTTGCGGGAGCAGGTTGTCGGTGCCCATGGCGAACATGGCGAAGTTGGCTTCGTCGATCAGGTCGATGCGCAGCCCCTCGCGGGTTTCGGTGAAGCGGACGTTGCGGCGCAGCTTGTCCATGCCCTTCTTGCGGGACATGCGCGCTTCCAGTTCCTTCTTCACCGCCTCAAACTTGGCGCGATCGGCGGCGCGGGTGGCCTTGCCGCCCTGATCCTTCGTGCCGCTCGCGTCGCGCGGGATGGTGATGGCCATGTTGCCCTGGCCGCCGGTGGTCGGGTAATTTTCCTTGCTGACCATGCTATCGCCGCCGAACAGGCCGTTCGATCCGGCGGACCCTTCCTTCATCTGGACCAGCGTCGGCGTGAAATAGTCGGCAAGGCCCTTGCGCTGCTTTTCGGTGGTCGCGCCCAGCAGCCACATCAGCAGGAAGAAGGCCATCATCGCCGTCACGAAGTCGGCATAGGCAACCTTCCACGCGCCGCCATGGTGGCCGCCATGCCCTTCGACGATGATCTTTTTGACGATGATCGGCCGGGGTTCGGGCTCGTTCCCGCCGCGCTTTTTTTCGGCCATGGCTTATTTGCCCCGCATGCCGTCGAACACTTCGGCGAAGGCTGGCTGGTTCGCATGGGTCAGGCTGGACCGCGCCGCTTCGATGACGAGCGGCTGGGGATGACCGTGGAGCGAGGCGATGATGATCTGCTTGACGACATGGTACATGGAACCGTCCGCCTCGATCACCGCGCGGCAGCGATTGGCGAATGGATTGACCATGCCGTAGGCTAGCAGGACGCCCAGGAATGTGCCGACCAGCGCCGACCCGATCATGCCGCCCAGGATCGCTGGTGGCTGGTCGATCGAACCCATGGTCTTGACCACGCCCAGAACCGCCGCGACGATGCCCAGCGCAGGCAGCGCGTCGGCCAGCCCCTGCAGGTTGTCGGCGGGTTTCAACGCTTCGTGATGATGGGTCTTGAGCGCATTATCCATGACCTCCTCCACCGCATGCGGGTCCAGCGTGCCCGAAGACACGACAACCAGGCGCAGCGTGTCGCTGATCAGATGGATCAACGTCTTGTCGGCCATAAGGCGCGGATATTCGGAAAAGATGGTGGAGCTGGCCGGTTCCTCGATATGGGGTTCCAGCGCGACCGGCCCTTCGACCCGCAGCGTCTTCATCAGGCGCGAGACGAGGAAGATGCAGTCGAGAAAGTCCTGTTTCTTGTATTTTGGGCCTTTGAACACCTTGGCCAGCCCGCCGCCCAGTGCTTTCAGGTCCGCAGCGGAATTGCCGATGATCAGCGCGCCTACCGCTGCGCCGCCGATGATGAGCATTTCATGCGGCAGGGCATGCAGAACGGGACCGATGTCGCCGCCTGTGAAGATGAAGCCGCCGAACACCATGGCGAGCAGTACGACCAGGCCAATGATTGCGGACATGTCTACCCCTGAAAATTCTGCCCTTAGGCATTCATCCGACAGCGCGAGATGCGCTTCCGTCAGATGGTTAACGCGCAATGGTTAGCGGGAGGTTTAGGACGCCGATTTTTTCGGTCGTTTCTGGTGTAAGTGCGCCGTGCTCCTGCGGAGGTAGGAATACGGCCTTACTTACCGGATCAGGTCGAACAACGTCTGCTGGTTGATGCGCGCAAAGGCGGACTGGGCGGCCTCCAGCTGCAGCAGCTTGGCTTTGACCGATGAAATGACTTCGGCAAGGTCGGTGGCTTCCAGCCCCTGGCGCCGTTCGCTCAGATCCAGGTCGATATTTGCCAGCCGCTCGCCGATAACGTCCAGCCGGTCGCTGCGCACGCCCTGCTTCGCCTGTTCGACGACGATATGGGTCTGCCCCGCCTTGATGGCGTCGAGCGATGCGACGAGGTCGGCGTCGGTGCCGCTTTCCAGCGCGGCGATATTCTGGGCCATGATGTCGTCAAGCGACATGGGCGTGCCGCCGACATCGATGCCTTCGGACACGTCCTGCCGTGTGCCGACGACCGCCAGGTTCAGGCCACGACTGACCGGCACCAGCACGCTTTGCGTATCGTCGAACACCGGCACACCCTGATAATCCTTCTGCGTCAGCATGGTATCGATCGTGGTGCGGATCGTCTTCATTTCCTCGACAATCGCGGCGCGTCCCGATGCGTTGAGACTGCCGTTACGGGCGGACGTGACCAGTTCCTGCGCGCGCACGAGTAATGTCGTGATCTGTTCCAGATTGGCTTCCGCGTTGGCGGCGCGTGTTGTTCCATAGCTGATATTGGCTTTCCAGGCGGACTGCTGGGCCTGCGCCTTGCCGATTTCCGACACCTGCACCCATGCCAGCGCATTGTCGGACGGCTTGGTCAGGCTGATGCCGGTCGAAATGGCGGTCTGGCCTTCGACGATGCCCTGCGAAAGCTGCTGCTGCCGACGGATTTCGGCGATCAGCGTCTTGTTGGTGATGCCTACCATGAGTCAGCCCTCTCAAATCAGTTGCAGGATGGCATCGACGGTTTCCTTCGCCACCTGAAGGATTTTCGCGGAACCCGAATAGGCCTGCTGCAACCGCAGCAGTTCGGCGGCTTCCATGTCGAGATCGACGCCGCTCACGGCTTCCCGCGCGGCAATCGCCTGGTCGCTGCGGCTTTGGGAGGTCGTATATTCGGCCTTCACCGACGCGAGCAGATTGGCCTGGGTCGCGATGATCGACGTCCAGCTCTGCTCGACGCTGCCATTGCCACGCAGCACGGACGAAACGGTCAGCAAATTACCGTTCAGCGTGCCGTCCGCCGACTTGGTCGCGAACGCTGCGGGATCGGTGATAAGGGCTGCGACGCCGGCCGCTCCGCCGCCATAGGAAAGGAGGGGCGCGCCTGCCGCATTGGCATTGGTCAGGCCCTGTGCGTGCCAGGCGTTCATGTCCGTCACGAACTGCTGCGCCAGCGTGTCCAGGCTGGTGCGGCGCTGCACGGTCGTGTCGGCGGCGGAAAAAAGGCCGCCCAGCGTGCCGTTCGACGGCGCGGCAAGGGCGGTGCCGCCGCTGGTCGCGATTGCCATCGAGCCATTGGCATTGACGGTCAGCGCCAGCGTCGTGGCATTATCGCCCTGCACGATCGTCGTGCCATTATAGCTGATCGTCGCCATGTCGTGCGCGCCAAAGCTGATATCGACATTCAGATTGGCGGACAGCGTGTTCAGCGCGGCGTCGCGGCCGTCCAGCAGTTGCGCATAGGCTGACGTGCCCGGCTGAGCCCGCAACAGGCTGTTGTTGATATCGGCCAGCTGCGACAGAGACCGATTGATGGTTTCGACCGACGCCCCTGCTTCGGTGGCGATACCGCTGGAAACGTGCGACAGGTCGGCGGCGGTGCGTTGAAATGCTTCCGCGACCCGGCTGATGCTGTCCAGCGACGTGACCCGCAGCGATGTGTCGTTAGGGCTGGCGGCCAGCTTGTCGATATTCTGGAACATCGACGTCATCAGCTTGCCAATACCGGTGTCCGTGTCGTTCAGCGCGCCTTCCAGGTCGGTCATCCACCGCAGCCGCGCCGTCGAATTGCTGAGCGCCGTACCCGTATAGCGAACCGCCGCGTCCAGATAGGGATCGGCGGCGCGGTTGACGCCCTGCACCTCGGTTCCGCCGAAATTCGCACGGGCGATATAGGTCGCCATCGTCGCGGTGGAGGAACCGGATTCGATCGTCGTTACCGAACGGCGCGAATAGCCTTCGGCGCTGGCGTTTGCGATATTTTCCGCAATCGCCGCCATCGCCTGGCGGTAGGCCTTGGTGCCCGACGCGCCGATGATGAAAAGGTCGCTCATGTGCCTTTAGCCTGTGTGGGCGTGGCTGACGCGGCAGGCGTGCGGCTTTCATATTGGCGTAGGAGCATCTCGGCGATGCCGAGCGCGCCCTTTTCCGCCATCGTGTCGGCTGTGCGCGCGTCGGACATGTCGCGAAACTGTTCGGTCGTGCTTGAATCGAAGATGCCTTCGCCGCCGCCCGATTGGCGCATGGTGCCGATCATCTGGCGCAGGAAGATGGCCTCGAACTGCTTGGCGGTCTTCTCCAGCTGCGCCTTTTCGGGCGATGCGCTGGGCTGAACCCCTTTGAAAATCGCGTTTACCTGCATCACAACACCACCAGTTCAGCCTTCATCGCGCCCGCCTGTTTCAAGGCTTCGAGGATCGCGACCATGTCGGCGGGGGACGCCCCGATGGCGTTCACCGCCTTCACTATATCGGCCAGCGATGCTCCACCTTTAAAATTAACCATTGGTTTCTTTTCCTGATCGATCGAAATCGAGCTGGAAGGCTCCATCGCGGTGCGCCCTTGCGAGAAGGGTGCGGGCTGGACGATGCGGGGGCTTTCGTTGACGCTGACGGTTAGTTTGCCGTGCGCGACGGCGGCCGGATGGATCCTGACCGCGCCGTTGATGACGACGGTGCCGGTGCGGGCGTTGACGATAACCTTGGCAGGCGCATCGGCGGGCTTGACCTCGATATTTTCGATCATGCCCATCATCATGATGCGGTCGGTCGCGCCGGGGGCTGCGTCGATATTGACCGACACAGCGTCGGTTGCGCGAGCGCGGCTGTCGCCAAAGGTGCGGTTGATGCCATCCGCCACGCGCAATGCGGTGGTGAGGTCGGCTTCGGCGAGGTTGAAGGTGAGCGTGGGCGCGGTGTCGAAGCCGGTCGCGACCGCGCGCTCCACCGTCGCGCCGCCGGGAATACGGCCTGCCGAGGGGATGTTCACCGAAACCTGACTGCCGTCCGCGCCGGACACGCCGAGGCCGCCGACGGCGAGGTTGCCCTGCGACATGGCGTAGATTTCGTTATCCGCCCCGCGCAGGGGCGTCATGATCAGCGTCCCGCCGCGCAACGACTTCGCCTTGCCGAGCGCGGAGACGGTGACGTCGAGGCGCTGGCCGGGCTTGGAGAAAGCGGGGAGGTCTGCCGTCACCAGCACGGCGGCGGCGTTCTTGAGCGACGGGTTGATGCCCTGCGGCAGGGTCAGGCCGAAGCGCGAAACCATGCCCTTCACGCCCTGCGTCGCATAGTCCAGGCTGTCGTCGCCAGTGCCCGCGAGGCCGACGACGATGCCGTAGCCGGTCAGCTGGTTGGGACGCACGCCCTGGAAGGTGCCGAGGTCCTTGATGCGCTCAGCATGGGCGGGAACCGCCAGCAGGCTGAGCAGGATCGCCGAAAAGCGAAACAGGCGGGTCATGAAGGCGCGCTCCATCAGAAGGGGCTGATCATCGAGAAAAAGCTTTGTAGCCAGCCCTGGCGGCTCGCGCGGGCGATTTCGCCCTTGCCGGTGTAGATGATCTTGGCGTCGGCCACGCGGGTCGATGCGATGCGGTTGTCCGGGCTGATGTCGGCCTGACGGACAAGGCCGCTGATCTGGATATATTCGTCGCCGCGATTGAGCGTCAGCGCTTTCTCACCCTTCACCAGCATCGTGCCGTTGGGATAGACCGCCGCGATCGTGACGGTGATTTCGCCGCTGAGCGCGTTGGACTGGGTCGCATTGCCCTTGCCGGTGAAGCCCTGATCGCCGCTTGCCGCGATGTCGCTGGCGGAGAAGAGTTTCGAGAGCGGGCCGGTGCTGGGTGGCGTCAGGCCGATGCTGCCCTTGCGGCTGGTGTCGGCCGAGTTGGTCTTGGTCGCCTGCGTGCGTTCGACGAGGACGATGGTGATGATGTCGCCCACGCTCTGCGCCCGTGCGCCGCTGGTGAGCGGGGTATAGCCCATCGACGCCTGAAAGATCGAACCGTTCGCCACCGCGGCGGCAGGAGCGGCAATGACGGTGGGGGCAAAAAATTGCCGCTCGGCATCGCGCTTTTTGCCGGCCATTGCCGGGGTGGCGGCAAACGCCACCGTTCCGAGGAAAATAAGAGCCGTTCGCGCTGAGCTTGTCGAAGCGCTCTTCTTCTTTTGAAGAGAAGGGAAGGGCTTCGACAAGCTCAGCCCGAACGGATGGCGAGTGGCGAACATCATCCGGCTCACAGTTGCTGGTTCACATATTGCAGCATTTCGTCCGTCGCCTTGATCATCTTGCTGTTCACCTCATAGGCGCGCTGCGTTTCGATCATGTCGACCAGTTCCTCGACTACGTTTACGTTCGAGGTTTCGAGGTTGCCCGAGCGGATCATGCCGCGTCCGTCCAAACCGGCGACACCGACCTGGGGCGTGCCGCTGGCCGCGCTTTCCGTCAGCAGGTTGCCGCCGATCGGCTGGAGGCCTGCGGGGTTCATGAAGCTGGCAAGCTCGACCTGGCCAAGCTGGGTCGGTTCGGTCTGGCCCTGAAGCGTCGCGGTGACGGTGCCGTCATTGCCGATGGTGACGCCGGTTGCGCCTTGGGGAACCGTGATCTGCGGGATCAGGGGCAGGCCGTCGCTGGTTACGATCGCGCCTTCGGCCGTGGTGCTGAAATTGCCGGCGCGCGTATAGGCGATCGTGCCGTCGGGGCGCTGGACCTGGAAGAAGCCGGAACCTTCAATCGCCATGTCGAGCGCGTTGCCGGTCTGCTGCAACGTGCCCTGCGTGTTGATCTTGCTGGTGCCCTGCATCGCGACACCGGAGCCGAGGTTGAGGCCGGTGGCGAACTTGTTTTCGCTGTCCGAATTGGCGCCCGCCGCGACCATCTGCTGGTAGGCGAGGGTTTCGAAGTCGGCGCGGTCGCGCTTGAAGGCGGTCGTGTTGACGTTCGCCAGGTTGTTGGCGATCACGCGCATCTTCGTGTTCTGCGCGTCGAGGCCGGTGCGGGCGACGTGAAGGGCTGCGTTGGTCATGGTCTAACTCCGTGATGCCGTCAGGCTTGCCCAATGGCTACGCTCAACGAAGAGCAAGGTTCGTGCCAAATTAACCATCTAGCCGCATGAGTGACGCGCCGCCGTCATCCAGCTGCTTGGCCGTGTCGATCAGCTTCACCTGCGTTTCCCATGCCCGGCTTGCCTCGATCATGTCGACGAGCGCCGAAGTGGCGTTGACGTTGGAGCCTTCGATCGATCCGCCGGTGACGGTCGCGAGCGGGTCTGTCGGCAGCGCGCCGCCATTGGTTTCGCGAAACAGGCCGTCCGTGCCCTTGGCGATGCTGGACCCCACCGCGCGGACGAGCTTTAAGCCATCGACACGCTGCGGATTGGCCGGATCGCCGCCCTGCGGCACGCCCCAGATGCTGCCATCCTGCGAAATCGTGATGCTGTCCATTTGCGGCAGGGTGATGGGGCCGCCTTCACCCAGCACGGGAAGCCCGTCGCCGGTGGTCAGCAGGCCGCTGTCGGTGAGCTTGAGGTCGCCGCGACGCGTATAGGCTTCGCTGCCGTCCGTGGCCTGAACGGCGAGAAGTGCATCGCCGTTCATGGCCACATCCAGCGGATTGCCGGTTTCGATGACCGCGCCTTGCGCCATGTCGGCGGCGATCACCTGTTCGGATGCCTGCGCCCGCGTGTCGAAACCATCGCCCTTGATCCAGCGCGTCTCGGCATTGGCGATCTCCGCCCGGAAGCCAACCGTGTTGACGTTCGCGAGATTGTTGGAGATCGACGCCTGCCGCGCCATCGCGCCGCGCATCGCGGTGAGTGCCGTGTTGACGAGCCGGTCCATGGGTGTGTCCTGTTTCTAGCGGGCGTTAGCTTGGCTTAGGTGCGCATGTTCACAATGGTTGTGGACAGCGTGTTGGCCGCTTCGATCGCCTTCGAGTTCGCCTGGAAGTTGCGCTGTGCAGAGATCAGGGCCACCAGTTCTTCGGTGATGTCGACGTTCGCGCGCTCCAGTGCGCCGGAGCGAACCGACCCGTAAAGGCCGCTATTGCCGGTGCCAAAGCGCGGCGAGCCGCTGGCCGAGGTAGAGGTCCAGTGCGCGTCGCCCTGCTGACGCAGGCCGTCCTGGCTGTTGAAAGCCGCCATGGCAGTGGTGCCGAGATAGACGGTGGAACCATCGGCATAGACGCCTGTGATCTGCCCGTCCTTGCCCACGCCGACGCTGTTCAGCTGATTGCCGGTGCCGCCAGCGGGCCAGTTGGTGGGGACCTGAAGGTCGGCGAGGTCTGCAGAGGTCAGGGTGCCCGCCGCAAGGCCCGCAGCCGTCGCGGCTGACGGCAAGCCGGTCGTGGGATCGACCGGGATGACCTGAACGCGGGCGCCGGTGGTATCGACCACGAAGCGGTCTTCGGTCAGCGACAGTGCGCCGTTACGCGTGAAGCTGACCTGGCTGTCGCCGGTGCGCTTGACGGTGAAGAAGCCTTCGCCGGTGATGGCGAGGTCCAGCGTCTTGTCCGTGCCTTCGATCGTGCCCTGCGTGAACTGCTGGGTGATGCCCTGCACGCGCGCGCCCTGGCCAGCGACCTGCGTGGTCGTCTGCATCGGCGCGGCAGCGAAGATGTCGCCGAACACGGCCTTGCTCTTCTTGAAGGCGGTGGAGTTCACGTTGGACACGTTGTTGGCGATTGTGGCCAGATCGGTCTGTGCGGCCTTCAGGCCGGAAAGCGAGATGTAGAAGGACATGGCGTTACTCCTTGGGTGAAAAGGATTTGGGTGATGACGTTAGGAGAGTGAAATGGCGTCTGATGGGCTGTAGCTGCCCAATGCGGTGATGAGTTTTGAGGCGCTGCCGTCAGCGGGTGACTGAACGGCGGCGATCGTCGCCCAGCTGGCGACGCGGGTGGGCGAAGCGCCGTTGACGCGGATCTTGAGCGCGTCGGTGGCGACGGTGTTTCCGGCTTCGTCCTTGCCGTCCCAGTAGAAGTTGACGTCGCCAGCGGACCGGTTGCCAAGGTCGATGGTCTTGAGGACGTTGCCGTTGCCGTCCATCAGATCGACGGTCGCGCCGCTGGTCGCATCCTTGAAAGAGACCTGGCCGGTATATTGGCCGTAGGCGTCAGGGGCGACAATGTTGCTTTGCACCAGTATCGACTTGCCGATCCAGCTGGCGGCGTCGCCGAGGCGCGAGCCGGTCAGCTGGGAGGCGAGGCCCTTCAGCGTCTGGTTCATTTCCGCGATGCCGCTGGAGTTGGTAATGGTCGCCATTTGCGCGACCATTTGCGCGTTATCCATCGGTGCGAACGGGTCCTGCGTCTGCATTTGCGCGGTGAGCAGGCGAAGGAAATCCGCCTGGCCCATTTCCGCCTTGCCGGTGCCGACATTCTTGTAGGGGTTATAGGCGGCCAGCCCTGCGCTGTCGGTGACGGTGGAGGTCGTGCTCATTTGCCGATCCTTATGGTTTCGAGCATCAGCGACTTGGCGGTGTTCAGCACCTGCACGTTGTTCTGATACATGCGAGCGGTCTCGATCATGTCGACCAGTTCCGCGCTGCTATCCACGGCCGCTTCCCATACGTCGCCGTTCGCGTCGGCGAGCGGGTGGTTGGGATCGTGGCGCTTGGTGGGCTTGGCGTCGGTGGTGGCTATGTTCGCCACCTTGACGGTCGATACGCCGGGGCTGTCGGTGACCGACTGGAAAACGGGCTTGATGGCGCGATAGGCTGCCGCCTCGCTGCCGGTGACATTGCCAGCATTCGCCATGTTGGAAGCGGTGGCATTGAGGCGTACCAGCTGCGCGCTCATGGCGCGGCCGGCGATGTCGAAGACGTTCATGGGACCGGAGCCGCTCATGCTCATTCTCCCCTTAGCGCGCGGTTGATGGTGTTGATGCGTCCTTCCAGGAAGGACAGCGTGGTGCGGTATTTGACGGCGTTTTCGGCGAACAGCGTCTGTTCGGTGCTCAGTTCGACGGTGTTGCCGTCGAGGCTGGGTTGCAGCGGGACGCGATAGCCCATGCTGTCGTCCACGGCCTTGCTGACGTCAGCGATCGAACTGCCCTGTTGGCGCGTCGTCGCTTCCTTCAGCGCGGACTCGAAATCGATGTCCCGCGCCTTGTAGCCCGGTGTCGAAGCGTTCGCGATATTGGACGCAAGCAGGGACAGGCGTTGCGAGCGAAGCGCCAGCGCCTTTCCATGTATCCCGAACAGTCCGTTTTCCACCGGCATTGTGTCTCTTCCGACTTTTCGAGCGCTTGGCCCTAAAACTTGGCTTTCATCCGCCGTTCTGAAGCCTGATGGCGTGAACCGCAGTGATCCGAAGGAGTATTCGCAAGAGCCGTGCCAATTTGCGTGGGTGACGCATCAGCTGGCACGGAAATGGCGGTAATCCGTGGGTTGAAGCGGGGAAGGCGGCAAGGACGGCAAATTTTTGCCGCTCCTTGGCAATGCTTTGCCGCCAGGGATCGGGCGTTGAGTGGGGACAAATTGATGATCGGGACATTAGCGCATCTGATTGATCCCCTGACGCTGGCGGTGATGATTTCGGGCGTCGGCGCGGTGGCGCTTTTCCAGAATGGTGGCCCGGCAATCGGCAGGGCGCTCGCGGCGCTGGTTCCGTTATTCCGCGCCGATCCTGGCAAGGACCAGATGGTCGCACGGTCGGCCTTGCTAAAGATTGATGAGGTTGCGCAGCTGCGCGGCCTGGCCTGCACCGACCGGGTAAAGACGGCTAATCCGTTCCTCGCCGAAGCGGCGCGCCGCCTCGCGAACAGCGACCGGACCGAACAGTTTGAAATCTGGGCAGCGCAATCCCTGTCGGACCGCGCGCGGCGTCACGCCGGCGCGCGTAACGTCTGGCTATCGATTGCCGACGCCGCGCCCGCGCTGGGCATGGCAGGCACGATCCTGGGCCTTATCGGCATGTTCGCTGCGATGGATGATCCGGCCGCGCTCGGCCCGTCCATGGCGCTGGCGCTGCTGACGACGCTTTATGGCGTGGTGATCGCCAATTTGATCGCCGCTCCGGTGGCCAGCAGGCTGGCCGACCTGTCGGAACGCGAACTTGCCTGGCAGAAAGAGGCGGCGGACCGCATGCTGACCATCGCGCGGCGCGAAAATGTGCCGGTGCGCCGCGCCTCGATGCGAGAGGTCGCATGACGGCCACTGTATCGCAGGCTCGGCGTAACCGCTGGGCCGTCAGCTTTGCCGATCTGCTGTTGCTGCTGCTCGGCTTTTTCATTCTGTTGCAGGCGAGCGGGCAAAAGCGTGACGGAATGCTCGCCCAGGTGCGACAGCAATTTGGCGGGCGCACTGCCAGTTCGGTCATCGAATGGTCGGCGGCGGCTTTGTTCCTCCCGGATGAAGCACTGTTGTCCAATCAAGGCAGGGCGGCGATTGCACGAGCAACGGCTGGCCTGCGGTCGAGCGGCGACAGGATCGACATCAGCAGCGAAGGCACCGACCCCGCACGGCGGCGGTTCGATCCATGGGATCTGGCCGCAGCAAGGCTGGGCGCGGTCGCGCGGGAACTGAAGGCGCAGGGGCTGGCCGACGACCGCCTCCGCATCCGTGGTCTCGATCAAATGGATGGCGACACGGGCAAGGGGCAGGTCATCCGCGTCGGGCAGGCCGCGACGTCGCGTTAACGAATTATTAGCCACGGTCATTGCTTAATGCTGGCATGAATCTGCCCGCATTCGGAGAAGTCCTGTGAACAAGCTGCCCCTGATCGCCATCCTTGCGCTGTCAGCAGCCTGTGCCCAGCCAGCGCTGGCGCAGCAGAGGTTTGAAAATCTGGACCGTATCGACGGCTTGGTAGCGATGACCGTCGGGGCCGGGATCGGCGAACCGGGCGGCCCTTTGGCCCCCGTAGACCGGCGGCTCCGACTGGCGGCCTGTCCATCTCTTCCCAGCATTGAAGGGCCGGTATTCGGCGCGGCGATCGTGAAATGTGACATGCTTGGCTGGCGAGTACGCGTGCCGCTCAATGGCGGTACAGCGGCTTCGGCGACCCCCGTGGCGCGCTATGGCGCGGCCGCTCGCCCGGTCCAGCGCGACATGGTGGTGAAGCGGGGCGACCCGGTTCAACTGGTCGCAGGCAATGCGAGCTTCAACGTATCGCGCGTCATGATCGCGGATGAAGACGGCGCGGTTGGCGACACCATCCGCGTGCGAGAGGACAGGAGGTCAACCCCCGTTCTGGCGCAGGTGGTCGAAATGGGCACCGTCCGAATTCCCGGATTTAATGATTTTTGAACCCGGCCGTTATAGACTGGGCGGGACGAATGAAGGATTGCAAGCCATGATCAAATCTGTCGGCCAGAATGTGAGCGCCGCCATAGAGGCTTCCCGCCTGCGGGAAAGTGGCAAGGCACGGACCTTTTCCGACAAAGGGCCGGTAGGCGCATCGGCATTTGCGGCATCGGCCAGTCCGGCTGCGCGCATGGCTGCCGAAGGTGCGCCGGTCGACATGGACCGCGTCGCCGCGATCAAGGCCGCCATCGCTTCGGGCAATTATCCGGTCGATCCGGCTGTGATCGCGGACAAGATGCTCGCGCTCGACCTGCCGATCAACGGGTAAACCTGGCCATGCCGCTCGGTGTTGCAGCGTTGGATGATCTCTTCTCGGCCTTTGAGGAGCTGCGCGTTGCGCTCGACGGCACCGACGTGACGGTGATCGACGCAGCTGCGAGCCGGGTCAGCCATTGCGCTGCCGCCGTGCGCGCGATCGGTGCCTGGCGCGCTGACGACGCCATTCGCGCGCGGGTGGCGGCGCTGCTTCCCCTGATCGAAGCCGCACGCGTGCGAATCAATGTTCTGACCGATCATGCCGGTCAGCGGCTGGCGCTGCTGGCAGCACATGGATCGACGCAAGCACCATTGGTTTACGGGCGGTAAAGTCTCACCGTGCTCCTGCGAAGGCAGGAGCCCAGGATTACCGTTCGAGCTGGGCTCCTGCCTTCGCAGGAGCACAATGAGCAACGAGAGGGCGCCCACGGGCGCCTTTTTCTTTTCATGCTGAACGCGTCATCAATATTTATGGAGCGCGCGTTAACCAAATCTTGGCATAAGCCTTGCTCTAATGATCCCCAGTACCAAAGGGGATTTTTTCATTGTCGGCTTTTGCAGACATATCAGCGACAGGCGCTTCGACCGGCAACCGCGTGACCAACGCGATCGCCATGGCCAGCCGCAGGACGGGCGTGGACTTCGCCTATCTGCTGGGCCAGGCCAAGGTCGAAAGCAGCCTCAATCCCACCGCACGCGCCAGCACGTCGTCGGCGCGGGGTCTTTATCAATTCATCGATCAAAGCTGGCTCGCCGTCGTTGACAAACATGGCAGCGAATATGGGCTGGGCTGGGCGTCGGACATGATCACCCGCACCGCCAACGGCCGCTATCACGTCGCCGATCCTGAAATGCGCCAGCAGATACTCGACCTGCGCCATCATCCTGAAACCGCGTCGGTCATGGCGGCCCAGCATGCGGCGGACAACAAGGCCTATCTGGAACAGCGCCTTGGCCGCGAAGCTGAGCCGGTCGATCTCTACCTCGCCCATTTCCTGGGCGTGGGCGGGGCGAGCAAGTTTCTGTCGGCCCATGATCGCGCGCCCGGCGCAACCGCAGCGTCGATGTTCCCGGCTGCCGCGCGGGCGAACCGCTCCATCTTCTACGATCGTTCGGGCAACGCCCGCAACTTCACCGAAATCCGTGACCGTTTCGCCGCCAAGCTGCAGAAGAGCGTCGATTCGATCGACACCGGACCCATCCGATATGCCGCCAACGGTTCGGATGCCGCGCTGCCCGAAGGCGCGAAGACGGTGCAGCCCGCCGACTATGTGCGGATCGAAACCCAGCGCCTTGCGAACGCTGCCGACGTCAGCGTCCGGCCCAATCCGCAGACGGCGCGTCTCGCCTATCTCATGCTTGCCACCCTCGGAAGGTAACGGCCCATTATGACTCCCGCCCAAGTCAAAGCGAAGATCTGGACGAGCGCCGCCAAGGGAGCGGTGCTGCCTGTCGCCACGCTGATGGTCGTGCTGTTCATGATGGTGCCGGTGCCCGCATTCATGCTGGACCTGGGGTTCATCACCAATATCATGATCAGCCTTGCGGTGCTGATGGTGGCGCTGAACGCCGCCAAGCCGCTCGATTTTTCCAGCTTTCCGACGGTGCTGCTGTTCGCAACCCTGTTGCGGCTGGCGCTGAACGTGGCTTCCACCCGCGTAGTGCTCGTTAGCGGGCACGAGGGTTCCGACGCGGCTGGTCATGTCATCGAAGCATTCGGTCACTTCCTGATCGGCGGCGACTATGTCGTCGGCATCTTCGTCTTCGCGATCCTGATGATTATCAACCTGGTCGTCATCACCAAGGGCGCGGGCCGCGTGTCGGAAGTCAGCGCGCGCTTCACCCTGGACGCCTTGCCCGGCAAGCAGATGGCGATCGACGCCGACCTTAACGCGGGCCTCATGACGCCCGAAGAAGCCAAGGTCCGCCGCCGCGAAGTTTCGACCGAAGCGGATTTCTACGGCTCCATGGACGGTGCGTCGAAGTTCGTGAAGGGCGACGCCGTCGCGGGCATCCTGATCCTTGTCATCAACATCGTGGGCGGCATCATCCTGGGCGTGGTCAGCCACGGCCTCAGCATGGGCGAAGCAGCGCAAACCTACATCATCCTGGCCATCGGCGACGCGCTGGTGGCGCAGGTTCCGGCGCTGCTGCTTTCCATTGCCGCCGCTGCCATCGTGACCCGCGTCGGCAGCGAGCAGGAACTGTCGGACCAGATCACCAGCCAGTTCGGATCGGGCAAGTCCTGGGTGCCGGTCGCCGCGATCCTGACCTTCCTCGGCATCCTGCCCGGCATGCCGCACATGATCATCCTGCCCGCCGCAGCGGTCGCGGGTTATATCGCCTGGCACCTACGCAAGACCGCGAAGGCCAAGGCAGCCGAACCCGCGCCGATGCCGGAACCCGCCAATCCCGCGCTCATCGAATGGAACGATGTGTCGGACGGCGCGATCCTGGGGCTGGAGATCGGTTATGGCCTCATCGGCCTGGTCGACGAGCGCAGGGGCGCGCCGCTGATGGCGCGCATCACCGGCATCCGCCGCCAATTGTCGAAGGAGCTGGGCTTTGTCGTGCCGATGGTCCGCGTGAAGGACAATCTGGCGCTTGAACCCAACCAGTACCGCATCACCATCGCTGGCGTCGTCGTCGGTGAGGATGAGATTTATCCCGACGACCTGCTCGCGCTCGACAGTGGCGCGCTGGAAGGCCTGGTATCGGGCCGCGAAGCCAAGGACCCGACTTTCGGTCTGGACGCCGTATGGATTTCCGCCGCCCAGCGCAGCGAAGCGGTGGTCGCGGGCTACACCGTGGTCGATCCCCCAACGGTCGTCGCCACCCACCTCAACCAGCTGATCGCGATGAACGCCAGCGAGATGTTCGGCCTGGATGAGGCGCGCAAGCTGCTCGACAATCTGAAGGACGTCGCGCCGCAACTGGTCGATGGCCTGACCCCCGGCACGCTCAGCCTCACGCAGATTTCCGCGCTGTGCCGTGCGCTCCTCGCCGAAGGCATCGCACTCAAGGATTTCCGCCGCATCTGCGAAGCGATGGTTGACGCCGCACGGCCCGACATGAGCCATGAGCAGCTGGTAGAAGCCGTTCGCCAGCGTATCGGCGCGCTCATCATCCAGGGCCTCGTGCCGGTGAAGATGCCGCTGCCTGTCATCACGCTGGACGGCGATCTCGAAGCACTGCTCGCGCAGGCGATGCGCGTTGCTGGTGATGCCCGGCATCCGATCGAACCGGCGCTTGCCAACCGCATCATTGAGGCGGTGGTGCAGGCCGCCCGTCCGATCATGGGGCAGGCGCGCAACTTCGCGATCGTCACATCGCCGGTGGCGCGCCGCGCGCTCGCCCGCCTGTTCAAGCCGCACCTGCCCGAAACGCCGGTGCTGTCCTTCCTTGAAATTCCCGATGGCAAGGGCGTGGAGGTCGTCGCCGTCGTCGGCGGCGAGCAGCGGCCGGTGCCGCGCCACGACCCAGCGCCTGTTCGCGAACGCGTCGCATAAGGCCGTGAAGATGAAGAACGGCCTTATGTGCTTATTTGTTGCCGCGATTTCCGAGCCGGAAAATGTGCCATTTTCCTCGAAATCGCTTTGTGGAGCCTGACCCATGTTCATGAAGAAGGTCGTCGCCGGTTCCGATGCCAATACCTACGGGCGGTCGAACAACAGTCCCGAACAACTCGCCCGGCGCTATATGCCGCTGGTGCGCAAGATCGCCTGGCACGTTCACGGTCGCGTATCGACTGCGATCGAAATAGAGGACCTGCTACAGATTGGCATGGTCGCCCTGGTCGAAGCCGCCAACGGCTTTGAAGATCGCGGCCTTGGCTTTGCATCCTACGCGCAGCTGCGCGTGCGCGGTGCGATGATCGACCATTTGCGGCGTCAGGCGACGATCGCCCGATCGGCGATGGCGAACCGCAAGCAGCTTTCGTCCGTCCGTGCCAAACTGGAACAGCGGCTGGGCCGTATGCCGCTGGAGGCCGAAATGGCCGCCGAAATGGGCATGGAGGCCGCCGCCTATCGCGAACTCGCCGATGGCGCGGAAATGGTCCAGCACACCAGCATGGACGAAGTCTATTCCGACCAGTCCATGTGGTTCGCCGATGTAGAGGACAGAGCGGACGATGTGATGGAACGCGAATCGCTGAAGGCCGCGCTCGCCACCTGTATAGGCGAACTGCCGCAGCGCGAGGCACTGGTGCTCCAGCTCTACTTTGTCGAAGAACTCAATCTGGAAGAAATCGGCCAGGCGCTCGACATCGGCGCGGCTCGTGTGTGCCAGATCAAGAAAGCGGCGCTCGAAAAGTTGCGGGACAAGCTGCGCGACTGGGATTGAACGCCCTGAGCGCGCGGTTCTAACCGTCCTTCGCGATCGATGGGGGCATCCTGCCCGACGCCTTGACCGGCGCATCGTCAATCGACAGCGGGCGACGGCGGCCCGGCTGATAATTTTGCGTGCGCCACCATGGTTCGGCCACCTGGAACAGCCCACTTTCTCCGGCTTTCTGCCCTAGATCCTTGCGCGCCGTCAGCGCTGCCAGGAACGGGGCCAGCAGCAGGCCTGCGACCACCGGCAACATCCATCCGACCGACGTGCCCGCCTTCACGGCCAGGACGGTCAGGCCGCCGCCCAACATGATATGATATTTGAACAGCCAGATCGCGCTCGTCATGGCCATGCCGTCGCGGTCGCGCGTCTGGCCGTTCCACGCGCTCTTGCGGCCCATCAATATGCCGAACAGGTTGATCGTCTGCGTCAGCATCGTCACCGGCGCCATCAGGATGGATAGCGTGATGTCTATGATAAGGCCCCGGCTCATCCGCACCGCGCCGCCAAAACCGATGCGCCGCGCCGGGTCCGCCATCGCCCATAGCATCGCCAACAGCTTGGGTCCGAACAGCAGGACCGCCGTTAGCGCCAACAGCCCACCCGACGGCAGGATCGCGCTGGGTGGCCACACCCCGGCCAGCGCGCCGCCCAGCACCACCAGCATCAGCGCCAGCCAGAGCGGCGACGTGCAATAGGCCGAAGCGCCCACCAGCAGTTGGAAACGGCTGACTGGATGCAGCGCCTTGATCCTGGAAATCAACGGCACATGCTGGATATTGCCCTGGCACCAGCGTCGGTCGCGGGTCGCCAGGTCGGGCAGGGATGGGGGAAATTCCTCAAAACTATCGTCGGCCATCACCATGTGGACGTCCCAGCCACGGCGGCGCAGCAGTGCGGCCTCGATCATGTCATGGCTCATGATATGGCCGCCAAATGGGGCGCGACCGGGCAGTTCCGGCAGGCCGCAACTCTGGGCGAAGGCTTTGGTCCGCAGGATCGCATTATGGCCCCAGAACATGCCTTCCGATCCCGCCCACCAGATCATGCCCGCGGCGGAGATCGGGCCGAACAGGCGGCTGGCGAATTGCTGCCAACGCGCGAAGAAAGTCGATGCGCCGACGACGGTGGGGACGGTCTGGATCAGGCCGACATGCGGATGCCGTTCCATGTCGGCTGCCAGCCGGGCCATGGTCTGCCCGCTCATCACGCTATCCGCGTCCAGCACGATCATATAGTCGTAGCCGCCGCCGAACCGCTCCACCCATTCGGCGATGTTGCCGGGCTTGCGCCCGACGTTCAGGGCACGGCGGCGGTAATGGACCGGGCGCGAAAAGCCATCGCGGATGTCCAGATAGGCGCGCCGCTCAATCTCACCATTGGCCGGATTGGAATCGCTCAGGATGAAAAATTCGAACCGCTCGCCCCCCATCACCTGCGTCAGCGACCCTTCCATGATCGACAGCCGGTCCAGCACCTCCTGAAAATCCTCGTTGCACACGGGCAACAGCACCGCCGTCCGCCCTTTAAGCGGCGTCGCGAACTGGACATGATGGCGGCGCATGCCCGCGCCTTTGCTTATGGTCAGGATCAGGAAGCCAATCAGGCTGGTCGCAAAACCAAAGGCGATCCACGCGAACAGCGGAATGAACAGGGCCAGGTAGACGCCTTCCCACGTGGAAATGCCGTCCAGACCGATCGATCGCCGCATTTCATGCGCCGCCATTGATGCGGGGAGCAGCGCCAGCAGCACGACCAGAATGCGCCGCGCGCCCAGGTCGATGTTCAACGCCCGCCGCGGAAAATCGCGCGGGGTCGCGCCGAAGTCCTGTTCCGGCATGGCCAGCGGCATTTCGGCAGGAACAAGCTCAAATCCCCGGTTCGCGCCAGTTTCGTTGGAACCGTTCTCGCCGGGCTCGTCCCCTATATGCGTGTCACCGCTTGCCTTCATTTCATATCCATTTGCCGGGAACACAGGCGCGTCCGTTTCAATATCGGCGGGACCCATCAAGCGCCGACGGGATAATGCACATATTCGCTGAATGGCCGATTGCCATTACGAAGCTGAACCCGAATATCCATCGGCTTGCCGCTATTACGCCGCGCGTCCAGCGCTACACGGAACAAACCGGGCTGGTGAAGCACGGGATAGCCCCCTTTCTTGATCAGCGCGCCATCGGCGACATCGACCCATATGTCGGGACGGACATCCTGCGGCACACCGGAAAAATCGAGGATCAGCCGGTCGACCCCCGCTTCGCCCGCCTGGCCCGACCAGATATTTTCCAGCAAAGCGAGGCCGCCCGTCACCGGGGACCGCGCCGATGACCAGTCCAGCCGATAGCTGGCATCGATCCGCCGACCGGCGCGGACAGGGACAGACGGCGTCCAGTAAGCGCAGACATTATCCACATATTCGCTGGTCGTCAGAAATTCGTAAAGGCGCATCTGCCCGTCGCCGATCGGTTTGCGTGGCGCTGCCCATAGCGACGGACGGCGCTCGTAAAAAACCCCATCATCCTGATAATGATCGAAATTGCGGTCCCGCTGCATCAGGCCAAATCCCTTGGGGTTATGCTCCGCAAAGACGCTGACGCGCGGGGCGGTCGGGTTGATGAGCGGTCGGCCATGCGCAGTCCCGTCCGCGCTCATGAATGAAAACAGGTCGGAATCATGGATTTCCGGTCGCCAGTCGGTGCGCGTCGCGCGGCTCGCCTGATCATACCAGAACATGCTGGTCATCGGCATCAGGCCTAGTTCGGCGATGGCCCGGCGCGGGAATAGCGCGGTATCGACATCCTGGCGCACCCCCTGCGGCGTCAATTCGCTGGCAAAGCGATACGCGCCCGTAATCGATTGGCCATCGAGCAGCGCGTAGATGACAAGGCTGCTGCGCCCGGTGCGCTCCAGCCAGAAATGGGTGAAGCGGGGAAATTCCTCCTTGCCCGCTATGCTGGTGTTGATCGCTATGGCGCGGGCAGACAGGCCGAATTGTTTGGTCGCGCCGGGCGACCGGAAATAGCTGGCCCCCAGGAAGGATAGCCAATCACCGTCTCGCGCGGCGTTCATGACTCGAAAACCGGCATAACCTGCATCGGGACCGAGCTGGCGGACGGCGTTGTCGGCAGGCGCGTCGAACATGGCGGGGTCGTAACGCAACGGGATCGCACGCCCCTTTTCTACTAGGGCGATCTCCACCGGCTGTTCCGCCGAAGCGCTCAAGGGAAACAGCTGGACGCCGGTATCGCCGGGCAGATCACCCCAGATGGTGCGGTCCTCGCGAAAGCGCGCCTGGTAGAGTGCATCATAGTCAACCTTCCGCGCGCCGGGATGATGCGGCGTTTCCCGGTAAGGCGCGCGGGCGAGCCGACCGGCCCTTGCCACCAGCGATTCCCAGGAAAAGCGTTCGGTTGAGCCCTGGGCCAGCAGGGGGCGGGGGAGGAGCAGCGCTGCCCCGGATGCTGCGATCATGGCGCGACGGTCGATTTTCGTCATGCGGCCTATGATGGGCGCACGCCGTCACATTGCAAGCCTTGGCCCGCCGAAACGCGATGAAGCCTCCGCCCGGGGGGACGGAGGCTTCTTGCCTGGTCGTTCGATCGAAGGTGCTTGCCCGGCGCGGTGGGGACTGTGAAGCGCCGGGTTTGCATGACTGGCTGGCGGTGACCAATACCTCAGCCGGTCAATTCAGGCCGTGATCCGGTGATTACTGGATCAGCTTCAGAACATTCTGCTGGCTCTGGTTCGCCTGGGCGAGCATAGCCGTCGAAGCCTGGCTCAGGATCTGCGACTTGGCGAGAGCGGTCGTTTCGGCCGAGAAGTCAGCGTCTTCGATGCGGCTGCGGGCGTCGGAGAGGTTGGTAATGTTGTTGGTCAGGCTGTTGACCGTCGATTCCAGTTGGTTCTGTGAAGCGCCGAGCTGAGCGCGGGTCGTTGCGACCGCCTTCAGCGCAGTATCGACGGCACCGAGCGTGGTTCCGGCCAGCGCTGAGGTGGTAACGTCCGACGTGGTGAGGTCAGCCAGAGCGGTGAAGGCGATGTTCACGACGTCGCTGGCGTTGGCACCAGCCTGGATGTCGACGTCGCCAGCCTGGGCCGTGTAGGTGGTCGCTGGTGCCGCATCGCTGTTGAAGATGCGGACGCCGTTGAATTCTGTGGTGGCGAGAACGTTGGTGATCTGCGTCTTCAGCGCGGTCGCTTCAGCGTTCAGGTTGGTGCGGTCCGAAGCGGAGTAGGTTTCCGACTTCGATTGAACGGCCAGTTCACGGATGCGCTGCAGCATGTTCGTGACTTCGCCCAGAGCGCCTTCTGCGGTCTGCGCCAGCGAGATGCCGTCGTTGGCGTTACGGATGCCCTGGGTCATGCCCTTGATCTGCGAGGTCATCTGCGAGCTGATCGCCAAACCGGCTGCGTCGTCCTTGGCGCTGTTGATGCGCTTGCCGCTCGACAGGCGCTCCATGGCGGTGCTCAGTGCCTTGCCAGCCAGAGCCGAAGCATTCATGGCGCGCATTGCCGAAGAGTTGGTTCCGATAACAGTCATGATATTCCCTTTCTATGTCCTATCAGGTCGCTGCCATCACGCTGCTTGCGGCCTCGAAAGGGGATAACGGCGGCGCGAAAAAAGCTTTTAGGGTTCGCTGCACTTTTTTTGAGAAAAGTTGGAAAAGGCCCGAAATCCGGGGCCTTCACGCGCTCGCATCATACAGAATCCGCTTAAGGGCAGCGGCAAAGCGGAAGAAAATTGCCGTCAGGCGGCAAGGTTATTGCCGCATTAACCAAATGATAACCATGGTCGGGCACTTCTCAGTTCATCGAAGGGGGGTTGGAGCGTGCGGGGGCACAAACCAGCCAAAGTGGATTGGGGACTTTCATGGCATCGCTAGACGTCAGCCGAGGAGTCTGCGCGCTCGTTCCGGGCCTGCAGCACTGGCTGGAAAATGCCTTTTACATGGTGCGCATCGTCGATGCGCAGAGTCCTCGCGAACGAGATGACCGCCGCATCCTTCTGGCGACCGAAATCGGCCACGCCACCCATCGCGACATCCTGATCAACCTGATCGATGGCATGCCTTCGCTGGTTCCGGCTGCCAATGGCCTGCCCGCACGGGTGGCGTTTGGCCTGGAAGATATGGGCTTCGCCTTCGCGCTGATTGCTGAACTGGCTCGCCCGGCAGCTATCCCGGCAGTCGGCGACGCCGCCAGCACCCGGCTTATGACGCTTGCTGGCCGGGTCGCCCGCAGCGATGCCACCGTCCTGATTCAGGGCGATACCGGCACAGGCAAGGAAGGCATGGCGCGCTTCCTTCATGCCCAGTCGGGCCGCATCTCCCACGACTTCATTGCCGTGAACTGCGCCGCGCTTCCCGAAACGATGATGGAAGCGATGCTGTTCGGTCACAAAAAGGGCAGCTTCACCGGCGCGGCCAATGCTTCGGACGGTCTGTTCCTCGCGGCTGACGGCGGCACGCTGTTTCTGGACGAAATTGCCGAACTGCCGCTGCCGCTTCAGGCCAAGCTGCTCCGTGCTTTGCAGGAGGGCGAAGTCCTTCCCGTCGGCGCAACCCATCCGGTGCCGGTCAATGTCCGCATCATTGCCGCCTGCAACCGCGACCTCGCCGCAGAAGTCGCCGCCGGGCGCTTCCGTGAAGATCTTTACTGGCGCCTCAACGTCATGCCGCTGGAACTGCGCCCGCTGGCCGAGCGCGCTGGCGACGTCACCGCGATCGCTGCCGCCATGCTGCTGCGCCATCAGGATTTCGTGTGGCCGACCGCTGCGGCGCTGGACAAGCTCGCCGCCCATGTCTGGCCGGGCAATGCTCGTGAGCTGGGCAACGTCCTTCAGCGCGCCATCGTGCTGCGCGACGGTGATCGGATCGACGCTGACGACCTTCACATCGCCGGTGCACCGCAACTGCGCATCGTTGGTGCCGCGCCTGCTCCGGTCGAGCCGGTCCGCCTGCGCGACGTCGCCCGCCAGTCGAAGCTGGACGCCATCCGCGCCGCGCTGCGTGAGACGGACGGCCATCGCGCCGCCGCCGCGCGCAAGCTCGGCATTTCAGAACGCACCCTGCGCTATCGGCTCGCCGAAATGCGCGAACTTGCAGCGGCTTGAGGGAGGTAGGGCATGACCAGCATTTCCCCGACTGACAGCGTGATGGCGATCCGCAACGCCATCCTTCAAAAGAATGCCGCCCTGCGAGACGTGGCCCAGACCGGCACGGTCGGCGGGGCTCCAAGCGTCGGCGGGGCCGAGGGCACCAAGCCCGGCGGCTTTACCGAAGCGCTCAACTCCGCGCTTCAGCAGGTCAACGGCCTGCAGAGCCAAGCGGGAGAGGCGGCTTCCGCCTTCGAACGCGGCGAAACGACCGACATCGCCGCCGTCATGCTGGCCAAGCAGCAGGCGTCGGTCAGCTTCGAAGCGACCCTTCAGGTCCGCAATAAACTCCTGTCCGCCTACAAGGACATCATGAGCATGCCGGTATAAACGATGAGTCAGAACGCACTCACACTCGATGGCGGCGCTGCCGCTCTCCCCGTCACCAGCCCCGCCTTTGGCGGCGCTAAGGGCACCGATGCGCTGAAGGCGCGCTTCACCGGCTTCATGCGTCAGCCCGCGGTAGCGAAAAGCCTGCCGCTGCTTGGCCTGCTGGGCGTCGTCGCCACGGCTGGCGCTGCATGGCTCGCGCTTCGCGAACCGCCGCAGCGCGACCTGTTCCGCGGCCTGCCCGATGCCGACAAGTCGGCGGTGGCGCAGGTGCTGGACCAGAGCGGCCTGGCTTATGATTTCGACAAGTCGGGCGCGATGACGGTGGCCGAGGATGATTATTTCAAGGCGAAGATGATGCTCGCCGCCCAAGGCCTGCCCAAGAGCGCGCCCGATGGCAACAGCATGATCGACAGCCTGCCGATGGGAGCATCGCGCGCCGTGGAGGGCGAAAAGCTGCGCTCGGCCCGCGAAATGGACCTGGCCCGCACGATCGAGGCGATCGACAGCGTCGACAGCGCGAAGGTCCACCTCGCCGTTGAACCGCCCAGCGTCTTTTTGCGGGATCGCGCCAAGCCTTCGGCATCGATCATGCTGCGCCTCGCTTCGGGCCGCACGCTGACCGATGCGCAGGTTAGCGCGATCGTCCACCTCGTCGCCTCGTCGGTGCCGGAGCTCAGCCCCGATCAGATTTCGCTGGTCGATCAGAATGGCCGCCTGCTCAGCAACAATGACGGCAATGCCGCCGACGACCGCCAACTCGCGGTCCAGAGCAAGATCGAGGATCGTTACCGCCAGTCCGTGATCGCGCTGCTCACGCCGATCCTGGGCAATGGCAAGTTTTCGACTGAAGTCCGTGCAGAGCTGAGCTTCGCCGAACGTCAGGCGACCCGTGAAACCTATCCGCAGGACGAAGCGCGCCTGCGCACCGAGCAGGGCACCTGGGCATCCGACCCGCGCGGTCAGGGTGCAGGCGGTGAGGCAGGCGGCATTCCCGGCGCGCTCAGCAATCAAGCGCCGGTCAACCCGACCGTTACCCAGACCAACCCCAATGGTCAGGCCGTCAGCCAGGGCACGCAGGCCAGTCAGCCCGCCACCCCGGCCAGTGCCCCGATGAAGACAGAGGAAACCTTCAACCGCAGCTTCGAGCTTGGCCGTGAAGTGTCCGTGACCCGCGACGCCGTCGGCACGGTGAAGCGCCTGTCGGTCGCCGTCGCGCTCGACACTGGCGCGGACGGCAAGCCACGCTCGGCCCAGGAGATCGCCGCGCTCGAAGCGCTGGTGAAGGGCGCGGTTGGCTTTGACCAGGCACGGGGCGACGTGGTCGCCTTGTCCTCGCGCAGCTTCGTCAAGGCGGAGGAAGTGACGGCCCCCTGGTATGAAGCCGACTGGATATCCCCGCTGGTCCGCAACCTGTCGGCCCTGGCCGTGGCGCTGCTGGTCATCTTCGGCATCGGTCGCCCGCTTCTGAAGCGTCGCGCCGCCGCCCAGGATGCCGCCGCCAGCAACATGACCGCCAACGGGCAGAAGATTGGCCGCGAAATCTCGACTGAAATCGGTCGTCAGTCGCCAAGCGTCGCCGATCCCGCCGGGACGGTGACGCTCGACATGATCTCTTCCACCTATGACTATGCGCAGCGCGCCGACCTGATCCGCAATTTCGTGAAGCAGGACCCGGATCGCGCCGCCCTTGTCGTCCGCGACCTCCTGAAGGAAGGGAAGAAGGACAATGGCTGAGGCCGCAACCGCTCCCGCCGCCATCAAGGGCAGCGCCGCCGCCGCCGTCCTGCTGATGCTGTTCGATGAGGATGAGGCCGCGCAGATCCTCTCGCGTCTGGAACCCGACGAAGTCCGTCAGCTTGGTTATGCGATGTATGACGTCGCCGATGTTGCGGTCGAGGAAGTAAACGACGCGCTCGACCATTTCGTCACCAAGGCGAAGAAGCGCACCACCATCGGCTATGGCGCAACCCGCCACATTCGCGGTGCGATGACCAAGGCATTGGGCGAGGAACGCGCCGAAACCATCCTGGCGCGCATCACGCCGCCGACCCGCTCGACCCAGCTGGAAATGCTGAAGTGGATGGACGCCAAGGAAGTGGCATCGCTGATCGAGGCGGAGCATCCGCAGATCATGGCGATCGTGCTCGCCCATCTGGAAGCGCCGATTGCTGCCGATGTCCTGCAACTGCTTCCGGCTGAATATCAGGAAGAGATCGTCTATCGCATCGCCACCCTCGGCCCCGTGTCGAACGAGGCGCTCGATGACCTGGAGCAGCTGCTGCTGCGGGGATCGACGTCCAAGAAGCAGGGCGCGGCTTCCCAGCGGGGCGGCACGCTGGAGGCGGCTGCGATCATGAACAACGTCCGCAAGGACAATGAACAGCGGATCATGAAGGCCGTCGCCAAGCGCGATAAGATGGTCGCCCAGACGATCGAGGAGGAGATGTTCGTCTTCGATAACCTCATCGACATGGATGACAAGAATATGGGCACGCTGATGCGCACCATCGACGCGTCCGTGCTGGTCGTGGCGCTGAAGGGCGCGAACGAAATGCTGAAGGGCAAGATTTTCGGCTCCATGTCCGCGCGCGCCGCCGAGGCGATTGCGGACGAGATCGAGGAACGCGGACCGATCCGCCTTGCCGAAGTGATCGAGGCGCAAAAGCTGATTATCGCCACCGCGCGCCGCATGGCCGACGCTGGCACCATCATGCTGGGCGGCAAGGGGAACGATTTTGTTTAAGGTTTGGGACGCAAGCAGCAACCTTGACGCCGCCAGCATTCCGCTGGGTGGCATGGGGCAGGTGAGGAGCGGGGGTTTCCGCAGTCTTTATTCGCAAGCGCCCGCCGCCCACAGCATGGGGATGCACGACGGCAGGCCCCCCATGACGGACGACGACCTGATTGAGCAGGCGCGGATGGAAGCTTTCGCGCAGGGCTTTGACGAAGGCTGCCGGGTGGTAGGCGACGCCGCCGCCGTCGATGCGGAAGCGCGTGCACGTCTGGCAGAAGCGCTCGAACTGCTTTCCCCCGCGCCCAGCGGCATGTTGTCCACCATGTTGTCCGCGACCGTCGTCCGCCTGGTCGAACAGATTGTCGGCGAGGTAGAGATCGACCTGGAACGTCTGGTCCAGCGTTGTGACACGGTCGCCGCCTTCATCGAGGATAATGACGACAAGGGCGCGCTGCACCTGCATCCTGAAGATGTAGCGATGCTGGAAGGCGAGGCGATCGGCCTCAAGCTGGTGGGCGATCCTGCCATGCATCGCGGTTGCGTGCGGCTGGAAACGGCTGACGGCTGGGTAGAGGACGGGCCGGACGTCCGCCTGTCGCGCTTGCGCGCGCTGATGGACGACATGGAAGGTAAGGCATGATCAAGGCCGCGCTCAAGCAGGCGGAAAGCCTGTTCGACCATCTCCAAGTGCAGAACCGCCAGCCGCGCCATGTGGGACGGCTGGTCAGCCATGATGCGGGCATGTTGGAAGTCACCGGCTTCCGCAAGCCGATCGGTGGTGGCGCGCGAGTGATCGCGTCGGACGACACCATCTGTCGCGCCGAAGTCGTCGGCTTTCGCGGCGACAAGACGTTGCTGGTGCCGCTCGACAATGACGCGCCTTTGGAAAATGGCGCGCGGGTCGAACCGGACAGCCAGGCCAATATGGTGCAGGTGGGGGAAGGACTGATTGGCCGCGTCATCGACGCCATGGGCCAGCCGCTCGACCGCAAGGGACCGATCATCGCGGGCGGCAGTTGGCCGCTCAACGGGGTCAAGGGCAATGTCCTCGACCGTGGCCGGGTCACCGAACCGTTCGACCTCGGCGTGCGCGCCGTCAACGCGCTGCTCACCGCCGGACGCGGTCAGCGCATCGCCATCATCGCAGGGTCGGGCGTCGGTAAGTCGGTGCTGATGGGCCAGATGATTGCCGGGGCCGAAGCCGACATCGTCGTCGTCGGCCTGATTGGCGAACGTGGCCGCGAAGTCAGCGACTTCCTCGAAACCAAGCTCAAAAATTCGATGCATAAAAGCATCGTCGTCGCCGTGCCCGCTGACCATCCCCCGGTGCTGCGCCTGCGCGCCGCCGCCCGTGCCACCGCCATCGCCGAATATTTCCGCGCGCGGGGCAAGAAAGTGCTGCTCCTTATCGACAGCCTGACCCGCTGCGCCCATGCCCAGCGCGAAATCGGCCTGGCTCTTGGCGAACCTCCCGCGATGAAGGGCTACCCGCCCTCCGCGCTCGCGCTCATCCCCCGGCTGGTGGAACGCGCTGGCGTAGATAGCCGCACCGGCGGATCGATCACCGCGCTCTACACCGTGCTGGCAGATGGCGACGACACCGACGATCCGATCGTCGATGCGGCGCGCGCTATCGTTGACGGCCATTTCGTCCTGTCGCGCCATTTGTCGGAACAGGCGATCTTCCCGGCGATCGACATCGGCAAGTCGCTTTCGCGCGTCATGGCCGACGTGGTGCCGGATGAGCATCGCATGGCCGCAGCCTCTTACCGCCGCCTCTGGGCCGCCTATGAAGAAAATCGCGACCTCATCCTGATGGGTGCTTACCGCCCCGGGAATGACCCGGTGATCGACGAAGCGGTGCAGCGCCGCCAGGAAATACTGGAGTTCATCCGGCAGGATCAGAAGAGCCGCATAGACCTTCCCACCAGTGCCGACGCGCTAATCGCTGAGTTCGGTGCATGAAAGGGACGGTCGCCCGTCGCCAACGCGTCCTGCGCGTCCGTCATGTGCAACATGCCCTGGCTGCCGCTGAAACCGCGCGCGCTCGTGACGAAGCGGAAGGCATCGCTCGCAATGCCGACCGGCTGCGCAAAGTGCGCGGCGACCTGTTTACGGATCAGGGCGTGGCAAATGGCGCGACTTTTGCATCCATGCAGGAACTTGCTGGTCGGCTGGAGCAGGCTGGCCGTCAGCTGGATGGAGCGCTCTACGATGCGCGCCGCAAGGTAGAGGTCAAGGAAGGACTCAGCCTCGTGGCCAATCGGGATCGCGAAATCGCCGAAAAGCTCAAGGATCGCGCCCGCGCGAACCTTGAGGAATGGCGGGAAAACAAGCTGGCGGCCTTGCCGCGCTATCGCCGGATGCAGCGGACAGGAGATGTCTGACATGAACATGCTTGCCAGTCTTAAGGCACTGCTCTTTTCCTCCACCGCTCGCGGCACGGGGGCGACTTCGCCCGCAGCGCCAGGGGAGACGCCGGATTTCGCGGCGATGCTGAGCGGATCGATCGGGGAGGGTGCTCCAGCGGCGGTGGCAACTACGCCCGCCCAGGTCCTGCCGCAGGCCGAAGGGCAGTCGGTCCCTACCGTCGCCCCAGACCTTTCCCTGGAGGTCGGCCAGTCCGCCGCCAAGCCCCCGCATGACCATGTCCCGCCCGCCCTCGCCATCGCGGTCGCTGCGGGCAAGGGGACGCCCGACACATTGCCGGCGGGGGAGGACATTGGCCTCGTCAAGCATGCCGAGCCGTCGGTCGAAGCCATAGCGCCGATCGAAGCACCTCTGTCCCAGCCCCAGGCGACGGACGAAGCAGCACCAGCTGGTCCTCCGATCAAGACGCGTGCCCCTCATCACAAGACGGAGGCTGCGCCCGAATCTCCGGCAGCGATAGACGCCGAAGCCGCGCCCGTTGAAGCCAAGCCCGCGCGCAAGGAAAAGGCAAAGACTGACCAGTCGAAGGACAGCGCGCCAGCGAGTGCGCCCGTCCCGCAGCCGACCTCACAGCCCATCGCTCCGTCTGCGCTTCCGGTCGAGCCTGCTCCCGTTCCCACGACGAAGGGGTCAGCCCCAGCGCAGGCCGTCGCGCCGCCAGCGCCTTCCGCTCCCGCGCTGGTCGCCCCGACCATTGCTGCGTCGGCGATCGCGATGGACGCTACTCCCAGCCCAACGACAAAGGGGCCTGTACCAGCGTCAACCGCAGAGCAGTCCGCCCCCGCCACCGATACCGCGCCGCTTGCCCAAGCGGCCGTGCCGCCAGTTCCACTGCCCCCTGCCACGGCAATGCCGCCCGCGCCCGCAGCGGAGCCAACGCTTGCGGCACGTGGCGACAAGTCTGTGTCGGCAGGCGACACAGTCAAGCCTGGGGCCAGCAACGACGCGAAGATACCGGAGTCCACCCCCGACCAAACGCCCCGGCCCGCAGCCAATCAGAGCACCTCAACATCTGGCGACACGGGGCCAGCCGCTCCCATCCTCAACGGCAAGCCCGTCAAGGCGGAGGCGTTAGCCCTGCTGCAACTGGTGCGCGAACAGGTTTCTGTCCGTCAATCCGGCGCATCGTCCGTGCGTGTTGGGGCCCAGGTTTCCGCCGCCTCGCACATCAAGGATAATCAGCCCGCGCCGGTTACGGATGCCGCTCCCAATGCCTCCTTCGCCGCGACGCCTGCGGAAATGACGCCGCCAACCATCACCGTCGCTGCGTCCCCGGTCGCAACCAGCCCGGTTGCTGTGCCGACTGCGACTGTCGTGGATCTTTCCGCCAGCCTTGGCGCGCAGGTCGTCGACATGGGCGTGTCGGGGCAATGGATTGATGGGCTCGCCCGCGACATTGCCGGACTGTCCGCCAGTGGCGCGCAGGGCCGGTTCCAGATCAACGCGCATCAACTGGGCGCGGTGCAGGTCGATATCCGCCATGGTGCCGACGGCGCTGCGGTCAGCCTGACCGTCGCCAGCGAAGCGGCGGAACTGGCGCTGCGGCAGGATAGCGACCGGCTGAAGGTTGACGCGGGCCTTTCCGCTGTCAGAATCTCTGAAGTCAGGGTGGAGCGCGCGCCCGTTACAGAAGCCGCGCGATCCGACATGGGCGGCGATACGTCGCAGCGCCAGTCATCGCAGCAACAAGGGTCGCAGACCGCATCCGCCTGGCAGCAGAATAACAGCCAGAATATGGGTCAGTCCCAAGGGCAACAGGGCCGCTGGCAATCGCGTGAAAATAGCGGGTTTTCTCCTAAATCCTCCGGCGATCCTGCCGTTCTTAACCATGCGGAAGCGCGCCGGGACACCAGCGGCGCTGGACGTGCGCGCTATGCATAACCATCAGGATTTTCGGGGGACCGACACATGAGCGACGAGGCGAAGGCGAAGAAAAAGAAGGGGGGAGGCATGAAAATGATCCTCCTGATCGTCATCGCCATGGTGCTGGGCGGCGTGGGCGCTGCGGGCGGTCTCTATGCCGCCGGCTTCTTTGGCGCGAAGGAAGAAGGACCCAAGACGGACCCGAACAAACCCGTGCTCGTCCTCGCCGGTGAAAATGCCGAAGAAATCGCGAAGGCACACGGCATGGGCGGGGAAGGCCACGCCGCTGCTGCTGTTGCAGGCCACGCATCCGCGCACAAGCCCGGCAAGGGTATCGACCTGCCGACGCCCGTCAACCCGTCCGCCTATCAGGCGACCTATTTCCAGTTGCAGGCGCCCTTCACATCCAACATGTCGGACACCGACGCCTTCGCCCAGATCTCGATCGCCGTATCCACCTATTACGACATGCGCGTGATCGAAGCGATCAAGACCCATGAGATGGCGATTCGCAGCCAGGTGTTGATGATGCTTGCCCAGCAGCCTGAAACGATGCTGGCGACGCCGGAAGGCAAGCAACAGCTTCAGGGCAAGATAAAGACCACCATCAACGATATTCTGAAGCAAAAAACGGGCTATAGCGGTATCGATAACGTTTATTTTACCAATTTCGTTATTCAATAGGGGTGTCTGAAAGGTCGGGAAGTCCCCTGATCCGCCGGGCAGGGGACTAAGATGAACGACGTTCAGACCTACGCCTTCGGGCGGGGGGAATCGCAGACACCACAAATGCTGTCCGGGCTCGACCGGCTGGGTGAAAAGCTCGGCCGGCGTTTGCGTACCCTGGTCGAACCGATTTCCGGCGTGCGTCCGCATGTCGGAGTGCAGGATGCGCAGGTGCTCGACTTTGCCGCCTGGTCGGCCCAGGTGCCCACCTTTTCCAGCATTGGCGTCTACCGCGTGGCTCCGCTCAAGGGACAGATGCTGTTGCGCATGGACGCGACCATGATCTCGACGCTGGTGGATTGTTTCTATGGCGGTATCGGCAATCGCCCACTGCCTGCGCGGGGCGAATTCACGCCCACCGAAGACCGACTGATCAGCCGCATTTCCGAGGCGTTGATCGCGCGGATGGTGGAAAGCTGGACTGACATCCTGCCGCTCGACGTCAGCCTCATCGTCCGGGAAACCGGTGTCGGCTTCGCATCGGCGGCGCAGCCCGACGAACAGATGGTGCTGCAACGCTTCAATCTCAGCATCACGCGCGACCAGGAATGGCCGATCGATCTGTTGTTCCCGCTGTCGTCCTTGCGCGCGGTCGAGCCGCTGATGGGTGCCAAGGTCATGGTGGATGAAGATCGTACCGACCCGGTATGGCAGGCCCGTATCGCCAACCGCATGCGCGACATCCGCCTCCCGGCTCGCACGGTGCTGGCGCGTCCCAATCTTTCCCTCGCCGACCTCATGCAATTGAAGGCCGGCGATATCATTCCCGTCACGATCAGCCGCAGCCTGCCGCTGATCGTGGGAGACCGCATCGTCGCCCATGGCTCGATCGGCGAACAGGATGGCCGCGCCGCCTTCCAGATTGAAAAGCTTGCACAGGGATCAGCCAAATGAGTGACATGAGCGAAGCGCCGCGGACCGACGGCATGAGCGATACGGGGTTGAGCCGCATGGTCAGCAACCCGCACTTCCGCCTGCTGGCCGATATTCCTGTGCGCATGTCGGTAGAGGTTGGCTCGACCTCGCTGCGTCTGGCGGAGGTCATGGACCTGGCCGAAGGCAGCATCGTGGAACTGGACCGCCAAGCCGACGACCTGCTCGACATCATGGTTAACGGCGCGCTGATCGCCAAGGGCGAGGTGGTGACGGTGAACGGTCGCTATGGCATCCGCATCGTCGATATCGCCAACGCCGAAAACCGTCTTGCCGGGGTCGAACGGCGCGGTTGATCGCGCCGCACACGCTTTTCCCTTGCTGCGCGCCGATCTTTCTGATTCGGAAGGGCGAGTTAACCATAATCGCGGACCCGCCCCATGTTCTGGTATTTCGTCAAACTGCTGATCCTATTGCCGCTGGTCGGTGGCATGGCCTTCGGGGCGCTGTGGCTGTGGCGCAAATATCAGCCCGGCCTGATGGTCGGGCAGGATGGCCGGTCGCTGAAAATGCTCGAAGCGCTGCCGCTCGGCACCTTCGGCAAACTCGCCGTCGTCGAATTTGAAGGCAAGAAGATCCTGCTGTCCGTCACCCGTGGCCGGATTGAGAAGATCGCGGAAGGCGACCCATATCGTGCGCGCTAAGGCGCTGCTGATCGGCGGGCTTGCGCTGACCGCTGGCTTGTTGCTGGCGGAACCCGCGCTTGCGCAGGCTGCCGCGCAGATCGCTCCCGCAGCGCCGGTCGACAATGGCGGCGCGCTGACCCGCGCGATGGGCGCGATTTCGGGCGACGGTCGCCCGCTGTCCCTGTCGCTTCAGATCCTCATCCTCATGAGCTTGCTGACGGTGCTGCCGTCGCTCGTGCTCATGATGACCAGCTTCACGCGTATCATCATCGTCCTGTCGCTGTTGCGTCAGGCACTTGGCTTGCAGCAGACGCCGCCTAACCAGGTGCTGGTGGGCTTGTCGCTCTTCCTCTCGCTGTTCGTGATGCGCCCGGCGATCGACACGATCAACGCGCAGGCGTTCGACCCTTATGGCAAGGGGCAGATCAGCATAGAGGAAGCCGTTGGCCGTTCGGCCAAGGTGCTGCACGGCTTCATGTCGAAACAGACGCGCGAAACCGACCTAAAGCTATTCGCCAACCTCGCCGAAGCGCCCGCTTTCCGGTCGCCCGCCGACATTCCCTTTACCATCCTGCTGCCCGCCTTCGTGACCTCGGAACTCAAGACCGCGTTCCAGATCGGCTTCATGATCTTTCTACCCTTCCTCATCATCGACCTTGTCGTCGCCTCCACGCTGATGGCGCTCGGCATGATGATGTTGTCGCCGACCATCATCTCCATGCCGTTCAAACTTTTGCTGTTCGTGCTGGTGGATGGTTGGGCGCTGACGATGGGCAGCCTGGCGGGATCGTTCGCGACATGAGGAGCGCGGGCTAAATGGAAAACGCCGATTTCTTCATGGGCCTTGCCCAGCAGGCGCTCTGGATCACGGCCCTGGCCGCCGCGCCCGTGCTGATCCCCGCGCTGATCGCTGGCGTGCTCATCGGCATGGTACAGGCCGCGACATCGGTCAACGAACAGACGCTCAGCTTCATTCCCAAGATCATCGTAGTCGGCGGCATGCTCGCATTGTTCGGCGGGTCGATCATGGTGCTGATCGCCGATTTTACCCGTGAAATCTTCGAACGGATCCCGGACCTTCTTCAATGATCGCGCCGGGCTTCGCGAACGTCGAAACGCAGCTGTGGGTCTGGCTCATCGCCATGATCCGGCCCGGCGCGGCGTTCATCGCGGCCCCGGTTTTCGGCGCACCTGCCGTGCCCCTGCCGCTGCGCTTCATCCTCTCGCTCGCGCTCGGCATGGCCGCGCTCAACAGCGTCACCATCCAACTGCCGCAGGACGGCGTAGCCAGTTTCCAGGGCGTTATGCTCGTCGCGGGTGAAGTGCTCGCCGGCCTTGCCATGGGGTTTGCGGTCCAGATCGGCTATGCTGCGGCCTTCGTGGCTGGTGAGGCGATCGGCAACGCCATGGGCCTGAACTTCGCCGCCATGGTCGATCCCTCGTCCGGTCAGAGCACACAGGCGATCGGCACTTTCCTGTCGATCCTCGCCACATTTCTGCTGCTTGGCATGGACGGGCACCTGATGCTCGCCAGCTTCGTCGTGCAAAGCTATCAGGCGCTGCCCCCCGGCGGCGCGATGCTCAGCAACGATGCGGTGTGGAACCTCGTCCAATTTGGCGGATCGCTGCTGGGTGCCGGGGTCACGGTCGCGTTGCCGGTCGGCTTTGCGCTGGTGCTGGTTCAAATCGTCATGGGCATGCTGGCGCGTAGCGCGCCGTCGCTCAACCTCTTTGCGGTCGGCATGCCCGTCGCGCTGATGGCTGGCCTCATCCTGCTCGCCGTCGCCGCGCCCGTCATGGGCGAAGGACTGACCGCTTCCCTCAAGGCCGGGCTAGATCAGGCCCAGTCCATCGCGGAGGGCCGCTGACATGTCGGGCGATAACGGCGGCGGCGAAAAGACCGAGAAGCCAACCCCAAAGAAATTGCAGGACGCTGCCAAAAAGGGTGACATCCTCCAGTCCAAGGAACTGGCGACCGCGCTGGTGGTGATGGCGGGCATCGGCTGGATCGCGATCACTGGCCCCTCGGTGGTCGATTCCCTGTCGCAGATGCTGGTGGAGGCGCTGCGCTTCCGGCGGGAGGATATCACCGACTTCGCGCCCGCCGCGCGCGGCATGAGCCTGCTGACCGGCATTGCCCTGCCGGTAGGCGGCATATTGCTGGCGACCACGCTTGCCGCAATCGCCGGTCCTGCGATCCTCGGGTCGCTCGGCTTTCGTCCGGGGGCCTTCGCGCCCAAGGCGTCAAAGCTCAACCCCGCCGCCGGCCTCAAGCGCATGTTCGGTATGCAAGGCCTGATCGAACTGCTCAAATCGATCGCGAAGGTCGGGTTGCTGGGATCGATCGGCGTCTGGGTGATCTGGGACCGGCTGACCGCCATCATCGGGCTTGGCAAGGCGGGCATCGCGCCTGCGATGTCGGACCTGGGCAACATGTTCATCATGACCTGCCTCATCATGGCGGGCGGGCTGTTTGTGATCGCTGGCATCGACGTGCCGAGCCAGATCATGCAGCGGTCCAAACGGCTGGGCATGAGCAAGCAGGACATCAAGGACGAACATAAGGAGAGCGAAGGTTCGCCGGAACTGAAAGGCCAGATCCGCCGCCGCCAGTTTGAAGTGCTCAGCGGATCGGCGCGTCAGGCCGTGGCCGAAGCCAGCGTCATCATCACCAATCCCACCCATTTCGCCGTCGCCCTGCGCTACAAGCCGGGGCAGGACGCCGCGCCCGTCGTCGTTGCCAAGGGTTGCGACGATATGGCCGCCGCCATCCGTGACCTGGCGGACCAGAATGGCGTGACGGTGCTGCAATATCCCGATCTTGCCCGCGCCATCTATTTCACGTCGCGCGCGGGTCATATCGTCAACGAAAGGCTCTATATGGCGGTCGCCACGGTGCTTGCCTTCGTCTTCCGCGTGGAAAACCGGATGGCGAGTGAGATGGACCGACCTTTCATCAACGTGCCCGAAGACCTGCGTTTCGACGCGGACGGTCGCAAGCTCTGAAAAAATTCTCAGGGTGAACTAAATCTTAGGCATTGATTGCCGTACTCTGTTCATGGGGACGCATTAGGATGGTGCGTCATGAACGAATATATGTCGCGGAACGAATTATCGTCTGCCGATCGGGCCTCCCCCCGTGCGACCTCACCCGTGTCCGCAGTCCAGCCTGTATCCGCCAATCAGAGGCCCATCATGCAGGATGGCCATGGCAAGGGCGGGCAGCACTCGTCCGGCAAACCAGCGACTTCAGCCTCCGAAGACGATCTCGCCAGCGCGGCGGAATATGCGAAAATGCATGCGCGCGTCGCCGATATTCTGGCGGACCTCAGGGCCGAAGGAGGCGAAGTCTCAGTCGAGGCAGCGGATGCGGCCATTCAAACCATGCTGCCCGCGCCGATCATCCTCGTGCCGCTGCCGCCCGCATCGAAGGAAGCCGTTGAAAGCGCCGTCATGCTGGGCAAGCGTATCGCGCAGCAGGCAGGCTATGCGCATGCCGCCCAGGCCCATCTGAAGCGCGGCGCGGTCGACCAGATCCTTTCGTCGGGCTACTGAAAAAAACCGTCTGCCGACGAACTTTCGCGCTGCGTGAAAATCATTCCTAAAGGTCTTTCTCCTATCGCCGTTCTCACTTGTGAAAGGACGGTGGATGACCTCGGTAAGCAGCATTTCGACGGCTCTGGGCATTGGCTCAGGCATCGACACGTCGGCGCTGGTCTCCAGCCTGGTGAGCGCCGCGCGCGATCCCAAGCAGAAGATGATCACCGACCGTCAGAGCCTGAACAATGCGCGCATTTCCGCGCTGGCGTCAGCCTCCAGTTCGCTGAACAGCTTTGCTGACGCGCTGAACAGCCTGCTCGCGGGTACTGGCTATGCCGGGACGCCCGCATCCAATGATCCCAGCATTGCCGCTGTCAGCCTGCTGCCCGGCGGCACGCCCCGGCTGCCCGCTCAGTTGGAAGTGCGCCAACTCGCCGCCGCGCAGACCATCGCGTCCGCCCCAGCCGTGGGCGCGACCGCTGCGACGGTGATCGGGGATGGCAGCTTTTCGCTCCAGGTCGGCAGCGCCGCCGCCGTTCCCATCACGCTTACCGCGCCCAATAACAGCTATGCCGATCTTGCCACCGCGATCAACGCGGCGGGGACCAGCGTTACCGCGAGCGTCATCACCGACAATCAGGGCACGCGCCTGGTCATGAAGGGGGCAACTGGCGCGGCGAACAGCTTCACCTTCACCAACACATCGGCCAACACCGCTCTCGACGCCTTCACTTGGGATGGCACGGGCGGGGGCATGACGCGTCAGGCGCAGGCGCAGGATTCGATCATCAGGCTGGATGGCGTCGAACAATATTATAGCAGCAATACGATCGACACTGCGATCGCCAATCTGCGTATCGACCTGAACAAGGCCGCGCCCGGCACCAGCGTCACGCTGGCCACGACTGAGCCGACCACGACCATGCGCGACCTGATGGTCGAATTCGTGAACGCCTATAACACGCTGATGAAGGCGCTGAACACGGCGACCACGACCGGCGCGGATTCGTCCAGCGCGGGCGTGCTGAACGGCGAAACATCGATCCGCGACATGAAACGCCAGCTTTCGCAAATGACGTCCGCCGTGATGTCGCCTGCGGGAACTTACACTACGCTTTCGTCCATCGGCGTCAGCACGAACCGGGACGGCACGCTCAAACTGGACACGGCTGTGCTCGACAAGGCGCTGGCTACCGATGCGGCGGCGATCACCCAGATGCTTAATCCGACCGTCAAGTCGGACACGATGCCGGGCCTCGCCGGACTGATGGACAGCGTGCGCGACAATATCCTGCAAAAGGATGGTCCGCTGGCCTCGGCCAACAGCAAATATGAAAAGCTGGGCAAGTCGCTGGTCGATCAGCTGGAAAAGCTGAACGACCAGATGACCGATTACCAGGCCCAGCTTTCCAAGGTCTACACCGCGATGGACAAGCGTCTCGCTTCGCTCAAGGCCACGCAGAGCTATCTCGAACAACAGGTCGCCATGTGGAACAAGAGCGACAATTGATAACAGGGGTCATTCAACATGTTCTATAGTCAGGGCTATGCAGGCAATCGCGCGGCGCGTGGCTATGCGGCCGTTCATTCGGGCAGCCGTATCGAAGGCGCGACCCCTCATGCACTGGTCAAGGTGCTGTTCGACGAGCTGCTGATCGCTCTGGAGGCGACCGCCCTTGCCGAACGCAACAACGATCGGCTCAAAGTGTCTGACAAGCAGGCGCGTGCCATGTCGATCCTGATCGCGCTGGAATCCAGCCTGGACTTCGATCGCGGGGGTGACGTCGCCATGGGCCTTGCCCAGATCTATCGGGAAGCGCGCCGCCTGCTGCTGGTCAGTGCCAAGGAACGCAACCCCCAGCCGGTCGAACAGGCGCGCGACATCATCGCGGAGATCGCCGACGCCTGGGGCCAGATCGGCTGAAGGCCTTTTAGCAACACTTGCACCGCTTTGGCGGCTTGGGTATAGGCATCGCTCGCATAGGGCGGCCCGGCGGGGCCGCCTTTTTGCGTTTTGGACTTTTTTGCATCAGCCCAGCCAAGGGAGGGCCTCATGTCGATCACGCCGCTCATGCCCGTTTACCCCCGGTGCGACGTCCGCCCGGTGCGAGGCGAAGGCTGCTATCTGATCGGCGAACGTGGCGAGCGTTATCTGGACTTCGCCAGCGGCATCGCGGTCAATATTCTTGGTCACGGCCATCCCCGGCTGGTCAAGGCGATTGCCGATCAGGCCGCGACGCTGATGCACACGTCGAATCTGTACGGCATGCCGCTCGGCGAGAAGTTCGCGCAGCGACTGGTGGATACGACCTTCGCCGACACGGTTTTCTTCACCAATTCGGGTGCGGAGGCGGTGGAGTGCGCGATCAAGACCGCGCGCCGCTATCACTACGCCAATGGGCAGGCGCACCGGCACCGGATCATCACGTTCGACAACGCCTTCCATGGCCGGACGCTGGGCACGATCTCTGCGACCAGCCAGCCCAAGATGCGCGATGGCTTCGAACCGCTGCTGCCCGGCTTTACCGTGGTGCCGTTCAACGATCTGGAAGCGGCCACGGCTGCGGTCGGCGACGACACCGCAGGCTTCCTGCTGGAACCGGTGCAGGGCGAAGGCGGCGTTACCCCTGCGACACAGGAGTTCCTGTCGGGCCTGCGCAAGCTGTGCGACGAACAGGGCCTGCTGCTGATTCTGGACGAAGTTCAGTGCGGCTATGCCCGCACCGGCACCTTTTCCGCGCATGAACAATATGGCCTGACGCCCGACATCATGGCGGTGGCCAAGGGGATTGGCGCGGGCTTCCCGCTGGGTGCCTGCCTCGCGACCGAGGAAGCGGCCAAGGGCATGGTGTTCGGCACCCACGGCTCCACCTATGGCGGCAACCCGCTCGCCATGGCGGTTGGCATGGCGGTGCTGGACGAAGTGCTGGGCGATGGTTTTCTCGACCATGTGAAGGCGATGGGCGCGCGCCTGCGCTCGGCGCTTGAACAGCTGATTCCCAACCACGACATGTTCGAAGACGTGCGCGGCATGGGCCTGATGCTGGGCGTCAAGTTGAAGGACAGTTTCGACGCCCGCAATTTCGTGGCGCATCTGCGCGATCACCATGGTCTGCTGACCGTTTCGGCGGGGCAGAATGTCGTGCGCATCCTGCCGCCTTTGGTGATCGACGAAAGCCATATCGCCGAATGCATCGAAAAACTGTCGGCCGGAGCGCGGAGTTTTGGCGAGGCCGAGGCGGCTTAGATCAATTTCCCGCCGTTCGTCCTGAGTAGCCATTGAGCTTGTTGAAATGGTGTATCGAAGGACCGGGCTTGGTGAATGCTTCGATACGGCCTTCGACAAGCTCAGTCCCTGCTCAGCACGAACGGGATTGATGAAGGGGACAACCCGATGACCAGACATTTCCTGAATCTCACTGACGCAGGCGGCGAAGCCATCGCCGCGATGCTGGCCGACGCTATCGACCGCAAGGCCGCGCGCCGGGGCCAGCCCAAGGGCCGGGTCGATGCCGACGCGCCGCTCGCCGGGCATACGCTCGCGATGATTTTCGAGAAGAACTCCACCCGCACCCGCGTCAGCTTCGACATGGCGATTCGCCAGCTGGGCGGGTCGTCGCTGATCCTGGACGGCGCGACCAGCCAGCTGGGCCGGGGCGAAACCGTCGCCGACACCGCCCGCGTGCTCAGCCGTATGTGCGACATGATCATGATCCGCACCGACGACCATGCCAAGATTGAGGAGATGGCGCACCACGCGACTGTCCCGGTGATCAACGGCCTGACCGATCTGTCCCATCCCTGTCAGATCGTGGCGGACCTGCTCACTGTGGTGGAACATGGCCTTGCGCTGCCCGGCAGCCAATGGGCGTGGCTGGGCGATGGCAACAATGTCCTTCATTCCATTATAGAGGCCGCCGGGCTGCTGAAGTTCGACGTCCGCGTTGCCGTGCCCGAAGGCTATGAGCCGGACTCCGCCTTCGCCGACGAAGCGCAGGCGGCGGGCGCACGCGTCACGCTGACCCGCGATCCGATCGCCGCCGTTGCGGGCGCGGATGTCGTCGTCACCGACACTTGGATTTCCATGGGCCAGGCGCATGCCGAAGAGAAACTGAAGGCGATGATGCCCTATCAGGTCACGCCTGCCCTGATGGCGCATGCCCGCCCGGACGCCCGCTTCCTACACTGCTTGCCCGCCCATCGCGGCGAGGAAGTGGTCCCCGAAGTGATCGACGGCCCGCAATCGCTCATTTGGGACGAGGCCGAAAATCGCATCCATGGGCAAAAGTCGGTGCTGCTCTGGGCTGCTGGCCGCCTCGGTTGAGTTTGCCGGACATGTTCCTATCTAGCAGCGAACCTGCCCGGCGCTAAAGCAACGGACGCTGCATATTCCCCGCTCACTACGCGGGACAAACGGAGCTTGCCTTGACCTCATCCGCCCATATCGACCAGGCCCTGGGCTTCACCATCCCGTCCCGCCACGCACGCGGGCGCATATTGCGGCTGGGGCCGGTGCTGGACGATGTGCTGGCCGCGCACGCCTATCCACCCGCGATCGAACGGCTGCTCGCCTCCGCGCTGGTGCTGGCGGCTCTGCTGGGCACCACGCTCAAACATGCGGGCGGTCAACTTACCCTGCAGGCGCAGACGGAAAGCGGCGTCGTCAGCCTGCTGGTCGCCGACTATAAGGGCGGCGAAGTGCGCGGCTACGCCAAGTTCGACGCGGATCGGCTGGCGGAACTCGGTCCCGATCCGACGCTGTTCGGTCTGTTTGGCAAAGGCTATCTCGCGATCACCTTTGACCAGGCGGTAACCGGTGAGCGCTATCAGGGCATCGTGCCGCTCGACGGCGATTCGCTGGCCAGCGCAGCCGAACATTATTTCTTCCAGTCCGAACAGATCCCCAGCGTTGTGCACATCGCCACCCGGCATGAAGCGGGCGAGGGATGCCTGGCCGCTGGCATGCTGCTCCAGCATCTGCCGGAAGGCGAGGTGGGGCGGGATCGGCTGCACACCCGCCACGACCACCCCGAATGGGAACATGTGCAGGCGCTCGCGGTGACGCTCCAGGATGATGAGCTGACGGATCCGGCACTGCCCTTGACCGACATCGTATGGCGGCTGTTCCATGAAGAAGAGGTGGTGCGCGTCACCGATCCGGTGGCACTGACCAAGGGATGCCGCTGCGACATCGACCATATCCGCAGCGTCATCGGCCGCTTTCCCGCCAGTGAACGCCAGGAAATGGCGGATGATCAGGGCGTGATCGGGGTTGATTGCGCCTTCTGCTCGCGGATCTTCCCGGTTTCGTTGGACAGTTTTGTGGAAGGTTGACGCCGAATTCCGGCTATTTTGCAACGGGTTGGCATGTCTGCGCGGGCTGAGGGTCAAACGGGGGCTGGGCATCAAATGGCCGCATTTTAGGTGCATCATGGCTCAACGCCGGATGATGCTCTGGGAACCCAATGCGCTTCGCTGACGATGGGGACTGAAGGAATGACGATTGGACTGCGCGCCATGACATGCGCGTTTGTGTTGCTGGTTCTGGCGTCGCCCTCAGCCGTGTTGGCGCTGCCCGCCTCGGCCACTGCCGCTGTGGAGCCGGGCGAATGGGAGCTGCGGGAAAGGGGCAGCGAACGCGAAAGCGACAGCCCGCGCAGGCTCTGCCTGTCCCATCTGCGCCAGCTGGTCCAGCTTCGCCACCCACGCGCCAGCTGCAAACAACTGACGCTGGAACACAGCGCGACGCGCCTTTCCGTCAGCTATGAATGCGGGGGCGCGGGCGGCGGCCGGACTGACCTTCGCGTCGAAACGCCTCGGCTGGCGCAGGTCCGTTCCCAAGGCATTGCCAATGGCGCGCCATTTGCCGTCGATATGGAAGCGCGGCGGATCGGCGTCTGCCGCTGATCGCTTGCACACTGCCGCGCGGATTGTTAGCGCGTGGCCATGGTTGCCAATAAGGGAAAATTCGCTGTCGTCCTGCTTTCGGGCGGGCTGGACTCCATGGTCGCGGGCGGTCTCGCGCGGGAGGCTGGCTATCATGTGCTGGCGCTCACCATCGATTATAATCAACGCCATCGCGTCGAACTGCGGGCTGCGGCCAAGGTTGCGGCGGCGCTCAACGCCATGTCTCATATCGTCCTGCCGCTTGACCTTACCGCCTTCGGTGGTTCCGCGCTGACCGCCGACCTCGCCGTTCCCAAAAACGGCGTTGGGTCCAATATCCCGATCACCTATGTCCCGGCGCGCAACACCATCTTCCTGTCGCTGACGCTGGGCCTCGCAGAGGTTTCGGGTGCCAGCGACATCTTCATCGGCGTCAACGCGCTCGATTATTCCGGCTATCCCGACTGCCGCCCCGAATTTATCGACGCATTTCAGAAGATGGCGGCGCTCGCCACCAAGGCGGGGGTGGAGGGGCATCCGCTTCGCATCAACGCGCCGCTCCAGCATATGAGCAAGGCCGACATCGTGCGGGAGGCGCATCGCTTGGGCCTGGACGCCGGGATGAGCTGGTCCTGCTATGATCCCGCGCCCGGCAACCGTCATTGCGGACTGTGCGACAGCTGCCGGTTGCGGTCCAAGGGCTTTGAGGAAGCGGGCCTGCCCGATCCCACCGATTACGCCGCAAAGCCCTGATGCGATGACCTACGCCGTCAAGGAAATGTTTCTGACGCTGCAGGGCGAAGGGGTGCACAGTGGCCGCCGCGCCGTATTCCTCCGTTTCGCCGGGTGTAACCTGTGGACCGGTCGGGAAGAAGATCGGCGCAAGGCGGTCTGCCAATTCTGCGACACGGACTTTGTCGGCACGGACGGCGATGGCGGCGGCAAATTCGCCGATGCCGCCGGACTCGCTGACGCTGCCCTGGCCTTTTGGGGAGAAAGCGGAGAGGGGCGCTACATCGTCATCACTGGCGGCGAACCCATGCTCCAGATCGATGACGCCCTGATCGATGCGCTGCATGCGCGGGGCTTCACCATCGCGATCGAAAGCAACGGCACGATTCCGGCGCATCCGGCGATCGATTGGATCTGCATCAGCCCGAAGGCAGGAAGCGATGTCGTGCAGCGCCGCGGAAACGAGCTGAAGCTGGTCTGGCCGCAACCCGGCGCTGGCCACAGCCTGGCCGATGTCGAAGCGATGGAAGGCTGGGCTTTCGACCATCTGCTGGTCCAGCCGCTCGACGATCCCAACGCCGCCGCCAATATGCAGGCCGCCATCGATCTGGTAATGGCACGGCCCCGCTGGCGGCTCAGCCTGCAGACCCACAAATATCTGGGCTTGCGCTAAAGGCTGACCACCAGCGCAGCTGTAATCCAGCTGTTACTGCGCCCCAATCTGCTGATTATAGGCGACCTGGCAGTTAGGACGCAGCTGGTTCTTCTTCCAGCATTTCTTGTCCTGCGAAGGCAGTTTCAGCGAATAGCTGCGGCCAGGGTCGCCATAATATTGCTCGCCCGCCAGGATCAGCGACTTCTTGATCGAACCCAGTCCGTTGCGCGCGACCTCGTGCAGTGATCCGCGATCGGCGAAAATCGCCTGCCGCCCCACCTGGGCCGCCGCCTGGCAGAAACCGCGCTGCGCCTGCACGGTGGAATAGCCGGAATAGATGCGCGTGCCATATTGATCGGACGCGACCTGTCCCGGTTTGCCCTTGCCAACGGTGCGCTGGAAATAACCGAGCAAGCCGGTCTGCGCGGAATCCATTTCCCGGTCGTGATGCGCGATCATCGCATTATAATTGCTGATCGACAGCAGCGTCGGTTCGAACTGGCACTGGAGCGCCGCGACGTTGAGCGCTGCCCGCAGGTTCCACACCAGCCCCGCGCGGATCTCATCCGCCGTCGCGCCCGGCAAGCCCAGCGCCGTGGCGGCTGCGGCATCGGTCAGCGGCGGCGCGGAAAAATCAGGCGGCGACCAGAAAAATTGCGCTGCCGCCGGTTGCGCAATCATCGTCGCGGCGGACAGGGCCAGGGCCGAACCGATACGACGCAATGTGGAACAGCTTGTCATGACTTCCCCTTTTGGCAGGAACGACCGGCCCACACGGCCCGTGTCCCATATTCTGATTTCTGACGGCGCACGCCTATATCGCGCCTGAACGCGGCTGCGATATTATTGATCCGACAGAAGTTCCGTGTCCGCCTGTGTCGCGTTGGCCGCGGGCTCATCCTTGGCGGCGGACGTGGCGGCGTTGGCGGCTGGCGCGGTCGAAGATACGGGTGATGGAGCCTCGTTCTGTACGCCGTCCAGGTCGGTCATCGCGTCGGTCGTGGTGCCGTCCATCACTTCCAGATCCTTCATCTGCACCGTGTTGCTGCTCTTCTCATCCCCGCCGCATGCAGCCAGCATCGTGCATCCGCCCAGCAGCAAAGCAGTCAAGATCGTCCTTGCGTCGGCGCGCATCCAGGTCTCCTAAACTATATGGTGCCCGGCGGCCCCCCACCCGGCGAAGGCGCAGACCCTAGCCGCCGTCACCACATTGCTCAACCCCCGCCCCGCAGCGGCGCAATCTGCCGATAAAGGCGGGGAAATGCGCCTTTAACGCAGCATCCAGCGCGGACATGGAGGCAGGCTTTCCCAACGCCGCGATGCTGGTCACCGGATATTGAGCCAGTCCGCACGGCACAATGCCTCCGAAATGCGACAGGTCGGGATCGACGTTGATCGAAAAGCCATGCAGCGTGATCCAGCGCCGCACGCGGATGCCCAGCGCGCCAATCTTGGCTTCGCGACCCTGCGCGTCGTCCGTCCATATGCCGATCCGTCCTTCGGCCCGCCGCGCCGCAATGTTCAGCTCGGCCAGCGCATCGATCATCCATCCCTCCAGATGGTGGACGAAATTGCGAACATCCCTGCCGCGATCGCGCAGGTCTATGTTGAGATATCCGACGCGCTGTCCCGGCCCGTGATAGGTATAGCGCCCGCCGCGTCCCGCATCATGGACCGGAAATCGCGGATCGATCAGTTCTGCCGGGTCGGCGCTCGTTCCGGCCGTGTAAAGCGGCGGATGCTCCAGCAACCAGACGCGCTCGCCCGCTTCACCCGCGAAGATCGCCGCCCCCCGCTCTTCCATGTCGTGCAGTGCTGCGGGATAATCGACCGGATCATGGTCCACCCGCCATTCGATGTCCGGCGCGCCTGTCACGGCGATGTGGGGATGGGGAGATGCCATGGCGTTTCCTTGACTTGGGCGAAGCGAGCGATCAAGTCTCCTCCCCGATTTTCCGGTAAAGTACAGGGCATGAAGATATGGCAGTGATGTCGATTGGCAAGGCATGGGAAGAAACAGTCGCCTTCGTCGCGCGCGAACGCAGCCTGCTGTTCCCGGTCGCACTGCTCTTCGTCGCGCTGCCGGGCCTCATCGTCCAGGAAATGACGCCGCCGGAACTCGCCAGCTGGACCATGAAGGATGCGCTCCCCGACGTGCCGGTCAGCTTCTGGCTGGCGATGGTGCTGGGCGTCGTCCTCATCTGGTTCGGGTCGTTGACGCTGTTCGCGCTCGCGTTGCGCCCCGGCATCAGCGTGCAGGAAGCTCTGCGGCTCAGCCTGGCGCGCCTGCCCGTACTGCTCGGCACCGCTTTGACAGTGGTTGGCCTGCTGGGCGCGGCGATCGTCGCGGTGGCCATTATCGTTGTTCTGTTGACGCTGGTGGCAAAGCCTTTGGCCGCAGCGCTCGCGATGTTGCTGGGCGTCGCCGTGGGCGGCGTGATGATGTTCGTCAGCGTGCGGCTGCTGTTGCTTAACCCGGTCGTGATCGACGGCAATGCAGGGGTCATGGACTCGCTTCGCCACAGCTGGGCTTTGACGCGCGGCCATTTCTGGCGGCTGTTGGGCTTCATCCTCATCCTCACCCTGCTGTCGGCGATCGTGGGTTCCGCCGCGCAGGCGATCTTCGGCGTTATCGGCGGGCTGGTCGGGGGGCCGGATGCCGCGCGCCTGACGGGGGGTATCGCCGCCGCCGCCGTATCGACCCTGTTGCAGGTCTATATATTGGTAATGCTCGCCCGCCTTTACCGTCAGGCCGAAGGGGGCTGACCTAGCATAGGAACGTGCGGCGCGGCATCGGGCCGCACCAAACCCGCCAGTCGCGGATCGGCGAAGGTTTCGATCTCCCGCGCGAACGGCACAAAGCCTGATTTGACGTAGAAGGGCAGGGCTGCCGGGCTGTCCAACGTGCAACTATGCACCCAAAATCGGTCGACCCCTTTGCGCCAGGCGAGCGACTTGGCCTGCGCCATCAGCCATTTGCCCAGCCCCTTGCCGGTCAGTTCGGGAATCAGGCCCAGAAACGCCAGTTCGCAATCGGGCATCGATCGGAAATCCAGCTCCAGCAGCCCCACCTCCACCCCGCGCGGGTCGGTGACGGCATAAACCTCCACTGCCGGATCGTGGATGATCGCGGTCAGCTCCGCGTCGCTCATCGCCAATCGCGAAAACCACAGCCACCGCTCACCGACCCGGCGGAACAGGGTGCGATAGGCGTCGGGGGGCGGCATCTTCCATGGCTTGAGGCGCAGCGGTGCGGGCGGGATCGGAGCGGGCATCGGCCTTGCGCGCATCTCCAGATGAGTCACGACCGTCGCGATCTGGTCATTGGCGACGGGCGTCAGGGGCATGGGGTCAGCTCCAGCTTGCCATTGGCGGCAGGCTCATCAGGATCGCATCGACATTGCCGCCCGTCTTTAGCCCAAACAACGTGCCCCGGTCATGCACCAGGTTGAATTCGGCATAGCGACCGCGCCACTCCAGCATCTGACGATAATCCGCTTCCGACCAGCTTTCATGCATCCGACGGCGGACGATCGGCGGGAATGCCGCCAGAAATGCGTCGCCCACGGCGCGGGTGAAGGCGAAGTTCGCATCGAACTCCCCCTCCAGATGGTCGTAGAATATACCGCCGACGCCGCGATGAACTTGCCGGTGGGGGATGTAGAAATAATCGTCCGCCCACGCCTTGAACCGGGGATAATGGTCACGATCATGCGCGTCGCAGGCTGCCTTCAGCACGGCATGAAACTCCGCCGTATCGTCCTCGCGCGGCAGCGGCGGATTAAGGTCCGCACCGCCCCCGAACCAGCTTTTGGAGGTGCGCAGGTAACGCGTGTTCATATGCACCGCCGGGACATGCGGATTGGCCATATGAGCGACCAGGCTGATTCCCGTGGCGAAAAAAGCGGGATTCTCATCGGCCCCATGGATGGTCCTGGCGAAGTCCGGCGCGAATTCGCCCGACACGGTCGACACGTTGACGCCGACCTTCTCGAATATCTTGCCCTTCATGACGCCGCGCACGCCGCCGCCGCCTTCGCCCGGCGTCAGGCCCGGCGCTTCCCGATCCCATGGGGTGAAGGTGAAGGACGCGTCGCTTCCCGCCTCCCGCTCGATCGCCTCGAACTCGGCGCAGATGCGCGTCCGAAGCGATTCGAACCACTCGCGGGCGGCTTGCTGCTGGGGATCAAGGGTGATGGTCATTGCGGAAACTGTCCAGTCTGGCGAAGGGCTTCGGCAACCGCGATGCCCGTGGAAACGGCGATGTTCAAGGACCGAAAGCCCGGTGCCATCGGAATACGCACGCGTACATCGGCCATGTCGCGCACCGCGTCCGGCACGCCCGCGCCTTCTGACCCCATCAACAGCACGTCGTCGGGTTGGAACCGCATGCTGGGCAGCGGTTCGGACGCATGACTGCTCATCAGGACCAATCGGCGTCCCTTGGCCCGGCGTTCCTCGTCAAATGCCTCGAAATTGGCGTGGCGAGTCACTTCGGCCGCCGCGCCATAATCCATGGCGGCGCGTTTCAGCCGCGCGTCGGAAAAGGCGAATCCCGTCGGCATGATGATGTCCACAGGCACGGTAAAACAAGCCGCCAGGCGCAAGATCGCGCCGACATTTCCGGCGATTTCGGGTTGATAGAGGGCAATACGCATGCCCCGCCCATAATGCAGCAGGGCAAATTGTCATAGGCTTGGCCAAATTGCTGTTGGCAAACACGGCATCCTGCGGCTATCAGGCCCGCGAACCACGCCAAGGGGGAAGGCGGGGCCCGTTACCATGGGTGCCTCTTCCCGATTATCATAGTCGGCAACGGCAATGCGGCGGGTGACAGGGACGTCTTTGCAAGGGTTGATATGCATGGCGAGCGTTGAACATACGGATAGCCAAGGTTTAGCTGGCGAAGATGGGGTGCGCCGCCGCGACTTCATCAACATTGCTGCGGTCAGTTTTGCAGGTGTGGGGGCGGTTGCCGTCGTCATCCCGCTGATCGATCAGATGAACCCCAGCGCGGACGTGCTGGCGCTCGCTTCGACGGAAGTCGATCTGTCGGCGATCCAGCCGGGTCAGGCGATCAAGACCACTTTCCGCGCGCAGCCGCTGTTCGTGCGTCACCTCACCGACAAGGAAATCGCCGAAGCCGACAAGGTTGACGTGTCCTCCTTGCGCGATCCGCAGACGCTGGCGGAGCGTACTGTCGACGGTAAGAAGCAGTGGCTGATCACCATGGGCGTCTGCACCCATCTGGGCTGCGTGCCGCTCGGCGCTGGCGAGGGTGAGAATCGTGGTGAGTTCGGCGGCTATTTCTGCCCCTGCCATGGTTCGTCCTACGACACGGCGGCCCGTATCCGTAAGGGCCCCGCGCCCAAGAATCTGGAAGTGCCAAAGTTCGCCTTCACTTCCGACACTGCCATTCTTGTAGGCTGAGGTAAGAAACCATGAGCTTTCCCTGGGCTGAGCATTACACGCCAAAGCACCCGCTGACGCAGTGGATCGATGAGAAGCTGCCGCTTCCGCGCCTCGTCTATAACGCGGTTGGCGCTGGTTATCCGGTGCCGCGCAACCTCAATTATTTCTGGAACTTCGGCGTCCTCGCCGGTCTCGCGCTGATGATCCAGATCGTCACTGGCGTGATCATGGCGATGCACTATGGTGCCAACACGCTGGTTGCTTTCGGCAGCATTGAACAGACGATGCGCGACGTGAACGCGGGCTGGCTGATGCGTTATGCGCACGCCAACGGTGCCAGCTTCTTCTTCATCGTCGTGTATCTCCACATCTTCCGCGGCCTTTTCTACGGTTCCTACAAGGCACCGCGTGAAATGGTCTGGCTGCTCGGCCTCGTCATCTTCTTGCTGATGATGGCGACGGCGTTCATGGGCTATGTGCTTCCCTGGGGGCAGATGTCCTATTGGGGTGCGAAGGTGATCACCGGCCTGTTCGGGGCGATCCCGCTTGTGGGTGAACCGATCCAGACCTGGCTGCTGGGCGGCTTTGCCCCCGGCAATGCGTCGCTGAATCGCTTTTTCTCGCTGCACTTCCTGCTGCCCTTCGTGATCGCGGGTGTCATCATCCTGCACATCTGGGCGCTGCACATTCCAGGTTCGTCGAACCCGACCGGCGTGGAAGTGAAGGGGCCGCAGGATACTGTGCCGTTCCATCCCTATTACACTGCGAAGGATGGCTTCGGCGCGGGCGTGTTCCTGATCCTTTTCGCGATCCTGCTGTTCTTCGCGCCCAACTATCTGGGCCACGCGGACAACTATATCGAAGCCAATCCGCTTTCGACGCCTGCGCACATCGTGCCGGAATGGTATTTCTGGCCCTTCTACGCGATCCTCCGTGCCTTCACCGTCGACTTCTTCTTCGTTCCGGCGAAGCTGCTGGGTGTGCTGGCGATGTTCGCATCGATCTTGCTGCTCTTCTTCCTGCCCTGGCTTGATACCTCGCCGGTGCGTTCGGGCAACTATCGCCCGACTTTCAAGAAGTTCTGGTGGATCCTGATCGCGGACGTCGTCGTCCTGGGTTATTGCGGCGGCGCTCCGGCGGAAGAACCCTATGTGATGATTTCGCAGGTCGCCTCGGCTTATTATTTCGCGCACTTCCTGATCATCCTGCCGCTGATCTCGCGCTTTGAACGGCCGTTGCCGCTGCCGGGCTCGATCACGGAATCGGTGCTGGCGAAATATGGCAAGACCGACGGCGAAACCGTCGCGGTCCCGGCTGAATAAGGGGTAGAAACAATCATGGTTCGCATCGGCGCATTCCTCGTCGGCCTCTTCTTTGCTGGCTGGCTGCTGATCTCCTTCCTGGTGGGCGCGGTGGCTTATGTCTCCGAACCGCCCGCCGCGACGGTCGAGCATGAATTCCACAAGCATCCCAAGGATGTGGAATTCTCGTTCAACGGTCCGTTGGGCAAGTTCGACCGGGCGCAGCTGCAGCGCGGCTTCCAGGTCTTCAAGGAAGTCTGTTCGGCCTGCCACAGCCTGAAGTTCGTGGCATTCCGCGACCTCGCAGGCATCGGCTACAATGAGGCAGAGATCAAGGCGATCGCCAAGCAATGGGCGATCAAGACTCCCGATGTCGATCCCAAGACGGGTGAGATGTCGACGCGTGAGCCGGTTCCGGCGGATTATTTCCCCAAGCCCTTCGCAAACAATGTCGCGGCGGCTGCGGCGAACAACAATGCCATCCCGCCAGATTTGTCGCTGATGACCAAGGCGCGCCACGACGGCACGGCCTATGTTTATTCGCTGCTGACGGGCTTCCAGAACCAGCCGGCCGAACTGCTTAAGCATTTCCCCGACGCCAAGACGCCGGAAGGTCTGCACTACAATCCCTATTTCCCCAACCTGAACCTTGCCATGGCCCCGCCGCTTACGGCTGACGGCCAGGTCACCTATGGCGACGGGACCAAGGCGTCGGTTGATCAGATGTCGAAGGATGTGTCCGCGTTCCTGACCTGGACCGCTGAACCGAAGCTGGAAAACCGCCGCCGGGCGGGTCTGGCCACCATCGTCTTCCTGCTGATCGCGACGGCTCTGGCCTATATGTCCTACCAGAATATCTGGGCGGACAAGAAAAAGGCCGCCTGACCGGCAGGTGCCAGGCAGTGCAAGAAAAGAGGGGCAGGGTTCTTCGCGGAATCCGGCCCCTTTTTTGCGTAGGGGGATCATGAAAATTGATGAACTCGCGGCTCTGGTCCGCACCATCCCTGATTTTCCCAAGCCCGGCATCCAATTCCGGGACGTCACGACACTGCTCGCTGACGCGCGAGGTTTTGCCGACCTCATCCGGCGCATGACGCAGCTCACCCAGCCGCTCGACCCTCAATTCATCGTGGGCATCGAAGCGCGCGGCTTCATCCTCGGCGCAGCGCTGGCCCATGCCATGGGGGCAGGCTTCGTCCCGATACGCAAGGCGGGCAAACTGCCCGGCAGGACGGTCGGCATCGACTATGTGCTGGAATATGGCACCGACCGGCTTGAGCTGCATGAAGGACAGATTCCGGCCGGGGCGCGTGTCGTGCTGGTCGATGACCTGATCGCGACCGGCGGAACCGCACTGGCCGCCGCGCAGCTTCTGCGGGAACAGGGGGCAAGCATATTGATGGCCCTCTTTGCCGTTGACCTTCCCGACCTTGGCGGCATGGCCGCGCTGGAGGCGGACGGCATCCCTGCCTCCGCCATCATCGCTTTTGAAGGGCACTGACCCGCTCCATGCCTACGCCATCGCCTAACGCCAGCTGCGCCATATTTGGGGGAAAGCGCATCCTCTTCCTCATGGCGGTGGAGGATGAATATGGACCCCATCTGCGGCAACGCTTCACCCCCGCGCTGATCGGCGTCGGTCCGGTGGAAGCGGCGATCGCCACCAGCCTCGTCTTGCACCGCATGGATCAGGACCGGGACCTGCCCGATCTGGTCGTCTCGCTGGGATCGGCGGGCTCGCGCCGATGTGAGCTGGGACAGGTCTATCAGGTCTCGACCGTATCGTGGCGGGACATGGATGCGTCGCGGCTGGGCTTCACCAGGGGCGTGACACCGTTCACCGACCACCCCGTCGACATTCCGCTCCACGCGCCGCTACCGTTGCAGACTGCGCGGCTGTCAACCGGCGCGAATATCGTTGGCGGCGATGGCTACGCGATGATCGACGCCGACATGGTCGATATGGAAACCTTCGCTGTCGCCCGCGCCTGCCAGCGGTTCGGCGTGCCGTTGATGGGCCTGCGGGGCATATCCGACGGCCCCGGCGATCTGGTCGACATGCTGGGGTGGACCGGCCTGCTCGCCCATCTGGACGAACGATTGGCCGAAGCCGTGGACCTGCTGGCTCAATAAGCCTGCTCCTCGGCATCCATATTTCGCGCGCCTGCGAGAGCGGCTACCCGTCCAGGAAGCGCCGATCCCTGCCGCGCAACTGAACCCGATGGCCTCTCGACGGCGACCAACTCGTAATGGTCACTCAATTCGCCGCAGCGATCCCGACGCAGGACCTGGGTGACGTTGTTCAGTCCATGAGGCATGGAGCGTGACCATCTTGATTTGGTATCCGCTAGCTAATGGTTTCAGCTTCCCTTGCTGGCGATCGTCCTTGATGACCACGCCTCCAAAGAAGATTGGCAGACACCGGGACTGATGCCGATCACAGATGCTGGGTGTCGGCGTTCATAAAGACGCCGCGGCTGCATCGGGAAGATTTAAGGGATAGCTAAACCCCGCAGGACGTCTCGATTTGCGTGGCTATTTGATGGACACCGCTGTCAGGATTATGTCCATCTCCCGCGTCACAGCGGCAGTTATGTCCATTGCATTGTTCCAGCCATAGGAGTTCTGCCGTTCCATCACCAGGCTACAAGCCGTCCGTGTGATGACGCGACTGAGCGCCTCGTTCAGCGCCTGATCGACCTGCTGCTGTCCACGGGTCTGCGCCGCAATGAAACGGGCATTTTGTTGCTGATCCACTGCTTGCAGCTGCTGATTCAAACGCGCTTGCTGCTGCTGATACTCTATCGGCGCAATTGCGCTCTGCCGGGCCTCAAGCTGTCGCCGTTGCTGTTCGAGCGAAGCCCGTTGCTGCGCGAGCTGACCGGTAAGCGATCCGCGCATCTGCCCCAGCTGGATCTGCATCGACTGCCCAGCGCGGGACGCGCCGATGGCCCCCGCCCGCGAGAGGAGGCAGAGTCCTGATATCGGCGGCCCGAATGTTTGGGCGACCGCCGAAACAGTAGAACAAGCCAGAAGGGAGGCACCAAGCAAGCAGATCAGTCGCATGTCGCCTCCCTTTCACCAATTAGCGGGCTGCTGCAACCCGATCGGCGCAGTCCTGGTCCTTCCAGACCACTTCAGACACGGTGACATTGTAGCCGTCGCGGCGCTCCTTCCCGAAGCGAATCTCCATGCGGCAACGCACCTTTTCCGCACTTCCGGGTGCAGTCGGGAAGAAGAGGACGTAGTTCCACCTCCGCGTAATCCCCTCCCCAAAATGCGGGGGGCCGATCAGCTTGTAAATGCTGAACTTGTCTATTCCCGGTGTGACCAATTGCAACGTCCTTGGGTCAACCGTGACTCCCAGCTTCTTGTGTTCCAGTAGTCGTTCAGGAAATGCGTCGGGATCGACCGTCGCGACGTAGGGGGAAGCCGGGGAAGGCGGCGCGTCCGCCGCGAATGCCGCGCCGCTGGCCAGGCTAAGAATTGAAAGCGCCGGAAGTGCGATGAGCTTGACTTTCATAGGGTCCTCCTAATTTTTCTGTGGTGCAAAACGTCAGAAGGAGAAGCCAACGCCGACATTGGCACCGGCACGCTCTTGCGTATCATAGGTCACGCCCGCTTTGACGATCGTGCGACCATCATCCATTACGCGAGAGAGGCCGAGCGCGAAGGCGGACTGCCCCTGGAACGTTCCCGCTCCGAATGCGAGCATCCCGCGACCCGGTTCAAAGGCCTGTGGAAGACCCGCCGCAGCAAGAGCGCCCGCCACGCCTGCATTGGCCTCACGCCGCAGATTGCCGATATCCAGCTTGACGCCCGCGAGTTTGGAGTCGGTGTAGCTATTGGCGGTCGATACTGCGCCGGCCAGGCCATTGTTGAGCTGCTGGACATTGACCGCGTCCGTCGGTGCCACGCCCGCTGCCACATTGTGCAGCGATGTCGCCGGTCCGCCGGGATTGAAGGTGACGGAATTGCCTGCCGCGTCATATTGTACGGAATTGCTGGCCAGTTGCTGTACCTGGTGAAGCTGGGATCCGTTCACGGCATCGGTGGACGTTGCGTTGACCGCTCCAGCGCCGACATTCTGCACCACATTCCCGCCCATGTTCACGGTCGTATTCTGTCCGACAGTAAGGCCACCATTGGCGGTGACCATTCCGGCGAAAGTCGGATTGTCGGCCATCGCCACCTGGAGCTGGTTACCGTTTAGCGTCACCACCGTATTGGCGCCTGCGGTGACGTTGAGCGTGCCGTTCGAAGGCACGTTCGTGGCCGGACCGCCATTGGCCTGGATGTTCCAGCCTGCACTCGCTGTCGTATTCAGCGCTTGTAGCGCATCGTTGACGTTGTTGTAGTTGTTGCCGCCAACGTTGAGGTTGGTCGTCACCGTGCCCGTGGTTGGATTATAGGTCGAACCGCCGCCGAGTCCGGCGGCCACGCTGTCGCCGAGATTGGTGACATTGGCTTCGACCGTGGTCACCCGGTTCTCGACGTTCGTCACCCGCCCGTCGAGGTTGGTGATCGCGGTGGTGGCATTCTGCGCAACGGCGTTGAGCTGGCTGACATTCACCGCGTCGGTCGGGGCCGAGCCTGCCGCCACATTGGTGATCTGGCGTTCGGCTCCGGCGCTTCCTACCGAGACCTCGCCTGCCGAGTTCTGCGGTGCGGCCAGGCCGTAAGCGGTATAGCCGGTCTGCGATCCGACGGATGTCGTTGCCCCCGCGCCAAGTGCGACGCTGCCCGAGAAGCTGGCGTTGGCACCAGGGCCGATCGCGATAGATTGAATGCCGTTGGCGATCGAGTTGGTCCCCAGGGCGATACCATCGGCCTGACTGACCCGCGCATTCTGGCCGATCGCGGTGCCCCCCGGCGCGGTCATTTCGACGATTGCGCCATTGCCCATGCCGATGCCGTTGTCGCCGTTGACGACAGTGGTCGGCCCGACCGCGATCGATTCCGCACCGACCGCAAGCGAGTCCGGCGCGGATGAGTTTGCGTGGAAATATTGCACCGGCGTCACCGATACCGAAGAGATCGCGCCTTGCAGCTGGCGGATCGTCACCGCATCCTGCGCCTGGGTCCCGTCGGCGACATTAGTGATCTGACGAAGCTCGCCAGTCGCAGCGTTACCGACCGATACGGCCCCAAGCAGCGTCGCGTCTGTCGTATTGTACGGCACAAAGCCGATTCCCGCAGGCAAAGTGCCGGATGTCGGCGCGATTGCACGATCGGCGACCGAGCCGGAGCCGAGCGCCAGCGAACCGTCGATGCTGGCCAGCGCATCGCGCCCGAGCGCCACTGCGTTCCCGCCAGTAGCGGTTGCTTGGTAGCCGATTGCGCTCGATCCCACCCCTTGGGCGAAAGCGTCGGTTTGCGCGAGGCCGGTCTCATTGGTGCGGGCATAACGGATGCCGTCACCGTTCGCATTGGTGTAGATGGTCGACGTGTCGCCGGTGATGTTGGTGATCGTGTTGCCGAGATTGGTGAGGCTGCCCTCGACCGTGGTCACCCGTCCATCAAGATTGGTGATGTCGGTGGTGTTCTGAGTCACCTGCGTGCCGAGGCTATCGACCGCCTGGTTGGTGGCGAACAGCTGCGAGCCGTTGATCGCGTCGGTCGAGCCGCCGCTGATCCGGCCTGCCGCGACATTCTGGATCTGCCGCTCCGCCCCGACCGCGCCGACGCTCACCACCGCGCCCGCCGCCGGGCTGCCGCCGGCGAAGTTATAGGCCGTTCCGTTGATCGTCGCACTCGGGGTCGGGCTCGACGCGGTCACCGTACTGCCCGCGCCCAGCGCCACCGCGCCGTCGAGGCCAGCGGCGACGTTGACGTTGCTGCCGACGACGAAGCTGTTGTTGGAGTTGATCGTGTTGTTGTTGCCGAGCGCGTAGGAGCCGTTGCCGTTGACAATGTTCGGATCGCCGATCGCGGCAGAACCCACGCCGTTCACGACATTGCCCGTGCCGATGCTGATCGAGTCCGCGCCGTTCGCCTGTGCGCCGTTGCCGATGGCGATGGCGTTGGCGGCGCTGGCCACGGCGCTGGAACCCTGCGCAATCGCGTCCGCACCGCTCGACGCGGAATTCCGGCCGATAGCGACGGCACCTACGGCGCTGGCATTGGCCGTGTTGCCGAGCGCGAGGGCGCTTTCGGCCGATGCGGCACTCGATCGGCCGAGCGCGGTGGCGTAGTTCGCGGTGGCATTGGCGTCATAACCCGCCGCCAGGGTGGAGATGCCGGTCGCATCGGCGAGATGACCGATCGCCACCGCCTGGCTGGCGGTTGCCGTGGTCACCATGCCGAGGCCGATCGCATAAGCGCCCGTCGCCTGCGAGGTGTCGCCGATCGCGACCGAGCCGTTGCCGCTGGATACGCTCGCACCGCCAATCGCGATGGCGAGACGGGTGCTGGCGGTCGATCCCACGCCGATGGCGACGCTGTTCTGTGCAGAGGCCAGCGAATTTTGGCCGATCGCCACAAGGCCGCCGGTGACCGACCGGGCGTTGGTGCCGATCGCGACCCCATCAGCCTGACTGGCGGTCGCGCCGAAACCGGCCGCATAGGAACGGTCGCCGCTTGCCGAGGCATTCACACCGGAAGCGACGGCATTCACACCGCTCGCTCCGTTATTATTGTAGTTGCCTAGCGGCGTGCCGCCGTCATTCACGCTGTAATAATGCGTTGCCGAGGTTGAGACCGTGGTTGCCAGATCGTTCACCGCCTGGTTGGTGGCGAACAGCTGCGAGCCGTTGATCGCGTCGGTCGAGCCGCCGTTGATCTGACCCGCCGCGACGTTGGTGATGGTCCGCTGGTTGGTCCCGCTGCCGACGCTGACGGTGCTGGTCGGCGTGGTCCCTGCAAAATTGTAGGTCGTGCCGCCGATCACCGCGCTTGCTGTCGGGACCGCCACCGCAGTCACCGAGCCTGAACCCAGCGCCACATCGCCTGCGTTGTTGGCTACTGCCGTGTCGCCGAACGCGACCGCACCTGCCGCCAGCGCGCTGCTGGTGTTGCCGATCGCGACGCTGCCCTGGCCGACTACGGTGTTCTGATAACCGATGCCGACCGCGCCCTGCGCCGCCGTGCCTGGCGTGCTGATCGCCTGGCCGCCGCCGCCGACCATATTGGTGTTGCCCATCGCGACCGAGCCATTGCCGGTGGCGGTGTTGTCCTTGCCCTGCGCGATCGCGCCGTCGCCGGTCGCGGTGCTGGGATCGCCGATCGCTACCGCGCCATCGCCATTGGCGACGTTGCCCGCGCCGATCGCGACCGCCTTGCCGCCGGTGGCCGTCGTGTTCGTGCCGATTGCGACGGCGTCAGCCGAATTGGCGACCGCGTTCGTTCCGGCAGCGATCGCATTCTGGGCGCTCGCGTTCGCGGTGTCGCCTACGGCCAGCGCGCTCGCTCCGCTCGCTCGTGCGCCAACCCCCAGCGCGGTTGAGCGCGCGAGGGTCGCACGGGCACCGTTGCCAAGCGCTACGGCGGCAACGTCCGTACCTTGAGCACCCGACCCAATTGCGACCGAGCCGATTGCGCTCGACACAGCAGCATTGCCCAGTGCCAGTGCGAAGTTGCCCGAAGCGTCTGCATTGGGACCGAGCGTTGACGAGCTTATGCCCGACGCACGGGAATTTACCCCGATCGCAACGGCGAACTGGGCCGATGCCACGCTTTGGCGTCCGATCGCGGTGGCGTCGGACACGTTTGCCGTCACGTCCGTGCCGATGGCGATAGCGCTCTGAGCGAGAGCACCCGTTCCGGCACCGGTGCGTCCGCCCAAATAGACGGCGTTCACGCCGGTGGCGGTTGCTCCAAAGCCAATGGCAGTGCCGTTGGTCTGGCTGGCTTTAGCATTGTGGCCGATCGACGTCGTGCCGTTGGCGGCGACGCCGATGCCGGCATTGGTTCCGATCGCGACGTTATCGCTGCCCGTGACCAGGTTGCCCGCGGAAGCGCTGAGCGTACCATCATAGGTGACGGTGCCGTCGCCGGTTCCCATGGCGACGTTGCGCACGCCCGTGACGCCGGAGCCGGCGCCTCTCAGGACGCTGGCGATGCCCCCGCCGACAGCGGTATTCTGCCCACCGCTGACGAGCGTACCGGCCGCGATGCCCACCGCAACGGAACTGGCATTGCCGGTGGTCGATCCCGCACCGGCGCCCTGGCCGACGGCAACCGTACTGCCGCCAACGGCCACCGCTTGCGCTCCGAGCGCGGTCGCGCTGTTCCCCGTCGCCCGGGCGGCGTTGCCGACGGCGACACCGGCGACTCCGCTGGCGTTGGCGCTGACGCCGGCAGCTAGAGAATTATCGCCGGTTGCCTGGCTGATCACTCCCAACGCCGTCGAGTTGCCGCCGGTTGCGTTACTGCCCGCTCCCACCGCGGTCGCGTTGCCGCCGGTTGCTTGGCTGGTCGATCCAACCGCCGTACCAAAGCTGTTGGCAGTGGATGCGGCGCCAATGGCAGTCGCGTTGGTGCCGTTTGCGGTGGTGTTGACACCAAAGGCCGATGCTCCATCCACAAGGGCGCGGGCGTTTCCGCCCACTGCGAGCGCGTTGACGCCGGTCGCGTTCGCGAAGACACCGATGCCTATGGCGTTGAGGCCATTGACACCCATCGCATAACCGATGGCGATCGAAGCATTGCCCGTTGCGGTGGCAGCGGTGCCGATCGCCACGCCGTTGTCGCCAAGCACGTCAGCGTTAGCGCCGATTGCGGTTGAGGCCGAGTTGTTAGCGTTGCTGCCACAACCGATAGCTGTGCTTTGCACCCCCGCAGTGGGATTGGTGCAGTTGGCGGTGTTGGTGTAAACCCCGTTGCCAACGACAGTCTGCCCAAACGCCGCCTGCGGGGCCACAACCCCTGCGACAAGCAGCGCGCCGGCCATCCCGCCGCCGCCCAGCCCGCCCAGCCCCAACGCGTTGCGCTTTACCCCAAGCACCCGGTGCGCCATACGCAGCACGGCCATCAGTCGCCGACGCTGTGACCAGCTGCCGCCATCCAGGCCGTTGATCCAGTTACCTGTAAAGCCGGAAGGACGACGACCACTATTCTGGATTCTGTTCATGGTAAGCACCTTTGTTGATGAGCGCGACCCGCGCAGGAACAAACCGCCAAATGGCAGTGGCTTGGTTGGTGAATCTGAAAAGGATTAGAGGGGAGAGCGAACGAGCATCGACCGATGCTGCGGCGCTCTCATTTCCTCAGGTCTGCGTCGCGAGGGCGATAGTGACGACCACACAGCTTTTACCGCTCGCAATCAGAAGCGCCTGCCCCTGATTGCCGCCAAGCTGATAGGTCGGCACCCCGGACAGGCTTTGGCTTGGGACGCTTCCTGCCGGAAGAAGGCCCACGACGTCCTGGCAGCTCTTCTGGAATGGTGCCACGCGCACCAGCTGCCCTTCGCAGCCCTGACCAACAGGAGCGGCAAACATAATTCCGGCGGCCTGGCCTTTGAGCTCAGGCAGGTTGTAAGCCATGCCGACCACGCCCTGGACGGCGTGATTATCAGGCGCTTTCTTGTTCGTTTCAGTGCGGACGGCAAAGGTTGAGCCGTTGGTGACGGCCTGGCCCATTCCTGAAAACAGGTTGGCGCACTTCTTTGCGCCCAATTTGCCAGCCTCGCTTTTGAAAGTGTCTGGGGTCTGCGTCGGCGCTTGTGCAACGGCATCAACGCTGCCGACGGCTACAAGTGTAAGTCCGATAAGGCCGGTCACAATTTTCGAACGCCTTGTTCGGCCCGTTCTGCTTGCCAGCTTGATTCCGCCCATGTCATGATTCATCTGCGCGCCCTTCCAGGATGATCGGTGGACATCGGCTTCCACAAGCCTCTGAAATCCGGTCAATATTAGAACTACCGGCAAGCTATTTTTTGTCGATTGCAAATTCATGAACAAAATCCGAATTTACCATTCTTTACATTTTCGACCGAAAAAACATGACGCTGGTGGATTTGATGCGCATTCTCTAGACGGCGACAGATGACGAGGATTTTTCTCTCCCTCACACCGCTCGCGCTTTTGATCGCGTCATGCGCCCCGCATCCCGTTGTCGAAGTCGGTCAGAGAGGGACACTGCCGCATCCAGCGAGATATGAATTCTCACGCAAGGATGTCACCGATCCATTATTGATCGACACCTTTGAGCGGCTTGCCGAAAGCGGTCTCACACCTGGTGCATCGGCACGCTATCTTGTTCAGATCGGTGCCTCTGACTTGCCCGGCAAGACAGGTCTTTTCCTACCTGATATCCTGCCGGATGAAGCCGGACAACGTCAGTGGCTAACCAGCCCCACGCGATCGAAATCGGTCAGGACGCGTCATCTCGTCGTCACCGTCACGGACACCTTGACCGGCGACGAAGCTTATCGGGCCTATGGTACGGAACGTTATCGACCAAGCCGGAATGACAAGGGCCAACGGCTCGTCCAAGCCGTACTGGCGCAACTGCCTCGCGAGAGCGCGCTGCGTTAAATCTGACGCAGGTCGCGCGCTCTAGTTGTTTGTTGTCGCATCGTTTTTTGCGGAAAACCGGTTCCCACTTTTCCGGACGATGCTCTAGCTAATTTTCGCCCTTCGCCTATGCGATCAGGGGCAGCATGAAGGTGAAAGTCGAACCGCACCCCGGCTCACTCACACACTGAATCTCGCCCTTGTGACGCATCATCACAGTGTGCACGAAACTGAGGCCAAGCCCGACGCCGTCAACCTTGCTTCCCACACCCATGGGACCGCGATGGAAGCGTTTGAAGATGGTCCGGCGATGCTCGGGCGCAAAACCAGGACCCTCATCAGCAATGGCGCAGCTCACCAGCTCCTTGCCATCGCTACCTGCCGCCCGCGCGAGGGTGCAGACGATGCGCGTATCCCTATCGCTATATTTCACCGCGTTGCCGATGACATTCCCTAGGGCCCGTGTCAGCAATGAGCGTTCGCCAACTACGATCAATCCATGATCTTCGGCCTTCGTCTCTATCGTGATATTCTTCGCGGTCAGTTGAGGCCACAGGTCATCGATCGCGTCCATCAACATGTCGGCGAAATCCACCTCCTCCACGACATAATCGAGCATTTCGGCGCGTGCGAGTTCCACGAATCCGTCGGCCAGGTTCAGCGTACGCCTGGCATAATGTCGAATGCGATCGGCGATGGGATCGGCGATCTCAGCGGGGGTGGCCGTTTCCAGAACGGCCAGGATGGAGGCCTGAGGTGAGCGCATGTCATGCGTCAGCAGTTGCAGAATATCTTCCCGTTGGCGTTGAGCGGCCTTGCCTTCACTGACGTCCATTATGCGGGCTACCCATCCCACCGATGCGCCTGTCGCCGATCGTTGCGAAGCAAAACGAAGGGCATAGAAACGGCCGTCGCGCGTGACCACTTCGCGATCGGATTGATTGAACGACAGGTGACCCGCGCTATCGGTTTCCGCAGGCTCAAGCGGCTCGCGCGTCGCATTGTCGCGGAATAAAGTCAGCAAAGTCGCAAGCTGGCGGCGGTCTGCAACTGAAACGTCCAGCGCGTCGAACAACGCCGCTGCCGCTGCATTTGCCAGGATGATCTGCCCCCCCATGTCGGCGACGAGAGTCGCGTCGGGGAGCTGATTCAGGCGATCCAGAACGAATTGCCGCATATTCCGCGCTTGGGCGATCGCCTGGGTCAGCAATTCCGTAGCATTCAGCTGAACCGCTGTTGATCGTTTCTCCTGCGGTAGCAGCGCAGGTTCGGCATCGAAGCGTCGAAGTTCGGCCGTGACAAATGCATCGGCCGCTGCCAGCTGCCGCCACGCCCACAGGGGATAGCTGACACATAATCCGGCCAGGACCGCCGCGGGCGGAAGCCAAATCCTGAAGAAATAGAATGCGACGCCAACCGTCAGCATGACCAGCATAATCGCGCTGCCTACGCACAGGAGAGATGCCCATCCGGGAAGCGCTCGATAAGCCAGCAACAGAAGCCACAGAGGTGCCAGGCCAAAGCCGATGAGGCCGAACATGCCCGCCAGGCCAACCATGCGTTTAGTCAATAAGCCGTCGAGTATATGGGCCTGGATTTCCACGCCAGGCATGAGTTCGCCGGTGGGCACTGAATATCGATCGCCCAGGGCCTCGGCCGTGGCGCCCACCAATATCAGGCGTCCGCGCAGCAATTCGTCCGGCACTTCACCATTCAGGACCGACGCTGCCGATACCGTTGGCCAATGGCCGGTGGCCCCGGTGAAAGGAATAAGCATCGGTTTCTGTGCAATGGCAGAAGGCGTTTTCTGAACGGAGCGACGAACCAGTTCCATCAGGTGCGGCCACCGGTGTTTCTCGTCACCGAACGAAAGCTCCGCCCGTCGGACCGCGCCATCTGCATCGACGCGCAGATTGACGTGCCCGACGCCCGACGCCGCGTGCTGCACGGCAGGAATGGGCTGGGTCGGGTCAAAGGCGGCGCCATTCTGGCCGGGTGACACAAAGGCTAGCGGCACGAACAAGTGCTTTGCCCTGGCGATGGCCGCACCGAGCTGCTTGTCTCCTTCGGCAGGCCCCGGTTCCGTGAACAGCACATCATAGGCGATCGCCGCTGGTGCGGCTTTGTTGAGTTGGTCGATGAGTCTCACATGCATTTGGCGAGGCCAAGGCCAGCGACCGACACGTTGCAGGCTTTCACCATCGATCGCGACCAATAGGATGTGCTGCGATTGAGGTCGGCTATCGATCTGGACCATCTGATCGTAAATCAGATTGTCGATGCGCTTCGTAGCGCGATCGACTGTGAGCCAGATCACCAGCGCACTCAAAAGAAGGCCGACCAGCCACCATTCGGTGTTCAGCCGAAACTGGAATTTAGGGGGCATCATCGCGAAACTTCAACTCGCAACTCACGAAAAGGCGTCCATTTTTCGTAAGTTCGCCCGTCCAACACATCAAGCGTCATGACACGCCAATAATAGACGCCTTTGGGCAGATCGGTGATTATGAATGCTGTTTCTGTCAGCCCCAGCTCGTCCACCATGGGCGTGGCACCATCGGGATTGGTCGAGAGCTGAAATCGATATTGAGCGTTCACAGCATCAGGCGCGCGCCAGCGGAACAGATATTGTCGATAACGCCCGGCATCGCCGCCCTGAACGCTCGCCTCCACGCGATTGAGTCGGCGCTCAAATCCATAAGTTGCCGGCTTGCCTTCCAGGCCGGTCGGATCGATTGCGGTCGCTCTAACAAAATAGCTGCCATTGGGGACGGATGGGAAAATCGCCAGGGGCGAAATGGTTTCAGCCTCATCCAGCACATCGAGAAATCCTGCGTCCCGAGCGATCTGCAGACGATAGCCGTCCGCCCCCATCAGGGGTTTGAGGTCGAATTGTAGCTGATCATCGTCCTGAACCCGGCCTGGCGCGACCAAATCCGGGGCAGGGAGCAAGGGAATGGCGGTCGAAAGTTCGCTTGCCGCGCCGAAGCCCGCAGTCAGCGATAATTTGCCAGGCTCCGTGGAGGCCGATCGCACAACCGTGCTCCCCGACGCGAAAATGACTTTGCCCTCCAACACCTCACTCGTGGCGCGATTGCGGTCTGGATCATAGCTTACCCGAAAGCGGGTGCCGCGCACGGCCGACACGGCAATCGGCGTCGATATCTGGAAATTGCTATGCGGATCGTCCATTGGAGTGACGATCGCTCTGGCTCGACCCCTTTCAATTGCGAACAGTCTCTCGACGGTGCCAGCCAGCAACGTTTTCCGCATACGCCGGATACGCACAATTGTTTGCGAAGGCAGCGCAACGACCGTCTCATCGGGCAACCGTAAGGTTACAAAGGATTTTCGATCAGTCTGGATCCGGTCGCCTTCTCTCACGACCATACCGACCGAGACAGGACCCACCCCCGCGCTTCCTTCGATCCGAACCGCCCCCTTATAGCGTTCCACGATCGCCTCTACCGGTTTCTGCCGCAATAAGGCGCGCGGTATGACGAGCAGCATCCCTACGCGCAGGCGATAGGGGTTGGTGATCCGGTTGAGATGCTGCACCGCAGCATAACTGCCCGTCTTCCTGAAATAGCGAGCGGCCAGCGTGTAGAGATTATCCCCCTTGGCCACGCGATAGGCGACCGTGTCCGACTTTTGGCGGGGCGCGCCATGAGCCAGACCTGAGAAACCGAAGATTGATGATGCCAGCAGGAGAATGCGAACTGCGATGCCCATGTCAGGAAAGCGCCTCTAATCGGTAGCCATAGGCGTAGACCGGAACGAGTTTATAGCCGTTGCCTGGCCGCAAATTGAGCTTGGTGCGAACATTTGAGACGTGCGCATCAAGTGTCCGGGTGGGCAGGTCAGGATTGCGGCCCCAAAGGGTTTCGAAAATGTATGCGCGCGACAAGGCGCGATGAGTGTTCCGAAACAGGAGCAGGGCGAGCGCAAATTCCTTGGCAGTCAAAGCAATCGGCTTCCCGGCCAGTTCGATCGTTTCAGTGCGGGTGTCGAATCGGTAATAATTGAATGTTTCGATCCCGCCCGAAGAGGCTGGCGCATAGGCGCGTCTTGCAAGCGCCTCTACGCGTGCGAGCAATATCGCGGGTGCTACTGGCTTTATGACATAATCATCCGCGCCGGCGTTGAGGCCCGCGACGATATCCTCCTCGGCCGAACGACTGGAGAGCATCAGTGACGGGGGAGCGTTGTCGAGATTGTCCTTCATCCACTGAAGCACCTCATGGCCAGAGATGCCCGGAACATTCCAGTCTAGAATGAAGACGTCGAAGGTTTCACGGCGAAGCGCCCGGATCAAATATTGGCCTTCGGCAAACAGATCGCATGAATGTCCAGCATCTTGAAGCAATTTTTCAACATAATGAGCAAGCGCCAGATCGTCTTCAAGAATTGCTATGCGCATCCGATTAACCCCGTTTGACCGACCCATAGGGTAGCGATTTGGCGGTTCAATGCGAGATGTTCACGATGAGTTTGACAATGTTTAACAGAATACATGGTTAATTTTGATGCCGATCTGAATTTGCAGTCCTTTACATGACAAGTGCATGCTCCACCGCGAAAAGTCCCGACATCAATGTGGCAGGAAATCGGGCGGAATATGATGAAGCAAGCTATCAGGCAAGGTCCATACCGTGCTGCCGAATGGCGCGATGCCCCGATCAAGGCCCGGATCCTGCCCTTTCCCGCCAAGAGCGGTTTTCCCCTGATGGATGCCTTTTTCGCTTCCACCCCGGCCGCCCTTTGCCTGCTTGATCGCCAGATGCGTTTCATGGCGTTGAATGATGCCATGGCCGACATTCTGGGTTCACCAACCGCGCAGCTGATCGGTACGTCAGTCATGGACATCGATAGCGCGTTCGGTCTGATCGAGCGCTGTTATGCCTTGGCGGATGCGGACGGGGCGTTGTCTGACCAGGAGGTTGTCTGGCGCGGCAGGCAATATCAACTTTCCTTCAACCCCGTTCGGGGACCGAAAGGTTCGACCATCGGCCTTGCGGTGTCGGCGTTCGATATTTCGCGCAGGGCGTATGTTGAGCAGCGCCTGCGCGAATCCCGGCGCCGTCTGCTGACAACTATCCGGCGCGATCATCTGACAGGACTGTTGAATCGGCGCGGTCTGGAAGCCACGCTCAACCGTCAATTACGGCGGGCGCGGCGGGGCCATGAGTCGCTGGCGCTGCTCATTGTGGATATCGACTGGTTCAAGACCTTCAACGATGATGCCGGCCACGTCGCAGGCGACGATTGCCTTCGTACGGTCGCCACCGCGTTGCGTGATTGTCTCCGACCAGAAGATGCAGCCGGACGCTATGGCGGCGAGGAATTTGTCCTTCTACTCCCCGGCACCAATCAAAATGGTGCCGCGATAGCCGCCGAAAACTGCCGGAGAGCGATAGAGGAATTGAACATCGCTCATCCGACAAGCATCCACCGCCATGTGACCATCAGCATCGGTGTGGCGGCGATCGTCCCATCCAGCGACCGGGGTCCGGTTGCGGCTCAGGCGGCTGCATTTCTCAAGGCGGCAGATCAAGCATTATATGGCGCGAAAGATGGAGGCAGAAACCGCGTATTTCTTGCCTGAGGGAACACAGGTGGTTTCGCTAGACATATTCGTCACTGTGAATTGAGAAAGCATTGGTCCATTTGAATTTTGTCCGTTCATCAGCATGATCTTTCAGAATTTTACCTCGCAAATGTAAATTATCGTCAAGCAACTCTATCATTAAAGAAAATAGATATTCTTTTCCTTATGCGGTCCTACCATGCGCCAAATTGAATAAGGACAGGGGCCCGTGGGCAGATGATGACATCGAATCCGATCAAGGTTATTCTGGTCGAGGATAATGATTTAGTGCGCCGCACCGTTGCCGAAGCGCTCATGGCCGCGGGCTTTGACGTTACCCAAGCCTGTTCTGCCGATGACGCTCTTCACATTATTCATTCAGGTCAGCCTGCCGATGTCATTGTCACTGATATTGAAATGCCTGGATCAATGAACGGCATCGGATTGGCCAATGTTGCCCATGACCGCTGGCCTGAAATTGGACTGATCGTGACCTCCGGTCGGCCTCAGCAGAGCAATGGCGAGCTTCCGGTCGGAGCGGCCTTTCTCCCCAAGCCCAGCAGAGCCGATGAAATGATCGGACTCGTCCAATCCCTTTCGGCGCGAGATCGACCGCATCTAAAACCATAAGGGGCCGCGTCGGGTGAACTCGATGGCGAGCAGCTTGAGGAGCGCAAGAAGTTCCTGGGTTGCGGTGTAGCTCGCCACGTCCTGCGGGACGACCATGGCTTCACCGTTTCGCGTGATCGTCAACGGAAGTGCCGCAGAACCTGTATTCCACACCTCACGGATGTTGATCTTTCCTGCGATGTCAACACGGGAGTTGGTTAGGGTTTCTGGCCGGTTTTCCATGCGGTTAGCAAGGTTGGCGGGGGCGCTTGCCCAGTATTTGCTCAATTGGGTCATCGAAATTGCCTCCTTGGAGGGAGAGTCCTGTTGTTGTCGCGGATGATCAATTGGCATGCAACATCAATATGTTGGTCGCTTGGCGGCCCAAGCAGACCGACCTAGATCAAGTGACGTCACCGATCGCGGGTGGATCGATCTGGACTTGTAACGGTTTTGTGCCGGTCACTTGAGAGTTTAAGGCTCGTTCAAGGAGACCGACGAAATGATGAAGCATAGTGAAGAGTTCAAGCAGGAGGCGGTACGCATTGCGCTGACCAGCATGGCGGCGAAAACCGCAGCCAGCACGCCCAGATCCAGAGGTTCATATCGCAGGGCAAAGCGTAGGTTGGCGACGACATCGTCACCGGTAGCATAGGAGCGCGGGTAGAATTCGACGATGCGCCCAGCGATCACTTCGGTGCGCCGCGCACCCGCGACGAGATAGCTTTCGGTATAGGGCGGCGGACTTTGCGGTGCGAACGCCGCCCGCAGCCACATATGGCCCAACATAGCCCGATGGTCACTTATACCCTCGCTCATGCGAGAACGCATAGCGTGATGCGAAAACGATTACCAATTCCATCTTTAATTCAAGATCGATTATAAAATATGAGCGCTTTAGTGGGGCACGATCTGGTGGAAGCACTCGCCTATTCGTGCCACGGGCGCGGACGGAGAACCTGTGATCTTTTCTAGGAGAGCCAAGCCTATATTGTCTCCGTCGCGCGGATTTGACCGCACGCATGCATGAATGACAAACCATGTTTCTTGAAGGCGTGCCCGAGCAACCTGCGCCGATGCTGGACGATGAAGAGAGTGATGCTGTTTCCCTTTGACGGCGGGATGAGGCGTGATCTTGCTTCACATTTGCTGAACAGCATCAGCCTCAGGCTCCGCCTGGCGTTATGGAGTGTGGGACGGGTAATGGCTCTCTTAGGTCTGGCGTCGCGTGATGATTGCGCTGCGCTGTTTCCTTTCGCGCACCATCGACCGAAGCAGTCGGCCCTTTGATGCGCGTGGTACCTCAGTGTGTTGCACGGCGTTGTCGAAAAACCAATTCATCGCCTCCTGCTGTGCGGCGGCATAACCGGACGCTCTGTCGCCTTTTTGGAGGTTGTCATTTTCCATGAACACAGCTTCCAGATGCTGCAGCATGGACTCCTCCGCTCGCTGCATTTGATAGCGCTCAACACTCTCGCGATGCGCCTTGAAGTGTCGCGCGACCGCCGACAAATTGCTAGCCGTCAGTTTGACGCGCAACGCAATCAGAAGGTTATGAGCAGCGACGTCATCGATGCCGATTGTGCGTCTCTCCATCCGAACCTCCTAACACGTTCATTTGTTCGCCGTCTTGTCACCATATCATTGGTTTGAGATTTAATCGATTTTTCCTTGCGATCGACAAGACGGCAGTTTGAAATATTGCTGGGGAGAGGACGAGGCGGAACACGCGGCGAGTAGCTTGGCTCTCGAACTCCATCTAAGGACCGCGATCCAGAGCATCAGGCAACTGGACGAAGCATCATTGACATTCTCCATTCACAATCAATGTTTTTTGACCCTGTCCCGGAAAATCCGTCTGGAATCCGTCGCTCGCACTTGATATTTCTAACCGGGTTTCCCATGCGGCACGCGTCGTCATCGTCAGGCCATTCCTGCGATATGCTTCCTTTTGTGCGTCATAATTGTCCAGAAGCCGTTTCATCACAGTCTTGAAACGCCGCCGATTGGCAAAATAGCGCGCCTTGTTTATATGGCAGATATAGCCGGTTCGAGAGCCTACATCGAATGTCACAGTCCAGCGACGTCGGAAGCTACCCCGAGCCTCAGCACGCAGATCGAGAGGGAAGAGAACGCCCTTGGAATAGAAAAACTTCGCGGGAAGAATATGCCCATTGAAGGTCAACTTCCGACATAAGCTACGCCATTTTCCTCTATTGCGCTTGGGTGAATGGTCTGCAGCATTGTCTCTGGCAAATTCCAGCGGCGTCACAAGCCTTTCGTTGACGGTAAGTGCGCCTAGGTCTTTCCTGCGCTGGGCCATGTCCAGATTGTCTTCCCAGAAGCGCTCTCCCCGCAAGACATCTTCCATAGCCATTATAAGGGCTTCTGCGGATTCATAATGGTACGCATTGTTGAATCGGTCGAAATAGCCCTGCATCATCTTTTTCAGGTCGGCCTTGCTCAATTCAAGCCGTTCGAACATGAGGTGGGCAACCAGATGGTAGCGCATGTCAAGGTAGACCGTCATGGGTGATTGTTTGGCGAAGAAGTCTTCTTGATGGCTGGCAATTCCTGGAACATTCAAAATCCGGAAGTTATTCGCGAGCGAAAAACAGATATCATCACCCCGGACGAAAAACGGAAATGGCCATGTTTTGACAGACTCTATGGGAAAGCAGAAATACCACCAGCCTCCGTAACGATTGATATTAGTGCTGATATGAGACGTAGCTAATACCTCATCAAATCTACGCAAATTTCGACCATTATGGATTGGCATGCAGCGAGTATTGAATGTTGCGCTGGCTTCCCACATTCGCCATTTCTGAGATTCCGTAATCATTGATCCGCTGATCGCCAGCTCCGGATTGGCGGCATAGCGCAGGATAGATATGGTTCGCCGCAATATTTCCGGGAAGAATACGGCATCGTCGTCCATAAACAGTACATGCGTGGATGTCCCGCCCTTGACCGCTTCCAGCAGTCCACGCGTAAAACCTCCAGCGCCACCATAATTTTTGTTCTTAATAACTTTGCCATTCGAAAAAGCTATACTGTCTGTATCCCCTCCATTATCAACAACGATAAGATTAAAATCGTTAGACAGTTCGGCATTTTTGGAAAAATATTCTTGGAGGCGGTCCGAAGTTTTTTGAACCGCTTCATTTCGCTTGAAAGTTGTTATAACACCTGTCACTTTGACCTTATTACGAACCGGTCCTCTCATGACATAGTCGATCATTTTTATGCTCAAATCGTCGATAGCGACGAAGCGAGCATAGATTAATCCATCAAGATTTACTTGGGGAACGTCTATAATTTCTATATGGTCATGACAGTCAACGATTCCATGAAAGAGCTGATCCCAACTTTTATCATGACGCACTAAAATCAGTTCAAGAATGCATTTCCCGGTGGCTTGTATGTGGACCTCAAGCCTGTTCGATGATTGTAAGTCAAAAGCATGGGTAGGGAATACGTTGAAAAAACTGTCGAAGCGTATTTTCGCGCCGCGGAGGGCGTAGAAATAGCCCGCCTTTTCGTCATAGCCAGCCAAACCTACACGATGAAAAAATAAATCCTGTTCGCCATTGATAGTCGGATCGGGAGTTATAAGTCTTTGAACAATATGATAGTCTTCAGGTGAACAAGCGGCGCTCTGTTTGATCGGACCGTTAGTCATAAAGGTGGTCCTAGAATTCGATAATGGAGTATTTTGCGAATGCTTCAGCCAACTCGATGAGCGGGGGTTTTTTATCTACGACAAAAACTCCCATGCGGCCGCGCGCCTGCGCACGTGGGCAGAATTTTTCGACCTCGTGATAGGGAGGTCGGTTCATATAATCGTCAAACAGGATCTTGGTGCCTGGTTCTGCTGCCATGAGGCTATATAGAAAACAGGCTACGCGGAAACGGCCATCTATGAACACGACCTGAGGCGTGAAGCCCGATGCTCTCGCTTCGTCCCAAGGAAGAATGGCGTATCTGTGAAATTCGCGAAGTTTTTGCTTATCTACTGGATAGCCCCACGCTTTGACGGGCCCAAGGTCGCAGTGCTTCAAGGTAATGTCAGCCTCAAACTCTTTCGTGTGGTTTTTGACTGTATCGAGCCAAGTCTCGGCCGTATCCACGGCGATGATCCGCTTCACCCCGGATTTGGCAGCCAGAACCGTGCTGCCACCGCATCCATATTCCAGATAGGTCTCGCACTTCAGCAGATGCTCTGTGAGCGCTTCCAGACCCCCCGGATCCAGGCTCGGCTTGATGTCGGTAGGCTCCGCTTTGGGCGGTGCGTTCATTTCATCCTGAGCGATAGCCATTCCAATGCCTTCCAATTGTTGTTGGGAAAGTTGATAAGGTGAACTTTCCGCCAAATGAGGCGCGATATACCTCTCGATGTCTTCAAAGATTTCATGCTTCGCGGAGGGGGCGGTGTAGACCGCACGCTTTTCGCGCCAGTTTGTATTGATACCTCGAAAATGAGCGAGGCGGAATCGCGGGGAGGATTCTATGCCTTCCAGGCCCCAGATCGCGTGGACCTGCCAATTGTTCTCCGGCGGCAGCTTCGAGGGCGCAACACACCATTTTGGGAAACAGTCCGAGCGATTCACATGCGCATGCCGAAAATCCAGATGCCGATAGGGCTGGCTAGCGGCGGTCACTGACTCGATCCACGTACCCCCCACGGATACGACGCCGATCGGGCTTTCCATGGCTGCGTCGCAGACCGACGTGCCATCAAACGAATAGATCAACTCGTCAATATCGCAGTGGATCACGCTTCTCGCCCTCGAAAGATATTTCTCTTTCGCATGGGTTAGCATCGCAACCTGGCTGTAGTTCGCGCTTGCATCGACACCGGGCCTCTCACGGAACGGGCCGTGACGGAAGGGCCACCGCACCACTACGGCGGCCTGGATTCCTTCGACGGATCGGAGAGCGCTTAATAGTTCATTGCTGGTGTAGACTGTGGACCCAGTATCATAAAGAAGAACAGCATTAATCCCATGAGCGCGAGAATAGAAATTTGCCCAATCAACAACCCAACTCAAAGAGTTGTTCTTATTAATCGTAAGAAGCGTATTCATTTTTGAGAACGTATCTAATTCGGAATTAGAAATCGTGGCTTCCACCGAAAAATGAGGGCAATCTAGCTTGAACCGCTGGCCACCGTCGCACTTTATCATACTATCTTGTTTTCGGGTTATGTCTTTTAACTTGACGCGATTATTGACGTTAAGTCCATCAATGTAAAATACCGAATGATCTATATAATCTTTAAGGTTGGCCAAAGGTGGGCCAGACAGCCGAATGGATCGCCCGTTGTTCATGACGAATGTGTCGAAAAATAAAGTTTTGTAATCAAATCTATCAAAGCGGCCGGAGTAAGCCTTAACGACGGAATTAGGCGGAGTCCTCTCCAAGTCCACTGTGTCCGGAATCGATATGGGGTTAACCTCTTCAATGCGAAACTTATTATGGATTATCCTGCGCTTCATTATATTGATCATTTCGGTACTTTGATGACTGTCGGGTACGCTATCGCTGAATTCTGGATGAGAAAATGTCAAGCCGAGCCTTGCAGATGGTTAGGCTGTTTCGGCACCGTGACGATGGCGGCCGGGCGGTCATCTGCCCGTCGGGAAGCTGGAGCGCCTGACTTTAGACCCGCTTGGCCCTTAATTTACATAGAGTCCTGGGCTATCCGGCAAGAGAATGATGCTGCCCAAATGTCGGGTTCGCCAAGCGGCATTACCGGCGAACTTTCAATGTTTGTGCTTGGACCGAGCGCCGTAAATCGGACATATGCCGGCGCCCGCTCGTGCAGAATCATTGCCCAAGCATATCTGTTCCGATAGTGCGCGCAGCATATTGATCTGGAGACCAGAAGCTATATGCCCGACAATCTTTCCTTAGGAGCCGAAGCGCAGGTAAATCACATCATCGCATTGATGCAGAAGGAAAAAACAAAAGGCGCGATACATGATGGTGCGCAAATTTTCCCCGATGCATTTTTCGGCGTTGACCCTGAAGGAAAAGTGAAGGGGCAATTCGAGACAGGCGATGGATGCGCGCTTAAGCTATCATATCGCGTCATCGAACCGGTCCGCTGGGTAGGCTTGCACCTCCGGGCCGGGCATTTCAGCCTTGACGATAAAAGCATTGTCGGTGTGATATGCAAATCCCAGGCCGATCATGCCATCACCAGTCGCCTCTGTTTGCGGTCAGGCTTCGAGGGCGGGTTCGAAGACAGTTTTTTACCTAAGCATCTTGTCTCATATTCCGAAGCCAGCACACACATCGACTTGATCCAGATCGAGAAAAGTGGGTATCTCAGTAAGCAGGCCTTATGGCGCGAACTCCTATTTTTTCTGCCGTGCACTGACACCGATATAAATATCCAAGAACTCAAATTTTTCATCGTATGATGTTCGGATGAGCATGATCGAAATATCTCTGGTTATACCAGTTCGAAACGATCCAGAAGGATTAAAACGCCTTTTGCTGCAGGTGCAGGATTTGAAGGTGTTTTCGGAAATCATTGTCTGCGATGATGCTTCTGAAGAAGCAATTCCTTTAGATCTTTGGGAGCTCTCCTCGGCCTTTCGAGACCGCATCAGTTGCTCCCGCAGTGAGCATCAACGGGGTGCCGGCCATGCACGCAATTCAGGCTTGCAGCGGGTAAGTACCGGTCACGTGGTATTTTTCGACTCTGACGATCTGTTTGAAGATGGCTTCCTGCGAATTGTCCAAGCGATAAACAAAAGCCAAAGCATGGAGGAGTTTGATTTTTGCATCTTCCGCCATCACGATAGCCGGGTGTTGGCTACTGGAGGCGAGGGCAGTTACCCCAAGGAAGAGAGATTGTGGTTAGAGGTGGAAGCTCAAGAAAGGCTCACCTTGCTTACGCCGGGCCAGTCAGCCAAACTCTGCGGTCTTGCCGCCTATCCGTGGAACAAGATATATCGGACCGACTTTCTCAGAGTTAACGACATTCGGTGTTCCGAATTGCCGGTGCACAATGACTTGGAGCTTCACTGGACAAGTTTTCTCACTGCGAAAAGAATCTTATGCACCAGCATAATTGGTGCAACCCATTACGTTCTAGAAGATGGCTCACGGCTTACGAACAAGAGAGATGAGGACCGCCTCAGGGTTTTCGAAGCATTCGATGCCGTTCAGGCGCGACTGAACCTGATAGAACCATATCGCAGGATCAACTTTCTGGAACCCTTCATGTCCTTTGTCCGCAATCTTTTGATCTGGATCCGCGACAATATGGAAAAGGAACATCATGATGCTCTAATAAAACATGCTCGGCGCTTCTTCCTCAAAAATATAGATGGCGACATCATGACAATCATCGCGTTCCGAAACCCGGTACTAGCAGGAAGTATAAACCATATTATTGTCCATGGCATATTATTATGAGTATTTCGTTCATCGTCACAACCTATAATGTCGCACCTTATGTAAGTCAGTGCTTAGAAAGCCTCGCTGAATGTGTGAAAACTGGCGACCAGGTTATTCTGGTAGATGATGGATCGACAGATGATGTTGCTAATAAGGTCGAACAGTTCATTCGAAACGGTGGTTTTAGGGAAGGGGTTTTATGGACACCGGTCTGGCTAGGTGCAAACACATTCGGTGGAGTAGGAATTGCCGCCAATATTGGATTGAACCATGTCGCATGCGAGACCGTGTTTTTCGTCGATGGTGACGACTATCTCATTCCTGCGGCTTTTTATAAGGCCCGGCGTGACTATGAGGGGGATCCATCTGATATTCTTTTAACAAACTACCATGAATTCGATGAAATAGAGAGATCTCTTAAGAAACCAGCTGACTCTTATAAGTGGAAAGCACTCGAAGAATCTGCATGTGGTGAGCCAAGGAGAATGGCTGCCCTAAACATGATAGCCGTACCATGGCGCAAGTTTTATCGGCATTCTTTTTTACGAAGTAACCATATCCGTTTTCCTGAAGGAGATTTCTTTTTCGAGGACAATCCGTTTCATTGGGATGTTTGCTTGGCTGCTAGAACGATCCGATTTTCAAATCAGGTTGTTTGCCATCATCGGATCAACCGGGCGGGCCAAACAATGGCTTCGAACGGCGTCGAATTAGCTGCAATTTTTTCGCATTTTAAAGAAATTTGGGCAAAAATTCCTGTTTTTAAGGGAAATTACAGAATACAATCGATCCGCTGGCTTATAGAAAACATGACTTGGCATTTAGAGCGCCTTCAGCCTTCAGCATTTAACGCGTACGTAAGATTGGCATCCGATGCGTTAAGGTGCGTAGACTCAAAGGCATGGTTGAGTTCGAAGATTGAAGATCTCCGAGATACGAATGCCTGGCGATATGCGCATGAGATACGTCAGGGGAGAATGTGGGAAGTTGTTGAGGCGATGCAAAGAGAAAGTCTGTGTAAAGCACTCAGCTGTATAGGAAACCATATAGATAAAATGGAGGACCGACTGAGCAATCTGGAGAGTCGGTCTCAACAGCATATCGATATGTTGAGCGCGCACCGGGCTATTGCGGAATTTCGATCTTTCCAGAACTTAGGCCTATGTAGGTCCGTTTTCGAATGATGCACTTGGTCTCGTTCAGATAATCCGATGACGTTGGGCGAGTCTCATGGCAAATGCATGGCCGATCTGCGTCTGAGCGCTGCCGGTTCGGTCACTCCCTGAAGCACCTCAACCCTGACGTTATGAGGGCTTCACTCGACAGTGACCGATTTTGCGAGGTTCCTTGGCTGATCGACATCGGTCCCCTTCGCCACCGCCACATGATAGGCGAGCAGTTGCACCGGCACCGCATAGACCATCGGCGCGATCAGTGGGTGGACCTTGGGCATGGTGATCGTCGCGATGCAGCCCTCGCCCGCCGCCTTCACGCCGTCATAGTCGGAAATCAGCACCACCTTGCCGCCCCGCGCCTGCACTTCCTGCATGTTGCTGACGGTCTTTTCGAACAACGGCCCGCTCGGCGCCAGAACGATTACCGGCACCTTGTCATCGATCAGCGCGATCGGCCCATGCTTCATCTCGCCAGCCGCATAGCCTTCGGCGTGGATATAGCTGATTTCCTTGAGCTTCAGCGCCCCTTCCAGCGCCAGCGGATAGTCCGGCCCCCGGCCGAGATACAGCACGTCCCGCGCGCCCGCGATCAGGTGCGCCATGCCCTCGATCGACTCATTATTGGCCAGCGCGCCGTTGAGAGCCGCAGGCGCTTCGGCGAGGTGACGGACCAGTTCCTTCTCCGCCTTCGCATCCAGCCGCCCCTTGGCCCGCGCCAGATTCGCCGCGAACGCCGCCAGCACCGCCAGCTGGCAGGTAAAGGCCTTGGTCGACGCGACACCGATTTCCGGACCCGCATGGGTCGGCAACAGCAAGTCAGCCTCCCGCGCCATGGTGCTGGTGGGCACATTGACGACCGCCGCGATCTTCTGCCCCTCGCTACGGGCATGGCGGAGCGCGGCCAGCGTGTCGGCCGTTTCGCCCGACTGGCTGATGACGATCATCAACCCGCCATCCTCCATCACCGGAGCGCGGTAGCGGAACTCGCTTGCCACATCGATATCGACGGGCACCCGGGCAAACTGCTCAACCCAATATTTGGCGACCATCCCGGCATAATAGCTGGTGCCGCATGCAACGATCGTAACGCGGCGGATCGCGCCCAGGTCGAAGTCCGGAATGGGCAGAGAGACCCGGTCCTCCATCCGCTGGAGATGGGATTTCAGCGTCTGGGCGACGACCACCGGCTGCTCGTAAATCTCCTTGAGCATATAGTGGCGGTGATTGCCCTTGGAGATCAGCTCGCCCGTCACCCCGGAAATGGTGATCGGCCGCTCGACAGGATTGTTGTCCTTGTCAAAAATCTCCGCGCCCTCTGCGGTGATGACGACCCAGTCGCCCTCCTCGAGATAGGCAATGCGCTGGGTCAGCGGCGCCAGCGCCAGCGCGTCGGAACCCAGATAAGTCTCACCCTCGCCATAGCCCACGACCAACGGCGACCCCAGCCGCGCGCCGATCAGCATGCCGGGATGGCTGCGGAACAGGATCGCCAGCGCGAAGGCCCCATGCAGGCGCGGCAGTACCTGGCGAACCGCGTCTTTCGGCGAAGCGCCCTGCTCCACCAACTCGCTCACCAGATGCGCGACCACCTCAGTATCCGTTTGGCTATCGAAACGACGCCCCCGGCTGGTCAATTCCTCCCGCAGCGGCTTGAAATTCTCGATGATCCCGTTGTGCACCAACGCCACTTCATTGGTCGCATGCGGATGCGCATTGCTCGTCGTCGGCGCCCCATGCGTCGCCCAGCGGGTATGCGCGATCCCGGTCGTCCCCGGCAGCGGATTATTCGCCAATTCCTTCACGAGATTGGCGAGCTTCCCCTCCGCCCGCCGCCGCTCGATCGCGCGCTCATAAACGGTCGCGACACCCGCGCTGTCATAGCCGCGATATTCCAGGCGCCTTAGCCCATCGACCAAACGCTCCGCGACGTCACTAGCGCTGACAATACCGATAATCCCGCACATGGTTTCTTGTCCTGGGTTGTAAAATAGACGTTGGGCGCGCGCTATTGCACGTTCTCATGGCGCGTTACAGGGGGGATTGCTGCCTGGGTCCACACGAAGGCCGAGCCAACCGTCGGACCGGCAATTAATAAGATGGACTTAACGATAGGAGACGCTAGACGCTCGCGGTCAGGAATTTATGTGGGGATAACGAGACCTTGCGCATCTTGACAATATTCGGAACCCGGCCTGAAGCCATAAAAATGGCGCCCATCGTGACTGGCTTGCGGAATGATACGCGATTTCATAGCGAATTGTGCATCACCGCCCAGCATCGCGAAATGCTTGACCAGGTGCTTGCGCTATTCGACTTGCGGCCTGACTATGATCTCAACGTGATGCGTCCTGGGCAGGATCTCTATGATGTCACGGCGACTATCCTGTCGGGGCTGCGGCAGGTGTTGTTGGACTCAAAGCCGGACATGGTGCTGGTGCATGGTGATACTGCAACCACGTTATCTGCCACACTTGCAGCCTATTATGCGCGCGTTCCGGTTGGCCATATCGAGGCCGGCCTACGCACTGGCGATCTCCATTCCCCTTGGCCAGAAGAAGGAAATCGGCGCGTAACAGGCGCTCTGGCGGCGATGCATTTCGCGCCGACCGAAACCTCTAGAGCCAGCCTTCTGAGGGAGAATATTCCAGAAAATCAGATTATCGTTACTGGAAACACGGTCGTCGATGCACTTTTGCAAGTGAATGGACGCATTAATTCCGACCCAGCGTTAGAACGCGAATTGGCCGGCCATTTCCCCTTCCTATCGACAGACCGCAGAATCGTTCTAGTGACTGGCCACCGTCGAGAAAGCTTTGGTGGCGGATTTGAGCGGATATGCCAGGCTCTGCGACAGATAGCTGATAGATTTGATGATGTAGATGTCGTTTATCCAATGCATCTCAATCCCAATGTTCGTGAACCGGTTCAGAGAATATTGGGATCATGTTCAAATATACATTTAATAGAGCCATTGGATTATCTTCCTTTTGTCATGCTTATGAGTCGATCTTATATCATAATAACCGACTCGGGTGGCATTCAGGAGGAGGCGCCTTCACTGGGCAAACCAGTTTTGGTTATGCGCGATACTACCGAACGTCCCGAAGCCGTACATGCGGGAACGGTGCGCCTCGTCGGCACAGATACTGCAGTGATTGTTGAGCAAGCGATGCGACTTCTGACGGATCAAAAAGCGTATGATGAAATGAGCTTCGCTCACAATCCCTATGGTGATGGCCAAGCGACATCCCGCATTTTGAACAGGCTAGCAGAATATAAGGATTTAGTATGATTTCCAAATTCGACCGAATTTGCATGGTCGGTCTAGGCTATATCGGCCTTCCTACAGCTGTTGTTTTTGCCTTGCGGGGTGTGCAGGTTGTCGGACTGGACGTGAACCGTAAGGCCGTTGATATGATCAACAGCGGCGAAACCCATATTGTTGAACCAGGATTGGAGGACGCCGTTCGGCGCACCGTCGAGGCGGGAACCTTGCGTGCGACGACAGTGCCTGAATCGGCTGATGCATTCTTGATCGCTGTGCCAACCCCCTTTTATGAAAATGAGGGGCATGAACCGGATTTGACTTATGTCGAAGCAGCCACGCGTTCCATCGCGCCGGTCCTTAAAAGGGGTGATCTTGTAATCCTCGAATCTACCAGCCCTGTTGGAGCCACTGAACAAATGGCGCGCTGGCTAGCTGAAATGCGGCCTGACCTGACATTTCCCCAAACTCATGGCGAAGTGTCCGATATCCGCATTGCTCATTGTCCCGAACGGATTTTGCCGGGCCATGCCCTCGCTGAATTGGTGAGTAACGACCGTATTATTGGCGGAATGACCGAAACTTGCGCTATGCGAGCGCGCTCGCTGTACAAACTAGCGGTTGAAGGGGATTGCATCGAAACAGACTGCCGAACGGCAGAGATGGCGAAGCTGACGGAAAATAGCTTCCGCGACGTCAACATTGCGTTTGCAAACGAACTGTCAATGATTTGCGACAAGCTCGGCATCAATGTGTGGGAGCTTATTCGGTTGGCAAATAGGCATCCCCGCGTGAATATTCTTCAGCCTGGTCCCGGCGTCGGCGGCCACTGCATCGCCGTGGATCCTTGGTTCATTGTCAGCCAAGTGCCCGAGGAGGCGCGTCTCATTCGATCTGCTCGCGAAATCAATGACAGCAAGCCGCAATGGGTTCTGGCCAAGGTGCACCAAGCGGTTGCCGAATACGCGGCCGAAACTGGAAAGCAAGCGCGAATAGGATGTTTCGGTTTGGCATTCAAGCCTAACATTGATGATCTGCGCGAAAGTCCGGCGCTTCAAATTGCCAGCCAGTTAGCAGATTTGTATCCAGGCCAGGTAGTTGTAGCGGAGCCATATATCTCTGACTTGCCTGCCTCCCTCACGGGCAAGGTTGAACTGCTGCAATCCAGTGAAGCGGTCAAGACAAGTGACGTTATCGTCCTTTTGGTGGATCATGACGATTTTAAGGCGATGCCCACGCCGATCAAGTTTAATCGTCGTATCGTTGACACTAGGGGCGTCTGGATAGGTCACGTCGCTTAAAACTGAATTCCGACTGTTATCCAGAGTTGGCAATGACAGATAAGATGCGTGATTGCCTGAACGCTGCGGCTGTTCTCGGAACAGCAGAACAGTATAAACCATGCTACGAAATGCTATGTTTGAAATACTGAGAAAATGTTGATGAACGAAGCCATTTTTTCCGGCCTTCTCACTGCTTCATCGCAACTGTCCGCCTTGGGGCGGACAGATTCGCAGATCGCCCTCAACGATTATGTAGTGCGTCTAGCCGGGACGGATATCAGGCTCTGGGAAGCTATTCTCGACACGGCGCGGTCGGGCGGAAACGAAGAAATGCTGCGCCAGTCTTATCTGCGTTTGCGGAATAGCTATGGAGTGCTGCCTGATCCCGCTGAGGCGGCGAGAGGGTTAATTAAATTGGAGAAGGACGTCCCTCTCAGCGGGTCGGACGTGCTGGATCGCATCGACTTTCTTACCCTGTCTGCGAAGGATCCAGCTTGGCGTACCATGGCTGTCACTACCGGGACCACGATCATCATTGAAGTCGCGACAGAATATCACCATGTTGAAAACAATCATAATCGTAGTGCCGTACTGCTGATCAAGGGGCTCGACAACGATGGCGAACCCGTTAACGCTCCCTGTGGAAAGCTGGCTAGCTCGGCACATTTGAAATCTCATTTCAAATATCTGCCCGACACGAGAGGTAAGATGCAGGAACTGCATCGCTTCACGGTGGCGGAAGGTGTCAGCGCACTCTGCCTCGCGCCCTGCGCCTTCGGCCGCAAGCATGAGGCTGAGCAGGTCGTTCTTCGGCGCCTGGTCGTCAGGAAGCATAATGACACAGCGGGGGTAACGCCCTTCAACCCGCCCAGTTCGCGGGCTGCGGAGATCAGCATCATTGGCTGGCCGGATTCTCCGCCGAATGGAAAGCCCTATGTTATGGGCATCATGGATGAATTTACCGCCGGCTGTTTTGGTCAGGAAATGAACCTGCTCCAGCCCCGGCCCGACAATTGGTACGCCCTCGCTGAAAAATATCCGCCGGTGATGTTCTTCATTGAAAGCGCTTGGAAAGGCAATTCCGGCAGTTGGCAGTTTCGCGTTGCCGAATACAGCTACAAGCCGGGCCAAGAAATCGCCCATATCTGCGAATATGCGCGCCAAAAGGGTATACCCACGCTGTTCTTAAACAAAGAAGATCCGGTCCATCATGAGAAATTCATGTGCAGTGCCCGGTTGGTCGATCACATCTTCACGACCGACGCTAACATGATCCCGTCGTATGTCTCGCGAACGGGCAACCGCAACGCTCACGCGCTGCCTTTCGCCGCTCAGCCCGCCCTGCACAAGCCCGCCCCGCTCGAGGGCCGCATCCCCAGATCATGCTTCGCCGGCAGTTGGTACGGCAGTCGCCATGCCAAACGTGGCCAGGAGATGGGCTGGCTGTTGCAGGCCGCCAACAAGCACGGGCTGGACATCTTCGACCGCAATTTCGGCACTGGCAACTTCCCGTTCCCGGATGAGTTCCGCGATGGCATACGCGGCAGCCTGCCTTATGCCGAACTTTGTGCTGAGTACCGTCGCTATCGTGTCTTCCTGAATGTCAATTCAGTGACCAATTCTCCAACTATGTTCTCGCGTCGGGTATTCGAATTGATGGCCTGTGGTACACCGGTGGTTAGCACTTGGGCGAAAGGCATCGAGGAGCTGTTCGAATCGGATGCAGTCTGGATGGTCCGCGACGAAGCCGAGGCGGAAGAGGCGATCCGAACTCTGCTGACCAACCCGACCGAATGGCGTCGCCGCAGTCTGGCCGGGATCCGCGAGGTCTTTGCCCATCACACCTATGCCCATCGCCTGAACGAGATTTTTGAGTATATGGGTCTGGATCATCACATCCCGACCAATCCTCGGATCTTGCTGTTGGCCTATGCCACCGACACACGGGAACTGGCGCGGCTGAACAGCTTTGCCCAAGCGCAGTCATATCGCAATTTCCAGCTTGGGGTCATCTGCCCGAACGCACTGGCTGCCGTGGCCGGGTCGTTGAACGACAACCTTATGCTTTTGGAGGCGGGGGAGACCAAGGGCTGGCTTTCCGCCCGGGCCAACGACAGTGCGCTCGCCGGCTGGGTAAGTCCTAATCACGGCTATGGTGCAAATTATTTGCAGGATCTGGTCAATGCCAGCCTCTACGCCCCCGAGGCCGTCGGCTGGGCCAAATCGTCCGACCGTGATCGTTTCGCCTATGACGGATCGGTCGAACGTGGCGGCACCCTTTGGTCGAGCGACGCGTTCGATGTCCAGTCCCTTGATGTGGACCCCCACGAAACTCTGGCCATACCACAGCTTTTCGTCGCCGACAGCGAAGAGTTCCAACCCCACGCCGCATTGCGCAACGGCATAAGGAACGGCTGACCGATGGCCCGGAATGTGTTGATCTGTGCCAATCCTGACCTCAATTATATCGATGGCTCTTCGATATGGGCGCAAACCATTGCGCTCGCTCTTGTTACCACCGGCGAGGCAAAGGTAGATTTTATAGCTAAAAGCCCACCCGCCCGGCAGGAGCTTTTCGGCCCCCTTATGGCCGCCGCGAACCTGCGCATCGTTGATGGTGCCGCACCGCATCATTGGCAGGGCAAGGGATTTGCACGGCTGAGCCTGCCGAAAATGGCAGAACTAGCGGTCAGGCTGGATCAGGCCAGCCCTTACGACCTGATTGTCGTGCGCGGGCTGGAGATCGCGACCACCCTTCTGGATAGTCCAGACGCATTGAGAAAGACTTGGGTATATCTGACCGACATTCCGCAAAGTCTTGATGCGTATAGTCCTGAACTGCGCCGGACCCTGGCCCGGGTCGCACATGGCTGCCACCGGCTTCTGTGCCAGACCGAGGGATTCCGCGCGCTCTGGCAAGCACTCGTGCCCGATCTGGATGAGGGGAAATTCCACCTCTATACACCGGTCATTCCCGACCCGGCTCCGCAACTACCCGACCTCAACGACCGTCCGGTCCGAGCTATCTATGCCGGCAAGTTCAAGGGCGATTGGATGACGCTGGAGATGGTTGAGGCATGGCCCAAGATTCGCGATCAGATCCCCGGGGCCGAACTGATGATGATCGGCGACAAGATTCACGACGAGCCCGATCAGCCCGATTATAAGCTGCGGATGCAGCAGTCGCTCACAGAAACGCCCGGCCTGACCTGGTTGGGGGCGCAATCGCGCGAAGCTACTCAGCAATTGCTGCAGGGAGCACGAGTCGGCCTGTCATGGCGATCTGAGACGATGAACGACACCGTTGAATATTCCACCAAGATTTTGGAATATGGTGGGGCTGGTTGTGCGGCGATCCTGAACCGCAACCCTTTGCATGAAAGCTTGTTGGGGAGCGATTATCCCCTTTACGCCAACAGCTTGGCTGAGTTCCGCGCGCAGCTTACGCTCGCGCTGACAGCGCCAGATGTGTGCCAACAGGCTGCCCAGGCGCTTGGCCGTCTGGCCGCGCGCCATAGCTTCTCCACCCGCGTCGATCAGCTTCGGCAGTGGCTGACAGGGGTCCCCGTGGCGTCGGCGGCCACGCCCCGAACCCGAGTATTGGTCGCCGGCCACGATCTGAAGTTCTTCGACCTGCTGCGCAAACGGCTGGAGGCCACCGGTCAGTTTGAATTCCTCATCGACCAGTGGCAAGGTCATGCTAGCCACGACGAGAAACAAAGCCGAACGCTGTTGGAAAAGGCCGATGTGATCTTCTGCGAATGGTGCCTGGGCAACCTGCAATGGTACTCGCACAATAAGTTGCCCCATCAGCGGCTGGTGGGGCGGTTCCATGCTCAGGAATTGCGGACTCCCTACATGGCCTCGGCCAATCTCGCCGCCGTGGATCATCTGAGTTTCGTCAGCGAACATACCCGACAACAGGCGCTAAGGCGTTTTCAAGAACTCTCCATCGGGCGGACCTCGGTAGTTTCAAATTTTCTGGATGATAACAAATTCACCCCCGAGAAAAAGACCGGCGAGGCGCGCTATACGCTCGGCATGCTCGGCGTCGCTCCGATGATGAAGCGGCTCGACCGCGGCGTGGACCTGCTGGAGGCGTTACTGGTCGAAGACAGCCGCTATTGCCTGAGGGTGAAGGGCAGGAACCCATTGGATTATAACTGGCTTCTGGGTCGCGATGAGGAACTGGCCTATTATCGCGCGCTATTTCATCGCATTAACAGGAATGCCGACCTACGGCACCGGGTGATTTTCGATCCGCCCGGGGATGATGTAAATGAATGGTTCAGGATGGTTGGCTTTATACTGTCGCCCTCGGATCACGAATCATTCCACATGGCGGTTGGCGAAGGCATACTCACCGGCGCTATGCCGATAATATGGAATTGGGAAGGAGCGGCCGATATCTGGGGTAGCCGGTGGATCGTCAACTCGATCGATGAGGCAAAGCAGGCCGTTCTGGCCGCGGGACCCGCGAAAGATATGAATATCGCTTTGGACCCGGGTTTGAACTCGCGCGATATTGTTGATCGATGGCAGCTTCGGCTTGCCGGGAAAGATAACAGTCCATGAAAATCATTGACTTACTTCACGCTACTGCGGCGCTCGAATATGTTCGTTGCGAGATAAAATCGACAGCAGACGACCTGCTCGACGCTGATCCCACGATGATGACAAGTGTCTGCCAGTTTGACATCGCGCCATTCCGTCGGCGTGATTGTGCAGGTGTTTGATTGTCCAATGTGAGTGCGTCCTTATGTTGTTATAGTCGCAGCACAAGACAGCATCGTCAAAGATCAATTTTCCATTTGATAGTGAGGCATCTGCCTTGAGATACTGCTCGAATAACAAAGGTTGGCTCAACTTTCAAATACCCAGTAGTAGACCATCCAATCATTTCTGGCGATGACTGGCCTCGAATAGCCTCTATTTTACATTCATCGCCAATCAAAGTGCCATTTATTGTTCTTTCGCCTAATTCAATACTAAAGCCATTCTCATTTACAACAGGATGTAAATCAGGAGAAAGGTGAAGACTGCTAACAAATGCTCTCGATCCGTCAGATGATAGCTGATCTTCGATAGTTATCCAATTCCCAGGATTGTATTCGATAATTCTTCGTTGCCTAAACATATCCCTGCGATGCAATTCGCCAGATATGATGAAGCGATCATCTAAAATCCTCGTTTCATCTAATATTACGTTTCCTAACTTAACGCTATGACGACCTATGTATTCGCCATCGACTGATATAGTATTATGCGCACACGCGCTCTCTATGTATGAGCGAATACTATCTTGGGCATATCCATATTTCCCGGCGTCAATAAAGATCAGTCGACCGTGCTCAAACAACTCGAAGCTCAGTTCATCAGCGTGCTTGTGGGTGTAGGTATGTGCCATTCCGGTAACGATTAGCATAGATGACCCTTGAGGGTCTTCTGAGCGCACAACTGCGTAACCGGATCGTTCAAAGCTAGACACAGCGTAAGCGCGGCCATCCGAACGACTTTGTCGCCGCCCACCTGATAGTGAATCGACCTTGCCTGCGAATCCGTAGCTATCGCCTATGCTGGGCCACATCCCATTCGGAAAAATCAACCATGGCTCAACCGCATCTGCGTTTCTAAGAATAGTTTCGATATCTCGTAGCTTAAATCTTTCCGAACCGCCGAGATTTCGTATCACAGTTGTAGCAAAACGATGATACGTTGGAGAATTTTCCTTGTGTACGCCATCTTCAGTGAATTGACGACTCAAGATCCATTGGAACTTATCTTCCGCATATTTTAATCCCGCATTCCGGTTATCCAAATCAGCGACAGTGCAAAGCAAGGCGAGCCCAAAAACTTGGAAAAGTCCATGATTTCCAGAGGTGATAAATCCTTCACTTTGCAACTTTTCAAAATGCGCTTTGGCCATTTCAAGAAGACTTGGTCTGAAACCAGCATTGAGAATCCCTTCATCTACAGCGGATAACAGGAAGGCAATTCGCAAGCTGCGAATTCCGGTTGCCATGTCGTTCCAAGAGAAGGTTGCATTTTTGTGTTGGTGCCAGGTCCACCAGTCGTTGGCGATTTCAGCAGCAAATTCTATATCTTCGTTGCTACCATTTTCAAAAAAACGCTCTAATAGAGGGTCAGTCATTCTCCATGAATGAAGTTGAAACTGCCAGTTGGTATCTTCAAACGGATTCGCTCCCCAGTCTAGAGGAAGAGAGATCGGCCATTCAGGGACGGTAGACCGTGGCTTGAAGGTCGTCCTGCCACCTGCCATTTTCCGAGCCAAATAAATCTCGTCAGGACCAATAGTGATGTGAAGATTCCGATTATCGAATTTCTTAGAATTATACATTGTAAATTTCACCTAACACTTCAACAACCGTCAATTGTTCCGATAAATAATACGCATCAACTTCCTGAAGGGGGCAGTGATTCTCCAAGACATCGTGCGGCGCATCTTATCGCGCAGCATTGTAACGTATTCCAACTGTTGCTCAGTATTCTGGCTTATTTCATGAAGAAGATTTAATTCAATTTTAATTTCCTGAGATCTAGAGGATAAATCGAAAATTTCCTTTTGGAAATTCATCGTTAAGATCGCGATGTCTTCAATGCGGGCGTCATGCTGCGCACGAGCCTCAGAAAGCTGCAAATTCAAATCACGGATTTGAGTTGTTAGCCTCCCAGATTGTGCCTTTAGAGAGACATTAATTTCATTGATTTCAGCGAGGTCGATTTCTAAATCGTGGATTCTTGCCGAAAGCTCTGCTTGGCGTTCGATCTGTACATGTTCGGCGGCTAAGGTTTCGCGTACCTCCGTCTCGCAGGCGCTCAATTTATTCTGATAATTCTTCAACGCTTCGGTTGAGGTTTCTTGTTGAGCGAGGAGATCTCGGTTGCGGACATCAGCCACAATACTCCGACCTAAGCGCCCAAAAATCTCGCGCGCGGTAAACCAAGCTGGTTGGTCAGGATTCTGCGACGCTAAGAGGCGGAGTGCCGCGGGCTGCATTGTCCCAAACAGGATTAGATTAACTGTCCCGCTATCCGGCGTTGGCGAACTAAAGGTCATTTGCGGATTGTGGTTAACTAGTATTTGATGTGCTGCTGCATGGGTGACGGTTGTCTTGGGCTCATATGCTAGAATAATTGCACTATCGGACAACCGCGGAACGATTTCATTTTGAAAATACGCTATGAATTCTGGAGTAATAGGCGAATTTATAACGAGTATATCAATAGATAGATTGTCTAGATTGAATGATAAAAATTGATCGTATTTTGAGATAATAGAGAATGATGAATAACATGAATTATGTTCAGAAAGTAAATCTGGCCGCAGAGGGTGGTCGTCATTATCCACAGCGAAGCACGCGGCTCTTTTTCCTAACAGTTGGTTAGCTTGGCAAAGCGCCAGATAGCCGACGCCATCGCCCAAACCAAATTGTACAACAGTACGGGGCTTAACTGTCTCAATCAGCCAGAACAGAAGGGGGATCTGGTCTAACCAAGGGGAGGGGGTCGTATGCCGCGGCTGCCAGAACACTGCTGGAGTAGCAAACAACGTGTGCAACTGACCGTCCGAACCTGAAGTAAAGCCGCGGCTATGCGCTTTCTCACTTTTAGTAGCATCAGAACCATATGGACTGTTTCGCGAGGGTTCGTTCTGCGTCATGATTGTCCCAATTACCTGATCGGCTCAGCATTCATCGAACGCGCTACACCAATCCTGGTCCGGCGTGAACCCAGATAGGATGCCAGGTGTTATGTATTTGACCTGCTCAAAATTCCGATTGAAATTCAGGAGTGGTGCGTCGGAACATTCTGATAATAGGCTTCGGTGACCCCGTGTATCGATCCCTGAAAAAATTGTCCGATCAGGAAGCCAATATTCCGCTGGTCGATCTGACCAGGACAAACAAGGAACTGAGCCATTCTCCCGATCATTGCTTTAGGCGAAATGATCTTTTCGATTTGTTGGTAGAGAGGGCGAATTTGGTAATCATCGAACAATACGCGAACCGGTTTCTCCGCATGTAAAAGTACTGCCGCCATGCATGCTGTGCGGAACCTTCCATCAATCAACACCACGTCGGGGTGACGGAACCACGATTGATCCCAAATGTCATTCGGATAGCGGTGGAAGTTGCGCCATGCTCTATCGTCAAGTGGCCTTCCCCAGCGGCCTGTTTTACCAATGTCAACGTGATGCACGACGACAGGCGATAGTATCTCTGGTCCGCGAAGCTTGGCGCGTAGCGATCGCGCCCAATGTAGGTCGCTCTCGACACTCATGATGTATTTATGTGGCATGCGGGCACCTAATTCGGTGGATCCCCCCGATCCATATTCCAATATTACCTGAGCTTCAGAATAAATTTGTGCGAGATGAGCCGTTTCCGCCGCAGGCATATGTGGGAGAGAAATGTCGAACGCCATAAATTACACTTCCCCCATTGCGTTGATACCGCTCCTTATTGGGGAGATTTATCGAATAATTTCTTCGAATGCTAGTCGGGCAGTTGTTGCGACGGCATTCCAGTTGCGCTTCTCAATAATCCACTTCCGGGCTGCAACGCCCAAGCGTTGCCGTAAATCAGAATCTTGGAGTAGCAATTCCAGCGTTTTAGCCAGCTCATCGCTCTTGCCTGCGGGATAGGTCAATCCGGTTGAGTCATGACCCACGATTTCTACCAACGGCGTCAAATCGGACACAACAACTGCTTTTCCCATAGCCATGGCTTCTAGCGGCTTAATGGGAGAAACTAACTGTGTAACGGCAACGTCCTTCCTAGGGATCGGAGCAATATCGATCAATGAGTACCATTCTGCTACCTCTTCTGCCGCAATTTGGCCGGGGAGGATAAGGCGGTCTCCTATGCCGCTTTGCTCGGCTTGCCTGCGCAGGGAATCGGCGATTGGAATATGCGGATGAGAATCGCTACCAATCAACAGCATCCGGAAATCATAACTTCGCTTGGCAAGCAGCGCGCCGGCGGCAACTAAGTCATCGAGACCTTCATAAAAATTGAAAGATCCGACGTAGCCTATGACAGGAACATCCGGTGGGATGCCCAATCTCTGTGCCAATTCAGCAGATCGCGAATGCGGAATAAATTGATCGGGATCCGCAGCATTCGGAACAATCCGAATGCGTTCCCCATCTACCCCGCGGCGTTCTAGTTCCCTCTGCATCGATGAAGTCAGCGTCAGCACCATATCGGCCTCAGATGCAACCAGGGCTTCGAGCTCGCAGGCAATTGAGAAGGCTTCACTTTTTCCCCACTCGGGCTCCCTTAGAGCTCTGGATAGCTCCCAGAAGCCGCGAACGTCATATACAAACGGCAGACCCAGTCGGCGAGCGGCAAAAAATGCAGGAATAGCAGTCCCATGATTTGAAGCAGCCATGACCATCTTGGGACGCAGCTTCTTGAGTATCGCGACTAGCTCCCTTTCAGCGGCGCAAAAACTTGCGAGATCATTAGGAATTCGATGCCCAGGGTCGCCACTGCGATAGTAGGTTATAGCACCAACTGTCTCCTTTCCTGTGGGTCCTTCAAACCCCCGATTCCAAGGAAACCCGGGCCGAGTAAGGCAGTGTATCCTGACACCCTGTTTTTTCATTGCAGTAACGAGAGATTGAGTTCTCATCGCATACCCGGTGGCGTCCTGCGGAAGGCTCAGGGCAAGGATGTAGACGAAATCCGGTCGAGATTGGGGCCCGACTGTTTCCGGATCGTCACAAATCGGCTCGGCTGTGAGTTGTCTAAGCCGTGCCTTAAATAGCTCCGGACCCATCAATCTGCCTAAGGTGATTTGCTCCAGCTTGGTCCAACCGCGTTCAAGGATGTCCTTTTTGTGCAGCGGGTCGTATGCGGCCAGGATCTCCAAGCAGAGTAAGGCGAATGACACTCGATCTTCTTTGGCCACCTCAGCAAAGGTCTCTTGGAGATGGGAAAATCCTCTTGGTGCCTTCAGCACCCCCTCTAGCAATATTCTCGCCGATTCATCTCGTCCCAGACGATCCAAGTGGGACGCGGCCTGCAGCAGATTGTCTTCAAGAAAATCCGACATGTCATCCATTCTGTGGCGGCGAAGATATCCGCCGAAATGATTGATACTTCTGGTGTAAAAATTTGGTACAGCAGGATCGTAGTTGCTTGTCGGATGCAGTGAGCGTGGATGTGAGGTCGCGATGCGTTTCACTGACCTCATTTTGACTACGTCGCTCGTTCGGCATTAAAATGCCCGACTGACCGCCACTGCGGGCAGTACCGTTGAAGCGATAATGCCAAAGAAGCGCTGGAACTCCGCTATCGGCGAATTGGATACATAAAGTACGTCGCGGTCCTTCATCTCGAAGCTTTGCATCGCGAAATAGGTGGCCGGATCCTTCATATTAATGCGGTAGATGACAGGAACGCGCCCTTGTTCGTCTTGCACGGCGCCCATGGCTCCGCCGGGAATCGATCTGGGATCAGCCCATCGAAATAGAAACACGCCTTTCGGATCAGCGCGGCGATCCTCAAGTCCGGCCACGCGCCCCAGAGCCTGCGACAAGGTGATCCCGCGAGCCTCAAAACTGACCTCTTGATTGCGTCCTGCTGCGCCAAGTGCTGTGAAGCTGAACGGTTGGAACACGGCTGTTACAATATCACCTGCCTGCAGAGGCACGTTTTCACGCGGATTGGCAATGACGTCGGATAGCGGCATGCTTTCCACGTGGTTTCCACGTGTCAACTGAATTACCACCTTATCGACAGGCTGCTTTGTCCCCCCCGCACGCGCTATTGCGTCAAGAAGCCTTTCTCCCTTCGGGGTCAAAGGCATGAGTGCGTTCGTGGCCACTTCACCGACGACTGTCACCTGAGAGGAAGCATTGTGAGCGAGGCGGACAGTCACTTGCGGCATATGCGCCTTGGCCGCCAACCGCCTCACGATCTCGCGTTCAATCTCTGGCAGGGTGCTGCCCTCGACATGGATGCGTCCTGCATAGGGTACGGTTATATCGCCAGTCGGTCCCACCTGCATTTCGGGGAGGGCGGTGGTGTTCGCCACGCCAAGCGCGGTCGTACTGCCAAGACTTGTGCCGCCAAACAGAGCAGCGGGTGGCGCTTCCCAGATAAGTACCGAGAGCACGTCTCCTTTACCGACCCACTGTCCGATTGGCGGCGCCGGAGGCAGATCGTTTGCGAAGCTGGTCCGGATTTCCTGTGTGTGGATCTGCCGGGCTACATGATCGGTGACGTCAATGACGCGTACCCCTTCCAAGGTGCCATCGCGTTCAACGTTTGCAATGCGACTTTTGCTGGGGCCGACCGAAGTGTCGAGGACCGCACAGCCCGCTAGCGCGATCGACACGACGGGGATCAGAACCTTGTTGAAATGAGACCGCATGATTTCTACACTTTTCGCTTTCGTCTGTTAAAGAACAGCAATGCCTTCATCTGAACGGATTTCAACGTCTTTGTCGCACAAGGGCGGATTTCTCGCCGCGTGTTGACAGGTAAGCACGCCAGAAATCTGTTCGAGAAAGTTGCAGGATCGCCGCAGAATTAAGCCGACGGCGCCAGCGCAGTGCGGAAATTGTCAACAGAGCACGGACAGAAAGCGTGATAACGCTCCGCCAGTCATAGCTTCGAAGCGATCCAGCGCCATTATCCGCGTCGCTAACTACCACATGCGCAGGTCGCGTGCGCACGCGGGGGTGCCACTCAGTGGGTGAAGCTGCATGAATCCGATTACAACGACCGAAAGGCAACAGCAGGTCGCGGAAAAACCGCATGATGACAGCTCCTGCGGAAACTGCCGCGCCGTTAGCTTGTGGAAGGGGAGTGGCAGCTATGGTGTCTGCCGAGAAATGGCGCCTCCGCAAGCGTCGCACCAGCTCGGAATGGTCGCTGTCGCACCAGCTTTTCAGGTGCAGCAATCCTTTGTTGAATGCATTTATGCCCTCTATGATGGCGTACGCGCGCTCATAGTCATAGGTCACAATTGCATTTAAGAGGCTGCCCCAAGCCGATCGCGCCATTCGGCGCCGAGAAAACAAACCATGTGCTTCGTTCAGAAACAGCATGTTGCGGCGGTCGTAAAAGGCCTGCCACGGCTGAATCTTGAGCGTGAAGGGTAAGTGCCATACCGCTACGCCAGGCCACCCGATCGTAGGAAACCCGGCCTGAGACAGTCGAAAGCCGAATTCCACATCGTCGCCCCGAATGAATAGGGGAAGAGGCAAGCCGCATTGCCTGACTGCCGCGACCGGAAAAGCGAAACACCACCATCCGTTGAAATCTAGCTTGTGCTGGCGCGCGACAAAGTCGCGCCCTTCGTCGGTGGTTACATCGTCACAATCTTTCGCTGGCGCGATGTTGATAATGGCAGGACGGACAGGATTCAGCCGGTCTCCGCAGGTGAACAGCTTGGTCGGCGCGTGAATGTCGAGCATCGCGCCGCCAATGCACTGCCGCTCCTCAACGTAGGAAAGAATGACCGCGAGCCTGGCCAATAGTGAAGGCTCTGCCACTATATCATCATCCATAAGCAGAATGTGAGTGATCTGCGGATCATTCAAGCTTTCGATGATGCCACGGGTAAAGCCGCCGGCGCCGCCGAAATTGGGTTGGTCAATAAAGGTAATCGGAGCCCCCGGGACGATCCGGGACTCTATCCGAGCAGCAAGATTCCGTTGTCCTTGATTGACCACGAACAAATGATGCAGGAATGAGGGCTCCGTCGAGAGGCGCCCCAGATTACCCGCGAGCATATCTTCCCGGTTAAATGTGCAAATGACGCCAGCAAGCCGTACTTCGCGGAGTGGGGCGGTCGCGGTGCACCAGCGCAGGTCATGCAGTTCAGTGCCTGCCGCCAAGTGAAGAACGGCGATGAGGTAACTCGCACTTTCATCGCTGGACGGTGGTTGCAAGGCGATGGGTACCTCAATGGCCTGCTCCTGACCTTCAAGCTCGATTGAGATGAGTGTTTTCTCTTGCCCGTCCAGTGCGTTTCGTCGGTGGATTTCGACCCGAACCTTGCCGGTGAGGTTGCCTGAGATTGCAACTTCAGAAAAGCCTGCATGTCGGCACCAATAGCTTTCGAAGAAGATGTCAAACAACCGGTCGAGGCGCAGGGTCGTCGCCTCTTTTGCAGCAATCTGACCGCTCGCTGTTTTGACGCCACCTATTGCATCGCCGGGAAGTTGTTCCAAACCGCCCAGAAGGGAGAAAAGCGGAAAGGAAAAAGAGCCAGTGGGGGGCGATCCGGTCATCTTGCCTCAATTCATAGGAGCACTTGTCAGGCGGGAACGCGTTGTTGAAGGTAAGCTGCCGCCACGTCGAGTGCGCGATCGATGGTCACATCCATGTCAAGGTACTGGAATGTACCAAGGCGGCCGGCGAAAGTGACTTTCTTAAGTAGTGCAGCGCGCTCCTCATAGGATTTCAGGAGGTCGACGCCGCCGGCCAGGTTTATCGGATAATAGGGGATGTCGTCGGGCCCGCAGGCCCTGCTATATTCCCGGAAGGCGACGGTCTTGTCCATCTGGTCCGCTTCCCACGGCGCGAAATGCTTGTGTTCGGCAATCCGGGTGTAGGGGATGTCGCTGTCTGGATAGTTCATCACCGCCGTTCCCTGGTAGTCGCCATCCGCCCGGATCATCTCAAAATCCAGAGTGCGATAGCTCAGCCGTCCCAGATCGAAGTTAAAGTAGCGATCGATTGGACCAGAGTAGAAGATATGTTCAAAATCCTCGGTCAGATCCTCGAATCGACAGCCGATTTGTAGTTCGATCAGTGGATGGTCGAGGATGCCTTGTACAATCTGGGTGTAGCCTTCCCGGGGCATTCCTTGGAACCGGTGATTGAAATAATTATCGTCATAGTTGAAGCGCAACGGTAGCCGCTTGAGGATTGAGGCGGGCAACGCCGATGGCTCAAGACCCCATTGCTTGCGCGTATAGCCCGCGAAAAATGCTTCATAGAGCTCTTCGCCAACGAATTTCATTGCCTGATCTTCGAAGGTCTGGGGATCTTCTATGTCGGTCCGTGATTTGGATGCGATGAAGGCGCGGGCTTGCGAAGGCGACATCGACGTGCCGAAATACTGATTGATGGTGTGCAGGTTGACAGGCATCGAATAGACCTTGCCCTGCACTGTCGTCTTCACACGGTTGATATAGGGCTTGAACTCGCCGAAGCGGTGCACATAATTCCACACTCGCTCACTATCGGTGTGGAAGATGTGCGGCCCGTAGCAATGAAGCATCACGCCCGATTCGGCGTCTCGCTCGGTATGGCAGTTGCCTGCAACGTGAGATCGTTCGTCGATGATCAGCGAAGGAATGCCCACTTCCGCCAATTCGCGGCCGATCACCGCGCCGGTGAAGCCGGCGCCCACGATGCAGACTCTCGACAATTTCTATACTCCGATCAGCTCGCCATCATCGCCTTATGTGTAGCGATGGCTTCGTCAACATCCTCAAAATGCTGAAGCCGACCGTCGTTCATCAAATAGGCGCGGCTGCAATTCTGCTGGATATATTTCATATTGTGCGAGACGATGATCATCGCCTTGTGCGCCCGCTTGACGAACAATTCCTCGCGGCTTTTGGTATTGAACTTGGCGTCGCCTACAGCCATCACCTCGTCGATCAGCAAGCAGTCGAAATCGATCGCCATGGAAATAGCGAAGGCAAGCCGCGCCTTCATTCCCGACGAGTAAATCCTGATAGGCTGGTCTAGGAAGTCCCCCAGTTCCGAAAATTCCTTGACGAACGGCAATTTCTCGGTGGGATCCTGGCCATAGATGCGGCAAATGAAGCGTAGATTGTCGCGGCCCGTAAGGCCCGCCTGGAAGCCGCCTGAAAAGGCAATGGGCCATGAAATACTCATGGTCCGGGTGATGCTACCTGTGGTAGGCTTTTCGCCTCCACCAATCAGGCGGATGAGCGTTGATTTGCCAGCGCCATTGCGGCCAAGGACGCCGACCTTCTCTCCCATCGAAACGGTCATATCAACGCCTTTGAGCACTTGAACGGGCCCCCTAAGCGATGGATATCTTTTCGTCACTTGGTCGAGAACGATCATCAGCTTAACCTGTGTTCGACTGTCAGATAGCTTAGACCCAATCCTAAGATGGACAACCCTAGGCACCAACTCATCAAATAGGATAGGTCATAATGCGCAACGAAATGCGAACCAAAAAAGCCGTCACGGAGCATCTCGTTAACATGCACTAATGGAATATGAAGGACAATTTCCTTCATTCCGTGAGGTAGCCCGTCAACGAGGACCATTGCGCCCGAGACGGGGTAAAGGATGAAAACCACTGGCGGCCAGAACTTTTCGACGAGCGCAGTTAACTCGGACAAGGCTCCCAAAGTGAGGGACAGGCCCATGGAAAACCAGACGAATAAACCCCAGGAAAATGCTACCTTTAATATGTCCTCGGGCGGCGATATCTGATTTGAGAACGCCAGAAACAACACGGACAAAAGAACAAAGGATGTTGTGACGCCAGCCACTTCTAGTAGCATTCTTGCCAGATAAATATCCAGCATTTTGACTGGGCGATGGCTCAGCATAGCGCGATTGGGATCGATTGCGTTAATGCACCGCCGGGACATATTTCGCCAAAGTTGAATGCCGGAGTATCCGGTAATCACAAAAGCTACGATCGGAATGTCAGAATATTGATGTAGCCCCCGAGATGTCCATATGGCGGCAACAATTACCGTCACCATCATGGGTTCGGCAAAGAGCCACAGGAAACCGATATTCCGTCGCCCATACCTGGTGAGCATCTCCCGCATGAGCAATGCGCCGATCACGCGGCGCTGCACCATCAACTGTTCACGGAAGGTGCGGCCTAGGCCTGGCGGAGCGGTGTTGTTCATTAGCTCTGATGTTCTCTAACACCGGCGAGAAGAAGCGAAAGGATGCCCCAGGCGACCAAGCCAACGACAAAGGTCGCGAAAATGCCCCGCAGTCGGCGTGGCTCAAGGGCGCTGTCCGGACGATTGGGGTTGACAATGCGTTCGACATAGACCTGCTTGCGACGCGCCTCGTTTTGCGCCTCCTGCAAAGAGGCCATCGCCCCCGCCAGTTGCCTTTCGGCAAAGCCGTTTTCCAGCTGCAGGCGTTGATACTCGACTGCGGCCGCTGCCAAGGACTTGTTACCTCCGGCCACCCTTCCCGACTGTTCGTCGATTTCTTCATTGAGAATCCGTGCGCGCTTTTCCAGTACCGGAATCTGCGGATTTTCTGGAGTGAATGCGCGTAACTGGATCAGTTGGCTTTTTACCGTAATGAATTCGTCTTGGAGCTTCGACACCATCTGCAGTTGAATTGCAGCTTGTTGCTGCGGATCCACCACGCCCTGCTGATTGCGATAGGCGGCAAGAGCAAGCGAAGCCGTACGAGCTTGCTGCTTGGCCGCCTCCACTTCCACTCGCGCATATCGGATCAGGTCCTCGCGGCCTCTCTTGTTAAGGCGGTTCACCATGTCCTCAGCGAGATCCAACAGGCGGCTATTGAGCTTCAACGCATCTTGGCTGGTATAAGCGCGAACCACGAGGGTGCTGATCGCCGAGCGGGAGTCCGAGGTGATCTGGATATGGTTTGTGTAATATTTGAAAAGTTTCTCGAAGGATCCGTTCAAGCCCAACGCATTGAATTGGTCGAAGACGGATATGCCTGGTGCGGTATAGGCCGCGGTGACGGCGCCATCCTTGTTCAGTTGCTGCAATGCCGAACGTGACATTATATAGTCGTTCGTAGCATAGACTTCCTCATTGGCATTGTTAAAACCCGCTGACTGCAGGAGTAATCCAACCCCATCACTGACGGCTTGTTTGGAAGCTTTTACTACGAAGCGTGACTCGGATATATAGACGTCTGAAGCAAAAATGCCGAAATAAATCGTGGATATTATTGTCGGCACAACAACTATGGCAAGAAATAATGAATTTTTCTTGCGAAATACATTCGGCATAATATTCTACTTGCTTGCAGCGTCGATAGCAAAATGAGCACGTAAAGCGGTGTTCATAGCCTGTCCACTGATTTTTCGATCGTACCTTCTTTAGTGACGCGTCTCCTTCGTTCATCTCAGCGCATGGCTATTCTCGATTCGCAAGGTCGGTCATACCGATCAGGATAGGGGTGACGGGCTGAACGAAAGCGGCAACATCGTCGGGTGGGACGATGGCTGGGGTAATGCCTGCACCGAGGCGGCTAGCGTGTCTTAAATTGTCTCGATCATGACAGTGTCCTGGCACGATCATGCCGTGAAAAACGACGAGTTCCCACAAGACAGGTGTGCTTATCCGGTGCTCATCTGGAAATCGAGGTTTCACGGGTCGAAAATGGCGAATGCTGGAGCGGGTAGCGGGGATCGAACCCGCATCACAAGCTTGGAAGGCTAGTGCTCTACCATTGAGCTATACCCGCCCGCAGGCGCAGCGCCCTGCCATTTTTCTAAGGCATCCGTCAACACTAAAACGCGGCTTGCATGATAGGCTCGAGCCTGCATGCATAGAACAGTTCAGGCCGTCCATAGCTGCCTGCCGTGGTTGCCGACCCGCAGGATATAGGAGGGATGGTATGGCCGTCGCTTCGACAAACAACATTTGATGCCTTCGGCGATTCATCGCTACGCGCTGTAGCGCCGACTTCAATTAATCGCGCAGCGGGCCTAGGTTCGGCCATCAGTTCGACGTAGCATCCGCGTCACGCGTTCGTGAACCGATCCCCTTGATGCGGATGCGCTTGTCGCTTTCCGCAATTTGGCTATGGATATGGTGGATGCCGCTCTTTCCATTTCGGGCGATGGAAAACAGCTTACTCTTTCCAACAGCAGCTGATATTGCGCCTCCGTCGCGCGGACCTGGCCACATAGGTGAACGTAGGGCACCCGGTACTTTTCGAACGTCCGCCGCATCCATTTCGCTGGCTCCGCGCTCGTCATGCTGAGCCGTGAGAGGACGTCGTTCGGGGTTAAGAGAGCGGCCCCTTCGCTGATAGCTGGACGATGCTTTCGCGCCTCGTCACGGTCTGCATCGATTTGGCTCCGATGCCCAAGGTGCGGAGGTGCAGGTTTCTGTGAGGACACGCCATCGACGGGCGATGCCGTCCGCACACCACCAGGCGGCATTACTATTTCGTCCTTCATCCTTTCTCTCGTAACCCGGCGTCTCGGGCTTTGATGAAGTTGCGATCGCTGTCCAGGAAGGCAGTCAGCATTGCGGGGATGAGTTCGACCACCGGTTCCTCTATGCCATAGGCCTGTGCGTAGATCGCGGCATAGTCGCGCAGGGCATTCTGCAGGTCCGGCGTCATGGTGATGGCCAGCTTGACCGGTGTCCTGTCCGGCAGTTTGGCCAGTTTCAGCTCTGCCATGCCTATTCTCCTGTTCTTTCGTGCCAGGGCGCTAAGATGAGATCGCGGCTGACCAGAAGGCGTACCGGTGTTCCGGGGCGCACCGTGATCGTCGGCTGGATGTCGAGGTTGCGCGATGTGATCTGGTCACGGGCGCGCGACACGCTCTGCTGGGTCGCTTCCCGGATCGCCTCGACAAGGTCGCTTTCGTCGGCGATCGTCAGTTCCGAGCCAACGCCAAGAAGCGTTGCGATCGCTACGCCCTTGAGCAGAGACCAGCTGTGGAAGTCGACCTTGTCGGCAAGCCCCGCATATCCAGCCGCGTCGGTTGCCGGAAAATTGTCGAGGCGGAGCGAACTTCCATCCGGCAGCATGAGCCGCTGCCAGATCACGAGCGCGCGTCGCTGGCCGAAGGCGACGACATTGTCATATTTTCCGACAAGGCGCGCACCCTGCGGTACGAGCAGGATCTGGCCGGTCACGCTGTCGAACACATTCTGCGTCACCTGCGCCGTGACGAGCCCAGGCAGGTCGGAGCTCAGCCCGGTGATCAGGCTTCCGGGAATGATGCTCCCGGCCGCCAGGAGATAGGGTGATGGTGGCGGCATCAACATGGATGTGTTCAGGTCGCTGCCAGAAGCGGGACGCTCGGTGAACGCCACCTTGCGATCCTGGGAGGCTGCTGGCGTCCCGGCATCCGGTCCAATGCTTGCGGGCGGCGCTGGCGGCACCTGGGTGGTGTGATCGGTGGTTTTTGTCTGGACAAGAACGCCGGATTCCCGGGCTGCCTTCAGCTCCGCCAGCTTGGCCAGCCTTTCGGCTTCCGCGGCGTCGGCGGCCGGTCGGCCGCTACCCGTAATGTCGGAGACTGCCACATGCTGTTGCTGGGCGCGCAGGATAGGTCGCCCGAGATCCCCCGGCAGAGGCGGTCCCAGTCTTGGGACATCGCCATAGCTTGCCGACAGGCCGGACAGCGCATCGCCAGGGTTCGCCGATGGCTTGGAAAGCTCGTTTTCCTGCGCGATTTGCCGGAACACCTGGGGCTTGAGGGCCATCCACGCGATGCCCATCAGGCTGGCCGATCCCAGCGCCGCAATGCCTATGATGGCGCCGCGGCGGAAGCGGATCGCTTTCATCGGTCGCGCCCGCAGGACCAGGGTTTCAGGATCGACCTTGGCCTGGGGAGCATCCGACTGGATAGGGGTATCGGCCGTTGTCATGCACCCCTCCGACGCTTCTGGCCAGCCTGACGGGTGATCCGCACGATCTCTTGCTTCTTGAGACCGAGCCGCAGTTCCGCCACGCCGAACAGCCGATCGACGACATAATAGCGATCGCGCAGGCGGTAGTTGACGAGTTCAGCCTTGCCGTCCGGGCCAAGGAGGAAAAGCGGCGGCGCATCGCCCTGGGTCAGCGCGGCAGGAAATTCGATATAGGTCTGTCGGCCATCGTCGAAGGCGCGCAATGGCCTCCAGGACGGCCGGTCGCCCGAGATCGCATAGTCGAAGTTCAACCGAGCTATGTCGAGGCCGGATGCCACGGGGGCTGCGGCGCGCGCGGCCTCCGCCTGCCGCTTCAAAGCAATGAGGTCATCCTGCGGATAGGTCCAGCTTATCCCTGCCATCGCCGTCGCCGCAGTGCTCGCGAGGCGCAGGTGATAGGTCCGCCGGTTGGTCGTGATGACGAGGTTGGTCGTGAGCCCGGCGGAGAAAGGCTTTACAAGGATGTGCGTGCGCTTGGCCTCGCCATCGCCACTGCCATCCACGCCGGAAGTGGTGTCGCCGATCACCCAGCGCGTCGTGTCGCCGCTGGCTACCGCGACGAGAGTCTCGCCAGGCTGCAGCGCGATGTCCGTCACCAATCCTGGTGCCGTATAGGCCTGGAAGATAGCGCCGTCGGCGAAGGGATAGACCTGGATTGCATTGATGAAGCTTTGGGCGGCGGGCTCGGCCGTCGCCTTGCGGTTGGCCGAGGCGACGCCGCGGAGGGAAATGGAGAAAGTCTGCGCATCTGCCTGCGGGGCGGCAAGGATGATGGCGGACAGGAGAAAATGGCGGAACTTCATGGCTGGGACTCCTGGCTGTTCTGGATGGCGGCTCCCGCCAGCGCTGGTGTGGAGGGGGAACTGGGGGATTGGCTGGAATGGGCTGCTGGGCGCACCCGCGAAGGAGCGGTGTCGCCGTCGAGCTCGCGGCTCCAATCGATCGCGTCGACATAGATGCCGAGCGGGTTCCTTCGCAGCATGTCGGCATTGGCGGGCGCCTTCGTCGTGATCGTCATGATCGCGGTCCAGCGGCTCGCCCCGGATTGCGCACCCCTCTCGAAAACAGTCTCGGTCCACTTGACCTGGAACGACTTGTCGGAGGCACGCACGACGCTGGTGACCTGGACCGACACGGTTCGCTCGCCGACCTGGGCGAAGGGGGACGCGGCCCGGGCATATTCGCCGAGAAACTGCGCGCCCCGCCTGGTTGCAAAATCATAGGCGTCGAGCCAGCCGCGTCGCATCAGTACTGGGTCGAGCGACACCGAGCGGATGTTGGTTATGAAGCGGGAGAGGTGCCAGGCGACCTGCGGATCGGTCGGCCGATATTCGACATCGGCGGCCTGCACCGCACGCGCCTCGCCGAGCCGGTCGACCTCGACGACATAGGGGACGATCCGGCTCTGCAGCGACTGCCATGCAAGAGCCGCCGACGTGCCTGCGGTGAGGAACAGGCAGCCAAACGCCATCAGTCGCCAACTGCGCGCCTGGACCCGGGCCGAACCGATCCGCTCGTCCCAGAGCTGGCCCGCCCGTTGGTAGGGCGTTTCGGGCAGCGGCGTGCGCCCATAGCGCTGCATGCTTCGCTTGAAGAACATGGCTCAATCGTTCCTTTCCTTGATGTCGGGAATGGCGGAGCCGCCGCCGCGGTCGCCCTGGCTGATGGCGTGGACCGCGAGCTGGTGGCGATGGCGGCGGGTCTGCTCGCCCTGCATCGCCACCGCCCAGGCGGGCGTGCCAGTCTCCCCGCCGCCGGTCTGCGGCGACGGAGAGTTTTTGTTATTGAGCGCATCCCAGACCGCCTGCCGCCCGCTCGACGCGGCTTCACCAAGGCCGAGCGCGCTGCTGGCGCGGGTCCGCGCCGCATTGCCCGCAGCCTGCGCCACGCCCGAGAGGCCAGCGCCGATCGTGGACTTGCCCGCTTGTTCCTGGCCAAGCTGATAAGCGGCGGATGCAGCGGAGCCCATCGCCGTGCCGGAGCGGACGGCGCCAAGCGCTCCGCCGCCGGCGAGGCGCGCTCCGCTGAGGGCAGCGCCGCCAGCCATCATCGCCATGCCTCCTGCACCCATGGTTGTGCCAATGGCGGCGCCAGCCCCGAGCTGCGGCGCGCCCGACACGAGGCCTGATGCGATCGACGGCCCGAAGATGCCGAGGCCCAGCAGCGACAGGCTGGCCAGCACGAGGCTCATGGCTTGGCCGACATCGGGTTCCTGGCCCTGGAGGGCATCGGTGAACTCGGTGAAGAAGTTGGAGCCGATGCCGACGATGACCGCGAGCATCATCACCTTGATCCCGGAGCTGACCACATTGCCTAGCACGCGCTCGGCAAGGAAGCTGGTCCGGTTCCAGAGCGCGAACGGCACGAGGATGAAGCCCGCAAGGCTCGTCAGCTTGAACTCGAGGATGCAGACGAACATCTGCACGGCGAGGATGAAGAAGGCGACGATCACCAGCGCCCAGGCGAAAAGCAGTATCATGATGGTCAGGAAATTGTCGAAGAAGGTCGTAAATCCGACCATCTCGCTTGCCTGGTCGAGCAGCGGCCAGGCTGCCGCGAAGCCGGTACCCGCGAGCCTTCCGGGCTTGAGCAGGTCGTCAGCGGAGAGCATGCCGCCACCGGCGGTCAGCCCTGCCTGCGCGAACGAACGGAAGATGATGTCTGCCAGCGTCGAAAAGCTGTTCAGGATGAACGCGAAGGCGCCGACATAGAGGATTTTCCTCAGGAAGCGGCCAATGACATTATCCTCGCCGCCCATCGCCCAGAACAATCCGGCAAGCGTTATGTCGATGCCGATCAGCGTTGCCGTCAGGAACCCCACATCGGGTCCCAGCAGGCCGAACCCGCTGTCGATGTAGCTGATGAACGCAGCCAGGAAGCGGTCGATGACATTGAGGTCGTTCACGGGACTGTCTTCCTGGCTGAGCTGTGAGGATGTCGCGGGGCGCGGCGTGGGAGGGGAACCGCGCCCCGCGACGGCGACCGGCGGCGAGAGGGCGAGCCGCCGATCGCTGGTGACCGGACCGGGCCAACGGCCCAAGGGGTTAGTCGGGCGTGTAGGCCGATCCGGAACCCAGGAACTTCTTGGTCGCAGCGCGTGCTTCGGTCGCCTGCGTCGCGCGCCGCGCCTGCTCGACCGCCTCGCTACGGAACTGTGCCGCCATCATATGCTGGAGCTGGAACTGCTGCTTGGCGGTGAGCGCGAGGAGCTGGTTTGTCGCCTGCTGGGCTGCCAGCGAACCCTCGGCGCCCTGGCTGCGCGCAACGATCTGGCCAAGCGCCTCGCTGTCGCTCTGGATATTCTCCACGACCTGCGCCTGCACCGTCATCGTCTGGCGGAACGCGCCCATGCTGGCATCAAGGCGCGCCCGGGCATCGCGGACCCGCGCATCGCTGCGCAGCGCCGACGAGAAGTCCTGGGGAAAGAGCGACTGGAACTTGTCGTCAAGCTGGTCGACCCGGAAGTCGATCGCCTGCGCCCGGCCCATGAGCCTGTCGATCTCGGTGAGCTTTTGGCGAAGGGCATCGAACTGCGGGAAGTCGATGCGGCTCAGATTCTTGCCCATGTTGACCAGCATCTGCGCTTCGTTCTGGAGTTGTTGGATCTGCTGGTTGACCTGTTGCAGCGTGCGAGCGGCGGTCAGGATGTTCTGCGCATAGTTGCTCGGATCGAACACAGTGATCGCCTGCGCGGGCGTCGCCGGGATCATCGTGCAGAGGGCAAGGCTGCCGCCTGCACCCAAACCGAGAATGGCAGCCACCAGATGCCTTTTGGCGGGGATATGCATCAATTTTCTCCTTGGGGTTCGTGGGCGGGAAAGGCGGCGGCGAGCTCGGCCGCCCAGTCGAAGCCAGCGTCGCGCAGGAAGGCTTCCGTAAACCGGTCGCGCCCCTGCTCGGATAGGATGGCGTCTATCCGAGCCTGCGCTGCGGGGTCGGAGGAGCCACACAGCGCGAGGCTAAGCGGGCCGAGGCCCAGCTCGAACAGCCGGTTGCCGCGGGCGGACTGGAGGTAATAGTGCCGCTTGGGGGTCGCCCGTGCGATCAACTCGATCTGCCGGTCATTGAGGCCAAAGCGCTGATAGATGTCACGGCCCTGCGGCTCGATCGCGCGATCGTTGGGGAGCAGGATGCGCTGTGGGCAACTCTCGATGATCGCTGGTGCAATGGCCGAGCCGGCAATGTCGGCGAGGCTCTGCGTTGCAAACAGCACCGCGACATTTTTCTTGCGCAGCACCTTCAGCCATTCGCGGATCTGCGCGGAAAAAAGCGGGTGGTCGAGGAAGATCCAGGCTTCATCGAGGATCAGCAGCGTCGGCCGCCCATCAAACCGCTCCTCGAGCCGGTGGAAGAGATAGGTCAACACGGGCGCGACCGCCGAGCCCATGCCCATCAGTGCCTCGGTTTCGAAACATTGCAGGTCGCCGAGCGCCAGATGCTGTTCGGCGGCATCGAGCAGCCGACCGTGTGGGCCTTCGAGCGTGTAGGGCTGGAGCGCGGTGCGCAGTGCGTTCGATTGGAGCAGCAGGGCGAGTCCCGTCATGGTCCGCTCCTCGCGCGGTGCCGAGGCAAGGCTGCCAAGCGCCGTCCACACTGCCTCCTTCACCTCGGGTGTGATCGGCACATTCTCATGCGCCAGCAGCGCGGAGATCCACTCCGCCGCCCAACTCCGCTCGGTATGATCGTCGATGCCGGCCAGCGGCTGGAAGGCGAGTTCGCCGCCGCCCGTCTCGGCGCTGCCGAGTGCGTGATGTGCGCCGCCCATCGCCAGCACCGCCACGCGGGCGGAATTGCCTTTGTCAAAGATATAGACCTGCGCTTGCCGGTAGCGGCGGAACTGTAGCGCGATAAGGCTCAAAAGCACCGACTTGCCCGCGCCGGTCGGGCCGACCACCATCGTGTGGCCGACATCGCCGACATGGGTGGAAAGCCGGAACGGGGTCGAGCCGGCGGTCCTGGCGATCAGCAGCGGCGGGCCGCCGAGATGCTCGTTGCGTACCGGTCCTGCCCATACCGCAGACAGGGGCATCAGATGCGCGAGATTGAGCGTATGAACCAGCGGCTGCCGGACATTGGCGTAAGTCTGGGCGGGCAGCGACGAGAGCCAGGCCTCAAGCGCATTCACGCTTTCGCGGACGCAGGTGAAGCCGAGGCCGTTCACGATCCGCTCGACCGCGTGCACCTTGTCCTCGAGCCTCGCCCGGTCTTTGTCGGCCACGGTGATCGTCGTGGTCAGATAACCGAAGGCGACATGGTCGCCGCCGAGCGCCTGGAGCGCCTGGTCGGCATCGATCACCTTGTTGTCCGCATCGCTGTCGAGCAGCTGCGCCGGGCTGTTGTAGAGCACTTCACGCAGCAGCGCCGAGATCGACTTGCGCTTGTTGAACCATTGCCGACGCAGGGACGTCAGCGTCCTGGTCGCCAGGGTCTTGTCGAGCGCGATGAAACGCGTGACCCAGCGATAGGCGAAATCCTGATGATTGAGGGCATCGAGAATGCCCGGCCGACTGAGGTTCGGAAAGCCAAGGATGGTGAGCGTGCGCAGGTGCAGTTCGCCCAGCCGCGGCTCGAGACCGCCGACCAGCGGCGTATCGGCAAGCACGCCGTCGAGATACATCGGCGTCTCGGGCGCGGCCACGTCATGGCGACGGTCGGAAATTGTGCCATGGAGGAAAGTCAGGGTCTCGTCATCGTCGAGCGGGCGTATCTCGGCCATGAAGCCGCCGAACAGGTCGAGGAGGCGGGTGGTCTCGGCGATGAACGTCTCCAACGTAGCACGCCAGTCCCTCGCGCCATTGCCGTCGGGACGATCGACAAGGGCACTTGTCGCGCGATCCGTCGCGTCTGCTGACGGCAGCCAGGTCAGGGTGAGGTGATAGTGGCTCTCGAAATGCACCCCCTCGGCCTCAAAGGCTGCGCGCCGTTCTTGATCCACCAGCCAGCTTGCCGCATCGGGAAACCGGCTGTCCGGATAGACCTGCGCTTCGCGCCGCTCGGCGTCGAAGAACAACGCCCATCCGCTGCCGAGGCGCTTCAGCGCATTGTTCGCTCGCGCGCAGGCCACGACCAGTTCGGCCGCGGTTGCCGATTCCAGGTCCGGGCCGCGGAAGGCGAGCACCCGGCAAAAGCTGCCATCCTTATTAAGCACCACCCCCGGGGCGACCAGCGCTGCCCAGGGGAGATGGTCCGCCAGGCGCTCGGCGCGGCCGCGATATTCCTTGAGGCTTAGCATGCAAGATATCCCTTTTGGCGGATGTGGCGCAGCAGGACGGGCGCGAAGTCGGGGTCGCGGCGCGCCGCCATGACCGCGACGCTGTGGCCGACTGCCCAGAGCAGCAGGCCGGCAAGCCATTGCTGGAGCCCAAGGCCGACCGCCGCTGCCAGCGTGCCGTTGACGATCGCGAGCCCTCGTGGCGCGCCGCCCAGAAGCAGCGGCGAACCAAGCGATCCGTGGATAGGGACCTCGAAGCCGTCGATATGCTCAGGCCCCGAATGGCGTTGGCCCGTCACGAGATCAGCGCTCCGCCGCCGAAGCTGAAGAAGGAAAGGAAGAAGCTCGACGCCGCGAACGCGATCGACAGGCCGAAGACGATCTGGATGAGGCGGCGGAACCCTCCGGCCGTCTCTCCGAATGCAAGGGTGAGGCCGGTCACGATGATGATGATCACCGCGACGATCTTGGCGACCGGACCCTGCACCGATTCAAGTACCTGCTGGAGCGGCTCCTCCCATGGCATGCCCGAGCCCGCAGCCTGGGCCTGAGTGATGAGGGCAAGGGTGAGGGCGGTTGCGGCTGCGAGAAAGGCCGGGCGGCGCGCAGCTGGGCGGATTGTCGGCATGGGTCATGGCTCCTTGGGCTTGGGGAAGGCGGCGAGCGCGTAGGCGCCGGTGTCGGGATCGAGCCCGGCGACCCGGGCGATGGTCGCGATGCGGCGGTCGGTGCCGCGGCCCGCGATGAACACGATGATGTCGATGGCCTCGGCGATCAGCTGCCGCGGCACGGTGACCACCGCCTCCTGGCAAAGCTGCTCGATGCGATAGAGGGCGGCGAGCGCGCTGTTGGCATGGACGGTTGCGATCCCGCCCGGATGGCCGGTGTTCCAGGCCTTGAGCATGTCGAGCGCCTCGGGACCGCGCACTTCGCCCACGACGATGCGATCAGGACGCAGGCGCAGGGTCGAGCGGACCAGCTCGGTCATCGAGACATGGGGCGGACGGGTGCGCAGCGCGACCGTGTCGGGCAGCGGGCATTGTAGCTCGCGCGTGTCCTCGATCAGGATCACACGGCTGTCGACCCCCGAATGCTCTGGGGCCATCTCGCCGAGCAGCGCATTGGCGAGCGTGGTCTTGCCCGAGCTGGTGCCGCCGGCGACCAGGATATTGAAGCGCTGGGTGACCGCTGCCCGCAGGCTATCGGCCTGCGTCTCGCTCATCAGGCCATCGGCGACATAGTCGTCGAGGCTGTGCAGCCGGGTGGCCGGCTTGCGGATCGAGAAGCAGGGCGCTTGGGCGACCGGCGGAAGCACCCCTTCGAAACGTTCGCCCGCGCGCCCTTCGATATGCGGCGGCAGCTCCGCTGAGATGATGGGATGCTCGGCATGGACCTCGGCGCGGACATGGCTCGCCACCAGCCGGATGATCCGCTCGACCTGGGACGCCTCGAGGCGGACATCGGTATCGATCCGGCCCTCGCCGAGCCGGTCGAGCCGTAGCGCCCCGTCGGGGTTGACCATGATCTCGATCACCTGCGTGTCGCGCATGGCTGCGCCGATCTCGTCGCCCAGCGCCGTAATCAGCATGCGCCGGCGGCGTTCCGCGGAGGCTGCAGGAGCGCTCACTGGTTGTCCTCCGGGGCAGAGTCCAGCGTCCGGCGGCCCGTCGATACCTGCCGTCCAACCTGGGTCACGAACGCCTCGAATCGCTTGGCGCCCAGGGCACGCCCGGCATGGTCATTCTCGGCAAGTGGCGTCTGGATCGCGAGTTCGAAGCGGATGAAGAGGGCCAGCGTCTCGAGGATCACATTGGAGTCGCGCTCGACACGCCCGATCGCCCGGGTCAGCCGGTCGAGCCGAATGGAAAAGCGATCCTCCAGTTCCGAGGCCCCGCGCTTGTTGAGCCAGGCGGTGACCGCATCCTCGAGGATGGCCGACTTCGTGGCGCCCGGCTTGGCGGCGAGGGCCTCCAGCCGATCCGAAAGCGGCTTGGGCAGGAATAGTTGGTAGCGTACTTTATCTTTGAGCTGTCCCATCGTCAGAACTCCAGCTGGAGGTCGTCGGGACGGCTGGAGGCGGCATCGAGGCCGTAGACCGTGCGTGCCGCGCCGAGCGCCTGGACGCGATCCATCGCGCGCCGCTCGGCGGCCTGGTCGCCATCCTCCTCGCCAAGGCCAAGCGGATCAGCGATCTCGGGCTCGGCCAGGACGACGGGCTCGATCTCATGCGCAGGGTGGCGGGCTTGTTCGAGGCCGCCGCTGTCAGTGCCTTCTTCATTTCCAGCCTCATCAGCGAGACGCATGTCGGTAGCGCGGACCTGGCCGGCCCAGTCGTCGGGACGCTGGCCAGGAAGGTCACGACAGCCGCTGGCGTCGAGCGTGGGCGCCGGCAGGACTCGGGCGGCGAACCTGCGGTCCTCATAGTAACGCAGCTTCCTTGCGCGGATCGGCGGATGCCCCGAGATCAGCACCAGCTCGTCGCTAGGCGCGAGCTGCATTACTTCGCCAGGGGTCAGCAGCGCGCGAGCGGTTTCCTGGCGGCTGACCATGACATGGGCGAGCCAGGGCGCGAGGCGGTGCCCGGCATAGTTGCGCATGGCGCGCTGCTCCGTCGCCGTGCCGAGCGCATCCGAGATCCGCTTCGCCGTGCGCTCGTCATTGGTCGCGAAGGCGATGCGGACATGGCAGTTGTCGAGGATGGCGTTATGCTCGCCATAGGCCTTCTCGATCTGGTTGAGGCTCTGCGCGATGAGGAAGGCGCGCACGCCATAGCCAGCGAGGAAGGCAAGGCTGGTCTCGAAGAAATCGAGCCGTCCAAGCGCCGGGAACTCGTCGAGCATCATCAGCAGCCGGTGCCGCCCCCGGGTGGCGCCGCTCTCGCCAGCAGCCCCGTGCAGTTCCTCGGTGAGGCGACGGCCGATCTGGTTGAGGACCAGTCGGACCAGCGGCTTGGTGCGGCTGATGTCGGACGGCGGTACGACGAGGTAGAGCGAGACCGGATGCGGGGCTTCGACCAGGTCGATGATCCGCCAGTCCGACGCTGCCGTGACAGCCGCGACGGTCGGATCGCGATAGAGGCCGAGGAACGACATGGCGGTTGAGAGCACGCCCGAGCGCTCATTCTCGCTCTTGTTGAGCAATTCGCGGGCGGCCGACGCGACGACCGGATGCACCTTCGGCGCGTCGGCGGTGCCGAGATGGTTCGTTGCCATCATCCGACGCAACGTGGCGACGAAACTGCGCTGCGGATCGGAGAGGAAGGCCGCCACCCGGGCGAGCGTCTTTTCCTCTTCGGCATAGAGGACGTGGAGGATCGCGCCCACCAGCAGCGAATGGGATGTCTTCTCCCAATGGTTGCGGCGTTCGAGCGCGCCGTCGGGATCGACGAGGATGTCGGCGATGTTCTGGACATCGCGGACCTCGTTCACCCCGCGCCGCACCTCGAGCAGGGGATTGTAGCGGGCCGACCGCGCGTCGGTCGGGTTGAACAGCAGGCAGTGCGAGAAGCGGGAACGCCAGCCGGCGGTCAGTTGCCAGTTCTCGCCCTTGATGTCATGGACGATTGTCGAGCCGGTCCAGCTGAGCAGCGTGGGCACGACGAGGCCCACACCCTTGCCCGACCGGGTCGGGGCGAACGCCATGATATGCTCCGGGCCGTCGTGGCGGAGATCATCGCCGTCGAGGCGGCCAAGCGTAACGCCATGCCTGCTGAGCAGTTCTGCCTTGGTTACGTCCTTGCGGGTCGCCCAGCGTGCCGAGCCATAAGTGGTGACATTGCTCGACTGGCGCGCGCGCCAGACCGAGCCAAATATGGCTGTGCCGCAGGCGAGCAATCCACTGCCCGCAGCAATGGCCCCCGCCTCGTCAAAAATAGCTGGCGCATAGGCATCAAAGGAAAACCACCAGGGGAAGATTGACCATGGCTGGTAGATCGGCACGCCCATCAGGGTGAGCCAGGGAGCTCCAAGTTCCGGTTGATACTGCAGGCTTGCTGCTGCCCATTGGGTCGCTGCCCAGATGCCAGCCAAGATGATCGCAAGCACGGCAATCATTTGTCCGATTAGCAGCTTGGTCGGGGTCATGTTGGCCTCCGCCGACAAACGACTCATTCGTCTGCCGGGTGAGCCAAACATGAGCGGTGGAGGGGCTGGACGTCAGATACGCGCTGGTGCCGTCAGGCACACTTTTGGGTCACAATTCTGTGCGTGAACCTGTGCACCTGGAAGTGCTTCACCATATATGATGCGAAATATCTCATGGGCCGACTTTTCGCCCATAATGAGCCAGCTCCATTCGGAGGGGCTTTACTTCTGGTCACATGCCGCTTGTGAGACGCGAAATGGTCTCCTTTGACCTGTGGCCGATGAGGGCTCAGAATAGATTTTCGGCGGTGATCAGCGCCTTATCAAAAAGCAAGGATCGACTTTCAAGGCTTTTGCCAGCCTTCCCAGGATCGTGACGCTCGCTGATACCCGCGCACGTTCGATTGAGCCTATGTATCGCGAGCTTAAGCCGGTCAGTTCTGCAACGTCTTCCTGCGTCAGCCCACGTTCGTGGCGCAGTACACGCAATTTGGTCGCGAGAACTTCCTTCAAATCCATGTCGATTGGGTCAGGGCGCAGGAACGAAAGTTCTAGGAACGATCGTTCCTATTCGTTACAAGCGGTGGGCTCATGAAGAGATTTCGAACGGAGGCTTCGCGTTTTGCCCGGTGCAGCAGCGCTCTTTCCATCGGAGTTGAAGGCTCCAGATGTGGCGGAGGTTTCCGAATATGATCGCAATCACCTGCCATGTACGCTGCGTTGCTCGATGCTGCGGATCGTGAGGTGAGTTGGGATGAGGCAGCCGCCGCGATAATGGGCCTGGATGTGTCAGATGCCGGGGCGGAAGCCTGCTGGCGTTCGCATCTTGAGCGTGCCCGTTGGATTGTCGGGGAGGGGCTGGGTCAGGCAATCGAAGCCTTTAGTCGTCCCTGCCTGGATCCTTGAACGATTGAGCCATCGGTGCCTCTCGGCTTTGCCGCGACCGCGCTCTACGGCCCTGGCTTGAAGGCCGACTTTAGCCGGAACCCTTGCACCCAGGGAACCCGGCGATCAACCGCCATGGCCCCCACTTAACCTGGTCGGGGACTTCGGTGGTGGGGCGCCCTTCATCGTTATAGGTGTTTGGCGGCAATATGGCAGCGAGAGCGTTCGGATAACGGAGGAGTCATCGATGCTGCGATCGTCTATGGCGTATCGTCGATCATGTCCTTCTACGCCGGATTGCTTCCAAAGGGAGTGTTGACCTCGCTGGCAGGGTTGGCTGCATGAGAGTGCATTTTTTGGTGCCGGGGAGATCGAAAAAGGCTGCTTGAGCGCTATCCGATCATTTATTGATTTTTGAGCATATATTGCACATATAGGGAGGAAGGAGGTGGCCATGGCCGCAATTGCTGATTCACCCCGTCGTGGCCTTGCGCTGGGTGCGAAGGCGCCCAGCCGCAAGGATCTTACCGGTCCTGCGCTACGCACGTTTTTCCGTATCGCCGAAGCGTGGGGGCTCAATGAGGCCGAGCAGATGAAGCTTCTCGGGCTCGACAACCGTTCGACCCTCCAGGCCTGGAAGCGCGGTGCGGTCGCGGCCATTCCCAAGGACGCGCTGGAGCGGATTTCCTACGTCATGGGCATATATAAGGGACTGAAGATTCTTCTGCCCCGCACCGCCGATGCGTGGATTCGCAAGCGCAATGAAGCGCCGTTATTCGCTGGTCGTCCGGCGATCGAACGCATGACCTCGGGCAATGTCGCTGATCTCTATGTCGTGCGCCAATATGTCGATGCGCAACGCGGCTGATGGGGGATATTTCCACCAGCCAGGTTCGGTGGAAGCCCTGTTACCGGATCGTTGCCAGCCGATTTCCGCCCATCTCGCTGTTCGAGGACGTCGCGGACCCGGCAGACCTTGAGGCGGTTTATCTCATCGAGGCAATGACCAACGACCGCTTGCGCGAGGAGGTTGGCGATCTCACCCTCGTGCCGCCCGAAGACCGGATTTCGGGGCCGGGCACATCGGCGATCATGGCGGCCTTTACCCATCTCAATCCGGATGGAAGCCGTTTTTCCGATGGCAGCTTTGGAGCCTTCTACGCTGCCCGGACGATCGAGACCGCAGTCGCCGAGACAAGTTATCACCGCGCGCGATTCATGACGTTCACGAAGGAACTCGCCCAGGAACTCGACATGCGCGTTTATGCGGTAGACTTGGATGCGTCGCTGCATGATATCCGCGCTCTTCGCGAGACGCGGCCCGAATTCTATGCGTCCGACAGCTATGGCGCCAGCCAAGGGCTTGCGCTGGAGCTTCGCCAGATCGGATCAAATGGCATTCTTTATGAAAGCGTGCGCTATACTGGCGGCGAATGTGCGGCCGTGTTCCGACCCCGCCTTCTGTCCAAGTGCCGACAGGAACGACACCTGTGCTATGTCTGGAACGGCCGTGAAATCGCCACCGTCTACGAGAAGAAGGCGTTTTCCTGAATTCGTGAGGAATTCAGCGCGGGACATGTGGCTGTGTTTCGCTCCGTGTGCGCCGAGGATGGGGCAGTGGGGGCGCGTCAAAAGTGCCAGCTTTTTTGGAAAAATGATGGACTTCGCTGGCAGCGGAATGCGCCCCGGCGTGAAAGCACTGCGGCGTCCTTCGTGATGGATCAACGGTTCAGACTTCCGTAGTCCACGGGTTGATGGCCGCTAACGCCCGCAGATCCTCCTGTGAAAGGGGTGTGGGCGGGGAGAGGGGGAATTCGCCGGCGGCCGTGAGGGACAAGAGCTCCGAGATGCGGCGGCTGATGATATGCCTCGAATAGGCCCCGGGGAATGAGTCGGTGGTATCTCTTGCCGTCGGTGGAAAATAGCGAGCGCGGAAATCGGGCTTGAATACGCTATCCCATATGTTGAGCGATTGCCCCCCTCTTTCCGATTTGCCGCTGAAGATCGCGTAGCTTGGCAGCGCCTTGGGGTGATCGACGAGGGCACGGTGGACGAACTCGTCTACCTTTTCGAGCACGATACTCTCTGCCCCGGCGTCGCGAACTTGCCTGGCCGAGGCGAACAGGGCATGGGCGCCCTCAAGCGAGCCGCCGATCCTGCCGCTGCCCTCACCCTGAGGGGTGTAGCCAAGATGGGCCATAACCCTGAATCCTTCCCGGGCAAGCCGTTCAATAGTCGTAACAACGCTGGTGGAGTGAACTTCAAGCTTGATGACATCGGCCCCGGCATTGACCATTTTATCGGCGCTATGCAGGGCGGTCTCGCCGTTCGCGGCCGATCCGTCCGGCATGTCTCCAACGATATAGGGCCTGTTATCGGGAAAGAGTTGCATCGCGCGATGTGCGACTTCCTTCACCAGTCCAGTCATGATCTCAAGGAACAACGCCTGCTCCCCGCGGGCCAACCTGGTGCTGTTGCGCCCGAGATGAGTCATAAGGTAGGAATCCGACACCATCAGACAATCGAGCCGTATGCCCAGTTCGAGAAGCGGATTGTCCTCCCATGCCTGCGCCACCGCCTCTACCTCATAGTCGCGATAAAGGTTAAGCTTGATCGGCCGACGGACGATCAGTCTATCGTCGAGGGCTGGTTCGAGAGGTTTTGACATCAACATCGGAAAATTGTCCTTGTTGTAGATCACAGCAACATTGCCGGTCCGCGTCACAGGGCGTTGCGAACTCCGCTTTCAATCGGGATTTTTATTCGAGCGCGGCGGATCGCGTGGAGGGGATTGAACCGCCTCGCAGCATCATCACGACCGTAGCGGTAAGCGCCCCGCACAGCGCTGAAGCGAGAAACAGGGCCGTCATTCCCAAACCTGCGGCGATCAGTCCGCCGCCTATGCTGGCGACGATCGTCGCGAGCTTGGCGCCGCTGTCGAACCAGCCGAACGCGCGGCCTGCGCTGGCGTCTTCAATCGTGTCGGCGATCAGCGCGTTGAGCGCGACATAGCCGAGTGTCATACCTATCCCCAGCGCGAGGCGAGCGAGGGCGAAGACGGCAAGCGACGTGGTGAACGCCTGTGTCAGAAGGGTGACACCGACGATCAGGGAACCAGCGGCAAACCAGGGTGCCGGATCGCGCGCGCGCAAATGGCGCCCCAGTGGAATGCAGGCCAGCAGATAGACAATATGAGGAAGGCCGAACAGCCAGCCCGCGTCCCCGGCACCAAGGCCGAAGGTCGCCATGCTGTATGGTATCAGAAAGGGGAAGGTGGAGATCATGGCGAGGGCGAAGCCGGTTTGCCCCGCCATGATTGCACCGCGCGAAAGGAAATGCCTGCTTGGCGGAGGGGGCGGGGGCGCGGCGCCTGTGTCAGACTCGGGACGCCCACGCGCTGGCAGGGGAGCCAGCAGCATCACTGCGATCATCGGCAACAGGGCCACGACGAGATAGAGTTTTTGCGGCGCAAGATGCTGATCAACCATGAAGCCGACAGCCGCTGGCGCGAAGATCAGCGCAAGGCGGGCCGACGCCTGGGTCAGGTTCAGCGCCTGTGACAGATCCTTCCGTGGCAGCGCCTCCGACAGATAGGCGTTGCTGGCCGAGAACGTGCCCCCAAGCAGGCCTTGAAGGCAGAGGGCCAGGACGAATAGGGGCAGTGATCCGGCGAGTCCCGCGAGAATGAAGCTAAAGGCCAGTCCTATCTGAGCGCGAAGCAGCAGCGGCTTACGTCCCCATCGGTCGGCCAGCCGACCCCATAGCGGCGCGGAGATGGCAAGGCACGCGGTCGGAACGATATAGAGCCAACCGATCAGGCGTTCGTCCGCACCCGGCGCAATGCCGACGAGAATCAGCGCCAGAAATGGAGGCATGCCCATGGGACCGAAGGCGCCTGCGAAATGGCAGGCAAGGACGGTCGCCTTGATGCGGCCTGGCGTCATCGCTCATCTCCGGGCAGGAGGAAGTTGGGAGCCGTGCGGCCATAGGCCTTGTTCACGTCAGCGGCGCCTGTCGCGCTGCGGCTTTCCAGGGTGGCGGCCCGCAGCAGATATTTGATCGGAAAATGGCTTGCCTCAAGCAGCGCGGCGCGCAGGGCGCCAGTGGCGATGCCTTCGCCTTCGAGCATATCCAGATGACGTTCAACGGCTGCGCGCAGCGTCCGCCGGTAGGCTATGGTCTTGCCGAGATGGCGTCCCATGCCTTCGATCACGGCTCCGAGGTTGAGCTGGATCGTGATGGTGATCAGCATTTGCGCGGTGCCGGCTGCATCGGTGGCGGTGATCCGTGCGTCCTGCAACTGGCTCAGCCAGGCATCCGAACCGGCATAAGCCGAACGGAGCAGAGCAGCGTCGATCCGGGGCGAGTCATTGTCCTTGAGCAGCAGGCGAAGTCCCGACTGCCCGAAGAGGAGGATTGAATTTTGCTGGTTGGCTTCCAGTTCGATGCCATAGCGAGCGGCAAGCCGGAGATGGACGCCAAACAGCAGATCGCAGACGTCTTCGATGAAGCGATCCGCATCGCCGCCATAATGTCTGTCCACCAGATGCAGAACATAGGGACGGCCATCCCGCATCGGCGCCATCAGCGCCGCGACCGGAACCGGCTCGCTGTCGTCGAGACCGTCCGGGTAGCGGCGGAGGATATAAGCGAGGAAGCGGTTGTCGCTATGGTGCGCGCCGCCGCTTTCGTCAGTCAACAGGAGCGTGTCCCCAAGCGCGGTATCGCTGGCGAGGATTTCCTCCAGGAGCGCATGGACGACATGGCCGTCGTTGATCGTCACCGGTTTGATCGCGCGCAGGTTGAGGCGGCCCAAGGTGCTGATCGCAAGCGGCAGCTTGATATGCAGGCCGGGCTCACCGACCAGCGCCAAGGCGCGGACGGAGAGCGTAGGTACGACCTCCAGCCACTCATAGGGGGCTTTGTGAGCGTGATCGGTTAGACCGGCTTCCACCAATATGGCGTCCAGCTTTTCGCCGTGCATGAAGGGATGAACCGGAAGCAGCGCATGGCTGTGCTCCAAGGCTGGATCGAGGCCGACATCCTTGAAAGATGGCCAGATCGCGGGCGTCTCGCCTTGGACGGACAGCCCGTCCTTCGGCAACGCCAGCCAGTTCAGCCGGAAAAACCGCTGGTATTCCGGACTATAAGCGATGAGATCGGCAGCGGCGAAGCCATGTTTGGCCCTTGCTGTCGGATAAAAGGGATGGTCGAGAAAGGAGGCGATGCGATCGTTTGCCAGCATCGCGCGGTGCCATGCGGGGTGGTTTTCCAGCCGTGCTTCCGCCAAAGATTTTTCGCCACGCGCGGCATCGCAAAGCGTGCCCTGAACGATCGCGGCCTGACATTCGTCAAGAAAGGCGGCGATGTTGGCGCTATCCTCGCCTTCAAGCCCTATGCCGAGGATCTCGAGGAATTCGGTGACGCTGTCGATCAACCGCATGCCTTGCTTGGCAATATGGACGAAAGGAGGCTGGCAAACGCGCCACTCCTGCATGAAGCCATCGGGCTCGACGGGTATAAGCAGCCGACTGGTGTCGGATGCCTCGTAGACGAGGTAGCGTTCGACACCGTCCACCATGCGATTGAAGGGCTCGTCGCCAGCCGGGGCGACCCGACCGGCGGCGATCCCGCGATAATTCTCACGCAGGAAGCAATCCGCCACGCGCCTCAGGATGTAACGACTATGATCGCGGACCGACGGCGCGGGTTTGACAGCGGCAGCGAAATTCATGTGTTTTCTCCTGAGGACGACGCGGCGGAAAGGCAGCTAGTCGATGGCGTATCGCAGGGTGAGCATCACCGACCGGGGCGCGCCCGGCATGTTGAGATTGCCGACCGTTCCGTGCGCCGACACGATGTATTCGCGGTCGAAGATGTTACGCAGGTTGAGCTGTGCCCGGAGCTTGCCCAGTTGCGCCCAGGCCATGGCATCGGCCGTGACATATTCGGGCAGCACCACCGTGTTGGCCAGATTGGCCATGCGATCGCCAACATAGTTGACGCCCCCACCGAGGCCGAAGCGCCCCTCGAAACTCTTCATCACCCATAGGCTGGCGCTATGTACCGGCGTCAGCGTCGGACGGTTTCCCTGGATGGGAACGCCTGAATCGAGTGCTGGCGACTTGGTGATCCGAGCGTCGAGATAGGCGTAGCTTGCGATCGCCTGCCATCCTTGGCGCAGATCGAGCTGCGCCGAGGCTTCTACACCCCGCGTCCGCTGCACGCCGACGTTGATGAGCCCGAGAATAGGATCGCTTGCCTTGATGTCCGAGCGCTTGAGGTTGAAGGCCGAGATCGTCGTGGAAAGTCGGCCATCAAGCAGATCGAACTTGGCCCCGATCTCCCGGTTGATGGTAGTTTCCGGTTTCAGTTGGGCGCTGCTCACCGACATGGCGAATGTCTCGCCCGACGGCTGGTAGGACTTGTTCCACGATGCGTAGTAGGACTGGGTCGGTGTCGGCTGCCACACCAGACCGACGCGCGGGCTCCAGAAGGTGTCCGTTCGGTCGAGGTCCGGCTGCCCCGCTATGCGCTGGTGGACCTCCTGCCGGAAGCGGTCGTAGCGCAGGCCGCCTAGCAGCTTCCAATGTTCGCCCAGCGAGACCATGTCCTGGGCGTAGAAGCCGAGTATCTTGTACTCCCCGGTGCGATCGGTGCGCGAGGTTGGAATGGCGACTTCCAGCGGCAGGACGGGAAGCACGGGGTTGAAGAGATCGACCGTTGCGGCGTTGGCCTGATCGATGCGCAATTCATCCTTCGACTGCCGACCCGCCTCAAAACCGAGCAACAGCTTGTGTTCGAGCGGCCCCGTCGAGAAGTCCTGGGAAAGCTCCAACTGGTTGAACCAGCCATGCTCGGCGCGATCGGTGGTCTGGCGATTGAGCGTGACCGTCCGCGCCGTCTCATTGACGACGTTCGGAATCGTGTTCTGCCGGTCGAGCGTATAGTCATAGTAGCGGAAAACATTGCGCAGGCGCAGGATATCGCTGAATTCGTGGTCGAGCGTCGCGGTCGTCGACCAGACCTCCGACTGGACGAAATCGACATCGCGTGCGTTGGCCGCGCCATAATAGGTCGATGCGGGGACATCGACGGGCCTGCCTCGAAATGCGGGGATGCCATTGTCCGCTATTCGGCGGTCGCGCAGATAGTCGGCCTGGAGGAGGATTTTCGTGTTCTCGCCCGGCGCGAACAGGACCGAAGGGGCAATGGCTTCGCGCTTGAGGAAACCCTGGTCGCGGTAGCTGTCAGACCGTTCGATGGCGCCCGTCAGCCGTACGGCAACCTCATTGCCGGTAAAGACGTGACCCAGATCCACCTCGCCGCGCCTGTCGTCCCAGCTTCCGTAGCTCAGGACGATCTCGTCACCCTCCGTTCCCGGCTTTTTGGAAACACGATTGATAAGTCCGCCAGAGGAGCCACGGCCGTAAAGGACCGAAGCCGGCCCTTTCAGAACCTCGATCCGCTCGATGTTCGACAGGTCACGGAAATAGAGCGCATCATCGCGCACCCCGTCGATGAAAAGGTCGCCATAGGCGATGTTGCCCCGGATCACGAACTGGTCGCGCTGCCCATCCCCGGTGGCCATGCCGATGCCGGCGACATTCCTGAGGGCATCCTGCATCGACAGGGCGCGCTGGTCGCGGATCACCTGCTCGGGAATGACGTCGATGGTCTGTGGGATGTCGCGCAGCGGCGCGTCGATCTTGAGCGCTGCGGTATCGGCCGTGTGGTATTCAAGATTTCGGCCGGTCACGACGATGTCGTCACGGCCCGACTCTGATGCGGCTTCATCTGCGGCCAGGGCCATCGATGAAAACGTCACGCTCCCGAATGCAGCCAATGCCAGCATTGATGTGCCGACATGAAATTTCTTCAAAGACGAAAGCATAATACCCCCTGACCTTAATGATAATGAGATGCGTTTGCATAAATTAGCTGTTAGGGTGGCGTTGCTGTTGAAGTCAAGAACAGCCGGACATTTTTGCTTTCCGATTTCGTGACTTGCTTGAGAATGAGGGCCTCCGGGCATCATGCCGCGCCCGCTTCGAGGAATATGTGCTCGGGATGGGCATGGCGCAGGAAGTCGTGGTGGGAGATGTCCCAACCATAAGCACCTGCCATGAGGAAACAGGCGAGATCGCCGATCCGCACCCGCTCTACCCGCACGTCGCGAGCAAGGATGTCCTTGGGCGTGCAGAGTTCGCCCGCAATCGTGATGCTGGCGTCGGCAAGGCCCGGTCGCGCCCATCCATGGGGCCAATTTTCGCGCGGAAGGATCAGGAAGGGATGGTCATGCGCCCACGAACTCGGCAGGCGGAAATGGTGGGTGCCGCCGCGCAGCAGGGCGAAGATGCGTCCATGCGCCGATTTGAGATCGAGAACCTCGCAGACATAGGCTGCATGATAGGCGGCGATGATCCTGCCGCATTCAAATTGCAGGCAAGGACCATCTTCCGCGTGGGGAGCCAGCGCGCGCGCAAAACCCTGGACGTCGAAACGCCAGTTCGGATCGCCATAGTCGACGCCCCAGCCGCCACCGAGATTGACGATTTTCAGATTCAGGCCATGTTCGCTTGCCCAGGTTCGGGCGAGATCCAGTTCCATCGCGCAAAGCGCGGCATGTCCCATCGCGTCACGATTGTTCGACACCGTATGGAAATGGAAGCCTTCGAGCCGCAAGGCGGGGCAATCACGCAGCAGGGCGATGGCTTCCGGCACGACGTCTTGCGGAATGCCGAATTGGGTGGGTAGGCCACCCATGGTCAACGTTGCGCCCGGCACGGGACCAGCGAGATTGACCCGAAGCAAAATTGGTAGAACCCGGCTCATCTGCGTTGCCACCGAATTGGCAAGGCGAAGCATGTGCGGACTTTCGACGTGGAGCCGCTCGACGCCCTGGGTGAGGACGAGGGCAATGTCCTCGGCAGTCCGTGCGGGACCACCCATGATGATCCGCGCCTCGCGCCCGACCGCTTCGCGCACGTGCAGGATCTCGCCTGCGGATGCCACCTCGAATCCGGCGACATGCGGCGCGAGCGCTTGCAGTATCCGAGCATCATTGTTCGCCTTTACGGCGTAGAATAGCTCGGCCCCCGGCGGCAAAGCGTCGACAAGACCGCGCGCCTGCCGCCGCAACGCGTCGAGATCGTGCAGGAAGGCGCAGGCTGGCCTCGCGGCGTCGATATTGGCCGCGACCAGTTCGGGGGTCGGCTGGAATAGGGTCATTATAGCGTCGCCGTTATATCCGGCGCCGCCTCATGCCGGGCAGCGGTCCGCAGGGGGTTGGCTATGGCCACATAGTTGGGGCGTTCCGCACTGTCGGCAAGGCAGCTCGAGAAATTGGCTTTGGCCGGAAGCGTGTCGATCGCCAGCAGCCATTCGACGAGTTCGGTGGTCTGGCTGTCCTCGGCCCCTGCGACGAGTGTATCGGCGGCGGCGCGCCACAGCCTTGTTTCCGATGCATTACTCATACGCGCGATCGTCGCGATCACATGGTTTAAATTGTTGCTGATGAGATAGTAGATCAGGCGCTGACGCGCTTCCTCTGCGGTGAAGAAGACGGATGGGTCGAGATCGAGATCGGGCGCGACTCTCTTAAAGCGCGCACGGTCGATGCTGACCCCTTCCAGATCCCGCACGATAAGGCGTGCTGGAGTGCCCTGATCCAGTACCAGCAGGCTGTTCTGGCTGTGCGCCTCGACACTGAGCCCCGTCCGGGCAAAGAGGCGAAGCGGGGGGAGGATGGCCGTCCGGACATAGGCGCCCAGCCAGATTTCCGATTCAGCATGGCTGGAAAGATTGCAGCCCATGGCGGCCAGCATCGGTCGGCCATCGCTTGGCGACGACTCCAGTAGTCCGGCAAGGACAAAGGCGTCGCCCGCCGGTCCATCACGCAGGACGACGCCTGTAACGGCTTCGAGGCCGGGCTGGTTGATCCACAGGGCGCCAGGCTCAGTAAGGACATCGAAGCCTGAGGCCGCCACATGGCCCGCGAGCGCATCGAGCGCCCGGGATGCCCCCATGCCGCGGGCGATCTGCTCGGGCGGGTTGGTGCGTGCAAAGTTCGTGATCCGCGCTTTAATGGGCAGCTTGAGGAAGATGTTTGAGCCAGGCACGAACACTGTGCGCACCGACGACGTCGGTTGCGTCGGCACGCCAGTCGGCAGGGTGATGATTGCGCGGCCCTGAGCTGCAAGGGCGGCAAAGGCCGGATCATTTTCGAGGCGCGCCGCCTGCCAGGGATGGCTTGGGATCAGCAGGCGATCGCCGATTGTCTTGTGCGGCAGCCCCGAAAGCTCGGCGAGCAGTGCGCGGATAGAGCTCTCGGCTGCGGGATCGCGCCACAATGCCGCACCTACAGCGGGTTCAGCGAGAATCCAGCGGAGCTGGAATTCCTTGCTTCGTTCCGGTGCGTAGCGTTCGATGTCCTCCGTCGAAAAGCCGTCAATGCTCTTCGCAAAGGGGTGGAAGGGATGGCCGTGCCAAAGGGCCTGTTCCAGCCCTATCGGGGAACAATCGGTTGGCCGCGATGCGCAAACCCGGCCGTGGCTTTCCGCCGCCCGAAGTGCACTAAGCAATCGATCCCTGATCGCCGGAGCGGCCGACCCGGTCCCCGACAAGAGTGCGTTCGCCATCATACCCGCAACAACCGACGGATCATCCACTGCTACCGAGGAGCGATCCTCTGCCTCGATCATGATCGGGAGCTGCCAACGATGAAATCCGCCCGGGGAAGACTGCATGCAGAAGGCAAGCAAGCGGTCGATGCCGATGTCGATCGCGCAGGTTTCGCCCTCGATCGGCACGAAACCCGCCATGTGTTCCCTTAGCCAGGTGTTGAGCAGTCTTTCCATGGCGATCTGGGCGCGCATGGCAGCAGCATCGCCGGGCAATGTCAGCACGGGCAGGGCTATCGTCATCGGAATTGTCTCTCGATTTGGCGGGAATGGGCGGCGAGCGAATCGCGCTAGAAGAGCGGCAGAACCGTACCGACGTCCCTATCCTCGGCACGGCGGAGGATGGCCTTGGCGCAGGCGATATCGTCGATCGCCATGCCCATGGGGTTGAGGAGGATGATCTCGTCATCGTTTTCGCGTCCCGGCTTGCGGCCAACCACGATCTCCCCAAGCTCGGCATGCAGCCGTGCGCGCGAGAACTCCCCGGCTTCGACAAGGAGGTTGATGATCTTCTTTTCGCGGTTGGACTGATCCCAGTCATCGACGACGACCTTGTCGGCCTTGAGAAACACGTCCCGTTCCACGTCCATGATCGAAACATTGGCCAGGAACGTGCCCCTGCTGAGCCAGTCGAAGGCGAGATAGGGCTTGTCCGTGACGGTGCAGGTTATCACGACAGGACAATCGCGGACCGCCTTTTCCGCGCTCACGGTAACGGTAACGGCAAGGCCGGGATGGCGCTGGCGAAGGCGGTCGGCCAAGGCGTCGGCAGCGTCGGAGCGCAGGTCGAACAGGCGAAGCGCCTTCAATGCCGAAAACTGTTCCAGCAACATCCGCGCCTGCCGTTCGGCAATTGGGCCGCATCCGATGATCGCGGCTTCGACAAAACCCTGTCGTGCAAGGTGTCGGGTGGCCACCCCCGTGACCGCCGCAGTGCGCATCGCGCTCACCAAGCCGCCTTCCATGACCGCCACGGGATAATTGGTCTCGGGGTCGTTGAGCACGATCACGGCGCTGGCTCGCTCCATGCCGCGCTTCGCGGGATTGTCGTGCTTCGAGCCGATCCACTTTAGGCCGGCGACCGGCTGTTCGCCGCCGATCCAGGCCGGCATGGCAATGATGCGATCCGCTATGTGCGTCGTCCGGGGACTGCGCAGATAGGGTTTCAGCGGCTGCATGAAATCGCCAGCGGCGTGGCTGCGGAAGCCGTCTGCCACCGCCTCCATGTAGAGGTCCGAATGATCGCCGCCCAGCGCCGCGATGTCCGAGCGTGAAAGATAGCGCAGGTTTGCAACCGTCACAGCGCTGCTCCTTCGGGCCTGATGGCAGTGAGCGGCATGGAGGGTGGCATTGTTGCGGATGGGGGCGATCCCCAATCCATGGCTGGACGACGCCCGAAGCGCCGGAAGGATGCCTCGAAGGGCCTCGTGAAACGACGATCAGGCGAGGGCCAATCGGGATCGTAAACCGTGTCCAGATATCGCTCGCCGCGGTCAGGCAGCAGCGTGACGATGCGCGATCCTTTGGGAAGGTTTGGGATCAGTTTGGCGATCGCGGCCATGACAGTGCCGGAAGAGCCGCCGGCCAATATCCCCTGGGTGTCGGCAAGGCGGCGGCAGGCCAGGGTGGACTCCCAATCCGTCGCATAGATGACGGCATCGACCTCTGGCATGGCGAGCTGTTCGGGCACGCGGCTGGCGCCGATGCCGGGAATCTGCCGGTTGCCGCCTGTCCCGCCGAAGATCACCGATCCTTCCAAGTCTACAGCCATGACCTCGATCTTCGGCCACCGCTCGCGCAGCCGCCGCGCCAGCCCCATCAAGGTGCCGCAGGTGGAGACGGCTGCAACCACGTGGGTGGGGTCGGCCGGCATCTCCTGCACGATCTCTTCGCCGATGCCGTGATAGTGCGCCCGCCAATTGTCGGGATTGGCATATTGGTTGAGCCAGACCGCACCGGGGATCGTGCGGACCAGTTCATCGACCCTGCGAACCCGCGTATGGAGATAGCCGCCTGCTTCGTCCTTCTCGCTCACCAGATCGATGCGGCCGCCGAACGCTTCGATGAGGCAGCGATTGGCGGGAGCGAGATTGGGATCGACGACGGCGGTGAAGGGGATGCCTTCGCGTTTGGCGATCATGGCGAGCGCAATGGCAAGATTACCGGACGAGCTTTCGACAAGGTGGCTTTCAGAAGTGATCCGGCCGGCCGCGAGCGCCTGCGACACCATATAATGGGCGGTGCGATCCTTCACGCTGCCGCCGACATTCAGCATTTCCAATTTGGCAAATACCGGAACGATGTCCGGGGAAAACATGCGGTCAAGCGCGATGAGGGGCGTGTTGCCGACGGATAGTTCTGCTGAAAATTGCATTGCAGCTCCTTCCAGATTCGGAATGGGCGCGCGGGTTTACCGCTGCTGTGGATGCAGGCTGGGGAATGTTTTCTGGCCGGTTCCAATGACATAAGGTGATTCGCTATTGAGAGTCAATCGCAATTATGGTTACACTCGGCGTTTCCAGGACCGATAACGAAAAGGGACTTGCCGATGCCGAACCTGATCCTGCTTGCCCATGTGCCGACGGATGCGGTCAATGAGGGATTTCTCCCGGCCGCGCGGCATCTTGGCCTGCACGTCACCCTGCTTACGGACCAGGCGGAAGCACATCGATGTCACTTTGCAGCTCAGAATCTCCCTGCTTATCCCAACAGCATCATCGAATGCGACGTGTTCAATCCCATCGTGGTCATCAACGAAATCAGTCGCTACGCCGAACGGCCGTCAGCCATCTTTTCCAACAGCGATCATCTGCAAACCAGCACCGCAATGGCTGCCGATTATTTCGGGCTGCCTGGCAAGGATTGGAAAGTGACCTATCGAGCCAAGAACAAGGCCGCGATGCGCAGCCATTTGCGCGATCAGGGTGTGGATGTCTTGTGGCATGGGGTCGTTACTGATGACGATGGGCTTGCAGGCCTTTCTGATGTGCCGTTTCCTTGCGTGGCGAAGCCACGCGAAGGCGTTGGCAGTCAACTCGTGCGGTTCTGCGAAGGCAGGGATGCCCTGACCGAACATTGCCGGGATATCTGGAGCGACGATCCCGGCCGGGCCGTGCTCATCGAAGACTATATGGCCGGTGAACTCTACACGCTGGAAACGCTGGGTGATGGAAAGGATATTATCGTCCTGGGCGGCTTCCACGTGATACTTAGCCCGCCCCCCGATTTCGTGGAGATCGAAGGGCGATGGGGCGACTGGTTGACCGTTGAACAGAGGGACGCGCTATTGGAGCAGATCCGCGCGGTCGGTGTCGGTTTTGGCTCCTGTCATACCGAATTCGTGCTGACGCCCAAAGGGCCCCGGATCATCGAGATCAATTATCGAACGGTTGGTGACCATATGGAGTTCATGCTCGAGCATACGCTGGAGATGGCCCTGTTCGAGAAGATACTTCGCCTCCATCTCGGGGAGTCGCTCGGCAAATGCTCCGTCGCACAGCGGGCGGCCTTGATCCGCTATTTTCCCACCGAGAAGGCTGGGCAGATCCTTTCGGCCCCGGAAGGCTTTCTGTACGCAGGTGGCGGAACGCGCGTAGAATTTCGCCCGCTGCGTAGTCCCGGCGACCGTATGACAGTTACCCATTCCAACAAAGACTATCTGGGCGTCTTGGATGCGAGCGCCCCGGACGAAGCCACACTGGACAGGGTTGTTGCCCAAGCGCAGGCGCAGTTGTCGTGGGACATTCTCCCCTGATCGAAATCCGCGCGAATGGTCATGAGGCCAAGGTTGAAGCGGTGCTTTCGATATCATGCAAGAAATTCCTCCCGCGCGAAATTGCCGCGAAATGGGGCGCTGGACGTCCCTCTCATAGATTGCTGCAAGCGCTGACCTGCACTCAACCGGTCAGAGTCGCAGGTCCGTTCCGAGATTGCCGCTAACCGATTAGCTTGGTAGCGCTCCTGCTCGCAGATTTAGAATGGGCCTTTGCATGATACGCCCATGTACCGATCGGGAATGCAATGTCGGAGGAAATCAGGGGCTTTTTATGAGCATGAACGATGCCGGACCGGACTCCGAACGCGCGGCTAGGAAGTTGCGGATATCCAAGCGACAGACCAACGATGCTGATCTCACGGCGCCCCCAGCGCGAGCAAAGAGAAAGCAACCCCAGACCTATGGCCGCGTCAACATAGACGATATCGTAAAGGCAACGCTCGAGCTTCTGCGGCACCACAGCCGGGAAGACATCACTGTCACAATGATTGCCGCTCATGCCAAGACCAAACGAAGTTCCATCTACCGCTATTTCAATGGCATGGAGGAAATTTACCGCCACCTGTCGGAATTATATCTCGGTGAGATCCGTCCGTTCGTGCTGGATCATGTCAAAAGAAAAAATCCGCAAAATCTGGATGAAGTAGTCATATATCTCATTGATGCAGCGGTCGAGTTTTTCAACGAGCCGCATAGCTTTGACAGAACAGTAGCAATCCTCCTGCAATTGAATGTGACGTCCTTTGTGACCGGGTACCATGGCGAGACCGTAAGCCTGTTCGAAATTCTTTGGTCCGTTGATTGGCCGATAGATCGAGCGAGCGAACTGCATCCTTTTCGTGTCCTTGCCATGCTTATTACCGCCGTTTTCGAGGTGAGCCTTCGTGAATATGGCCGGATAACCGAAGCATATGCTCAGGAGACCCGCCATGTGGCGTTGAGTTACATCAGGGATGTGGAGCGACGTTTTACCGCAGCGGCGCATGGGACGGATGCAGATTCGCCTCAACAACGCATGGCTGTAGCCGTTCAGACCGTCTTGTCGTCGGCACAACCACGGCACATTGAGACATGTGTCGAAATTATGGAAATATTGGCGAATAGGACGCTCTGATAATGACAGACGTCGGGTATTTCAGATCTGAAATTCCTTTCTGAATTTTCAAAAATCGTTGAAATATCGCCGCAAACTGAGTTTTTTCCGTTTGATCCCGTGGCTATCGCTTTCCGGACGCGGGCTGATGTAAAAACAGACATGTGTCGGTTTTTCTTTACAAGCCGATCTGGCTGGTTATCATGCCCCCCATAAATCGTCCTGTGCGTGACACGGGCGAAGAGGGAGGATGATAGAAATGCGGAATTTCCTGGACGGTTATGCGCGCGCCAGCAGCTTGGCGTTGGCAACTGGCGCAATGCTTGCCGGCGGCGCTGCCCTGGCACAGACTGCACTGGTCTCTCCATCGCCGGACTTGGCACCTGCGGCGCCGGTGCCGAGCGGCCAGGACGGACTTCAGGAAATTGTCGTCACGGCGCAAAAGCGCTCTCAGAATGTTCAGGACACCCCTCTCTCCGTCACCGCGCTTGCCGGGGAAAACCTGGCGGCCAAGAGCATCACGACGGTGCAGGAGCTCAACCGGATCGATCCAGCCCTCCAGATCGGCCATGCCTCCGGCGTGGTCACCACCTTCATACGAGGCGTCGGCAATCCGGTCACGACCGCGGGCAACGAAGCGAGCGTACCTGTCTACATTGACGACGTGTATTTCGTGCGCGCCTCTTACCCTTTCTTCTCGCTCGGCAGCGTCGAGCGCGTGGAAGTCTTGAAGGGGCCGCAGGGCACCCTGTTCGGCAGGAACGCCTCGGGCGGAGTCATCTCGATCTATACACGGGATCCGAGCGCTGTGGACCCCGAAATGTCCGGTAAGGTGGGCTACGGCAACTATGATACCGTCTCCGCCCAGCTTTATGTCAATCAGCCGGTCGCCGAGGGAATCGCGGCCAATCTCGCGGTTGACGTCAACCGCCAGAATGACGGCTGGGGACGGGACATCAATACAGGCCTCGACACTTATCGCGAACATCATGTCAGTCTGCGCGGCAAGCTGTTGCTTGACGTGGCGGAAGGCACGACGATCAAGCTGATCGGCTATTACCAGAAATCCTATAACGAGCAGGGTGCCTATAATCGCGCGTTCCCCGGCACCCGGGCGGGCTACCCGGACGGGTTGCATAACGGATTCCCGATGATTCCCGGCCAGCCATCACCGACCAATCCGCAGCCGATATTGGGCTTCTACGATACCAACACCAACTTCAACCTGTATGACCGCTCGCGCGGTTATGGCGGATCGGTTCGCCTCGACCAGGAGCTTGGCTTCGCCAATTTCGTCAGCATAACGGCGCTCCGGCGCAACAAGGAGCTGTATTACTCCGAGGGAGACTATTCGCCGGTCGATCAGCTACGGTATCAGCTTCATACTCTGGATCGGCAATTTTCGCAGGAGTTCCAGCTCAAGTCGAACGCACGATCGAAGGTTAGCTGGGTTCTGGGTGCATTCTACCTGAATGCCTTGCAGGGCTACAACCCCACCGACATCAATGGACTGGGTCCCAAATTGGTCGGCGTAGACAATGTCGCGCTGCTCGGCAGGCAGCGGATCAAATCCTATGCCGGGTTCGGTCAGATCACCTATCCGATCTCGCCCGACACGAACGTGACCGGTGGCCTGCGCTATACCGTGGACAAGCTTGCCGGTCTGGGAAGGGTCACGACCACATTGTCGGCGGGCGTCGTCGGGCCGGATCCCGTCGATCTTCCGCCAACCGTGTTCACGGCCAGCAAGACGTTCAAGAAATGGACGTACAAGGGATCGATCGATCACCATTTCGGCCGGGACGTGATGATGTACGCCTCCTATAGCCGCGGTTACAAAGCCGGGACGTTCAACACGCTTCCCCTGGACTCGGCGCCTCTGGAGCCGGAAGTGGTCGATGCCTATGAGATCGGCCTGAAGACGGAATTGTTCGATCGCCGCTTGCGGCTGAACGGCGCGTTGTTCTGGAACGACATATCGAACCCGCAGGTGCAGGCGCAACGCAATGGACTGGTCGCGCTTGTCAACGCTGGTTCGGCCCGTACGCGCGGGGCGGAGATCGATGCGACAGCCATCGTAGCGCGGGGTCTTACCCTGACTGTCGGGGCGACCTATCTCGACGCCAAGTTCCGCGACTTCCGAGGTGCGCCATCCTACTGTCCGTCGCCGGTTATCTCCAACGACCAGTGCCGCGCGATTCTGACGGCGAACGGCGCAAGTCCGGAACTGGTCGTGTCGGTCGGCAACTTCAATCTGAACCAAATCTTCATCGACGCCAGCGGCAACCGGATGCCCTACGCCTCGAAGCTCAAGCTGAGCGCTGGCGCATCCTACACGTTCGATCTGGGCGGTTTCGGTACGGCCAGTCTCGATGGATCGCTGAACTATGCCAGCAGGTTCCACTGGGATTCGGATAACGTCATCAAGGAACCCGCACACACATTCTTCGATGCGGCCGCCTCCATCAGCCCGGCGGACCTGCCAAACCTCTCCTTCCGCTTCTGGATGAAGAACATCACCGGCGTCCATAACAACATAGCTTACTTCGCGATCGCCAATAACGGTGGTTATCTTTCCGCGCCCGGCGCGCCACGCACCTTCGGCGGAGAGATCAGCTTTAAATTCTGATCTCCCGCTCACGTGTACTGACATAGGGAGGCGTGCCTTGACCGATGTAGCCGTGTGGCACAGGCGGCCGATACTCGCACTGATCCTGGCGTTGATCGCGCTGGCTCTTATCGTGGGAGGCGGCTGGCTCGTCCTTCTGGGTGGCAGCCCCTATTATGTCGCAGCCGGGGCGGCCATGGCGGGATCAGCCTGGCTGGTTCTGAAAGGCGATCGGCGCGGGTCGTGGCTTTACGGCGTGATGTTCCTCGCGACGATATTCTGGTCCCTGGCGGAGGCAGGCCTTAATCCATGGGGATTGCAAGCCCGCCTCCTCGCGCCGTTCGTGCTTGGATTGTGGGTCTTCTGGCCCATCGTCATGCGCTTGCCCAGATGGTTGCCGATCATCGGCGTTGTTTCGGTCACGGTTGCGGGCGGACTGCTCCTTTATATCAGCGGACGGATCGAACAGCCGACCGGGGCTGGCCGGGCGTTCGCCAGCGGCATCGCGGATTGGCAGCATTACGGCAACACCCTGGCAGGCACGCGTTTCAGCGAGGCAGCGGAGATCACGCCTGCCAATGCCGGTAAGCTGGAACGGGTCTGGACATATCGTACGGGGACGAAGAACCCCGGATTGGGTTTCGAGGCGACGCCGCTCATGATCGGCGACAGCCTCTATCTCTGTACACCGGACAACAACGTCATATCCCTCGATCCCGATACCGGGCGGCGGCTTTGGCAATTCGATCCCGGCGGTGTCGTGCCGCCAACCACCCACTGTCGCGGCGTCGGCTATTATCATGTGCCCGATGCGGATGGTCCATGCGCACGGCGTATACTGAGCACGACGGGCGATGCCCGCCTCCTGGCGCTCGATGCGAAGAGCGGGCGGCCCTGCGCCGGGTTCGGGACCGAAGGCACGGTCGATCTGAAGCTTGGCATGGGGGATGTGCGGAACGGCTATTATTATGTCAGCTCCGCGCCCGAGGTGATCGCCGGCAATGTCATCATTGGCGGTTGGGTGCTGGACGGCCAATATGTCGGCGAACCATCCGGCGTGGTCCGCGCCTATAATGCGCGCACCGGCAAACTTTCCTGGGCATGGGACATGGGGAGACCGGACGGCGGCGGTGTTCCTCCACCGAGGCAGGCCTACTCGCGCGGCACGCCGAACAGCTGGGCACCGATCAGCGGGGACGAGGCGCTTGGTCTTGTCTATTTGCCCATGGGCAACTCGACGCCGGATTATTGGGGCGCACACCGCTCGGCCGCGTCCGAACGTTATGCCTCATCGGTCGTCGCGCTGGATGCGCGGACGGGGGCGGTGCGCTGGTCCTTCCAGACGGTGCATCATGATCTGTGGGACTATGACGTACCTGCGCAGCCGACGTTGGTTGACCTGCCGGTCGCGGGACGCATCGTGCCCGCGCTGCTCCAGCCGACCAAGCGGGGCGAACTTTTCCTGCTCGATCGCCGCAACGGCAGGCCGCTTGCGCCGGTGAAGGAGCGTAACGTCGCGCAGGGCGCAGCTCCCGGCGACTGGACCTCGCCCACCCAGCCATTTTCGACGGGCATGCCGGCGCTCGGCGAAATCGAGTTGAACGAGCGGACGATGTGGGGCGCTACACCGCTGGATCAGCTCTGGTGCCGCATCAAATTCCGGCAGGCCCGCTATGATGGCCCGATGACGCCGCCCGGCCTGAAGCCGACGATCACCTATCCAGGCTATCTCGGCGGGATGAACTGGGGCGGCGCTTCGGTGGACCCGGATCGGCATCTTGCGGTCGTAAACTGGAACCGGGTCGCCAATTATACACGGCTCGTGCCGCGCGCTGATGCGGGGGCAATCATGCCTTCGACCAGTGGGGGCGCTCATGCAGGCGATCCCGTGCCGCAAATCGGCACGCCGTTCGCATTGCTGACCGAGGCATTCCTGTCGCCCCTCGGCATGCCATGTACCGAGCCGCCATTCGGCATGATCGGGGTTGTTGATCTGACCGGACGCAAAATGGTCTGGCAGCAACCCTTGGGGGGCGCCGCCGACAGTGGCCCTTTGGGCTATCGCAGTCGGTTGCCACTTTGGATGGGCGTTCCCAATCAAGGGGGTTCCCTTGTCACGCGATCCGGCCTGATCTTCATCGCTGCCAGCCAGAACCGCGCCATCTGGGCATTCGAGCTGTCTACCGGCCGGAAGCTGTGGGAGGCCCGCTTGCCAGCTGGCGGACATGCGACCCCGATGACCTATGTCAGTCCTAAATCGGGCCGCCAATTCATCGTGCTCGCGGCGGGCGGCAACGCTTCATTGCAATCCGGTTCCGGTGATTACGTCATGGGCTTTGCCCTGCCTGATCGCCCAAGCGTGGAAACAGCGGGACAACCCACTGATCCCAAGACATCGATAAGGAGATAAGGATGTTCAAGACGATGACGTTCCTGAAACGTCGTGCGGGCATGTCCCTTGAAGATTTCCAACGATATTATGAGGAGAGGCACGCTCCGCTCGGTAAAAAGTTGATGAGGCAGGCGCGGCGTTACGTACGGCGTTATGTCACCCCGGCGCCCTACCCGATGACTGGCGAAGTGCCGGAAGCAGATTTTGACGTGATTACCGAGGTCTGGTGCGATGACCGGGCGGCTTATGAAGCAATGCTGGCAGATCTTATGAAGCCGGAGACGATGGCGATCATTGTCGAGGATGAGCGCAACTTCGTCGATCAGTCGAAGACGAAGCTATTCTTTGTCGAAGAACGCGAAAGCCGGACCGAATAGTTCGTCAGTGCAAGGGATCGGAAGAGAGTTATGGCAAAGATAGAAGCGGCATTGGAAGCCGATAAAGTGGAATGGTCCGACATCGCGGATGTGATCATTGTGGGTCTTGGCGGTGCTGGTGCCTCGGCCGCGATCGCAGCCGCAGAGGCGGGGGCCGACGTTTTGGTCATCGAACGGACGACCGGTGGCGGTGGCTCGACCGCCGTTTCGGGTGGCATCCTATACCTTGGCGGCGGTACGCCGCCTCAGGTCGCAAACGGCTTTTCCGACACACCGGACAACATGGCCAGATATCTGAAAGCTGCGCAGCCTCGGGCGAAGGTGGATAAGATCGATGCCTATTGCCAGGGTAGCCTCGCGCATTACGACTGGCTTGCTTCTCTGGGGATGCCGTTCAACGACCGTTTCTATTCGGAGAAGCATTTCCAGCCGATGACAGAGGAGACTCTGCTCGAAGTCGGCAACGAGGCAGCATATCCCTTTCCAGAGATCGCCTGTCCGGTGCCGCGCGGGCACAAGCCGGGCGCGGGTTATGTCGGACATGTCGTGTTCGATCATCTGCTCGCCCGCGTAAAGGCGCTGGGCGTGCGAATCATCCCTGATGCAACAGTTAATGCGCTGGTCCGCGACGGGGTCGGCGCGGTGGTCGGTGTCCAGTATCGCAGCGAAGGCCGCAATACATGGATCGGCGCCCGAAAGGCGGTCATATTGTCTGCTGGCGGCGCGGAATGGAACCCGGATATCGCCGCTGCTTCCCTTCTGTCCCGCGAAGGCGTGGTGCCCCTTGGTGTGCCCACCGCCGATGGCTCCGGTATCGCCCTTGGCGAGAGTGTCGGCGCTGCGGTAGTCAATCTCGACCAGTGCATCGTTACTTCGCCATTTTATCCGCCTGAAAGCCTCATCAAGGGCATTTTGGTGAATATGGAAGGCAAGCGCTTCGTCGCCGAAGATGTTTATCACTCGCGCTCGTCGCACGCGGTACTCGGTCAGCCTGACGGAAAGGCTTACCTCATCTGCGACAATCGCAACTTTGGCCGCCCACTGCTGGGGGAACTGCATGCGGAGGTGAAGCATGAAGTGGTCGGCGCATGGGACAACATCGCGGAGATGGCAAAAGATCTCGGCATGCCGGTGGCCGCATTGGAAAAGACGATCGCCGATTATAACCGCTATGCGGCGAATGGCGACGATGAGGAATTCCACAAGCAGCCGAAATGGCTGGACCCGATCGGCGAAGTACCGTTCGGAGCGATCAACTGCTCCGTTGATTCCGCATATTATGCAGGCCTAAGCTTGGGCGGATTGGACACGGACGTGGATGGCCAAGTGCTGCGACCGGACGGTAGTGCCATTCCCGGACTCTTTGCCGCCGGGCAGATGGCGCCGTCGATCGCCATCGAGGGCGCTGCTTATGCCAGCGGATTGCTCGTTGGCACCGCCACTTTCTTCGGCCGCCGGGCGGGCGTGGCGGTTGCGAACCAGCCGGTGCGTCTGTGATTTCGACGCTAACTTTCGATCGAGCGCACAGATCCATTAAAACTGCTCCGCAAAGCTCCAGCTTAATCCGACCACGCGTTTGGGTGCAGAAGCGGAGGTGATGCCTTGTTCCTGACCGCTTTCCTACCCTGGTCTCATGAGGTGTGATTTAAGGACGCCTTCCGACAGACCAGCGAAATTGTGGATTGGGAGGGGCCAGCAAATATTCGCCTAATGCTCCAGAAAGGCCGAATTTGAGGCATGGACAGCGGTGAGTGTCAGCATGGACCTATATCCCGAAGGTCAAGGACGAAAACGTTGGTGCCGGAACACGTCCATTTTGGGATCGCCAGCTCCGTGGATGTGACGGAGAGCGTGCTGAAGGCGCTTGCGACGACGACCAGTCCGGCAGATCTAGCTGCGCTCATGACAGATATCACGCGCGAACTGGGCTTTCGCCACTATGCCCTCATCCATCATGCGGATCTGCGCGGATCGCCTAGCTATCGGGTCAAGCTTCTCGATTATCCCGAGGCTGTCGAGGAGCGCATCATCGAGCATGCCACATGGCGGCGTGATCCTGTCATTCGCGCCTGCGCCTTCACGCACCGGGCCTTCCACTGGTCTGAACTCCCCGATATCATCTGTCTCGATCGCCGGGATAGGGACTGCCTGGAATTTGGCGGCAAGTCGGGCCTGAACGAAGGTATCACCATTCCGTGTCATCTCCTGGGCGATTACACTGCATCCTGCACATTCGCTGGCACGAAGGCGCCAAGAAGGGCACGTCGTCAGCTTGGCATGGCACAGATGATCGGGATCTTCGCGTTCCAAGCCGCCCGGCGGCTGATCTGCGGTGAAAGGCTCATCCCACGGCGACCGCGCCTTCACCCGCGGCTGCGCGACTGCATCATCCTTCTCGGGCGCGGTTGTTCGAACAAGGAGATAGCCCGCGCACTTTCAATAACACCGCGGACGGTAGACGGGTATCTCACCGAAGCACGTCGGCTTCTCGATGCGCACTATCGCGCAGAACTCGTCGTCAGCGCCATTTTCGCGGGCGAGATAGGCATTGGTGAACTCGCGCAGACTCGACCAAAGTAAACGCCTCGCTTCGCCTCACTGAGGTGATTTCCAACAGCGATTCACTTCGATGCCCATTTTGGCGTTCACGATAGCGCTGCACTGGGGCGAACGGTTGGCGTCAATCCGAGTAATCGCTTGGTCTAGAGACTGTGAAGGATCGCTGTTCCTTTCGTGGGCGAAGACCACGAACAGGAGTTCCCAATGATCCATGTCATCGACAATTGCCTCGCGCAGGAAAAGCAGCCGCTGCTCCAATCCATGTTTGCTGATCGCAAGCGTCTTTTCATCGACCTGTTCGGCTGGGACGTGCCGGTGGTTGATGGCCAATATGAGATCGATCAGTTCGATACGGCCGACGCCATCTACCTCATTGCCGAGGAGGAGAAGGAGAGTGGCGTCCACGCAGCCTCGCTGCGGCTCTTGCCCACGATTAAGCCGCACATGCTGGGTACGGTTTTCCGGCACTTGTGCCCGCTGGGTGTGCCCGAGGGAGAAGGCATATGGGAGAGCACCCGTCTTTGCCTGCCCCAGCGCCACGGAGCCGCACGCCGCAAGGCGCTGCGCAACCAGCTGATCTCGGCCATGGTGGACGTGGCGCTCGCGCGCGGCATCCACCACTATACCGGACTCCTTCCGGAAGCCTTCAGAAAGGAGGTGCTGGCGATGGGCTGGAAGGGCGAGCCGCTCGGCCCGGTGGTGCGGATGCCTGGCGGGCCGGTTGGCGCGTTCATGGTCCAGATCGACCGGGACACGCCACGGCGGCTGTGCTGGACCCAGACCTACGTCGGGAACGGCGACGGGGTGACGGCATGAACAGCGTGGCGCTTCACACCGCTTCCCTTGGTCGCGATGGCTGGTGTGTCGTCGAGCGCGCCTTGCCTGCTTCGGTTCTGCGCGGCCTGGAAGACGATCTTGCTGTCCCCTTTGCTGCCACGCCGCTCTGCCGGGGGCCATTCTATGGCGAGCGGACACGGCGTTTCGGATCGCTGCTGGTCCGCTCGCGTCGAACGGCCAGCCTGGTGATGCATCCCGTGATCCTCGCCATTGCCGAGCAACTGCTTCTGCCTTGGTGCGAGCGCATCGCCCTAAATCTCACCCAGGCCATCGAAATTGCGCCGGGTGCTTTGCCCCAGTTGCCGCACCGGGACCAGGATATGTGGCAGGGGCCGAAGGGGAGGGTGGAATATCTGGTCAATGTGATGTGGCCACTTACCCCTTTTATGCGGGAGAATGGAGGCACCCGGCTGTGGACCGGCAGCCATATCGACCAGAACGTGCCGGTGTTGCCGGAGGAGGACAGCGTCGTTCCCTTGGTCGCTCCGGGCGATGCCCTGGTCTTCCTTGGCTCAACGCTGCACGGAGGTGGCGGAAACAGCAGCGCGGTCCGCAGGCGCGGTATCATCATCAGCTACTGCCTGGGATGGCTCAAGCCCTTCGAACTGCAATGGCTCGTCTACCCGCCAGCCGTCGCCCGCCATTTTCCGCCGGAGTTGGCCGCGCTGGTCGGCTATGCCCAGCACAGGCCCAATCTCGGCAATGTCGAGGGTCAGTGTCCGTCCGTCCTCCTGCAGGATGCCGTTCCCGACCTGCTGGGCGCGGTCGATGCTCTCCGGCCGGACCAGGCGGACGCTGCCGAGTTCTTCGTCCGCTCGCAAATGGGCGAGCTGGGATAAGCATGGCTTGGGCCAGCGGCGATGCCGGGCTTTCCGCATCACCGCTGGCCCGGCGATCAGGCCTATCGCTATCTTGAGGATATAGGCCCCGCAGGCCTTGCATGGGAGTGGCTTCGCCGTGATCCGGAGTATCGTCGGCTGAAACCGGCGCGACGTTGCGCGGGTCTCGCTGGCGTCACCCTGATAGAGCATGCGGCGTATGACGTGGTGTCCCGCTGGGGGTGTCTCAATGTCGAGGATCCTGCTTTGCCCGCGCCGGAAGGAACAATCCTTTGGTCGAGCGCCTTCGACCCTTCGGTCCTGCGCTGCGTCGCGGCACCTGCTGCCATCGGACAGGTGGGAGCCTTTGATCTTGAGCATTGCGGGGAAAAGGCCGTTGTCGCTGCAGGCGATGCAGGCACCGAGCATATCCTGATCGGAGGCAAATCCGGTGGCTTGCGCCTCGATGTCTTGGAGGGGACGCTGCTCCAGGGGCCGGTGTCGGTTCGTTACGACTTCTCGGCGGTCGGCGACATCAAGCCGTTGCTCGCGCCGCTGCGGGCCTTTCATAATATCTGTCGTACGGGCAGATTGTCTCTTCGCCCCACACGAAAACGGCAGCGCGATCGGCGGGTGGTCGATGCGCTGCGGACGTATGATGCGCTCCGGGAAGGCGCCAGCATCCGTGACGTTGGTATATTATTGTTCGGAGAGCAGCGAGTGGCTGAGGAGTGGGGCGCGCTTGGCGAGGCACTCAAGTCCCACAGCAGGCGGATCATCGCCTTGGCGCGGGGGATGGCAGGGGGAGGGTGGCGAGGGTTGTTGGGCTGACATGCTCCTTAAGAAACCGCTGCGATATCAGTGACTTTTTCGAGCGCCGGGCGACGCTCTTTTTGGTTTAGGCGGGCGTCCTTCCTCGAATAGCGCAGCAGGACGGACGCCGAGAGCTTTATAGAGCCTGTCAAACGTCCCGAAGGTGAGATTTTGCCGACCATTCTCAATGGCGCTGTAGTGTGAATGGCTAACGCCCATGCGCGCCGCGACCTCTTCCTGAGTCAGGCCCGCTTCCTGACGTAGCCAGTAGCAGTTGGTGCCGATGAGCTCGAACAGGTTCATCTGAACCGTAGAGCCCTTCGTCTATTTTAATAGTACGCATTATAATAGACGAATGTCGGCAAGTTCAGGTAGGATCGGGTCATGATCTCTCTACTAAATGCCGCTCCGACCGGAGATATCGTCACTACATATGACCGGGAACGGCTGGCGCAGTATGCCGCGCTTTTGGATGCTGCGGACACAGGCCAGGATTGGCGCGATGCGGCATCGACCATCCTGGGACTGGACGTGTCAGAGGCCGGGGCGGAGATCTGCTGGCGTTCGCATCTTGAGCGTGCCCGCTGGATTGTCGGGGAGGGGCTGGGTCGGGCAATCGAAGCCTTTGACCGTCCTGACCTGGATCCTTGAAAGACTGAGCCACTGGTGCCTCGCGGCTTTGCCGCGACCGCGCTCTACGGCTCTGGCCTGAAGGCCGACGCCGCCGAGCCCCGTTCCGGGTCTCGGCCTTCCGGTAACGATCGCTGGCGATGGGATCTGCGGTCGCCGCTGGTGCGCGGCGGCGTTACTTGTTGCCTTTCCCGTTACGGCGGGTGCGGGCGGCGCTCCCGGCTAGGCCCGTCGCGGGCGAAGCCAACCCCTGCCGCTGCGCGTCCGGGGTGCTCCACTTTGTTGCGCCCTTGCGGTGTCTTCGCCCGGCTTTGCCGGGCCTCTTGGTCGCGTCTTGCCGCCCACCCCCGCCTTCGCGGGGAGGCTTTGTGCCCTTTTTGGGTGGCCTGGAGGACCGACCATGCCGAGAACGACCAGCCGTTGCGTTCATCGTGAGGGGGGAGCCGGAGAGACGCGGGAAGCGCGCGCCAATCTCTATGACGAGGTGACCGCCCGGATCATTTCGGAGCTTGAGGCGGGGCGGTTGCCGTGGGTGCAGCCATGGGGAAGGGCCGGAGGGGTCGATCCCGCGCTGCCGCGCAATGCGCTGAACGCCCGGCCCTATTCCGGGGTGAATATCCTTATCCTGTGGGGCCGGGTCATCGAGCAGGGTTGGCTTTCGCAGAGCTGGCTGACCTTTCGTCAGGCTTTGGAGGCGGGCGGCTGTGTGCGGAAGGGTGAGCGCGGCGTGACGGTCGTCTATGCCGACAGCTTCACGCCCGAGGCAGAGAAGGAGCGGGCCTCGCGCGAGGGCGGCGATGCCCGGTCCATTCCCTTCCTGAAGCGCTTCACGGTCTTCAATGTCGCGCAATGCGAGGGGCTTCGCGCGGGGCTTGCCACCGATACCGCGCCGCTTCCCGAACGCGAGATCGTGCCTATTGCCGAGGAGGTGATTGCCGCGTCGGGCGTCGAAGTCCGCATCGGCGGCGACGAGGCCTATTACGCGCCCGGCCCTGATTTCGTGGCGGTGCCGCCGCAGCCCGCCTTCTTCGATCAGGTCAATTATTACCGCACCTGCCTGCACGAGCTGACCCACGCGACAGGCCATGCCAGGCGGCTTGGCCGAAACCTTCGCAATCCTTTCGGCAGCAAGGATTATGCCCGCGAGGAACTGGTCGCCGAGATGGGTTCGGCCTTCCTGTGCGCCGCGCTCGGCATCGCCCCGACCGTGCGTCACGCCGATTATATCGGCGCGTGGCTGGGCGTCTTGAGGGACGATAGCCGGGCGATCTTTCGTGCCGCGAGCGCCGCCAGCAAGGCAGCGGACTGGCTGCTGGCCCGGCATCGGGAGGCGCAGGCGGCGCGCGAACAGAGGAGTTTGGCGGCATGATCCTCCTGACCCCCGGAATCCGCTTCGCCCTGCGCGCCAACGATATTGCGCGCCGTGCCCATGAGGCCATGGGCGAGCGCTTCGACCCACCGCCCGTCGTCAAGCTGTTCAATCCGCTGGGCGCGGCGACATGGCTGGCGAGCGAACTGGCCGAGGATGGCGATGCCCTCTTCGGGCTTGCCGACCTTGGCTTTGGCTGTCCTGAACTCGGCTGGTTCAGCCTGTCCGAGCTGGCCGCCGTCCGGCTTCCCTATGGCCTCTTCATCGAGCGCGACATCGGCTTCGAGAGCGATTTGCCCCTGTCCGCCTGGGCGCAATGGTCCCGCCGCGCGGGATCGATCCTCTGGGCCGAAACACTGATGCGCCGCGCCGCCCAATCGGGCGCGGTCCCCGCTTCTCCTTCGTCCGATCCGGCCGAGGGAAGACGTGAAGGCGGCACGTCACGCCGCCACCCCCAGAAACCGGCCCCCCGACGCCGCGAAACGTGAGGGACCGGCACACTCCGAAGGAGCAATGCCATGACACTCGTTTTTATCGCGCCTGACAAGCTTTGTGTGAGCAAGACCAATATGCGCTACGGACGAAAGGCGCCTGATGTCAGCGATATCCTGCCGACCGTCCGCAAGCGCGGCCTCATCCAGACCCTGCTCGTGCGGCCCAGTTGCGAGGAGGGCCATTTCGAGATCGTCGCGGGTGCGCGGCGCTTCCATGCCGCGCGACTCGTCGCGCAGGAGACGGGCGAGGCCGAACCGCTGCCCTGCCGCGTCCTGTCCGAAACAGATGATGCTGCCGCCATTGAGGCGTCCATGATCGAGAACCTTGCCCGGCTCGATGCCGACGAGGTGACCCAGTGGGAAACCTTCACCCGGCTGGTGAAGGAGGGCCGCGAGGTGGACGACATCGCCGCGACCTTCGGGCTTCCCGACCTCACCATCCGCCGCGTCCTCGCGCTCGGCAATCTCCTGCCGCGCGTCCGCGACCTCTACAGGGCAGAGAAGATCGACCGCGCCACCGTCCGCCACCTGACCCTTGCCAGCAAGAGCCAGCAAAAGGCGTGGCTGGCGCTCCATGATGACCCCGACAGCTATGTGCCGACCGGGCACCAGTTGAAGGCATGGCTATTTGGCGGCCAGTCAATCCCGGCGCGCTTCGCCCTCTTCGATCTGGCGGAATATAAAGGTGCGACCGTCGCGGACCTGTTCGGCGAGGACTGCTATTTCGCGGATGCCGATGCCTTCTGGACCGCGCAGAATGCGGCCATCGAGGCGGCGAAGGCAACCTATCTGGATCAGGGCTGGAGCGATGTCGTCATCGTGCCACCGTCCGATCATTTTCACAGCTGGGAATATGAGAAGGCCGCCAAGCGCAGGGGAGGGCGGGTCTATATCGATGTCCGGGCGACGGGGGAGGTCAGCTTCCACGAAGGCTATGTGACGCGCAAGGAAGCGCGAAAGGCGGAGCGCGGCGAGGTGCCCGGCGGCGGCAAAGTCCAGCGCCCGGAACTTACATCAACGTTGCAGACCTATGTGGACCTGCACCGCCATGCCGCCGTGCGCGCCGCGCTTCTGGGACATCCGGGCATGGCGTTGCGGCTCATGGTGGCCCATGCGATTGTCGGCTCGCCGCTTTGGACGGTACGGCCCGAACCGCAATCGACGCGCAATGACGAGGTGCGCGAAAGCGTCGAACTGTCGCGGGGCGAGGCGCTGTTCGACGAGCGCCGCCGCGTCGTGCTGGACCTGCTTGGCTTCTCCCCGGAGGAGCCGAGCGTCACGGGCGGCAATGGCGATGCTGTTTGGGAGGCACGTGACTCCCAGCAAAGGGTCGCAGGCGTTTTTCTGCGCCTGATCGCGCTGCCGGACCCGGCTCTCATGGACGTGATCGCGGTGGTGATGGGCGAAACATTGGCGGCGGGCAGCGCCGCCGTCGAGGCGGTTGGTGCCGAGATCGGCATCGACATGGCCGCATGGTGGCAGGCTGACGAGGTGCTGTTTTCCCTGCTGCGCGACCGTGAATTGCTCGGCCATATGGTAGCCGAGGTGGCGGGCGAGGCAGTTGCGACAGCCAATGGCCGAGAGAAGGTCAAGACCTTGAAGCAGATCATTGCCGACCATCTGGCGGGTGCGGATGGGCGCACCAAGGTCGAGCGCTGGGTGCCGCGCTGGATGGCTTTTCCGCCAAGCGCCTACACCGGGCGCGGGGGCGTTGGCACCGTGGCTGCCCATGCCAAGGTCGTCGCTGCGCGCGACATCATGGCGACGGCGACAGCCGAGGCGGGCGAGAAGCCGTTCGCCCAAGCGGCGTGAAGGTTGGCGGGCGGTGGAGCATACTGCCGCCCGCTGGCTGGCTGGAAATTCGCCGCGCGGCCTCGCCCGGAGGGCTCGGCCGCGCGGGTTTTGCGTGCTGGAAGCCGCGCTCTACCGGAGGCCTGGGCGGCTGATACTGTCTGTTCCATGGTCCAGGAGCGGCAGCGAACAGGTCTCGACTGGTTATGCCCGGCCCAAAATTCCTGCGCGAACAGGTGCCCAGGACAGGCACCGACCGCCGTTTCCTCTAAGTTCGCATCGGCCCGTTGGCTGGTGATCCGGACTCGCCTTGACGCTCGGCAAGAAGATCGACAGCCATGATATCGGGCAGAAATTGCTGGATCCTGGACCACGGGGCGGCATGATCATGACCATGGTTTGCGGCACCGGCTGCGATGGCAGCCAGGCTTCCGAACCGGTCGTGCCGATAAGCCGGTAGCGGTCGAGCGCCGGGGGGAGTTGGGGCAGGGCGAGCCGGAACGACCCGGAAATTGCTCCTCTATTGTTTATCACTGCGGAGGAAACGCGCTTTTTCGATCCTGTCCGAGCTTCCCCCTGTGCTGGTGCGTATGCCGCACCGGCCTCTCTTTCATGGCAGGTCTGGCGTCGGCACGGCTTGTCCGCGCAACGGCTTCGCCGGCTTTCTTCCCCGCCCGTACGGGCTTCCTCGCGAGGCAAGAAGGCCGGCTCCGGCCGTCCTTCGCTGACGCTTCGGCCCAGGGGTGCGCGGCGCCGCGCCGTCGCCTGATCGACTGCCATCGAGGCCGCACGGGGCGGCATTCGAGCAAGCAGAAGGAGACTTTCCATGGCACAGATCGGCAGCTTCACCCGCAACGAGGACGGCGTCTACACTGGCGAAATCCGCACCCTCACTCTTCGCGTCAAGGCCACGATCCGGCCTGTCGAACGCGAGCATGACAAGGCTCCGGACCATCGCGTCAGCGCCGGTGGCGTCGAGTTCGGCGCGGGCTGGACCAAGGCGGCGCGCGAGACCGGCGCGGAATATCTGAGCCTCAAGCTCGACGATCCGTCCTTCCCCGCGCCCATCTATGCGACCCTCACGCAGGGCGACGAGGGCGAGCACAAGCTCATCTGGTCGCGGTGAAACCAAGGCCCCGCGCCAGCTCGGCGCGGGGCTACCCTCCATGGGGTGTCGAAAGCCTGGGAGCGGTTTTCGACACTGATGCCGAGATGTCCCTGTCGGCATCCTGGGTGCCGCGATCGCGCCGTTGCGATCCGCCCAAACAGGAGTTCGCCCCATGGATAGCGACGATGACATTGCCCGTGCGAACCGCGCGAAACGCGGCTCGCCCTTCCTCAACACCGACCAGGCCGCCGCCTATCTCAAAATCTCGAGCCGCCTCCTGAAACGCCTGCGCCGCGACGGCAAGGGACCGGTCTTTCGCCGCCATTGCCGTTTCGTCCAATATCATATCGATGATCTCGACAGCTGGTCCGCCGAGCATTCCGCGCGGGAACTGGGCGCGTGAGCCGCCGTCGCAGCGCGGCCGGAGATGTTCCGCTGCTTGCCTGGGGCGAGACCCTGCGGACGGAAAAGCTGAAGCGCGTCCGGCTGCGGGGGCGCATCCTGTGCGTTGGTGCCGGCACTATCCTCCTCCTCCTTTCCGCCGCGCTTCCGCCCACGCCACGCCTCGTCTGGAATGCGAGCGCCAGCGCCCCGATCGGCCTTTACAGGGTAGATCCCGGCGCCCTCGTGGAGCCCGGCGACATGGTCATCGCCCGCCTGCCCGGGCGCTACCGGCTTCTCGCCGCAACCCGCCGCTACCTCCCGATGAACGTGCCGCTGGTGAAGCGCGCCGTGGCCTATGCGGGGGATGAAGTCTGCGCGCTGGGCAAGAACATCTTCCTCAACGGGCGATGGATTGCCAACCGCAGCGCAGCCGATGCCGCCGGTCTCCCGATGCCCTGGTGGAGCGGTTGCATGGTCCTGCGGGGACGGCAGCTGTTCCTGCTGATGGACAGTTCGTCCTCGTTCGACGGCCGCTATTTCGGGCCGACCGACGGCAAGGATGTGATCGGAAAGGCAAGGCTCCTGTGGCGCCGTTGAAGCATGCCGCTATCCTGCTCGCGCTCGGCCTTGCGACGCCCGCCCATGCAGAATCGGTCGCGACCTGGCAGCCCTATATCCGCGAGGCATCGTTGCGGTTCGGCATTCCCATCGCCTGGATCGAGCGGGTCATGCGCGCCGAAAGCGGTGGACAGACTCGCTGGAATGGCCGACCCATCCGCTCTTCCGCTGGCGCCATGGGCCTCATGCAACTCATGCCTGCAACCTGGACGGAAATGCGCATCCGGCTTGAACTTGGCAACGATCCCGACCAGCCCCGCGACAACATCCTGGCTGGCACCTTCTACCTGCGGCTGATGCATGACCGGTTCGGATATCCCGGCCTGTTCGCCGCCTATAATGCCGGGCCTGGGCGTTATGCCGAACATCTTGCGGGCCGCCGTCCGCTGCCAGGCGAGACCATCGCCTATCTCGCAAGCGTGGCGCCGGAGCGGCGGATTGACGGGGTCAGTGCGAGGGACTCACCACCGGTTGAGCCCCTGTTCGCCATACAAAGGGGCGGCGGATTGGCATCGGCCGCCGCCGTCGGCGCGCCATCGCCAAGCCCGATCTTTGTCACTCTGTCGCAGGGGAAGTGAGGTGATGTCGCATGTCCAGGAGAGGGTGGAGGCTCGTCTCGACAGACCCAGCATGACGGGTGGCGGAGCGGCTCTCAAGGCCCGCGGGTACCCCCCAATTTGGCTAGCGCCAAATCGGTTCCCCCCACGTCCGCTTCGCGGCGCTTCGCTTCGCTCTGCGGCCCTGACAGCCGCCCCGCCACCCGTCCCCCGGACGCCGTTCTCGATGGTGAGGACGAAGCGCAAGGAGGTCATCATGGGCATGGTTCAGGGCATCGGAACGGCGTCGGATCATATTTTAGCGACGCTGTTGGCGGGGCTGGAAATCGAACTGGGACGCGGCGCGGGCGAAGCACTGGCGCATCGGTTCCTGGATGCGGAGGAGAGTGATTTCCTCTGGGATGCGCGGGGCGAGGAGCGCTGGCTGGGCTCCTATGAGGGCCTTGGCGAGGATGATCTGGAACTCGACCGGATCGCGATCTGGGGTCGGCTGGATGGCCGCTGGTTCATGGCCATCATGCTCGTGGATGGCGAGGGAATGCCGCATGGAATGATCGCAAAGCGCATCTGTCGCAGCCGCGACGCTGCCCGGAAGGCGATGGCCGATGTGCGCTGATGGCAGCGTCATGGCCAAGGAGAGGCGGCGTCGGACCGGCGCTGTCTCTCCCTTTTTTTTGAGCCGGAGAGGTGTTCAGGGAGGGGATAAGGGGAAACAAGATAAAGGCAGTGTCTCGCGACCCGGCTTAAGTGTTTGTCTGCACATCCTTTTTTCACGAGATCGTGCCCTGACTTCCAGAGGCAGGACGGGCGGGAACGACGGAAATCCGCCAGTCTCTGGCCGAATTCGCGAGATGGGGTGGCGTTACCATGTCTGACGACGACGTCACGCCCAGGCTCGGCAGGATGCGGGGCAATGATGGCAAGCGCACAGTCAAATATGGCGGGCGCATTCTCGCGGCGGCGCGGTTGGCTGGTAACAAGACAGGCAAAAGGTCGCGGCGCTTTGATGGCAGTCGGATCGGCCGGGGCGCGAGCATGGGACGGCTTCTCGCCAGTCGCGACAGGTTGGGCGGCTTCCGTGGCCGCCGCGCGGTGGTGAAGGCGAGCCTCATCCGGCTCCGTGGCAAGGCTGGCCAGGCAGCCCGTGCCCATATGCGCTACATCCAGCGCGACGGCGTCACGCGCGAGGGCTTGCCTGGTGAGCTTTACGGCCCGGCGACCGACCGCGCGAGCAGCGACGATTTCCTGAAGCGCACGGCTGGTGATCGCCACCAATTCCGCTTCATAATCTCTGCCGAAGATGGGGCAGAATATCCCGACCTCAAGCCCTATGTGCGGCGGCTCATGGCTCAGGTCGAACAGGACCTCGGCACCAAGCTCGACTGGGTCGCGGTCGATCATTTCAACACCGAACGCCCGCACACCCATATCGTGCTGCGCGGGGTCGATGATCGTGGTGATAATCTCATCATCGCGCGCGAATATATTTCACAAGGCCTTCGGGAGCGCGCGTCCGAGCTGGTGACGCTCGACCTCGGGCCTCGCACGGATCAGGAGATCGATGCCCGCCTGCGCCACGATGTCGACCAGGAGCGACTGACCGTAATCGACCGGCGATTGTTGCGGCGGATGGATGCCGATCGGATTGTCTCACCCGTCGACAATGATCCCTTCCAGCAATCCGTCGCGACCGGGCGGCTTCGCAAATTGAAGGCGATGGAACTCGCCGCGGATGTCGGTGGCGGGCGCTACCAACTGGCCGACGGGATTGAGGACACGCTGCGCCGAATGGGCGAACGCGGCGACATCATCCGGCTCATACAGCGCGAACTGACGGCGCGGCGTCTCGACCGCTCGGGTGTCGAACAGGTGGTGACGACTGACCTTCGCGAGCCGATTGTCGGGCGATTGATCCAGCGGGGCTTCTCCGACGAGCATCGCGACCGTCATTATCTGATGGTCGACGGGATCGATGGCCGGGTCCATTATATCAATATCGGCCGAGGTGATGCGACGCCATCGGTGCCGGAGGGATCGATCGTGCGCATCGCGCCGTCGCGGATTGAGGCGACCCAGGCCGATCGCACGGTTGAGGCGGTCGCCCGCGCCAATGGCGGGCGCTATTCGATCGATCTGCATCTGCGGCACGATCCGACCGCCAGCGAGGCGTTCGCTGCAAGTCATGTCCGGCGGCTCGAGGCCATGCGGCGCGCGGGCGCTGGACCCGAGCGTCTGGCGGATGGAAGCTGGACGATCCCCAACGATCATCTCGCTCGCGCCGATGCCTTTGCCCAGCGGCAGCAGCTCGACCGGCCAGTAACGCTCTCTGTCCTTTCGCGGTCCCCGATTGACGACCTGGCCGCGAAGAACGCGCCGACCTGGCTCGATCGTGAGCTTGCCGAGGGCGGTCACGCTGCCGTGCGCGATGTAGGATATGGACGGGAGGTACGGACCGCGCTCGCGGCGCGGCGGCAATGGCTGATTGAGCAGCAGCTGGCGGAAGGCGAGCGATCCGCGTTTCGCTACCGGGACGGCGCACTGGACATGCTCCGCCAGCGTGAATTGCGGCAAGCCGGCGAGCGGCTCGGCGGCGATATAGGGAAGCGATTTGAACCAGCTCAGATCGGCGAGCGGATCGAGGGCAAGATCGCCCGGCGGGTCGATCTCGAAAGCGGGAGTTTCGCTGTCGTCGAACGGTCGCGGGATTTCACACTAGTGCCGTGGCGCGATGTACTCGAGCGCCACATTGGCAAGGCAGCCTCCGGGGTCATGCGGGCGGACGGGATTAGCTGGCAGTTCGGACGAGGGCGATCCGGCCCGGCAATCTCCTAGATTATGCGGCATTTTCTAAGAGGGGGAATGCTGGGGTGAGAGACGACTGAACCGCGTTCAGTTTGCAGTCCGTTTAGGCATGTCCCGTGCTGCCCAGTTATCCTTCGACGTTGCTGGCAGGCAAGCGAGTTCAGCTGTCTCCTTTGTCAAGCAAGTGATCAGCCCTTGAGGCGAGCGCCCGCTCTGTTACTATCTGCAATAGTCGAACTAGCAATCGCGCCGTCACACCAGTATGGGCGGTCTTTCTGGTTCACAGCCTTTGCCGATTTTGGCTCCTGCAGCATACATCGAAGACCCGCGCATGACACCACATCAAAAGGCGTTGAAGCCCTTTTATGAGTTCTGCAATGTTCCGCTAAGAAAATTTCTGTATCACAGTGAATAGAGCGGGGGCACGATGACCTTCAACGATGATATATCACCTACGGAGAAGGCGCGGCAACGGCTGGCTACAGCCTGTGTGTGCTGCGGTCGGGATGATCTGGCAAGGTCGCCGGCTATTCTGATGCCCTTTGTGGCTGACCGGGCCTTCGGTTGGAGTCCCGTGGTAATAGACGATAGTTGGGGACTGAAAACTATCCAGAATGGAAATGCTTATTCCATTTGCAAGTCGTTGCGATGCCGTCGGTGTGAACATTTGTTCTGTGATATCCGCTTCTCGGAAGAAGAGATGGACGCCATTTATGCGGGATATCGGGAAGAAGCCTATGTGACGCTACGAGAACATTATGAACCTGGCTATCACGAACGCAACACCGCGCTAGTTGAAACGGTTTCATACAAGGGCGAGGTCGAGGAATTCTTGGCACCTCATGTCCGCGATCCATTGACCATCCTGGATTGGGGAGGTGACACGGGAGCTAACACGCCTTTCGAAAACCGGCGCGTCAGCCTCGACATCTTTGATATCAGCGGCAAGGAGGTAGATGGGGATGCCAAGGCGGTTACGCGGGAACAGGCAACGTCATCCAAATATCGCTTGATCGTTTGTTCGCAGATATTGGAGCATATTCCCTATCCCTCTGACCTTTTACTTGTCGTTCGAGAAGCAATGGACGAGGGATCAGTTCTTTACATAGAAGTGCCTTATGAAGAGGTTATGCGGCGTGACGTCGAAGAGCGGGAAAAGGAGAAGCGGCATTGGCATGAGCATGTGAATTTCTATTCACCATCCTCGATGGCCGCCCTGCTTAAGAATTGCGGCCTGAAGGTCGTGGATACCAACATCCTTGTGACGGAAGTCGCGGGGAGCAAGGTGCATATTCTGCAGGCGGCCTGCCGATTGGCCTGAGGTAACAGGTAGCTTTGACGGTATCGAGAGGGCTTTGCCGGAATCCGTTTAGGTGTGCCTGTTCGGGAAGGCGTAAATGACGGTTCCGAACGTGTTAAACTCGTGAACTCTCAAGTGAAATTCATATCCCAGGCCCCACGATTCAATCAGATCGGCAATAGTGAACAGGTGATCTGGTGTATGATACACGGATAGCAGTAGATTAGGTCTCTGCTCGGCAATGATTTTTTTCATGCCCTTCAGAGTCTCGATTTCCGCTCCTTCGACATCCATTTTGATGAGGTTCACTTGTTCGCCGCCAAGAATCTCATCAACGGCCACGCACTGAACAACGGCGGTGCCGGTCTCGCTCAACTGGCTCGCCATTGATCCCTCGCTTGAGAATTTCAGCTGGCGGGTTATCGACCAAGTACCTAGCGGCAGGCAAATCTGCCGCTCGACCGGGAAACTCCGGGATGCGAGCAGGGTGAAATTGTCCGGGTCTGGCTCGAAAGCGATGAAGCTGGCTATGTCGTAACCAGCCTTCAGGAGCTTGTGGATAGCGACGCCGGTAAATGCACCGCAGTCGATGATCCGCAGTGGTCCCGTAAAACGGGGCAGATCGTGGGGGGTATATTCATCCTCCAGGCTCGGTGAAGGGCAGTCGGCAATGTTTCCACTCTGGCGGTATGCCAGAATGTTGTCGAACAGGCTGCGACTGGTCTCGTCCGCAAGCAGGCTGCGCAATCGGGCGAAGTCCGCTTTATGCTCCGCATAGCTGAAGTCCGGATCAAGCCAATAGCCCGGTCGCGTTCGTCCGTTAGCGATCAGTTGGGGCAAATTGACGGGGGTCAGTATGCGGGCGGCACCGGCACTATCAAGCTCGGCGTGAAGTCGATTGATGTCCATATAATGATTATGCAAACCAACCATGATCGTTTTGCCCAGAAGTCGGCCGTCCACGGCATCCTCAAGAGCCAGAACCGGAATGTCGCGATAGCTTTGACCACGCTTGCCTCGATCGAGGATGAACTCGATGTCCCATCCTCCAGTCAGCAAATCATCGGCGATGGACTGACCTACGGACCCCAGCCCGTAAAGGATGAGACTACCCTGTCCTTCAGGGCTGTCAGAGCGAGGCATGATCGACTTCCTCTCTGAGGGTGGCTGGCTGCGTCAGCGGGGCTTTCAGTGCACCGGGGGCGAATACATGGCGGCGCAAAACCATAAAATTGATGATCGAGGTGACCAACATGGCCAGTAGCCCCGCGATATAGGGCGACGCGATGACCGTGGCGGCGAGTGCAAGGCTGGTAAGACCGACGAGATAGTTCAGCAGGTAGGAGAGCAAAAAGCGCAGCTTCGAGGCGGGTACGGCCTGAAAGACGTGCCGACTGTAGGTAAAATAATTGAAGATCACCCCTATGATGTGCCCAGTGATCTGGGCAACGTACATCTGCAGGCCGATCAACAACAGCAACGCATAAACGCTGTAACCGAACAGTGTGTTGACTGCCCCAACCATGTAATAGCGCCAGACCCGCGGTATCGATGCAAAAGAAAGAGGGGCCATGGGTCAGTCCTGGAGAGCGAAGTTGACGCGCTCCCGCTCGATAACGAGCGGCATTCCCCGTGTTCGGTCGGAAATCAGGCGGACCTGAACGCCGAGGACGCCGAGGAACAGAAACAGGAGTCCGAATTGAAATTCCAGCAGCGCGGCGAACAGCCACATTCTGGGATTCTGCGCCCAAGCGATCGACCAGGCCGCACCCAACATGCTGACCATCGTTGCCGCGAAGGCAATGAAGCTGAAGTATAGGGGCGCACGGAGCAGGCCCTTCGAAGAATAAGCGAGGGCGGATAGCGCGAAATCGAGAAGCGCGAAAAACCCGTTTTTGGAGCGGCCGGCGGCACGGTCCGGCCGCTTGAATGTCACCGTTTCAATTGCATAGCCTGTTTCCACCAGCAGGCCGCGAACGAAAGGTTCGGGCTCATTCAGCTCTGCGATCGCGCGAATTACCTTCGCGTCGTAGATACCGAAGCCGGTGGCGTTGGGGATGATTGGGTAATCGCCGAACTTGCGCTGCAGATCGTATGACAGCTTCCGCAAGCTTGAGTAAACGGGTGAGCTTTTCTTCGTCTCGCTGACGCCCAGAACGATCTCCGTTCCCGCTCGCCAGCGCCTGACGAGTTCGGGAATGAGTTCGGGTGGATCCTGGAAGTCGGCGGCGATGCCGATGATACCGCAACCTTTAGCCTGGAAAAGCGCGTGGGCAGGGGATCGCAACTGGCCAAAGTTGCGTGTGTTGATGATTAGTCGAATCCTGGCATCGCCTGCACACATGGCCCGGACAATGGCTACCGTCTCATCGGTGGAGCCATTGTCGATGAAAATGATCTCAAAGCTGTCGGTCAGTGTCTCCAGTTGCTCGATCACGGCGTTCGTGATCGCTGCTGCATTCTCCTCCTCATTGAGGCAGGGGATGACGACCGAAATCTCAGGTGTTGCAGAGGGCTTAAGCATGAGTATCCTGCAGGGGTTCGGGATGAGAGGCACCTTTCAAGAAGGCGATGGTCTCGCTGATCTGCTTGGCGAGCGGCACCCCTTCTATGCCGTAGCGGTCGAGCAGGTGCTGGTAGGCGCGGTCGTCGCCAAGATAGATGTCCGAGCGACTGACACCGTTAAGAGGGCGCTCGACGGAGCAGTTCATTGAGGATGCGATCAGGGAGGCAAGTTCTCCCATTTCGACATCCTGCCCGCCGCTTTCGAATTGCGTCACTCCACGCGCCTGGTCGAGCAACAGTGCGAAGGCCAGCGACATGAGTTCACGTATCGCAACATAGCCACGCCGCACCTCATGGCGTGCTTTCACGATCACGGGTCCGCCCGCGAGGGCGTCGAGGATGAAAGATGAAAGCGCATAGCTCGGCAGTTTGTTGATGTGCGGACCAGACAGATTAAATATCCGTGCTATGATTAGCCTTCTGTCCCGGGCCTCAGCCCAAGTCGTGAAGGCCACTTCGTCTTCCCGCTTAAGCTCGCCATATAGCTGCATGGCGGGCGTGGCGAGCAGATCATCTGCAAAGTGGGCCGCCCCCGAAGAGGCAAGAAATGCCGCCTCCACCCCGATGGGGTCGAGTGCGTCGAGAACCAGTTGGCGGATCGCCTGATTGGCGGAACGATAATCTGACTCGCGCATGATTTCGGCACGGTCTTTTGTCAGAAAGGCAAAATGGAGCAGTAGCGTTGGATGGCGAGAGAGGTTGGCCAGTTCAACCAGCGGCCGCTGGGTCACAATTCGAATGTTGGACAGGTGCACATCAGCCTGAGTTGATCCAAAGCAGAAGACCCGCTCTGCAAATTGCTCCCCAAGTGCGCCGTGCAACAGATCCAATGTCGAGCGTCCCAGCCATCCGCTGGCACCGGTGAGGACGACGCGGTGTTCGCTCTGCCGCAGTTCCGCTGCAACGTGCGCGGTAAACTCCACCTTCGCCCCGACCTTTCTACGCGGCCCCGCGTTTCGAGAAGAAAGGCGCACGCTCTGCCTTGAGCAACCGCACAAGATCAGAAAAATGGCTGAACTCCTCATGCGAGTCAGCCGTAAATTGTTCGGTGGCGTAGCCGTAAGTCACAAAGGCGAAACGGATGCCCGTTGCCTTAGCCAAGGCATGATCGATCTCGCTGTCGCCGACATAAAGACACTCGCGGACGCTGGTCCCGAGTTGCGCCATGACAAGCTCCATCAGATCAGGCGCTGGCTTGGCCATGCGATCGGGAGAACTTCCGACAATGACAGGAAAATGCGCGTTGAGGTTCAGATCGGCGATTACCTTCTCGCAAAGCTGTTGCGGCTTGTTGGAGCAAATCGCCAACCTGTATCCATGCTCAGTGAGTTCCCGGACACCCCTGGCAACGCCTTCGTATAGGGATTTCAAAGGCGTGGGACATAGGGCGTAACGCGAGCGAAAGTCGGCAACTTCCTGCCGCAGATCGCCACATTCCTGCGCCAGAACACCGCCGACAAGGGCAGGGCCGCCCAGACTTGCAAACTGCCGGACCTCGGAAAGCCCTACAGAGCGCGAACTGCCCCGTTCCCGCAGCATGTCGTTCAGAATTTCCACGAATACAGGCGCGCTATCGACGAGCGTACCATCCAGATCGAAGATGATGTTCTGCACCTGGCTCATTATCCGGGCACTCGCATAGCTTCGGCCAATTCATCCCTTGGAAGGAAGGGGGCAAGATCGTGCAGCGGGGCGGTCACCATGCTGCCGTCTTCCAGGCGGCGCGATGACACCTTCGGCGCGAAATTTTGACCTTTGTCGATGAAGATTTCGCAGATGGCGGCACCAGGGGCCGCGAAAGTTTCTGCGATGGCTCGGAACATGTCGCTATGTTCAGACGTGCGGGTATAGGCAAAGCCGAAGGCTTGCGCGACCTTGCCGAAATCGGGAAAGGTAACGCCTGAGTCCGGGCCGCAACCGACCGAATGACCGTCAAAATAGGCCTGTTGCGTCTGCCGGATGGAGTGATAGCCGGAATTGTTATAAAGGAAGATCTTCGCTGGAATGCCTTGGCCGATGATCGTCTGCAACTCCTGCAGATTTTGCATGATGCTTCCATCACCCGCCAGGCAGATGATCCGCTTGGCAGAGGGTGGCATCGCATGCCAGGCACCGATCGTCGCCGGCAAATCATAACCCATCGAGGCCGCGCCAGAATTGGAATAAAGCCGCTGGCCCTGTTTGAGCTTCGCAGCCTGCACGGTGACCACGGCGGCAGTGGCATCGGCCATCACGATGACCTCGTCAGGCTCGAGCGCTTCAAACAGCGTTTCCGTGAAGCAATAGGGGTTCACCACCCCTTGCGTATCCCAATATTCAGGAAGGACAGCAGGGTAGCGCTGTCGGCGTTTCATGGCCCAATCGATGTAGGTGCGGTGGGAAGTAGGCACCTCATATCCGTCAAGCGCCTTGATCATGGCTGGGATGAAGGTCCGCAGATCGGCATGAATGGGCATGTCGATCGACAGAGTGGGCTTGAACAGTTCGGGCGCATCCACATCGACCATGATCTTTTTCGCGTCGGGAGCGAAGCCCGCGTAATTGTAGCTGATCTGGCGAATGTTGAGCCGACAGCCCAGCACCAGCAAAAGATCGCTGCACTGGACGGCGAAGTTGCCTGATCGGTCGCCCACGGTGCCGGGGCGGCCAACATACAGCGGATGATCGTCCGGTACGAGATCCTGGGCGTTCCAGGCCGGAGCCACGCCGATTCCGAGCTTGTCGGCTAGTTCGAGGAAGGGCTCGTACATGCCGGAGATGCGAATGCCGGTGCCCGGTAGCAGGACCGGACGGCGAGCCTGAAGAATGGCAGCAATCACGTCCTGCGCAGCTCGATCGAGCGCTGCGTCCTTCAGCCACCCATATTCACCAGGAATGGCGTAGTCTTGGCCATAGCCCTCGGCGGTCGGATCAAAGCCGCGCAGCTGCGCTGGTTCGATCAGCGACGATTGAATATCGATGGGAATGTCGAGCCACACCGGTCCAGGGCGACCGCGCTCGGCCAGCCAGAGTGCCTTTTCGAGCAGATATCGGATGTCGAACGGGCTTGAGACCGTCGCCGCGAATTTGGTGATCGATTTCACCATATCGCAGATGTCGGCTTCCTGATCACCCAGCTGACGTACGAGGACCGTAGCATTGTGCCGAAGCGTTTCGCGCTTTACCTGGCCCGACAGCACCAGCATGGGAATGGAATCGGTATAGGCACCATGGACGCCGTTGAGCGCGTTGATCCCGCCCGGGCCTGTCGTCACATTGACTGCTGCCATGCGGCCGGAAAGGCGGGCATAGCTTTCAGCGGCCATGGCCGCCGCCTGCTCATGATGGCAGCAGACATATTGCAGGCCCTCAGCTCGGCCAAGCGCGTCGTTAAGATGCATGGCGCCGCCGCCGGTCAGCATGAATACATGGCGGATGCCATGCTCGGCGATGCGCTGGGCGACATAGTCAGCCAGCCGCACGCGGGCCGCGCCGACCGGCTCCTGGCGCAGTTCGAAGTCGGCGGATCGTCCCATGGCGCGCATCAGGAGGCGATCGCAGTACGTGCTGTTGAGGTATCGAACCCACGATCAATGATCAGAGCGTTCAGTGCCGGATCGCGCAGTGCTGGTGCATCCACATTCTGGACGTCGAGCGGGGCGTTCGCGATAATCGAACCGGTCACGCGCTCGCCCCCCGCGAATTCGCGCGTGGACAGCTGTCCCTTGAGCAAAGGAACGGCGAAAAACACGTCATCCATCGTCAGGACCTCGCCAGCAGCAAGATCGCGCTTGGCATAGACGCCCCGCACCAAAGCATCGAGATACCGGCGTTCGCCTTCCGGTACGGCACGGCGTCCAGCCGAGCCGTTACCGCACATTTCTTGCGCCTTTTTCATGGCGCGGAACCATGTATTGGCCTGTTCGGGCTTGGTGCAATAAGGGCTGACCGGCACGCCCTCATAGTCGATATCGATATGGCGCTCGAAGGTCCGGGCACCCTTTCCATAGGCGATTAGTGTCGAATCCCACCAATCGCGATGTTCATGGGTCGAATAGCCGATAGTGATGCCTGGATAGCGCGCCTTCAGAAAATCGATCTGATCGAGTTCGAGGTCGCCATCCTCGGAAGGGTAAAGCGACACGCAGTGATTGAGCGCGAAGGGGATATTCCGCGAGGTGAAGAAGGCGACGATATCATCGATATGTTCAAGGCTGGCGCCGCCGGTCGATGCAATGACAGGCAGGCCGGTTGAGGCCATTTTAGCCAGCAGTGTCTTGTCGCGGACGTCGGAGCTGGCGATCTTGAGGATCTCGACACCGAATTCGACACATTTGTCGACAGAGACTTCATCAAAGGGCGTGACCATGGTGACCATGCCACAGTCGCGCACAGTCTCCACCATGAGCCGCAGATTCTCCCACGACATCTGCGTATCGAGCGTCTTCTTGATGTAGCGGATATCAGCCCGATCGCGAAAATCCGGGTGTATGAAATTATCCACGTCGCGGAACTGAAGTTTGATGGCGGCGTGCATATTGTTGAATTTCACCACGCGGGAGAAATCGCGGATGATCTTCAGTCCGCGCTCCAGCTTGCCCCAGTGATTGTTGGCCAGTTCGAGCACGAACAGGTCGTTGAAAATGGACTCAGTCACGCAAATTCCCCCGCGCCGAGCGACTGTCCTCACAGTCGCAGGGCCTAGTGATTAACATAGTTCCTTAAAAAACTCTCTAATGTCTCGGCCACATATCCCAGATGGAGTTCGCCCAAGCCGGGATAAAGGCCGATCCAGAAAGTCCTCTCTGTCACGAAGTCCGCGTTGTTCAGCGCTCCAGCAACGCGATAGTTGCGTCCGCGCATATAGGGTTGCCTGATCAAGTTACCGCCGAACAAGAGACGCGTGCCGACGCGGTGCGTATCGAGGTGCCGCACCAGATCATCACGCGTAAAGGGGGCGCCTTCGCGAATGGAAATGGGATATCCAAACCAGGAAGGCTCGCTATTCGGCGTGGCTTCCGGGAGGATGAAGGCGTCTTCAAACGGCTTCAGAAGCTGCGTCAGCAGATCAAAATTGCACTGTCTCGCTGCGATGAAGCCGTCAAGCCGATCAAGCTGGGCAAAGCCGACGGCTGCCTGCATGTCCGTAATCTTGAGATTATAGCCGCAATGGCTGTAGGTATATTTGTGATCATAGCCCATCGGCAGATCACCGAGCTTGCGGCAGAAGCGCTTGCCGCACGTGTTGTCCATGCCCGGCGCGCACCAGCAGTCCCGGCCCCAGTCGCGCATGGACTCGATGACCCGCTTGAGCCGAGGCTTGTCCGTGAAGACCGCACCACCTTCACCCATGGTGATATGATGGGCGGGGTAGAAGCTCAACGTGCCGATGTCTCCAAACGTACCGACATTCCGCCCGTCATAGGTTGCGCCCAAGGCGTCGCAGCAATCTTCTACCACCCACAGATTATATTTCTCAGCGACGCGCATCACTTCGCCAAGATCGAAGGGATTGCCGAGTGTGTGGGCGATCATGATGGCCCGCGTACGGTCGGAAACCGCCGCCTCGATCGCATCAGGCTTGATGTTGTAGGTTGGGATATCGACATCGACGAACACTGGCACCAGCCCATATTGGAGCGCCGGGTTGACGGTGGTCGGAAAGCCGGTCGCAACCGTGATCACTTCATCGCCAGGTTTGAGTGCGTCTCCTCTCAGATAATGGGAGCAGAGGGAGGAAAGGGCGAGAAGATTGGCCGAGGATCCCGAATTGGTGGTCAATGCATGCTGCACACCGATCCGCTCCGCCAACCTGTCCTCGAACGCGGCGTTGAACCGGCCGGTCGTCAGCCAGAAATCCAGAGAGGAATCGACAAGCGCCTGCATGTCCTCTGCGCCATAAACCTTGCCCGATACAGGCACGGCGCTCTCCCCCGGTACGAAGGTCTTGGGAGCATGGTGGCGGCGGGCATACTCCCCAACGAGATCTAGGATGAGATGGCGCAGCTGCGCCTCGTCCGATTGTTCGGCAAGAGCCTGTAGCTGCGCGGCTCCAGGAATATCGTTCACGCCCATTGATCCTCGCTTAATTCCGCTGCACCGCGCGCCATATACTCGTCGATCTGCTGCAAACTGATTTCGCGGGCGTCCCCCCCGCGTTCCACATGCTTATGCCAATCCACTATTTTGGTTAACGCTTCGTTTAGCCTGAGCCTGGGCTTCCAGCCCAGTTCGCTACGTGCCTTGCTGGAATCGAGCTTCAAAAGGGTGGCCTCGTGCGGTTGAGCAACGGAAGGCTGGCCCCAACCGCTGGATGAGCCCCAAGCTGTGAGCATCTTATCGACGATCCAGCTCACTGGGCGTGTGTCGTCCTCAGAAGGGCCAAAATTCCAGGCTGTCGCTGCCTCGCCCGGGCCTTGAAGCAACTGCGTTCCGATCAACAGATAGCCCGATAATGCTTCCAAAACATGTTGCCAGGGACGGATAGAAGCCGGATTGCGGATCAGCGGCTGATCACTCGCGATCAGGGCGCGTATAATATCCGGAACAAGGCGATCTTCCGCCCAATCACCCCCGCCGATCACATTGCCTGCACGGGCAGAGGCTATCTTCGGACCCGCGGAATAGGAGCGTCTGTAGGCGGCGATGGCCAGTTCTGCCGCTCCCTTGCTGCTGCTGTATGGATCGTGGCCGCCCATCGGGTCACTTTCCCGATAAGGCCACACCCACTCGCGATTCTCATAGCATTTGTCGGTCGTGACGCAGACTATGGCTCGGACATCGTTGCTGGTGCGACAGGCCTCGAGCACATGCACCGTCCCCATGACATTGGTCGCATAGGTTTCGACCGGATTGTCGTAGGAATAGCGTACCAAAGGCTGAGCGGCGAGGTGGAACACGATTTCCGGTCGCACGGCTTCGATCGCATCCGACACCGCCTGCATCTCGCGGACATCGCCCTCCACATGGTCAACAAGGCCAGCGAGACGCGTTTGTTCAAAGAAGCTAGGTTGCGTAGGAGGCGGCAAAGAAAAGCCTGTGACATGGGCACCCAGTCGATGCAGCCAGAGCGACAGCCAGCCGCCTTTGAACCCGGTATGGCCGGTGACCAGCACGCGCCGACCCGCCCAGGAAGAGGCTTTCACCAGCTTTTCCAAGGCGCACCCTGCTGCCAAAGCGATTCGAGGTAGACCTTGTCACGCAAGGTATCCATCGGGTGCCAAAAGCCTTCGTGGCGATAGGCAACCAGTTCGCCAGCGGCGGCGAGTTGCTCGAGCGGTTTCTGTTCCCATATCGTTTCCGGGCCTTCTATCAGTTCGATGACCGACGGGTCCGCGACGAAAAAGCCGCCATTGATCAGTCCGCCATCTCCCGCCGGCTTTTCCCGAAAACTGCGAACGAACTCGCCGTCGAATTCGATGGCACCGAAGCGGCCGGGAGGGGCGACTGCGGTGATCGTTGCGCTCTTTCCATGGTTGCGGTGGAAAGCGATGAGACTGGCGATATCGATGTCGGCAACGCCGTCACCATAGGTCAAGCAGAATGGCTGGCCTTCGGTTAGGTGATTGGCGATTGCCTTGAGGCGCCCCCCCGTCTGTGTATCGGCACCAGTATCGACCAAGGTAATTCGCCAGGGTTCACTCCAATTTTGATGAACCTCGATATTATTATTTTTTAAATCGATTGTTACGTCGGTAGTATGGAGGAAGTAGTTGGCGAAATATTCCTTGATCATGTAGCCTTTATAGCCGAGGCAGACGATGAAATCGTTCACGCCCGCAGCCGAAAAAATCTTCATGATGTGCCATATGATCGGCATCCCGCCGATTTCTACCATAGGCTTCGGACGGACGGATGTTTCCTCGCCCAGCCGCGTGCCCAATCCTCCGGCAAGAATGACTGCCTGCATCAACTTACCCCCAGCGATGCCGCTCTTGCCTCTGGCGATCGCTCCCTCGTGAATATTCAGGACCTACTGAGTGGTCCCTAACCCCTTATCCGCTCCTCACCCTAACGTCGCGTTAACCTTGCCGCCATCTAAATCTGTACGCGGTGAAGAGGGTATGCAGGTCAGGACAGTCACTGATCCCCGTCCGAAATTCTGGCACTTCCATCGCTTGTCTTGTGAGAGGCGCGGAGGGTGCAGCAATGCGCTCGTGTTGGGGACGCCTGTGTCATACGCCCATATGATTGCTGTGTCCGGCCGTTGCCTCGCCAGTGCCATGACTGCGGGCGCGGGGTCGGCGTTCATGGCATAACGTGGGATCAGGACATCGACTGACCGACCTTGGCGGCGGAAAAAGAAGCCACCGACGTCTGCCAGCTTCTCAACCTTGCCCATTCGCGCAGTGGGATTGTCCCAGAGATAGACCAGTGTTCTAGTGTTGCTATTGCGCATGATCCAGTTGGACGACTGCTCGAAATTGAATCCGTAGCGGTGATCATCCAAGGGATTCGAAAGACGCCCGACAAGCGGCGGCAGGGCAGAGCCGATCAACAGCAATATTATCGCCATCGGCGCAGCGGGAACGAGGCGTTTCACATCGCGAAGGATGACCGGGATAAACAGCGAGACCGCTCCGATATAGGGAAGCAGATAGCGCATCGAAAAGCTGGGACGAAGGAAGCCCAGTGCTACAACGAAAGCCGCCGACAGCAGGCCCGTACAAATGAGTACCAATTCTGGCGTGCGCCGATGAAAGGCATATTCAGTGGATCGGTACCTGCCGAACCTGACATATGCCCATATAGGCAGCATGAACCCTAAAGTGATGAGCGCCACAACGGATCCAACCAGGAACAGGGGCACGAAGAGTGCCTCGCTCCAGTTCAGCAGTTGATACCAGCTATTTCCCGATCCGGCATAATCCAGCACGATGCGCAGGTGCCAGAATATCCATGTCGTCATCGGCAGCAGCACAAAAACAGCTGGCCAGGTGCGCAGCGCCGTGCGGCGCCAGATGACGAGATAGGAGATGCCCTGAATGCCGGAGATTACCGCAGCATGATAGTGCGTCAGAACGGCGAGCGAGGATGCACCAGCCCAAATAGCGGCGTGCGTAGTACTTGGCGCCCGCATGAGGCGCAAAAAACACACTGCCTGCACACATCCTAGGAAGAGCATCAGGGAATAAGGCCGAGCCTCGGTCGCGACACCGAATCCCGGCTGCCACAGAGCAATACTGAGCGCCCAAAGATTCCGGATCGTGCGATCCTCATGCCCCCTCCAGAGCAGGAGGGCAGGCGCGGCCATCAAGAAAACGAGCGAAGGAACTCTCAGCGCCGGATTGCTGTCTCCTGCGACCTTTTCCCAGGCCCAGAGCAAGGAGTAATAAAGCGGCCCGCTTAATTCGTTGAGACACCAGTCGATGAGGCGGGCGATGCTCGGCTGGGTCGCAATCGTTGCGCTGAAACCTTCATCAAGCCACAGCGGCGTCAGCAGACCGGACGCAAGAATATTAGCAATGAACAACAGAAACGCCGTGATTATGACGGTGCGCGGAACATCACCAGAGAATAAGGATGTTGACACGGTTCGATCCAGCGCGACTGATGCCATAATGTGATCCCCTTGTCTCCAGCAGCTAACCGACTTTAGGTTCTATATGTTATCAATTCATACCGTTTGGTAGTTTGCCTTCCGCTTGTGCAAGCGGGCTGGCACCGGCGATTTTCAGGCAATGTATTATGAGGGAGCGACGATACCGATAAGACATGTAAAGGGGGTGATGTCCCCAAGGCCCAAACGTTTACTTTTTGTCTGATAATAAATAGAAAACCGCTCCATACGAGGGGAGATTTGTTAATGGGCACCAATCCACTAGGACGAGAAGGACAGGGGTGTCTGTGCTGTGGCGGGTACGATCTCGCAGCAGGACACACTGTTGTCTCGCCGTATCTAGCGTTCAAGGCGTTGGGGTCAGGTCCGGTCCCCTGTGTGCTTTACCGATGCCTCACTTGCGACTTCCGTTTTTACGACCGAGGTCTAACTGAAGAAGAAGCGAATTCATACTACCGCGGTTACCGTGACGAAACTTATTTCGTGGAGCGCAACCGTTATGAACCGTATTATACTCGGGCAGTGCATGATGGTTTGTCCGAATATATGGGGTCGAAAGGGCGTCGCACAGGGTTGAACCGAGCCTTTGTCGAACTAGGTTTCTCGACGGAGTTCGAATGTGTGGTGGACTATGGTGGCGGCGACGGTGCGCTCATTGGCGACCTATCCGCATCTCGCAAGATATCCTTCGACCCATCTGGAACGCCGGGTTGTGGCGGCATTGAGATAATTGCCGATCGAGCTTCTTTGCCTACACAAGTCGATCTTGTCATTTGCGCTCAGGTTCTTGAACATGTTTCAGATCCTAATGCGCTCCTTGAAGAAATGATCTCTCTGCTCAAGCCAGGAGGTTTTCTGTATCTCGAGGTACCGGACCAAATTTGGCGTGGATTGCCTGGAAGGCTCAGGCAGTCTGTTGTCGAATGGCTTTGCCGTCGGCCTCGATTGCTTCTTGCAGCTGACATCTATGCTACCGCTTTTAGGGTGAAGCTTGGAATTCTTCCCCCATTCGGTTTCGTTCCAATGCGCGAACATATAAATTTCTTTTCGGCGCAAGCGCTGCGTACTTTATCAGATCGAGGAGCGCTGCGTTTACTCGGAGAGGGGCGAACTAATGATCGTTCCTTCTTTCTCGTCGCAGAGAAGGGGGGCGCGTAGTTATTGCTGCATATCGCAAGTCCTGAACCATCGTTCTCATCATGGGAGAGTCGGGTGCAAGATTCGTGCCTCGAAAAACCGCTGGCGTTTGCCCGTCTGAATTGATTCACTGCGGCCGTTAGTATGGTCGAGGCGGAGATGGCGGGTTGAACCACCCCGGTTTGCCGGAGGCTCCAAGTTTACCGGGCGGGCCATAGCGCTATCGAGTAGGCCGGGTCGCGCATCCCGTCATCTCCGCCACTTGCTCAGTATGCGTTGCAAAGGCCCCCACTGCCGTGACCCAGATCAAATGCGGGACGGAACTATTTGGCGAGTTCATGCAGCGCGCGCTTGCGCCGAAGCATTATCTCACAAGCAGCTGCCATATGGGCTTCAAAATCGGATGCAGCCGCACTCAATTCTATACCTCGGGGTGGTGACCACCGAAAGGGTTCCACCTACTTGGACATTGAGGTGCGCCAGAAGATCGCGGGGTAGTATAACCCCCTCACCATTACCTATCTTAGTAATCTTAAGAGCGCTGTTCATAGCCAGTCATAACGTAAGAGCAGGCGGGAGGTGAGGGCAGAGGCCCGGCCAATCTGTGATCGATAGCCACCCCTTCCATAAATCACAGATCGCGCATATAATGATTTATAGAAAGGCGCTTCATCGATCATGCTCTGGAACTGGCAGCTCTCTGACTGGACCCAATTCAGATTCGACGAGGCCCGCTTGCGCGAGGCGGAGGCGTGTTTCCTCAAGAGTGCCGGTATCGTCGTTGGATCGATGCATCATCTCGATGGCGAGGCTCGTCAAGGGATCGTGATCGAGCTAATCTCGCAGGAAATGGTCGATAGTTCGGCCATCGAGGGTGAGATTCTGGATCGCGACAGCGTCCAGTCCTCCATTGCCCGCCAACTCGGCTTCGCGGCTGACAAGCGTCGTTCGAACCCCGCTGAGACCGGCGCGGCTGAGTTAATGGTTGACCTTTATCAGCATTATGGGGAGCCTTTGACTGACCGGCTTCTGTTCAATTGGCACAAGATGCTGATGAATGGGCGCTACGATTTGGCGGACATCGGCACATATCGGACCCATGCCGATCCCATGCAGATCGTGTCCGGTGCGCTGCATGCGCCGCGTGTTCATTTCGAGGCGCCGCCGTCAGGCCGCGTGCAGGAAGAGACGGGGCGGTTCATCGCTTGGTTCAACGACAGCGCGCCGCAGGGCAACTCTCCTATGCCCGCGATCACGCGGGCGGCAATTGCTCATCTCTGGTTCGAGACCATCCACCCCTTCGAGGATGGCAATGGCCGACTTGGTCGCGCAATAGCGGAGAAGGCTTTGGCGCAAACTCTGGAGGCACCGACGCTCACCGCCTTGGCGACCACCATCAACCGCCACAGGAAGGCCTATTATTCGCAACTGCATCGTGCCAGCCAGACCAACCAGATTGATGCCTGGATGGGTTGGTTTGCCGACATCGTGCTGGAGGCCCAAAGGCGTACCATTGAGAGTATCCGGTTCTTGATTGAAAAGACCCGCCTGCTTGATCGTCTGCGCGACAGGATCAATGCACGGCAGGAAAAGGCGCTGATCCGCATGATGGCAGAAGGGCCAGATGGCTTCGTCGGTGGACTCAGCGCCCATAATTATCGCACGATCACCGATGCCGCCTCGGCGACAGCAACGCGTGATCTGGCGGAGCTTGTCCAACTCGGTGCGCTCAATCGCGTCGGCGAGCGGCGCTACGCCCGCTATCATCTCACGATTGCCAACAGAAGTGACGGCGCGACCGGGTATCCCTTCGCGGTATAATGCACCAAGCAGCACGCCGATTTGAGGTGCCGATCCGCCCACTCCACTCTCCTTTGCGCGGAATTATAACGCATATGAGATGCAAGATAATCCTTGCCTTTCACAGAAGAACGAGAGAATTATCACGCATCTGAGATGCGGGACAATCCTATGGCGATACATCTGGTTGGCGAGACGATCGATGCCAAGGGCGCGCATCAACGCGCGCAGGCGGGCGAACTCGTCCAGCTCGTGCGGGGCATCTACGTCGAACAGGATGTCGATGCGGACGCCGCCATCCTCAGCCATGCGGTCCGCATCGCGCACTATCTCTATCCAAAGGCCTATCTCTCGTCCGCGAGCGCAGCGCTACTTGCGCCCACACCCGACGGACGGCTGTTCATCAGCGGGCGGCGCAACCAGAGGACCCGGCTCCGAAGCCTGGAGATCGTCCAGAACGAGGCGCCGCCGCATCCCTCGACGGCGGCGGCAGTGGTTGGCGATGACATGGGCGAGTTGCGGGTCGATATATCCTCGCCAAGGCAGCGTTTTCTCGAAGCCTTTCGGCTGCGCAGCGAGCATGCCAGCGCAATCACGGCGGAGATGCGCGTGCAGATGGCCGCGCGTCTTGTCGCGGAGCATGGCACGCCGAAGGAGGCCGCCGATGCAGTCTGGGCGCTGGCGCGAGAGAATGGCTGGTATCGCGAGGGCGAAGGCGCCGAGCGCTTCCTTTGGGCTCAGCCAGGAAAGGCCAAAGCACCCGCCAATAAGGCGGCGCTCGATTTGTTGATCGCCTGGCATGGCGAGCCGCTCGGACGCCTGGCCCATGATGGTTTTGAATGGCGTTGGAAGCCGGCGAGGCGATTAGGGCCAGCGCTGGTTCGCGAAACCACACCGGGCAAACTCCCCGCCTTCATCGAATCGCTGTTGCCCGAAGGCTGGTTGGCGCAAGTGCTTCATGAGCGCGATGACCGCGAGGCGCTCAAGCGTGGGCGGCGCTATATGTCCAATGTCACCGTGGTCGAGGCCCGCGGTGAGCTTGCGGCCCTGCCAGCGGATGTCCTGACGACGAGATTGGAAGGCTTCAATGAAGCCGGCCGCTTCACCGGCCGTTACGAGGGGCCGGCGCGCGGCACGATCGAGCAGAGTTTCGAGCAGAACCTTGCGCGGATATTCGCCCGCGCTGAGACGCCGCGTCTATCGGGCGTCCAGATTAAGGCGCCGATGCACCTCGCACCCGATGGCGCGCTCGTCCCGGCCGTTGGCCTGTCGTTCACCCATATTCTGAAGCCTGCCGGAACCGCAGGCTTGGAGATGCTGCCAATCGTCGAATGGCTCTGCCTGGAACTGGGCCGCGCCGCCGGCTTTGCGACGCCCAATATCTCGCTCACCCCGATGCCGGACCGCATGTCGCCCGCGCTCATTGTCGAGCGTTTCGACATTCGCCACGGCGCGGACGATCAGCGTCGGCTCGCGCTGGAGGATTTCTGCTCGGTCCTCGATCTTCCGGCACCGGCGAAATATGAGGGCACGATTGAGCGCATAGCGCGCGGGTTACGGTCGCTCTCGACGGATCCCGCTGCCGACCTCGACATTCTGTTTCGTCGCGCGGTGTTCGCCTGGCTGATTGCCGACGGCGACATGCACCTTAAGAATCTCGCGCTTCTCAAGATCGCCGCGCCGGATGCGAAGGCCTTCGCCTCGGTTCGCTTCGCGCCGCTTTATGATGCGGTTACGACGCGAGTCTTCCCGGGGCTTGGTGGCGACCGGATGGCGCTCAAGCTCAACGGCAAGGACGATCGGCTGACGCGCCGAGACTTCATGGCGCTCGCGCGCACTATTGGCTTGCCCCAGGGTGACGCAGATAAGGCCATGTCCGAACTGATCGACCGTCTTACAAACGCTCTTGAAATCGTCAGGCTACCGGGCTTTGCGTCGGAACCTGAGGCTGCTGCTGCTGTCCAAGATCAAGTGTTGGCACTCGCTGGCGAGCGCTGTGCTGCGCTCGCCAGCGATGCCCATTAGATCAGGGCTGCAGCTGAATCTGAAGTTCGGCGAGATTCTGGGTGCGAGTGCAGATATTCCAGTAAAACTTCTGACCCGGCAGACCGATGCGAGGTGATACAGGCTTAAGCTCCGCCTGCAATCAGGTCGGGCAGGTCTCCACCTAACGTACCGATCCGCGCAGGCTCGATGCGGCTAGAGCTTTCATCAGGCTGTTCAACGATCAGCTGGCCGATCTTAGCAGGCGCACGAAATCAAGACATTTGTCGAGATTTCCTGGGCTAAGGCCTTGTATCCTCCCATTTGGGTCGATCTACAGCCCGGCCTGGTAATTGGACAAATTCTTGAAATGTTCATGGCCATGACCCGCCCACAGACAACGTCCCTCATCGAATTTCCAGTCCCGATCGCATGGCTGTGTCAGCGGAAGGTGTTCGGCCATTCGCAAGGGTGAGATCACGATTACGATTCTCGCAACAGGGCCGCGTCTCGAGTCGAACTCATTCAGTGGTGGTCAGTCAATCAGGCCAAGTGAGTGGAAGCTCGTCCGAATACGTCGGCTAAATGTCAGGACCTATTGGATGTGCTGGCGAAACCAATCAGCCATCTCCGCCTCTGACAGTTCGCCGCCAGCGAGGGCGACAAAGGCCACCACCAATTCGGCATCCGTGGCAGTCAACTCGTATCCATTGAGCATGAGGAAAGTTTCGCTTACTACTGCTGCGGTTCTTTTGTTGCCGTCCACGAATGGATGGTTTTGAGCGATACCGAACGCATACGCTGCGGCTAAATCGGCAACATCGGGTTTGCCATAACCCGCCAAGTTTACCGGGCGGGCTATAGCGCTATCAAGCAGGCCCTGGTCGCGAATTCCGTCATCTCCGCCGTGCTCCGCCACTTGCTCGGCATGTGCTGCTATAGCCACCGCTGCCGTGACCCAAATCCAGTGAAGCATGGACTATTTGGCGAGTTCACGCAGTGCACGTTTGCGCCGAAGCATCACTTCGCGAGCAGCGGCCATCTGGGCTTCAAAATCCGGGGCAGCCGCACTCAATTCGATGCCGCGGGGAGTCGCCACAAGCGAAAGAGTTTCACCCACTTGGACGTTGAGGTGGGCCAGAACATCGCGGGGCAGGATGACACCCGCGCTATTCCCGATTTTTGTGATTTTAAGTGCGCCGTTCATACGGTGGTTATAACAGAAGTAAGTTTGGGGAAGCAAGGGGCGGCAGATCGGGACTTCTTTCCAATGGCACTGTCATAACCGCGGTATCTCGCTCCCCGGTGGTATGCTCAGCTTAACTTGTTAATGGAATCTCGCATGTGGTCCACGCTGACGCTGGAATAGCGTTGGACCATCCGCAGCGATTTCCAGCCGCCCATGTTCATGATGGTGATGAGGTCGATGCCTGCCATCACGCAGTGGGATGCCCAATGGTGGCGCCAGTCATGGACGGTGAAATCCTCGATCCCCGCACGCGTGCAGGCGGTCGCATGCTGGTTCTTTATCGGGTTGCCCCCGGGAATCATCGCCTTGCGCGTATCCGAATAAGGTTTGCCAAACCGGTTAAGGAAGACATGGCCATTTGTCGGCTGTCCTCGCTTTTCCCATATGGGGCAGAGCACATCGAACACGCGAGAATGCATCGGCACCGATTTGATGACCGCGTTCTTGCTGTGGTTGAGCCGGATGGATCTTTCCTTCATATCCACTCCATCGACGCCCCATGGAATCTGCAACGCCGTCTGGATCCGCGGTCCCTGGAAAGCCAGCATGGTGATGATCGGCTGGATGTGAGGGGAATAGGCGGCGATCAGCCGATCGCGGTCTTCCTTGCTAAGGAAGCGCACCCGCTCATTGTTGAACGGGATTGCCTTGATCCGCAGCGGCGGAAGATCGTGCAGATCGTAATGGACATTCATCGCCGCCTGAAACACCGAGCGATAGCGGTCCTGACCGCCCGGGTCATGGCCGGTAAGGTAAGCGCGGCGAAAATGCTCCCACGCCTGCTTCGGCTCGCGCAAGCTGAAGTCGCCGATGATGCCATTCAGTTTGCCGATGCGCAGGATGTCGGACGCGCAAGGAGGCTTGGCCTTTGACAGATAGCTCTCGAAGGCATCGGCGATGGTGCCTTGAGCGACGAGCGCAGCGGGACCGAACATGAGCTGGTGGCGCAGCTTCGTTTCATGTTCCGCCATCAGATGGGCGGCCGCATCGCGATCGGTTGTCCTGAGGCTAAACTCCTGGACCTCGATATGCTTGTCGCCAAGCGAAACCGAGCCTCGGATGTAGTAAATGCCTTTCTTTCCACGGGTACGGATTGAGAGCATGTGATCTTTTCCAGTCGCATGTGAATTCGCGCCTCCGCCGTATGGAAATTATCCGCATCCCTGAACGTGGAGCACGCCCTGTTTCGTGAAGGTCTGGCGCATTCCGGTGCCAGCAGGGCGGTGGCCATGCCGGACTTGCACGGAATGTCACGGGACCCGAGGGGCTTGTGTCTGTTTCGGGGGATCGCGGGCTCTATGGGGAGCGGAAGCTGCGTGTCGTCTTTTTCCCGCTGATGAGATTGCCTGCTCGGCCGTGGCACAGCACCGTTTCGCTGCTGCAAAAAGCGGCTCATGCGCGACTGGCGTGACGACCCGTCCGTCGGTCGACGACGGTGCATCATGAGGCTTCGCGAAACCGTGTCGGGGAGGCGCTGGCGAATCGGAATTTCGCTGGGGTCGCCCGGCATTTTTATGCCCAGAATTTGCCCAAAGGGATGCCGATATGCCCAAAATTTGCCCAAAAATGTCTTGGGCACGGAAGGGTTCGCTGTCTCCTCCAGGCAAACAAAAACCCCGCCAAATCGTTGATTTGACGGGGTTTTCGATGGTGGGCGTGGCAAGGATTGAACTTGCGACCCCTGCGATGTCAACACAGTGCTCTACCACTGAGCTACACGCCCACGGGAGTTGCGCCAATAGCGGGGGGCATGGGGTGGCGCAAGCCTGAAAATGCGTGGATGACGCTAATCTTCTGGACAGCCCGTCTCCGGTCCATATGTTGCGGGCAAAAGGGGGCGCACGCAGCCATGATGCCATCGACCACGGCGCCGATTCAGACCACGCCGCGCCTGCCTTTCCACCGTCAGCTTTATGTCCAGGTGCTGGTCGCGATCACGATCGGTGTGCTCATCGGCCATTTCTTCCCACATATCGGCGTCGCGCTCCAGCCGCTGGGCGACGCCTTCATCAAACTGGTGAAGATGATCATCGCGCCGGTCATCTTCCTGACCATCGTCACGGGCATAGCGGGGATGAAGGAACTGGGCGCGATCGGTCGGGTCGCGGCAAAGGCCTTCGCTTATTTCCTTACTTTCTCGACCCTGGCGCTGATCGTGGGCCTGCTGGTCGCCAATATCGTGCAGCCGGGCGCTGGCCTCAATATCGATCCCACCACGCTCGATGTGGGCAAGGTCGCGGAATATCAGCAGCAGGCCCATGCCCGCACGCTGACCGGATTCCTGATGGACATCATCCCTGGCACGCTGATTTCGGCTGTCGCGGACGGGCATAATATCCTGCAGGTGCTGTTCGTCGCGATCCTGTTCGGCATTGCGCTGACACTGATCGGGGAAAAGGCCGATCCGCTGATGCATGTGCTCGATTCGGCCAGCCATGCCATCTTCAAACTGGTCTTCATCCTCATGAAGGTCGCTCCGATCGGCGCGTTGGGCGCGATGGCCTTCACCATCGGCAAATATGGCATCGGCACGCTCGCCAATCTGGCTGGGCTGGTCGCGACCTTCTACCTCACTTCGCTGTTGTTCGTCCTCGTCGTGCTGGGCATGGTGGCGCGGCTCGCGGGCTTCAACATCCTCCACCTCATCCGCTACTTGAAGGCGGAACTGCTGCTGGTGCTGGGCACATCATCGTCCGAAGCAGCGCTACCCAGCCTCATTGAGAAAATGGAGCGCGCCGGTTGCCGCAAATCGGTGGTAGGGCTGGTCGTGCCCACCGGCTACAGCTTCAATCTGGACGGCACCAACATCTACATGACGCTGGCGGCCCTGTTTATTGCGCAGGCGACCAATGTCGACCTCAGCCTTGGCGATCAGCTATTGCTGTTGCTGGTGGCGATGCTGTCCAGCAAGGGCGCGGCGGGCGTCACGGGAGCGGGATTCATCACCCTGGCCGCAACCTTGTCGATCGTGCCCACGGTCCCGGTCGCTGGCATGACGCTGATATTGGGCGTCGACCGTTTCATGAGCGAATGCCGCAGCCTCACCAATTTCATCGGCAATGCGGTGGCGACCGTGGTCGTATCGGTATGGGAAAAGGGGCTGGACAGGGACCGGTTCACCGCCGCCATGGCAGGCCTGCCGCTGGAGCCAACGCCCGATATGGAGGAAGTCGTCCCCGACTGATCCGTTCAGCTCAGCTCGCTCATCGTCGCGCTGCCGAATATGCGGTCGATTTCCAGCACCAGGTCGCGCAGGTGGAACGGTTTGGACAGCACCTTGGCCTGCGGCACCGCCTTGCCCGCCTTCAACGTCACCGCGGCAAAGCCGGTGATGAACATGATTCGCATGCCCGGTGCGACGGTGGCGGCATGCTGCGCCAGTTCGATCCCGTCCATTTCCGGCATCACGATGTCGGTCAGCAGCAGGTCGAACTGATCGCTGCTGATCAGCGGCACGGCGTCCGCGCCGTTCGCGACCGCGACGACCTCATAGCCGGTTCGCTCCAGCGCACGGGCAAGGTAGGCGCGCATGCTATCATCGTCTTCGGCAAGCAGAATTCGAACCATCGCTGCGTTAGTCTCGCCTCTGGCCGGTCACGGCCTGCCCCATGTTCCACCCTTCGCGGATGGCGCTTCCTGTTTGTATATGCGACAAGACGTAAATATTATCCAGCCGGGTAACCATTTTTGCCGCGCGGGTGAAAGGAGTTGATTTGACCCATATCGCACCGCGCGCCCCGGCCCGATCCACGATTGCCTATGATCTCTATCGGCCCGACCGCCTGATCGCGCCAGTCGTGATCTCTGTCCCGCATGCCGGGCGCGACTATGACGATGCGCTGCTGGCCTCCGCACGGGTCGAACCGCACGTGCTGCGGCGGCTCGAAGATCGCTGGGCCGATCTTCTCGTCCATCCGCTGGTTGGCCAGGACCATGCCGTGATAGTCGCCCGCGCCCCCCGCGCCCTGATTGACCTCAATCGGCATGAGCGAGAGATTGATCCCGCGATGATCGCCGCGCTGCCCCGCGACGCGCCGCTTCAGGCCAGCGCGAAATTGCGGGGAGGGCTGGGCCTTTTCCCCCGGCGAATGCCCGGCGCGTACGAGCTATGGCGGCGGCCCATGCCCTGGGCGGAGGTGCAGCGGCGCATCGAACTGGTTCACCGGCCCTATCACGCCGCCCTCGCCGCGCTGATGCGGGAGGCGAGGGAAGCGCACGGCCACGCCATCCTCATCGACCTTCATTCCATGCCGCCGTTGCCGCCGCTCGCCGCCGGGCAGAGCCCGCCCAATATGGTGCTGGGCGACCGCTTCGGTCGCGCGGCATCGGCTCGCCTGATGACGCTGGCCGCCGATGTGCTGGCCGGGCGCGGCATGACCGTGACGCAGAATCACCCCTATGCGGGCGATCATATGATCGAACGTCACGGCCTGCCCGCGCAGGATCTTTACGCCTTGCAGGTAGAGGTGGACCGCAGGCTCTATCTCGACGCCGCGCTGGATGGTCCGGGTCCCGGCCTTGCCCCGTTGCAGCAAACGCTCACGGCCCTGATCACCGCGCTCGCCAGTGAAGCCCCCCGCGCTGCATATCCGCTGGCTGCCGAATAGGATCGCCCGGCACAGCGTCAGCGACGATATAGTGCGCGCAAGGAAAAGACGATTGTGCAGTTTGCAAACAACGGCATAAAATAGCATCATCCCTCCAAGGAATCGGGGGATGAGTTTTGATTATTGATTGTCCTGTGCACGGCGCGCAGCCTGCTCGGGGACTTGTGGGCGGTGATGGGCGGGTCACCTTTATTGGGTCGTCATCCAGTTGCCCACTGTGTGGGCGAATGGCACCAATCCGAGATGGCACCTATGATATCGTCAATAGCGTAGTTCGCGCTTTTCATGCAACGGGCGCTACTCGGGATCAGGTGGCACGTCTGCATGAGATTGCGAAATCGGTTCAAGCCGGCAGCGCGACAGCAGAAGATGCCGAGCAGCAAGTAGCGGCTCTTGGTGGCGTATTCTTGAGCGTCTGGCGGACCCTGAACACGCAGGGAACTGCCATTCAAACTGTTGTGGCGATCATCGCTTTGTTTCTGATGATTTACTTTGAGAAGCAGTCTGACGTTGACGCCGCGAAGCTTCAAGCAGCGACAGAGAAGCAGATTGTAGCGACGCAGTCCGTTGAACGAGTTGGGCACCAGATACTTGAAGAGCTTCGGAAGCAGAGCGCTGCCTCCCCAGCGCCGCAAATGAAACCATCGCCCATGCAGCTGACGCAACAAGCATCCCAGCCGCAAAGGCGAGTTTCGGCGATACAACCGAACCGGCAAGAGCGGCGGAAAGCGAAGGCCCTTGAACGTCGTCAGCCAAGGTCTTGATCCTTCTCCACGGGCTTACGCTTCACGACCTTTGCTAGCCTCTCCTTGAAGTGCGCCGGATCGTCGTCCGTCTCTAGCTCGCGGGCGGCTTCCTTGAACTTGTCGAGTTAGGATTCTCCGGATTTATCCACAGACATAATTCAGCACTCACCGGCTTAGCTGAGTTTTGGAAGTCCAGTACATTTCTACCATTTTTTAGATTGGGTTTGTAAAGTGCATAAGCCCCAAAAGAAAAAGGCCGGAATGGACACCCATCCCGGCCTTTTCAATGATAGCCTTCCCGCGCTGTCAGCCGATCTGCTGATCTGGCAGCGCATGGGTGGGGCGCGAACCCCACAATGCGTAGAAGAGGATATAAAGCTCGCACGCGGCGGTCAGCAGGAAGGATGTCTGCAGACCGTAATTGTCCGCCAGCCAGCCCTGCACCACCACCAGCGATCCGCCAGCAATCGCCATGATCAGCAGGCCCGAACCTTCCTCGGTCAACGGACCCAGCCCCTTGATGCCCAGCGTAAAGATGGTCGGGAACATGATCGAATGGAACAGGCCGACCAGGATCAGCGACCACATCGCGACCTCGCCCTGCGTGAACACGGTGATCATCATGACGATGAATGCGCCGATCGAGAATCCGGCCAGCACCTTGCCCGCATCGATCTTTTGCATCAGCGCCGATCCGACGAAGCGTCCGATCATCATGCCGCCCCACAGGAGGGTCAGGTAACGGCCACCCTGCTCATGGGTCAGGTTGGCGATGTCGGGCTGGCTGACGAAGTTCACGAACAGGTTGGCGACGCCGATTTCCGCGATCAGGTAGATGAACATCGCGGGAATGCCGAAGACCAGGTTGCGGTGCGTCCACAACGAATGACGCTTGCGCTCCTCCCGCGCCAGCCGCCTCGTCGCCGAACCCATGGCGGGCAGGGGGAAACGGGCGATGACGATGGCCAGCACGATCAGCACCAGCGCGACCAGGCCATAGGGCAGGATCACCGACTGCGCATCGGCCAGTCGCTCCGCTTCGGTCAGGATTGTGTCGGCGCTGGACGTGCCGCCCTTCGACCGGCCCAGAATCAGATAGGCGCCGAACAACGGGGCCAGCATCGTTCCGGCCGAATTCATGGCCTGCACCAGGTTCAGGCGCGAAGATGCGGTTTCGGGCTTGCCGACCACGGCCACATAGGGGTTCGCCGCCACCTGCAACAATGTGATGCCGCTGGCGATGATGAACAGCATGGCCAACGTCACGCCATAGGAAGGCAGGCTGGCGGCCAGCATCATGCCCAGCGACCCGGCGGCCATGACCAACAGGCCGATGACCAGCGATTTCTGGTAGCCGACCCGCTCGATCAGCTTGGCCGACGGGATGGACGCCACGAAATAGGCGATGAACCACACGGATTCGATCAGCGTGGTTTCGGTGTAATTAAGCTCGAATACGCTGCGCAGGTGCGGCAACAGCGTGTTGTTGATGACGGTTATGAAGCCCCACATGAAAAAGAGGCTGGCCAGAAGCGTCAGGGCCGGCCCGTAACGGGTGCCGGGGTGATGGTCCGCGGCAACGGCTGCGGTCGATGATACAGGACCTGCCATTCATCTCTCTCCAGAGTGCAAAGGCGCAACCGAACAGGTTGCGTCGTGTCGATTTGTCCGAGTATATCCGTTCGATCGGGGCGTCAATATTGGCATCGCACGGACAGGCGGCACGTTCTAGCAGCGCATGTCGATGGAATATAGCCATGGCGTTGCCTGATGATCGACCGCGTGTCAGCAAGGGATGGAATTAGTGAGCGAATGGAAACGGGTCGATCGCGACGTGCGCGATACGCTGGGCGAGGGCACCTTGTGGTCGGCGCGCGACAATGCGGTCTATTGGGTGGACATTCGCGGACCCGCGCTCAACCGCCTGTCGTTGACCGACGGCGGCGTCCAGCGCTGGACCATGCCCGAACCGCTCGGTTGGGTGGCGGAAAGCCGGGGCGGCGGGTTTGTCGCTGGTCTTCAAAGCGGTTTTGCCCGGCTGACGCTCGACCCGCTGGTCATCGAACCGTTCGGCGATCCTGAACCGCATCTGCCCGGTAACCGGATGAACGATGGCAAGGCGGACGCCGACGGCCGCATCTGGTGCGGCACGATGGATATGGCGGAAGAACAGGATAGCGGTTCCCTCTACCGGCTGGACCCCGATGGCCGCTGGACCACGATGGACACGGGCTACGCCGTGCCGAACGGGCCTGCCTTCTCTCCCTGTGGCCATTGGCTCTACCACACCGATTCGGCGCGGCGAACGGTCTATCGCTTTGCCCGGACCGATGGCGGCGGGCTGGCCGACCGCCAGCCCTTCATCCTCTTTACGGAAGATGACGGTTATCCCGATGGCATGACCGTCGACGCGCAGGGGCATTTGTGGATCGCGCATTGGGGCGGGTTGCGCGTCAGTCGTTTCACGCCCGACGGACAGCTTGACCGCGCCATTCCGCTTCCCGCCCGGCAGGTGACGAACATCACCTTCGCGGGCGCGAATCTGGACCGCATGTTCGTGACTTCGGCCGCGTTCGGCCTGGCTGAAAGCGAATATGACGGCGCGTTTTTCGAAGTCGATGCGGGGGTGACCGGCCTTCCCACGCCTCTGTTCGCGGGCTGACCGGCCCCAACCTTGCCCCCCAAGGCACGACAGGCAGACGCCCTAGCTCTTCACAGGCTCCGTCAGCGCAACGTCCATGTCCGCCAGCGCCAGCCGCAGCAATTCCATCATCGCGTCGCGCGCCGCCGCCGTGTCGCGCGCGGCGATGGCGCGGCATACCGCCTGATGGTCGGGCAGGGGATCGCGCGGGGCCGTTCGCTTGCGCTGTTTGAACATGGTCGTCCATCCGACCGCGGCCCCCACCGAACTCGACAGCGCGGCCAGTGCGTCATTATGGGTGGCGGCCAATATGGCATTGTGGAACTGCTGGTCCGCCAGTCGTCCCGCCGGGCTTGCCAGCCCGTTGCGCTCCATTTCCTCCAGCGCTTGCGTCATCGCAGCCAGCTGTTCCTTGGTGCGCCGCCGCGCCGCCAATTCCGCCGCCGCCGGTTCGATCACGCTGCGCAGTTCGAACAGGTCGCGGACGAAGGCGGGCTCAGGCTCGCCAGCGAACATCCAGGCCAGCATTTCCGGGTCCAGCACGTTCCAGCGGCTGCGGGGCAGGACCCGCGTGCCCGCCTTGGGCCGACTTTCCAGCATGCCCTTGGACACCAGGATGCGAACCGCTTCCCGATAGGCGGTGCGCGACACGCCCAGCTTCTCCGCAGCCTCGATCTCGCCTTCGAACAGGTCGCCGGGTCGGTGCCTGCCCATCAAGATCGCCGTGCCCAGGTTGCGGGCAATGGCCTGATGGATGCGCAGCGCGCCGTCGTCGGTTCCGAACCTGTGCGCGCTCGTCAACCTTGTCTCTCCTAATCCTCGAACGCCGCCGTAGGGGCATGTTTTCCGCAAAGAAAGGCGTCGGCCACCAATCGCAGGGGCGCGATGTCGGCGTCAATGGCATGGTTGGCCACCAGCGCGACAAAGCGCCGGTACATGGCGGGATATTCGTCGTCCGGGGCCTTTACCTGCACTTCGCCGTCCAGCCGCAGCATGTTGCCGCCTTCGGACAGCAGCAGCTGGCCGTCGTCGGTATCGACTGCGATGTCCCAGGTCTGATGGCCCGTCTGTCGCCAGTCGAACACCGCTTCCACCGATGCGCCCGACGCCGTTGCCATCTGCAACTGCGCGCCGATCGGGGTCTGCTTGTTGGCGGGAACCTCCAGCCGTGCGGACAGCAGCGCCAGCGGATCGGCTACGATCTCGGTCAGGATGGACAGCGCATTGATGCCCGGATCGAACACGCCAAATCCGCCCGCTTCCCAGATCCACGGCTGGCCGGGATGCCAATGCCGCACATCTTCGCGCCACTGGATCGAAATATGCCTGATCGTGCGGGTCGCCAGCCATTGTTTCGCCTGCGCCACCGCAGCGGCATAGCGGCTGTGCCAGCTGGCATAGAGCGTGACGCCCTGCCGCTCGGCCAGCGCCACCAGCGCCTCCACTTCCGACACGGTCGCGCCGGGCGGCTTTTCCAGAAAGACATGCTTGCCCGCCAGCAACGCCCGTCGCGCGGATTCATATCGGACCTGCGGTGGCTGGCACAGGATGATCGCGTCCAGCTCCGGCTCGCCCGCCAGCATGGCGTCAAGGTCGGTATAGCTATTGACCCCTTGCGCCTGCGCGTTGCGGCTGGCGACCGCTGCCAGTTCGATCCCGTCCACCTTTGCCATCGCGGGCAGATGCTGGTCGCGCGCGATCTTGCCCAGGCCTACCAGCCCGGCTTTGATGACATGGCTCACAGCGCGTTCTCCAGCCTGACGAATATGGCTTCGTAGCCCATCACTTTCTCCTGCTGACCTGCTGTCCAAAGCCTCAATGATTGTCGCGCGGCAGGCCCATGGTCTGGGCGATGCGCTGATATTTCTCCGCCCCCTCCAGGATCGCGCCTTCGTTCAGCTGCCCGACCAGGTTGCGCTGGATTTCCTGCCAGGGCGTCTGCGAAGCAGGATATGGGTAGCCGCCCGCCGCCGCCAGCCGCTCCCGCCGCGCCGCCATTTCCTCGTCCGGCACCAGCACGTCCACCGTCCCCTTGTTCAGGTCCATCCGCACCCGGTCGCCCGTCTCGATCAGCGCCAGCCCGCCCATCGCCGCCGCTTCGGGGGAGGCGTTCAGGATCGACGGGCTGCCGCTCGTCCCCGACTGCCGCCCGTCGCCGATGCAGGGCAGGGCGCTCACACCCTCGGTAATCAGATAGGCGGGCGGGCGCATGTTCACGACCTCCGCCGCGCCCGGATAGCCGATCGGCCCCGCGCCGCGCATGAACATCAGCGTATCGGCAGTGATGCCCGTCGCCGGATCGTCGATCCGCGCATGATAATCCTCCGGCCCGTCGAACACGACCGCAGGCCCTTCAAAGGCATTGGGGTCAGCCGGGTTCGACAGATAACGCCCGCGAAACTCCGCGCTGATGACGCTGGTCTTCATCACCGCCGCGTCGAACAGATTGCCCGACAGCACCAGAAAGCCCGCTTCGTCCTTCAAAGGCTGGGCGAAGGGACGGATGACGCGCTCGTCCTCAATCTCCACGCCCCGGCAATTCTCGCCCATCGTCTTGCCATTGACGGTCATCGCACCCTCGCGGATCAGCCTTTGACCGATCAGCTGCCCGACCACAGCAGGCACGCCGCCCGCATGATAATAATCCTCGCCCAGATATTCGCCCGCCGGTTGCAGGTTCACCAGCAGCGGCACCTTGTGCCCCACCGTCTCCCAATCCTTCAGTGGCAGGTCGACGCCGACATGACGCGCGATCGCGGCCAGATGGATCGGCGCATTGGTCGATCCGCCGATCGCCGAATTGACCAGGATCGCATTGTGGAACGCATCCAGCGTCAGGATGTCGGACGGCTTCAGATCCTCATGCACCATCTCGACGATACGCTTTCCGGTGCGGTAGGCGGCTTCCTGCCGATCACGATAGGGTGCGGGGATCGCCGCCGATCCGGGCAGCATCATGCCCAGCGCCTCGGCCAGGCTGTTCATCGTCGATGCCGTCCCCATCGTGTTGCAATATCCGGTCGAAGGTGCCGACGAAGCCACCAGCTTTATAAAGCCGTCATCGTCGATCTTGCCCGCCGCCAGCAGCTGCCGCGCATGCCATACGATCGTGCCCGACCCTGTCCGCTCACCCTTGTGCCAACCGTTCAGCATCGGCCCGACCGACAGTGCGATGGCCGGGATGTTCACGGTCGCCGCCGCCATCAGCAGCGCGGGAGTCGTCTTGTCGCATCCGGTGGTCAGCACCACCCCGTCGAGCGGATAGCCATACAGCGCCTCGACCAGTCCCAGATAGGCCAGGTTCCGGTCCAGCCCGGCGGTCGGTCGCTTGCCCGTTTCCTGGATCGGATGCACCGGAAATTCCAGCGCGATGCCGCCCATTTCGCGGATGCCTTCCCGCATGCGCTCGGCCAGCACCAGATGGTGGCGATTACAGGGCGACAGGTCGCTGCCGGTCTGGGCGATGCCGATGATCGGCCTGCCGCTGCGCAATTCCTCCTGACTCAGCCCGAAATTCAGATATCGCTCCAGATAAAGGGCGGTCATGTCGATATTGTCAGGATTGTCGAACCAGGCGCGGCTGCGCAGCTTGGGGGCGGGCTTGACGGTATCGCTCATGACTGGAACCCTGACGATGAAGAATAAGGAGCGCATTGACGCATTTGCTCCCCGCATATACTCATACAAATACGGTTTCAAGGACTTCACATGAACGCGCCACTTTCACCCCGCCGCCTTGCGGGAAAATCCCTGTGAGCAGCTATACGATCGTCGGCGACTGGGGCACCAGCAATCTACGCCTTTTCCGGGTGGACGAAGACCGCATCACCGATCGGCGTGAAGGACCCGGCATCGGCGAAGTCGGCCGCCAGGCCGAAGCCGCCTTCGCCGATGCGATTGCCCCCTGGCTGAACGATGGCGCGCCTGCAGAAATTCGCTTGTGCGGCATGGCGGGCGCGCGCGACGGCTGGGTCGAAGCACCCTATGCGACATGCCCCGCCGATGCAGAGGAATGGCGCGCCGCCGCCATCCGTTTCGACTGGCGCGGCACCCCGATCAGCATCATGGCCGGGCTGACCTGCACCGGGGCAGACGGCGTTCCCGACGTCATGCGGGGTGAGGAAACCCAGATATTCGGGGCCTGCGTCGCCCATCCCGAACTGGCGCAGGGCCGCCACCTCATCGTCCTGCCCGGCACGCACAATAAATGGACGCTGGTCGAAAATGGACGGGTCGCCGCCTTCCGCACCGTGCCCACGGGGGAGATGTTCGCCCTGCTGCGCGACCGATCGACCCTGGGGCCAAAGGACGCAACCGGCGATGCGGAGCAGGAGGCGGCGGGCTTTGCCGAAGGACTCGACCGCGCCGGGGATGGCCGCCTGCTCACCAGCCTGTTCGCCGCTCGATCGATGCGGTTGCGCAGTGGCAAATCCGCCGACTGGGCGCTGGGCTATCTGTCCGGCCTGCTCATCGGCTGCGAAATCGCTGAAATCCGCGCCACTTTGGCGCACAGCGGCGATGTCGTCCTGATCGGCGATCAGCGCCTGTCCGCCCGCTACGCCTTGGCGCTCGATGCGCAGGGCGTCGGCTCCCGATTGCTTGATGGCGAAGCCTGCGCACTCGCGGGCCTTGGCCTTGTGGAGAATTGACCATGACCCTTGATGACCTGCTGGCCGATGGAACGCCCCCCGTCGTCGCCATTTTGCGTGGCCTCCAGCCTCATGAAGCGTCCGCCGTGGGTGCCGCCTTGGTGGAAGCGGGCATTCGCATTATCGAAGTTCCGTTCAACTCGCCCGACCCGCTCGACAGCATCGCCGCGCTCCAGTCCGAATTTGGCAACCGCGCGCTGATCGGCGGCGGGACGGTGCTATCGGTCGAAGCAGCCGAAGGGCTGCACGGCGTCGGCGGTCGCATCATGGTCACGCCCAACACCGACCCGCAGGTCATCGCCAGGGGCGTCCAGCTGGGGCTTGAAGTCATGCCCGGCTTCATGACGCCCAGCGAAGCCTTCGCCGCGATCAAGGCAGGCGCGCGTCGTATCAAACTGTTCCCGGCCGCCCGGCTCGGCACATCCTATGTAAAGGCGGTGAAGGACGTGCTGCCCCGCAATGTCGGCGTCTGGGCCGTCGGCGGCACGGACGCCGCGACGATCGGCGAATGGCTCGCCGCCGGGTGCGAAGGCATTGGCGTCGGCGGCGCGCTCTATCGCCCCGGCGACAGCGCCGCGCAGGTCGGTGAAAAGGCGCGCGAACTCGTCACCGCATGGAAAGCGGTTAAAGCGGGCTAACCCTCCGCTTTCCGCCCTCTTGCCACGACCCGGTCGCGGGGGCATGAACCGGCGCCATGACCGCGCCCACCCTTCGCCGCTCCGCCCTTCGCCGCCCCGTCATGCCTGCTCCTCGACCGGCTCCGATCGCCCGATGGCTGCTTGCCGTCGCCGCTCTCGTCTTTTTGATGGTCGTGGTCGGGGGCATCACTCGCCTCACCGAATCGGGCCTGTCCATCACGGAATGGAAACCCATCAGCGGTGCCATTCCGCCGCTCACCCACGATCAATGGATGGACGCATTTCGGCGCTATCAACAAATCCCGGAATATCAGGAAATCAACCGGGGCATGACCCTGTCGGATTTTCAGTTCATCTTCTTCTGGGAATGGGTGCACCGGCTGCTGGGGCGCTTGATCGGGCTGGCCTTCGCGCTACCCCTCATCTGGTTCGCGTGGGCACGCGCCATTCCGGCGGGCTACGGCCCACGGCTCGTCGCGCTGCTGGCGCTGGGCGGGCTTCAGGGGGCGATCGGCTGGTGGATGGTGACGTCCGGCCTGTCGGTGCGCACCGATGTCAGCCATTACCGGCTGGCGGTGCATCTGCTCACTGCCCTGTTCATCATCGGCGGGCTGGTCTGGACCGCGCTCGACCTGCTGGCGCTGGCCCGCGATCCGGCGGCTCGTCCGGCGGCGCTGCGGCCATTTGCGCTCGTCGTCCTGCTCATTCTGCTGGTCCAGCTGATGTTTGGCGCATTCACGGCCGGGCTGAACGCGGGCTATGTCTCCAACACATGGCCCCTGATGAACGATCATCTGGTGCCCGAAGGCATTGCATGGCTGGGGTCGCTATGGGCGACCCTGTCCAGCGATCCCTATCTCGTCCATTTCATCCACCGCTGGTGGGCATGGGCCGCCGCCATCGCCCTCATCCTTCTGGCGCGCCGGGCAAAGCGGGCAGGGCGGCGGGGCGCATCCATCGCCATCAACGCCACGGTCGGGACGCAGGTCGCGCTCGGCATCGCGACGGTGGTCAGCGGCATCGCCCTGCCGCTCGCCGTGCTGCATCAGGCCGTGGGCGCGCTGGTCGTGGCCGCCGCCGCCTGGGGCGCGCATGCGGTCGGTGGGCGCTAAAACAACGGGTATTATTTTACCCGTCGGGAAAGCCGCCGAATCTCTTGACTTTCCGCCCCCCGCCCGTCATTAGCCCCCATCTTCGAATGCCTGAAAAATGCATTCGTTTCACTATTTCATTCTGGAGATTGGCACCATGAAGGCGCTGATGAAGACCACCAAGCCGGCAACCCCGGCAACGGTCGAAAAGAAGTGGATCCTGATCGACGCGGAAGGTCTCGTCGTCGGCCGCCTCGCTTCGACCGTCGCGAACCTGCTTCGCGGCAAGCACAAGACCAGCTTCACGCCCCACGTCGATTGTGGTGACAATGTCATCATCATCAACGCTGGCAAGGTGAAGTTCACAGGCCGCAAGCTGACCGACAAGGTCTATTACAAGCACACCGGTTATGCCGGCGGCATCAAGGAAACCACGCCTGCCAAGATCCTGGAAGGCCGTTTCCCCGAGCGCGTCCTCGAAAAGGCCGTTGAGCGCATGATCCCCCGCGGTCCGCTCGGTCGTCAGCAGATGCGCAACCTGCGTATCTTCGCTGGTGCTGATCATCCGCACGAAGCACAGAACCCCGAAGTGCTCGATTTCGCGTCGCGCAACCGCAAGAACAAGGTGGGTGCATAATGTCCGATAACCGCCAGTCCCTGTCCGACCTCGCATCGCTGACCGCCAACGCTCCGGCTCCTGTCGCCGACGAAGCCGTTGCTGTTGACGCGCCTATCGCTCCGGTTCAGCCTTCCGCGCCGCTGCGTGACCAGGAAATCGACAGCCTCGGCCGCGCTTACGCCACCGGCCGTCGTAAGGACGCTGTTGCGCGTGTTTGGGTAAAACCCGGCACCGGCAAGATCACGGTCAATGGCCGCGATCAGGAAATCTATTTCGCCCGTCCGACCCTGCGTCTGGTCATCAATCAGCCGTTCGGTGTCACCGACCGTACAGGCCAGTATGACGTGATCGCCACGGTCAAGGGCGGTGGCCTGTCCGGTCAAGCCGGTGCTGTGAAGCACGGCATCGCCCAGGCGCTGTCGAAGTACGAACCGGCGCTGCGCAGTGCGGTCAAGGCCGAAGGCTTCCTGACCCGCGACAGCCGTACCGTCGAGCGTAAGAAATATGGCCGCGCCAAGGCTCGCCGTAGCTTCCAGTTCTCGAAGCGCTAAGCTGGAATCTAAGCTTAAACGCTTGGAAATTAAGGAAAAGGGGGTCAGAAACGGCCCCCTTTTTCGTTTACACGTTCTTACACGTGTCGCGCTGAACAGCTTTGCCACGGGTTAGCAAAAAACACGTTCTTAGCACGTGAAATTACACGTGTTCTGGTTTTGATCGCGAAAATGAGCGGGCAGCTTACGGATTAGTCATCTTTACACGCAAGGATGGCTAAATGACGCAGACGCAGAAAAAGCAACATCAGGAAGACACGATCAAGCTGCTTGACGGCGCAATCGTGCTTTACAAGCGTGGCGATCTCCAACGGAAAGCTTCGTGGCAATGTCGTTTGGAACTTGGCGACGGCAAGCGCACACGAAAGAGCCTGAAAACGAGCAATCAGGCTGTTGCAGAACGGCTTGCAATGGATCTCTATACGCAGCTTAAAGGGCGCGTAGCTGCTGATCTTCCCATAACATCAACATCGTTCAACGATTTTTGGGATAAGCAATGGCTACCGTATGTTGAGAAGAATTTGTCCCAGCATCGTTACAAGCTGCATAAAGGGACAGGTGAACGATACATCAAGCCGTATTTTGCGAACTGTTCGCTGGACGCAATCAATGTCAACAAGGCTGAAAGCTACGCAGATTGGCGGCGAGATAAAGGCACAAAGCGGCCAGCAAAGAAAACGCTGCTGATGGAGATTGGCCTAATACGGCAAGCGCTTGATCGTGCAGCGCGATGGAGCCTGATAAAACCAATTCCCAAAATTAAAATGCACGCGCTTGCGACAGACCCAAACAGAGAGCGACGTTATGGCTTTACGGCAGATGAGTGGCAGAAGCTAACGCAACATATGGAAGGCTGGTGTCGTGAGGGTCAGCACAATTTGCACAAGCGGCAACGGCAGATCGTTAAATGTTTGATCTGGGTTTACAGATTGACAGGTATGCGCCCCAACGAGGTGATGCAGTGCAAGTGGGAACACATTAGCTGGACGGACGATGATCTCGCGTTAATTCAGGTACAAAAAGAAACCAAGACGGGTGAACGACTTTGCATAAGTTTGGGTGGAATGAGAGCAGTTTTAGCTCAGCTTAAAGATTTGAGAGATCTGGAAAGCGATACTGACGAAGGTAGGCAGTGGCTGTTTAGGCGCGGTTGGGATGCGGCACATACCGTACGAAATTTGTTCAAAGAGTGCGGATTATTAAAAGGACCAGATGGTAATAATCGAACGGCATATAGTCTGCGTCATACATACATAACAGATCGTCTAACGAACGGCGTGCATCACGCAGACATTGCGCGCAATTGCGGAACATCAATCATCCAAATTCACAGGCACTACGATCATGTCATTCCTGAAGAGCGCATTGTGGAACTCACAAAACATCGTGGGCTTAGCGCAGGCGAGGAAATTGTAGCGGCGGTTTGGCTTGGGCAGTTGGAAAAGCTGTTGAGCGACGAGGATTTGCAGGCATACAAAGTGCTAATGGCGAAAGCGGATGCACAAAAGAGGCGGGATGCTGCGTGAAATGCGCTGTCGTGCTATCTGAGCGCTGGTAGCGCACTTTGGGGTAATCAGGCAGCGCGGCGGCTTTTCTGGCGCTGTCTGACGCTCAAAAAAATGCCCACCAATTTTAGGCGGGCATTTTTCGTGCAAGCTGGCAACGGGCATCACTGCTTGGCAGCAGCTTTCGCTTTGCGCGAAGCGGCCATAGCTTGACCACGTTTCTTGGCGTTTGCGGCGAGTTCAGCAATCTGCGCGTCGAACTCTCCATTCAAAAGGGCTTCCTTGATCGCTGCATACACGCTTTCAAACTTGTCAGCGGCAGCGACGAATTGCGTGTCGCTGTCAACGAGCGTGAGAGCGCGATTGCCATAGCGAACGCAGAAGCGAACTTCGCTACCTTTCTGAACGATGGCGGGACGCTTTTTCGCGTTCTCACCATTCTTGAAAGCGGCAAACGCAACGTCCATTCCATTTGCGATGCGTTCAGCGGGCTTCATCTGCACAGCGGCGGACTTGAATTCCACACTTTGAGCGGCGGGCTTGATGGCGGTCTTCCAATTCACGGCCATAACATTTCCTTTCAATCTTTAACACTAAGCGACGATCTATTTTCGTCATTCGTTCTGTCGATCTGAAAATAGAAAAACAGAAATGGCGTATGGCTTCTGATTGACTGGTTGCGTGTCTTGCGTTCGACGAAAGCGGCAACAATGGAGATTGGATATGCGACAGGAATACAGAGACAGGGCGGGAAAGCTGCTTGGCTGGCGGGAGCAATCAGGCAGGCGCATCATGGGGCGTAGTCATACAGGCGCACTGGTTGGCTGGTATGATACGGTGACAAACGAGACGAGAGATCAAGCAGGCAGGCTTGTAGGCAGGGGCGATATGCTGGCTGGGCTGATTGATTGCGGTTAGCGGCTTGACGATCACTTTAAGCTGCTATCTATCTACGGCAAAATTTGAAGGGGCAGGCAAACTTAGGGGGCAAAATGACGAGATCACATTGGCTTTCAGCAGCAGTCGTGACCTTGCTTATCACGAACGGCATAGCAAATGCGCAATCATTGCTATACAAACCAACAGCTGAACCAAAAGCTGCTCCATCACAAAGTGCTAACTGTAACGCGACCATTCCGTTCGCTAACTTTGTTGGAAAGAAAATCGTCTTTCTAGCCAAAACCACCCAATTCCAGCGCTTTGGATACCAATCTTGGCACTTTCAGGGTGTGGCTTATCCATCACCATCATACCAAGACTTAGCAGGAAAAATCGGAACGATTATCTCTATTGATATGTCCAAAGGCGCAGATGCGACGTTCAAGGATGTCGTCGTCAGAATGGACGATGGTAAGTTGGTAACGACGCAGGCACTTCACGATACGATAAGCGACATCGTCCTGCTGGATGATATTGAATTTGCGAAATCTCATTACGCTGGAAAAACTTTGTGGATCAAATCACGTTCAGTGCGATCCACGCAGGATATTGAAACATACGATGGCGCAAAGGTGCGTAAATTTTCTGCGGTGAAGATCGTAGGCGCTGTCCCTGGCACATTTCAATATGATCCTATAGATTTTGTCATACAAACAGACAGCGGGCAGCAGGCGCTAGTTCCATCGACGGTAAGCGTTAGCAATGTATCATCTGATATGATCTCTACATACCAGCGAATGGGCACAGCGATGTGCGGCTTTGACAAAGCATTTTCGACAGAAAATCCGCGATTAAAATATAATTGGCCAGAAGCAGTTTGGCGCAATATTGAAATAGAACGTGTCGTTGTGGGCATGACGCTTGAGCAGGTAATTATGGCGAAAGGCGAGCCCAGAAATTTCAACGAGACAAAAACAAGCAATACGTATTCTGCTCAATTGGTCTACGATAACAACGTCTACATTTATATCAACGGACGAAACATCGTCACGGCCATTCAAGAGTAAATTTCACAGCCACAAGAAGGGGGCGCAAAGTGAGCACATTGGCGGAATTGCTTAAGCAGAAGGAAGATTTGGATAAGCAGATTGCGGCAGCGCAGGCCACAGAGCGCGCAAGTGCAATCAAGGAGATCGTGGCGATCTGCAATCGCTACGGTATCAGGTATGCTGATCTGAAACCGCATATGACGAAGCAGCGGGCGAAGCGCGGAGCAAAAACGGCAGGCGGTAGCGCGGCTTAAGGGCACGGTTTGTGTAATGAGAAGGGACGCACGCGCTGAGAAGCTTCGTCATCTGCTTGCACGGCTAAAAAGAGGGAAGCACGTTCAAAATCGCGAAATGCGTAAAGCGCTTGGCGATAGCGCATACGATGGCTTTGAAAGCGCTTGGCGCGAGCAGTTGGAATTGCGGAAGCAGCTTAAGGATAAGCCAGACGAAATTATTGCTTACGAGGCGAAGCTAAGGCGCGCTATCTTTTTGGAGAACAAGGCGAAGGCTTCACGCAGCAAAGGTTCAAAGGGGACGGGCAAACTTGCACAGGCTGCGCAAGATGCATTTGATGGGCTGTATGAGAAGCTGGATGAGATTATAGGTGCGGATGCTACGCTAAGCGGTTGGTTTGATCGAGAAGTGCGTAGCGACGCTTCAAATGCGCCAGATCTTTCATCAATTGATGCTCCGCGAGTTGTGACGGCCAAGGGCGGCGGCGGCATAGCTAGCGGCATACGCAGCAAGCGCGATACGAAGATCGCGATCATTGAGCACGAACTGGAGCGGATTGAAAATCCAGTTTCATACGACGAGATTGGGAAGATTGCACGGGCGCGCTTGGCGAAACTGAGGCAGCGGCAGTCGTAAATGGGTAAACGCTAGCGTGACGGCGAAAAGGTGTGCAGCGAATGTCACATTTAGGTCGATTTCCAACTTTTGCGACAGCAGATGGGTTGGGTCTTAGAGGCTAATGTGATGAGGGAATATGATCGTTGGGTATGCGCGTGTAAGCACAACTGGGCAGAGCTTGGATGTGCAGTTAGACGAGCTTGCGGCACAGGGATGCGAGCGCATCTTTGAGGACAAAGCGACAGGCACGAATTGCGAACGCGCTGGGCTGATAGAGATGATGGGCTTTGTGCGCGAGGGCGATACGATTATCGTCAGCAGGCTTGATCGTTTCGCGCGGTCACTGAGCGATCTCTTCCAGTTGCTGGATCAGCTTGCGGCCAAAGGCGTTGCGTTTCAGTGCGTGCATCAGAACATCGACACGAGCAGCAGCACGGGCAAGCTGACGCTGGCGATCTTGGGTGCAGTTACGGAGTTTGAAAACGATCTGCGACGCGAGCGGCAGCGCGAAGGCATTGCGAAAGCAAAATCCAATGGCGTTTATAAGGGACGCAAGGCAGCGGTTAGCACGGAGCGCGTGAAGGAGTTGATGGCGAGCGGAACGGGGATCAGCGAGATTGCGCGACAGCTTGGTTGTCATCGTCAAACGGTTTATCGCTTGGCCAAGGCCTGATGAAATTTACTATGTAGATAATTTCGTGCAGGGCTATTCTGCGTAGATAATTAATTTTCGAGCGGGGTAAATATATTCGTGAGACGCACAGCGTAGCACGACATATGCTGCTTTTGAAAAACACTTGCTGGGAATAAGACCAGATGGATGAGCGCGCAGCACGCGGACGTGAAGACGAATTGGTCGTATGACGGCAGGAACAAACGCAATCATACGAACTTAAAGGTGCAAATCCTTTAGGCTTTGGAACAAGGCTCAGTGGCACACGTAAAAATGCAATCACAAGATGCAAGCTCTGGCTGTTCCATTGTCAACTTGCACCCATGCAGCGGAATTTTGGAAGTTCGTTGTGTGGCACCGTTAGGGCGCTAGCGATAGCGCGGTAAAAACATCTGAATACAAGTCAATACTAACCACTTGGCTGCGTAACGGCAGCGATGCTTCCAAAAAGCGTGAAAACCTAAGTTCAACTCAGCGAAAGGCGAACGCAAATTTACTCTCTTTTCTGCTGAGCAGAAAGGGGGGTAAAAAAGCGATCTAAGCCTAGTTAATCTAGCGAAGGCAAAATATCATACGACGAAATGATTTTCAGCTACAGAGCGATAGCGAGTGTGGCTGTAAATTGTGAGTGCGTTGGATTGCGTGAGCGACAGCGAATGCAAGCCATAAAACTGGTAACGAACGGCGAAGCGGATTTGCGATCGACGAGAGCGAAAATTCACGTAGATCGCGCGAATATAGATGCGGAAATTCCGTGCAAGATTTGCTGGATCACGTCGCGAAGCTTTTGGATTTGGACGAGCGATTTATGAGGTGATGCGTGTCTGAGCGGTAGGCCTGTAAGAAGCTTTACGAATGCGTTCCAGTTTTTTACGCTGTTTCTGGTGATCCTTGACGCTTTGTAGAGCTTGCTTGGCAACATCTACTTGCCTTTTTTTGGCAGCGACGAGAGATTGCTCAGGTGTTAGCGGCTTGCGTGGCTTCTTGGCTTTGCGCGGCTTGTGGGTTTGGAATTCGTAAAAGCGCATATCGTATTTAGCAGGGAGGGCGGGATTGATGGCTTTTGAAGCTGTAGCGAAACGGCTTTTGTCCAATCTTCTGCCAATTGCAGATATTCCTGTTCAATATGGCATTGGGGTTTATGCGCTGTGCTTGCGTGACGGTGCGGAACTTCCAAATATCGTGGCGGGCCAAAGCGGTCTTGTGTATGTTGGAATGACAGACGATGATTTGTCTGTGAGAAACCATTTTACGCATCGCGATAGCAGCAGATCATCACCACGAAGATCGTTAGGTGCGCTGCTACGGCATAAGCTCAAGCTTGTTCCAATTCCACGAGGTAGCGGCGGGAGTGAAAAAGATTTCACGCATTTTCGTTTCGCGGACGATGGCGAAAAGCATCTAACGGAATGGATGCGTGAAAACTTGCTGGCCAGTCAGATCAGTGTTGCTGATGGCGTAGGCGTTTTGGAGGGGGAATTGATCTTTCTTCTCAAGCCGTGCTTGAATTTGACGAAATTGGGCGGTTGGAGAAACGCGCAGAAGGCAAAGGTTATGGCAGCGCGCAGTGAGTGTGCAGCTTTGGCCAGGAACAGTTTGGGCAGGAAGTGATAGGAAATTGCTTACACGTTTCTTACACGCAAAATTTCAAGCTGTTCTAATATGCTGATAAAGCATAGGAATTTGAAAGCCCGGTTTAGCGAAGCGCTAAGCGTTTCTTCAGGAAATTTCGGAAAGGGCCGGCATTTGCCGGCCCTTCTCTTTTGTCCGCCGTCCGTTCCGTTTCCGAATCAGAAGCAACTTCCTCCTGCCTTGACGGTTAGTCCAATAACCTCAATCGACAGGAGAAGTTCGATGGGTGAACTGACCGACAAATTGAAAGCTGCGGGAAACAAGGCGGCGGGTGCGGCCAAGGAAGCTGTTGGTCGCCAGCAGCGTGACCCGGAACTTAAAGCGGAAGGGCGTGCGCAGAAAGCAAAAGGCACGGCTCAGAATGTCAAAGGGTCGATCAAAGGCGCGTTGGGCGACGACATCTGACTAGGTTGATGACGGGAGGCCCCATCCCAGGTGGGGCCTTTGCATGGATCGGCACAGAGTGGCGCAATCAAGGTCCGCTCCAAAATCCTATCATAACATGCGTATTCTGAGGCGGTGTCAAAAGTGCCGCTCATAACATTATTGGACGTGCTCCCGGTGGAAAATCAGACAAAGACCGCTATGGATATAAGGAGGTAAGATCAGGACTGGGAATCATGGGTAGGCGATATTTCGGCACTGACGGCATCAGGGGCCGCACGAACCAGTGGCCTATGACGGCAGAGCTGGCGATGAAGGTCGGCATGGCCGCCGGAAAGCATTTTCAACGCGGAAGCCATCGCCACCGGGTCGTGATTGGCAAGGACACGCGGCTGTCCGGCTATATGGTGGAAAATGCGCTGGTCGCCGGTTTCACATCCGTCGGCATGGACGTCGTTCAGTTCGGTCCGATCCCCACCCCGGCCGTTGCGCTGCTGGCCCATTCGATGCGCGCCGATTTGGGCGTCATGATCTCCGCCAGCCACAACCCCTATGCCGATAACGGGATCAAACTGTTTGGCCCCGACGGTTACAAGCTTTCGGACGAAGACGAACTGAAAATCGAAGCGATGCTGGAGCAGGACATTCCACTCGCGCCATCGACTGAAATCGGTCGCGCCCGACGCGTAGAAGATGCTCGCGGACGCTATATCCACGCCATCAAGTCGAGCTTCCCCGCTGACCTTCGGCTCGATGGCCTCAAAATCGTTGTCGATTGCGCCAATGGTGCCGCCTATCAGGTTGCGCCATCAGCCCTGTGGGAACTGGGGGCCGAAGTCGTCGCTGTCGGGGTTGCTCCCAACGGTATCAACATCAATGACCAGTGCGGATCGACGTCGCCTCTGCTTTGCCGGGAAACCGTGATATCGTCGGGAGCAGACATCGGCATCGCGCTGGACGGCGACGCCGACCGGCTGATCATCGTGGATGAAAAGGGCCAGGTCGTTGATGGCGACCAGATCATGGCGTTGATCGCGGGCAATTTCGCGCGAGACGGGGCATTGCGCGGCGGCGGCCTGGTGGCGACGGTCATGTCCAACCTGGGATTGGAGCGCCATCTGGCCGGGCAAGGTATCGGCCTTGAGCGCACCAAGGTCGGTGATCGCTATGTGTTGGAGCGGATGCGTGAGGGCGGGTTCAACGTTGGCGGCGAACAGTCCGGCCACATGATCCTGAGCGACTATGCGACAACCGGCGACGGCACGGTTGCAGCCCTGCAGGTGTTGGCAGCGCTGGTTCGGTCGGGCAAACCCGCCAGCGAACTGCTCCATCAGTTCGATCCTGTCCCCCAACTGCTGAAAAATGTGCGTTTTTCAGGAGGAAAGCCATTGGAGAATGATGAGGTGAAACGGGTGATTGCCCAGGCGGAGACGGAGTTGAACGGCTGCGGCCGCCTGGTCATCCGTCCTTCGGGGACGGAGCCTGTCATTCGCGTCATGGCCGAGGGGGATCGGGAAGAACAGGTCAGGGATGTCGTCGATCGCATCTGCGAAGCCGTAGCTCGGGTCGCCGCCTGATGCTGGAAATGCGTCCCGATTGCGAACGATGCGGCACAGACCTGCCTGCGGATGAGCCGGGCGCGTTCATCTGTTCGTTCGAATGCACTTTCTGCGCGCCATGCGCTGAGGCACTGGATGATCGCTGCCCCAATTGCGGGGGAGAACTGATGGACCGACCGGCCCGCGTGGGTGACGCTCTTGTCCGCCATCCCGCCACGGCGCAACGCTGCCATAAGACATGACCGTCCCGCGCATTCTTGTCATCGCCGGGTCGGATAGCGGCGGCGGCGCTGGAATTCAGGCGGACATTCGCACCGTCACGCTGCTGGGTGGGCACGCCATGACCGCCATTACGGCGATTACCGCGCAAAACACGATGGGGGTTCAGGGCGCGCATGCCATCCCGGTCGAGATGGTGCTTCAGCAGATGGAAAGCGTCATCAGCGACATCGGTGTCGACGCGGTCAAGATCGGCATGATCGGTTCGGCTGAGACCGCCGTCGCAGTCGCAGAAAAGCTGGCAGTGCTGGAGAATGTGCCGATAGTATTTGATCCCGTTATGGTCGCGACCAGCGGCGCCGTGCTGGCCGATGACGCCACGATCGCCTCATTCGAGCAGCTGATGGCAATCGCAACGCTGACCACACCCAACATCCCTGAACTGGCGGCGCTGGGCGGGGAAGAGATCGCTGTCCGTTTCGGTACGCATGTCCTCGCGAAGGGCGGGCATGGCGCGGGGCCGATGCTGACCGATCGGCTGATTGGTCCGCATGGCGTCCTGAAGGCGTGGAGCAACGCCCGGATCGACACGGTGCATAGCCACGGCACCGGCTGCACTTTGGCGAGCGCGATAGCGACTGGTCTGGGCCAGGGGTGGGATCTGATCGACGCCATTGAGCGCGGCCGTAAATATGTGCGCGAAGCGCTGCGCCTTGCTCCCGGACTTGGGCAGGGGCGCGGCCCCATGGGGGCGCCGTTCGGATTTCACGTCCATGCCTGATTTCATGCACGAACTGCGGCATCATCCTGGCCTTGTCGCAGGGGTTGATGAAGCGGGCAGGGGGCCTCTCGCGGGGCCGGTGGTCGCGGCAGCGGTCATTTTGCGGCAGGAGGATTGCCCCGACGGTCTCAACGACAGCAAGCAGTTGACCGCCGCCCGGCGCGCTATGTTGGAGGGGGAGATCAAGGCGCGGGCGCTCTGCTGGGGGATTGGCGTTGCGTCGGTGGAGGAAATCGACAGCATCAATATCCTGTGGGCGACCATGCTGGCGATGACCCGCGCCATGGAAGCATTGGACCAGGACTGCGCCCATGTGCTGGTGGATGGCAACCGCTGCCCCCAATGGCGCTGGGCGTCGACCGCCGTGGTGGAGGGGGACGCCAAATGCCTGTCCATCGCGGCGGCGTCGATTCTGGCGAAGGAAGCACGCGATCGTATGATGGTGCAGGCAGCCGTCATCCACCCCCATTATGGCTGGGAAAGCAACAAAGGCTATGGCAGTCCAAAGCATCTGGCGGCGCTGCGCGAACATGGGCCGACACCGCTCCACCGCCGCAGCTTTTCTCCTGTCGCGCAGTTGGTGCTGTTGTAGGGTCAGGGGTGCCAAGGGTCACACGATAGAAGCCCGGAAAGCGCCACCTTTTTCCTATTTTCCGGTTTCAGTTCGGATCGTTCAGGAAAAGCCTGTCCCATGACGGGATCCAAAGCGGATGCTTGCGCGTCTTTAGGCTGGCGACGCCGGGGCTTATGGTTAAAAAAGCCTTATGCGCTTTGTGCAACGCCTTTCGGTGCTGGCCGCCATTGCCCTGATGCCCCAGGCGCAAGTGGCAGGCGCGCAGACCGTGGATGCCGAACAGTTGACGGTCGGTGGATATCGCTGGTTGGAGGAGGGACCCTTCGAAGGGCCGCTTTACCTGATCATCAGTATCGAGCGGCAGGCAATTCATGTCTATGATGGCGACCGGCTGGTCGGTCTGGCCAGTGTATCGACCGGGGCCAGCGGGCATCGGACGCCGACGGGCGAATTTCCCATCCTGCAAAAGCGGGAATGGCATCGGTCGAACTTATACAGCAATGCCCCCATGCCGTTCATGCAACGGCTGACCTGGGACGGGATCGCGCTGCACGCGGGTCACAACCCGGGTTATCCAGCGAGCCATGGTTGCATTCGTCTACCTACAGGCTTTGCGCGAAAACTGTTTGCCATGACGCAGATCGGAACGCTGGTGCGGGTGAACGCCGATGAGGTAAGACCGGCGCTGATGTTGGACAAGTTGGTGCTGTATGATCCGGGGACGGCGATCGTGACCTTCACGCCGGGTGCCCAGCCCGCGCCGGTGCAGCAGGCTGTCGTGGTAAAAGAAGCGGTGGAGAAACGGGCTACACCCAAGCAGCAAGCTGAGGTCGAATTGGCCGTTCGGGATACGCCGATGCTTGCGGTTGATCCTGGCATTTTCCGACCGCGATTGCGGCGGTAGGCGCGCTGATTTAAAGAAGCGGTCGACACCGGGCCTGGGGCCGACCGCTTCCCAACCCCCCGCTCGGGGAGTTGTCTCTTCAGGCTGCTTCCGCCTCTTCCACCGAAGCGGGCAGTCGGATCAGATAATCGAACGCTGACAGGGCTGCCGTCGAACCGGATCCGCAAGCGATCACGATCTGCTTATAGGGCACCGTCGTGCAGTCACCAGCGGCGAATATGCCCGGCTGGCTGGTTTCGCCGCGCGCGTCAATCTCAATCTCTCCACGCGGTGAGAGGGCGACGGTGCCCTTGAGCCATTCCGTATTGGGCACGAGTCCGATCTGGACGAAGATGCCTTCCAGCTCGACATCATGCTCGGTGCCGCTGTTGCGATCCTTGTAGGAAAGGCCCGTGACCCTGGCCCCGTCACCATCGACCTTGGTCGTCAGAGCCGAGGTGATGATCCGCACATTGGGCAGGCTGGCGAGCTTGCGCTGCAACACCGCATCGGCGCGCAACTGGCTGTCAAACTCGATCAGCGTCACATGGGCTGCGATACCGGCCAGGTCGATTGCGGCTTCGACGCCGCTATTGCCGCCACCGATCACCGCCACGCGTTTGCCCTTGAACAGCGGACCATCGCAGTGCGGGCAATAGGCAACGCCCTTGTTGCGATATTCATCCTCGCCCGGCACGCCCATCTGCCTCCAGCGCGCGCCCGTGGACAGGATCACGGTTCGCCCCTTCAACGAAGCGCCATTTGCCAGCACGACCTCATGATAGCCGCCTTCGACACTCGCGGGGATCAACTTGGCCGCCTTTTGCAGGTTCATTATCTCGACATCATAGTCCCTCACATGCTGTTCCAGATGCGCGGCAAGCTTTGGTCCTTCGGTATGGCTTACCGAGACGAAATTCTCGATAGCCATCGTGTCGAGCACCTGCCCACCGAAGCGTTCCGCCGCGACACCTGTGCGAATGCCCTTGCGCGCGGCATAGATGGCGGCCGCCGCGCCAGCGGGACCACCGCCGACGACCAGCACCTCGAACGGGTCTTGCGCCTTGATCTTCTCCGCCGCCCGATCCGCCGCGCGGCTATCGATCTTCGCGACGATCTGTTCCAGCTCCATCCGGCCCGAAGCGAAGGGTTCGCCGTTCAGGAATACGGTAGGCACCGCCATCACCTGGCGCGCATCGACCTCTTCCTTGAACAGTGCACCGTCGATGGCGACATGCTTGATCCGCGGATTGAGCACGCTCATCAGGTTAAGCGCCTGCACTACGTCCGGGCAGCTCTGGCACGACAGCGAGAAGTAGGTCTCGAACGCGAAGTCGCCGTCCAGATTCTTGATCTGCTCGATCAACTCCTGCGCCGCCTTGGACGGATGGCCGCCCACTTGCAGCAGGGCGAGCACCAGCGAGGTGAACTCATGACCCATGGGAATGCCCGCGAAGGTCACGCCAATATCGGTGCCCGCCCGCCGGATCATGAAGCTCGGCTTGCGCTTGTCATCGCCGGACGTCACCGTCACCTTGTCCGACAGCTCGGCAATCTCGTTCAGCAAGCCTTCCAGCTCGCGCGACTTCGCGCCTTCGTCCAGCGACGCCACCAGCTCGATCGGCTGCGTGATGTTTGCCATATAGGCCTTGAGCTGGCCCTTCAGATTTGCGTCCAACATCTTCGTAGCTCCATTCTGGGGCGCGCTGGTTCGAACGCGCGACTTTCCATCCACCAGTGCAATCTGATGGCAGCGTGATATCATTTGGTCAGGTGCGGCGTGCTCCTGCGAAGGCAGGAGTCCAGTTGAAGCGGTGAAACTGGACTCCTGCCTTCGCAGGAGTACGCGATCTTGCTTCGAAATAACCCCGCCGGGCCGGGGAGTGATCTCGACCCAGCCCGGCAGGTGCCGTTAAGGTCTTAGATCTTGCCGACGAGGTCGAGCGAGGGAGCCAGGGTTTCTTCACCCTCTTCCCACTTGGCCGGGCACACTTCGCCGGGGTGAGCGGCGACATATTGCGCAGCCTTGACCTTGCGAAGCAGTTCGGTCGCGTTGCGGCCGACGCCTTCCGAAGTGATTTCCATGAACTGGATCACGCCGTCGGGATCGACCAGGAAGGTCGCGCGGTCGGCCAGGCCGACGCCCGGACGCATCACGTCGAAATTGTTGGTGATCTGGCCCGACTGGTCGCCCAGCATGTAATAGTTGATCTTGCCGATCGCGGGCGAAGTGTCGTGCCAGGCCTTGTGGCTGAAGTGCGTGTCGGTCGAAACCGAATAGACTTCCACGTTCAGCTTCTGCAGCGTCGGGTAGATGCCTGCCAGGTCTTCCAGCTCGGTCGGACACACGAATGTGAAGTCGGCGGGGTAGAAGAAGAAGATCGCCCACTTGCCCTTCACGTCCGCGTCAGTGACGTCGACGAACTTGCCTTCCTTGAATGCGGTGGCTTTGAACGGCTTGATGGTAGTGTTGATAAGCGCCATGGGCTTTCCAGGTCCTTCTAAGGGTTTCTGTTGCCCGGCCTATGTAGGGGTGGAGGTGAGTCGGGGGAAATTGGTTTTATCACCCGGTCATATTGAGAAAAGCGATCACTGCTCGCCCGATTGATCGACGGGATCACCTCTGGGCTTTTCCACGATGTAGATCATGGCTTCTTCGACCATGGCGAGGGCCTCGTCCGTCGAGAATGTCGAGGAATCAAGGCACAGCTCCAGCCAAAGCCCATCCAGCATCGCCGTGAGCGCAATGGCGGCGACCCGCGCAGCGGGGCGGGGGATTTGCGGCGCGGCTTCTCTTAACAGCACCTCCAGCCGCTCACGCGATCCGCCATAGGTTTCGGCATGAGTCGCGGCGATTTCGGGGTTGGTCTTCACCAGGCTCCAGAATGAAATCCAGGTCGCCAGCAAATTGGGGTCCAGCACCGGCGGCTGGAGATTGGCGTGCAGATAGGCCCACAGGCGCGCGTGGGGATCGGAGCCCGCCTGAGCCACGGCTTGTTCCATGGCGGCCGCGACCTTTTCACCAACATCGCGGTAGGTGGCCAGGATCAGCGCTTCAACCCCGTCGAAATAATGGGTGAGCAACCCGGCGGACACGCCTGCACGGGCGCAGATGGCGCGCACAGACGTTCCTCCCACGCCTTTTTCGGCAAGGCATTGCGCGGTCGCGTCGATCAGCGCCTGCCGCCTGACGTCCGCCGATTCCCGGACGAAGCGCGCCCGTGCCTGGCCCGTGCGAGGGCTTTTTGCGATCTTCTCCACGTCTTTTTTCCTGCCACCATGGATGTTCAACTGCCATGGATCGAACATGAGCGTTCACCCGTTTGAGCAAAGGAATGCAAGGGGAAAGATGTATGAAGTCGAAGCTGACCCACGGTCCCGGTCTGCCCGTGATATTGGGGCTGGTGTTACTTGGCGGTTGTTCCAAGGCGGTCGATAATCAGGCGGCGGCGAACAATGCGGCACCGGTCCCGGCGATAGAGGTGATTGACGATCCCGATACGCCCCGCGCTGACGACATGAACACGACGACCGAAGCCCCCACGGATGCGTGGGTGGGACGCTGGGCCGGACCGGAAGGGCTGTTCCTGGACATTCAGCCGTCTTCGGACGGGCGGCCAGGCCATTATTCGATTACCAATCGCGACACATTGGACAGGCAAGCGGACTATTCGGGTGTGAGCGAAGGTGCGACGATCCGTTTTGTGCGTGACGGGAAGGATGTTACCATCAGGTCGGGGCCGGGCGCAGAGACGGGCTTCAAATATCTGGCTGATAAGAGCGATTGCCTGATCCTGATCCCCGATCGGGAAGGATATTGCCGCTAGGCGGGTTCTTCCAATTCCTCGAGCGCGGTGAATCGCTGCGACCATAGCGCGCCGTAGATCGCCATCCACTGCACGACGGGGGCCAGCCCCTTCACCCGTGCGCTGTAATAGGTTTCCCGTCCCGCCCTGCGCGCCGTGACGAGGCGCGCTCGTTTGAGCTTCCCCAGATGGCGCGAGACCATGGGCTGCGACACGGCGGATATCGCGGTCAGGGCGTGAACGCTTTGTTCGCCCTGCCGGACCAGATATTCCAGCAGCGCTCGCCGGGTCCCGTCGGACAGAGCCTTGAACAATTCGTCGCAAGCGGCGCTTCGATCGCCGTGGGAAGGGTGGTTATCCATCCCCGCATTCATAACCATGAAGTTATGAATTGATCAAGATCGCCCTCCAATTTTATCCTGCCGGACGCGTTAACCAAAAAAAGTCGACCGGCGCGAAGGCTGAGTCTTTTGTGCCACACCACCTTATATAGAGTCCGGGGCGGACCAAAGGACTCAATATGTCGTGGCTACTCCATTCGTTCCTTCCAGCACCGACAATTTGTCAGCAGTGAACGTTAAGACGCTGATCTTGACGGCGGACTCCAGAGGACTCAACGCTGGTCCCGTAACGAATGGGGGCCGGTAATGGGTGTGATGGAGCGCGTCGCGACGCGGCGTAAGAGGGCGGTCGCGCCGGTTGAAATCGAGGCCGATCGCCTGCTGCGCGGCGACTGCATCTCTGAAATGGCGAAGCTGCCCGACGGTTGCATCGACATGATCTTCGCCGATCCGCCTTATAATCTGCAGTTGGGCGGGGACCTGTTTCGGCCCGAAGGCGGCCGGGTGGATGCCGTCGACAATGATTGGGACAAGTTCGACACGCTGGGCGCATATGACCGCTTTACCAAGGCGTGGCTGCGTGAGGCGCGCCGCATCCTGAAGCCCAACGGCAGCATCTGGGTGATCGGCAGCTATCACAATATTTTCCGCGTCGGCACGGCGTTGCAGGACGAGGGCTTCTGGATCCTGAACGACGTCATCTGGCGCAAGGCGAACCCGATGCCCAATTTCAAGGGCACACGGTTCACCAATGCGCATGAGACGCTGATCTGGGCCAGTCAGGGTGAGGACGCCAAATATACGTTCAACTACAAGGCGATGAAGACGCTGAATGACGAGCTGCAGATGCGGTCGGATTGGGTGCTTCCCATCTGCGGCGGGCAGGAGCGGTTGAAGCGTAACGGGACGAAGGCGCATCCGACGCAAAAGCCCGAAGCGCTGCTGTATCGCGTGTTGCTGGCCTGCACCAAACCGGGCGACGTGGTGCTCGATCCCTTTTTCGGCACTGGCACCACTGGCGCGGTGGCCAAGCGGCTGGGCCGCAAGTGGATCGGTATCGAACGCGAAGACAGCTATATCGAGGTCGCGCTGGAGCGGATCGAGGCCGCGTTGCCCCTCGACGAATCAGCGCTTACCATTATGCAGAGCGCCAAGTCGCAGCCTAAGGTCGCGTTTGGCACGCTGGTTGAGACGGGCTATCTGCAGCCGGGCGCGGTGCTGATGGACAGCAAGCGCCGCTGGCAGGCGGTGGTGCGGGCGGACGGATCGCTCAACGTTGGCAGCGACAGCGGGTCGATCCACAAGCTGGGCGCGACGCTCCAAAATGCGCCGAGCTGCAACGGCTGGACCTTCTGGCATTATGAAGTGGACGGTGGGCTGAAACCCATCGATGCGCTCAGGCAGACATATTTGCTGGCCAACGAGCCTTAAGGGCGCGAGCGGAACTGGGCTACCGCCTACCCAGGAGCATGCGGGTCGGCTAGTTTCAAGTACGCTTGGCCCTCTGGAAGGATGGTAGATGCTTTCCCATATGCCTGCGGACGCGCGGCTTTATCTGAAGCCGACATGGTTCGTGCCCTCACCCATTGGCCTGCCGGACGGGTCGGCGGCGCGGATGAGCAATGGGCTGATCTGGTTTCAGGCCTATGAGCTGACAGCGTGGATGGGCCGCGACAGGCTGGCGCGGATGACGGTGCCGGTCGCGGAGCTGGCCGATAGGGTTGCGGAATTGCCGGAGCCGCTGGCGCGCAGGGCGCTGCAGATCGCCGCGAACATTTCCGCGCCGCGTGCGCCTCTGACCCTTGGCGACCGGACCATCCGGTTCGATGGGCCACAGGTGATGGCGATCCTGAATGTCACGCCGGACAGCTTTTCAGATGGCGGCAAACATGGCGATGATCCGCAGGCCGCCGCTGACGCTGGCTTTGCCATGGCGGCTGCAGGTGCGGCGTTGGTCGATGTTGGTGGCGAATCGACACGACCCCGCGCGGCCAAGATATGGGAAGGGGATGAGATTGCCCGCGTCGTACCGGTGGTCGAACGGCTGGCGGCGGCGGGCGTCGCGGTTTCCATCGACACGCGCAAGGCGGCGGTCATGGAAGCCGCCATCGCAGCCGGGGCGAACGTCATCAATGACGTCAGCGCCCTGCTCCACGATGCGCGGGCGATGGAGGTGGCGGCGACGGCGGACTGCCCCGTCATTCTGATGCATGCGCCATCGGCAGGCGATGATCCGCACGACAATGTGGCGGGCTACGCCGATGTAGTGACGGATGTATTCGACATGCTGGAATCGCGCATCGACGCCTGTATGGCTGCCGGGATCGCGCGGGACAGGATCATGGTCGATCCGGGCCTGGGTTTCGGGAAGTCGCTGGCGGACAATCTGGCGCTGGTGAACGACCTGGCCATTTTTCAGGGGCTGGGCGTGCCCGTGCTTTTTGCGGGAAGCCGCAAGCGATTGATCGGTGCCCTGTCCAACGAAGCACCGGCATCGCACCGTTTGGGCGGATCGATAGCGCTGGCCTTCCGTGCAGCGCAGCTGGGCGCGCAAATGGTGCGGGTGCATGACGTGCCAGAAAGCGTCCAGGCGCTCCGCCTGTGGCGCGGGCTGGCGGATGCGGGATTGAGCGCGGTTTAGGCGGCAGCCGCCACCGTCATCATTCCGCTTCTGCGGTGGTGTTGTTGCCCGCCTCATCCGGCGCGGCGGCCTTCTGAGCAGCCGCACCCTGGGGCACGAAGATCTCCAGACTATCGAGCGCCCGGGACGCGATGGCCTGATATTGCTCGCTCAACATTTCGGGATAGGTGAATGTCGCGATGACAGTGCCCCCCTGCGGCTGGCGCAGCACCCGGATGGCGACATTATTGCCGTCATTGTCATTGGCCGTACCGCGATATTCATTGTCGCCGATAAAGTCGCCATCAACCCCTTCGGCTCCGCTGCTGACCTTCTCGACAATCTGCTGCAATGTCTGGTTGTCGCGATTGGCCTGCCAAAACACCCGCACATTGGCCCCAGCGCCGGGGTCTTCAAATACCGCCCCGTCGGGGTTGCTGGCCGATGCGTCCTGTTGCCATCCTTCGGGGAAGGTTGCCGAAAAACCCCGCTCCATATTGACATAATTGCGGCTTTCCACGTCGTCCGCCTTTGCGGTGGCGAGGGCGCTGGCAGCCGCGGCATTGGCGGCAGCGGCCAGTTCTTCCTGGCTGGGCATGTCCTCGACCGGTTCGGCGCGACCGCAGGCGACCAGCAGTAACAGGGGAAGGGAGGCGGCGAGGGGGAAGATTTTCATCCCTCTCCCAAAGCATAGCCGTCCCGATATTTCAACGCCGCAGCGACCATCGAGCGACGAGGTGAAGATAAGTCCGGTCTGGAAGTTTGGGCTGGCGTGTTCAGGCGGCGCTGTCGATGCCCAGCTCCGCGAGCTTGCGGTAAAGGGTGGACCGGCCGATACCCAGTCGCCGCGCGACTTCCGTCATGCGTCCGCGATAATGACCGATGGCGAGGCGGATGACGTCCGCTTCGATTTCCGCCAGTTGCCGCACATGACCGTCGCCTTCGAACAGGGTGATGCCTGCAGCCTCGCGATGGCTTTGCGGGACCGCGCGCAGGCCGGAATGGGGCGATTCCCCCACCGCACGCGACCGGATGTTGCTGGCAATCTGGGGGAAGTCCTGCGGGGTCAGCGCATCGCCTTCGCACAGTACGGCCGCGCGGAAGAGGGCGTTCTGCAACTGGCGGACATTGCCCGGCCAGTCATGCTGCATCAGCAGGGCAAGCGCGTCGTCGGTCAGGCCAAGGCTGCGCAGCCCCGGCTGGGTAGCGATCCGCGCCAGTAGATGACGGCACAATGCGGGGACGTCGCCCAGCCGATCCCGCAGCGGCGGCACGGTCAGTTGAACCACATTCAGGCGATAATAAAGGTCCTCGCGAAAGCGGCCTGCCTCTATTTCCTCAACCAGCCGCTTGTTGGTGGCGGCGATCACGCGGACATCGACGTGTAAAGGCCGACGCGCGCCGATGGGCTGTACTTCGCCATCCTGCAGCACCCGCAGCAGTTTTACCTGCGCGTCCAGCGGCATTTCGCTGACTTCGTCGAGGAAGATCGTTCCGGTGTCTGCGCTCAGGAATTTGCCGGCATGGCGCTCGAATGCGCCGGTGAAGGCGCCCCGCTCGTGTCCGAACAGATCGGATTCGACCAGGTTGGCGGGAATGGCACCGCAATTCACGGTAATCATCGCCTGTTTGTGACGGGGCGAGGCCGCGTGGATCGCGCGGGCGATCACATCCTTGCCGACGCCGCTTTCGCCTTCGATCAGCACGGGGACGCGAGCGCGCGCTGCCTTGGCCGCGATGGCGAGCGCGGCACGAAATTGGGGCGCGGCTCCAACGACATCCTCAAACGATAGGGCGGCAGAGATTTTCTCGGTCAGGGGACGCAATTCGCCCTTGCCATGCTCGCTGGACAAGGTGGCGTTGAGCGCGGCAAGCAGCCGTTCCGGCGCGACAGGCTTTGACAGATAGTCGGTCGCCCCCGCGCGCATCGCTTCGACGGCGACGGCGACGGCGACGCTGTTGTGCGCGGTCAGGATCAGGATAGGCAACGCGGGGCGGCGGCTGCGCAGTTCGCGGACAAGGCCTGCGGGTTCGTAGCTGGGGCTCCACTGGTCCAGCAACACCGCGTCGAGCCGCATGCCGTCCTGCGTGCCAAGCATTGCGATGGCCGTGTCACCATCATTGGCGAAGATGGTGCGCCATCCCGCTCGTGCGGCCAATGCCGACACCAGCCTGCGCTGCGCAGGCTCGTCATCTATCAGCATCAGCATGGGTACGCCGTCGCGAGCCATTTCGCCCCTCTTGTTGAATTCGAAGCAAAGCCTAGTCGCTCGGAGTAAAGGCGGGCTTAACCGGAATGTTTTTTCCGACGTTTGCGGCTTGAGGGGGGGCAGGCTTGACGATAAGAGGGCGCTCGAAAACGCTGACAAGGGGACTGACATGGCGTCGGAAGGAAATATGGACAGCGCGAACCAGACTTATTCTGGGTTCGTGTCCTTGGTGAAGTGGGGCACGATCGCGACGGTTGTCCTGGCCGCTATCGTCGTTCTGCTGATATCGGGCTAAGGCACGCGCCGACAGGGGGATGCCAATGAAGATAGCCATCATCAAGGAACTCGCGCAGGGCGAGCGCCGCGTCGCGGGCACACCGGAAACGGTGAAGAAGTTCAAGGCGCTGGGCGCGGACGTCGCTGTGGAATCAGGCGCGGGTTTGACAGCCGATGTCGCCGACGCGGACTATGCCGCCATGGGCGCGGTCCTGGGCGATCGCGCCGCCACAATCGCGAACGCGGACATCATCCTGGGCGTGCAGGGTCCCGATGCCGCCAGCATCACGGGTGCCAAGCCGGGCGCATGGATCGTCGCCGGCCTCAATCCCTTTGTTGAGCGCGCGCGCGTCGACGCCTATGCGGCAGCGGGCTACGAAGCGCTGGCGATGGAGTTCATGCCGCGCATCACTCGTGCGCAGTCGATGGACATTCTTTCGTCGCAATCGAACCTGGCAGGCTACAAGGCGGTGTTGGACGCGGCGGCAGAATATGGCCGCGCCTTCCCGATGATGATGACTGCGGCGGGCACGATTTCGCCCGCGCGCGCTTTCATCATGGGGGTCGGCGTCGCGGGCCTTCAGGCGATCGCCACGGCCAAGCGCCTGGGCGCGCAGGTATCGGCCACCGATGTCCGCTCCGCAACCAAGGAGCAGATTGAAAGCCTGGGCGCGAAGGCGATCTTCGTCGAAAGCGTCGCGGGGATCGAGGGTGAAGGCAAGGGCGGCTATGCCACCGAAATGTCCGATGAATACAGACAAGCTCAGGCCGATCTGGTGTCTAGCCACATCGCCAAGCAGGACATCGTCATCACCACGGCGCTGATCCCCGGCAAGCCCGCTCCGCGCCTTATCACCGATGCGCAGATTGCGTCGATGAAGCCGGGCAGCGTGATCGTCGACCTCGCCGTGGAGCAGGGCGGCAATGTCGAAGGCGCGGTTCTGGGCCAGGTGGTGGAGCGTCATGGCGTCAAGATCGTGGGGCACAAGAATGTGCCGTCGCGCCTTGCGGCCGACGCGTCCGCCCTGTTTGCACGCAATCTCTACAACTTCCTTTCCGCCTTCTGGAACAAGGACCAGAAGGCGCCCGTGCTGGATGAAGAGATCGGCAATGCCATCCGTATCACCCAGGGCGGCAAGGTCGTCAGCGAACGGCTGCTTTAACCCCTTGTCAGGCTCTCCCTCAGTGAAGGAGGGAGAGCCGACGGGCGCAGGCGATCAGAGGGGCGGGGACGGATGAATGCTTTCCTGGTCATTCCATTCGTCCTGGCCTGCATTGTCGGCGGCGTTGCGGCTATCCGCATTCCGCGCAAGGATGGGTTTGCGCTCGCCGCCATCATCCTGGTCCTTTGTTCTGGCGGCCTTGCCGGGGCGCTGATCGTCGCGGCCGAAGCGGGGAGCGCCGCAGCGCGTTACCTGGGCCTGACTGCGGTGTTGTTTGCCAGCGCCGTGCTGCCGGGCGCGATCATCGCCATCCGCCGCACCAGCAGAGGGCGGCGGCCGTGAGCGGTGGGGTGGACGCTGTCATTGTCGCATGGGCGCTGTCGTCCCTGCTGTTTGTCCTGGCCCTGTGGAAATATGAGGCGGAGGCCAGCCACAGGCGACTGCATGCCGCTGGCGTTGGCGCGTTCGTGCTTGCCGCGGCTGCGATTTACAGCGCGGATATTGTCAACTTACCGGAAATTGCGGGTGCTCTGGTCATCGGCGCATCGCCGGGACTGATTCTGGCGCGCGGGTGGCGACCGCAGGCGCTGCCGACGTTGCTGACGGCATTTTGTGGAGCCGTCGGCATGTCCATGCTGTGCGCGGCGCTTGCCACCTATCTCAACCCCAATGCCTTTGGCATCATGTCCGCGCGGGGCGATGGTGTTACAGGGTCGGCGATGCTGCTGGTCGGCGTCACGGCGGCGACTGGCGCGCTGTCGTGGGTTGTGGCCATGGTTGCCATGTTCGTGCGCGGGGGTGATCAGGCAAGGCGGATCAGGCGGCTGGCGATGGCGGGCGGCCTGGCTGGCTGTTCGGTGACGGCACTGGCCTTTCTGCTCCAGCATGCGGGGCTGGTTGTTGCCGGCGGACTCGCTGGCACGTCAGGCCTGGTGCTGTCGCTGCGCCTTCATGGGGATGTGGGCGGGAAGGGACTTGCCCCGGCGCGGCGGCGTGCCTAACGCTTGACGGGTGGCGGAAGGGAAGCTTCCGGTCGGTGCTTTGGGGTATGGCGATACATGAAAAAACTTGGTCTGATCGGCGGTCTTAGCTGGACGTCCACCGCGCGCTATTATCAGATCATCAATCAGGCGGTGAATCGCGCCAAGGGCGGACAGCATAGCGCGCCGCTGCTGATCGAAAGCCTGAATTTCGCCGATATAGGCCGGTCCGGCACGGAGCATGAATGGACCCATGCGGGCGAGGTTCTGACCGCCTCCGCGCGGCGTCTGGAGCAGGCAGGCGCGGCTGCCCTGTTGATCTGCGCCAACAGCATGCATCGCGTCTATGATGATGTGCAGGCGGGCGTCGGCATTCCCATCATCAACATCGCCGATGTGGTTGGCCGGAAGATGAAAGCCGACGGGATCAGGAAAGCGGCGCTGATCGGGACGCGCAACGTTATGACCGAAGGCTTTTACCGCAAGCGGCTGGTGTCGCACGGCATTTCGCTATTGCCGCCCGATCTGGAGCTGGCGGAACGGATCGACCGCATCGTCTATGAGGAACTGACCCTGGGCAAGGTGAGCCGCAATTCCGAACGCTATATGAAATCGGAACTGACCGATATCGCGAAGGAAGATGTGCAGGCGGCCATTCTTGCCTGCACCGAACTGGAAATGATCGTCGATGTTCGCGCCAATGTCCTGCCGATTTATGACGGCACCGCCATTCATGCGCGGGCGGGGGTCGACTTCATCCTGGGCGATTGAGACGCGGGATGCGGTGAAGGGGACGCCAGTAGGCGCCCCCTTTTTCCGGTTGCTGGGCGTTAGAAGGCGGTGCTGATCGAGCAGGCGGCCGGCCCCAGAATCACGACGAACAGAGTCGGCAGGATGAACAGGATCAACGGCACGGTCATGATGGCGGGCAGGCGCGCCGCCTTTTCCTCGGCACGCATCATCCGTTCGTGACGGAATTCCGCCGATAGCACGCGCAGTGCCGAAGCAAGCGGGGTGCCGTATTTTTCCGTCTGGATCATGGTGGTCACCACGCCCTTGATCGCCTCGACCTTCACGCGCGTGGCCAGATTTTCAAACGCCATGCGCCGTTCGGTCAGGAAGGACAGTTCGATGGCGGTCAGCTGGAACTCGTCACCCAATTCCGGGTAGGCCTTGCCCAGTTCCCGCGCGACGCGGCTGAAAGCAGCGTCCACGGTCAGGCCCGCTTCCGCGCAGATCACCAGAAGGTCGAGCGCGTCGGGTATCCCCTTGCGGATGGCGGATGCGCGTTTCTGGATCTTGTTGTTGATGAAAAGATCAGGGGCCTTGTAGGACAGCAACAGCGCGACGGCGAAGGCCATGAACCGTTTTCCGCCGCCCCATTCGGGGAAAGTCTCCAAGCCATAGAGCATGAGCGCGGCGGTCCCGCCGACGACGATGGGCAGCACCATTCGGCCGAAGATGATCGCAACGGCCCAGTCCTTGGAACGAATGCCAGCCTGCCCCAGGCGGATTTGCGCTTCCTTCAACTGGTCGTCCTGCAGCACCTTGAGGCTGGACAGGAAAGACCGCATCTGGTCGGTCGTCTGGTTCTTCTTGACCAGTTTCGCACGGCGGCGGGCGGTGGAGGCGGTGATGCCGGCCTTCAACTGTTCACGCCGTTCGTTGAGCGCCTTGACCCGTTTTGCCATCGGATCGCGCACCGTCGTCGCTGCATAGAGCGCGAACAGGGTGGCAAGGGTGGCGAGCGCGGCAAGCAGCGTGCCAATGTCGGTGGCGGTCATGCCGAACAGGGTGCCGCCGGGGACGGGAGCGGATTCCATGATTATGTCCTTCCCATCAAATTTCGAAGCTGATCATCTGCGCCATGATGAAGGCGCCAATGGCCATCCAGCACATGCCGCCGATGCCGATGACCTGCATCAACGACAGGCCGAACAGGCCCGCTGGGTCCGGCGTGAAGAAGGGCGACATATAGTCATAGTTGATATAGCAGATCATCCCGAAAACCAGGAACGGCAGCACGCCGATGATGTAGGCCGACGCCTTGGATTCGGACGACATGGCGCGGATTTTAAGCTTCATCTGCGAACGCTGGCGCAGCACCGTCGCCAGGTTCGCGAGCGTTTCGGCCAGGTTGCCGCCTGTTTCCCGCTGGATGGCAAGGCTGATGACGAAAAACTGGAATTCCGGCGTTTCCAGGCGGTCGGCGGTTTCCTGCATCGCCTGATCCATCGTCTTGCCGATCTTGATGCGTTCGGTGATCAACTTGAATTCCTCGCCCACAGGGCCTGGAACTTCGGATGCGACGACGCCCAGCGTTTCGGAAATTGGCAGGCCTGAACGCAGGCCGCGCGTCATAAGTTCAAGCGCGTCGGGGAATTTGCTGGTGAAACGCAGCACCCGCTTGGCGATCAGGCGGCCCACCCACATGTGCGGCAGGCCAAGTCCCGCCGCCAGGCCGAGCATCATCGCCAGCAGGGGCGGGTAGCCACGCAAGAGCATCAGCGCGCAGACCACCAGCGCCATCACGGCGCAGGTGGTCATATAGTTGTTGAGCGTCCACTTCTTGCCCGTTGCCTTCAAACGCTTTGTCAGGTTTTCCGGATTCGGGACGAGCGACGTCAGCATCTTCATTTCCGGGCCGGTCTGGCGATTGGAAATCGCCTTACGCATGCGCGACTCCAGGATCGCATCCTGGGAGCCGCTGTGCCGTGCCCGGATAAGGTCGACGCGACGCTTGCCCGCCTTGTTGGCCGATGGCCCGGAAATGGCCATGGCGACCATCCCGAAAAGGGCCGTCAGCAGCATCAAAAGCAGGAAGAAATTGCCGTCCATGTGATCGCCCGTTCCGTGAGGGAGTGCCGCTTAAATCCGCACCGCAGCCTTGTCCTTGCGACCGACAGGAATACGGGATTTGAGGCCCGTTATCTTGCCGAGCAGGGAGACGCCCTTCTTTGTCGCTTTGCTGGTGCCTTCATCCTCTTCGGCCGCGCCGATGACCGCGTCGAGCAGGCTGGCGCAAGCCGCGCCGACCTTGTTGCCCTTTGCGGTTTCGGCCAGCGTCTTGCCCAGCTTGGCAGACTGGGCAGCGATGCGCAGGTCGAACGGGATCAGGATGTCGATCTTGCGTTCGATCGACGCTTCGAAATCCTTGCGGCTGATTTCCGGCACGCCGGGATGGACGCGATTGGCGACGACCAGCACGCGCGACTGCGGAGCGTTGCTCTTCAGCCAGGACAGGATGCGGATCGAATCGCGCGCCGCCGCCAGCGTCAGTTCGGTGACGACCACCGTGACATTGGCATCGCCCATAAGATGCGGGTGCTGGATCAGCATGTTGCGCGGCAAGTCGATGACGCTGCATTCGAAAGCCGACCGGAATTCTTCCAGTAGCTGGTAGAAAGCGCCGCCGTCCGTCAGCATCGGCTGATTGATCGGTGCTTCGGCCGACAGGATCGCGAGCGTTTCGCTGGCGCGGACCATGGCGCGTTCGATGAACAGGCCGTCGATACGGCTGGGATTTTCAATCGCGTCGGTCAGGCCGCGCCCCGGTTCCAGGTCCATGGCGAGCGCGGCAGTGCCGAAATGGACATCCAGGTCGAGCAGGGCGGTCGGACGCTGATGCTTGGCGCTGAGCAACCAGGCGAGCGAGGTCGCGATGCTGGATGCACCCACGCCGCCGCGCGTGCCGATAACGGCGGTGGTGACATGGCTATGTTCGGGTGCGGCATCGCGCGGTGCGAAGAATACCGCCTGCGCTTGCGCCAGCGCGTCACGCAGCTGGTCAGCGCCAAATGGCTTTAAAAGATAATCCTGTATGCCGCTGGCCAGCAGGTCGCGGTACAGGCGCACGTCATTGACCTGACCGGCGGCGATCACCACCGTGCCGGGTTCACAGACTTCGGCAAGGCTGTTGATGTCGTTTAGCGGGTCGCCGCTTTCGGACATGTCGACGAACAGGATTTGGGGGCTGGCAGTGACCGACAGGCTCTGCACGGCATTGCGCATGCCGCCTTTGTTCACCTTTTCAGGAGCCCAACCCATTTCGGCGACGATGACCGACAGCAGGTCGTGGCTGTGATCGTCGCATACGAAGGCGTGGAAGGGATCACGCTGGCCGGTCATTCCGGGTTTCCAGGGCGCGTTCATCTCAATTGCCTCCATATTGGGATTTAAGTTCGCCAGATCCGGTCGGTGCCTTGTCGCGATAGGTGGAAATCGCGCGGTTCGACGTTGCCGTGCGCAGGTCGCTGTCGGTGCTCTGGCCACGGACCAGATCTTCCGGGTCAGCGATCATCGCGGCGAAGTTGCTGTTCACGCCGCAACCGAAGTTGGCCGACGTGCCCATCTGCGTGCTGCTCTCGGCCTTGTCCGACCAGTCGGGACAGCCAGGAACGCTTGCACTGGCGCGGCGCACGATCAGGCGGACGCTGCCGTTCGGGGCTTGTCCCGCAGCGGCGGAACTGTCTTCGCCGATCAGCATGCCGCGGCGTCCCAGGACATCGGCAATGCCTTCGCGCAGGGACGGGCTGTAATAGGCACCGTCAGTGACCAGCGCGACCTTGTCGCCATAGCCAAGGCCGATCGACGCGAGCCAGTCCTGCAGGCGAACCGCTTCCGACGATGTCAGGCCGCCGTCGGGGCCTGCCTGCACGTCATAGGTGAAGGCGGTGTGGCTGACGACGGGCTGGTGAATCGATTCGAGTCCGCGATTGTCATGCTGGCAGGCGGCGAGCGGCAGGGCCAGCAGCGCAAGCGCGCTGATGCGGAGCATCGTCCGGGACGCAGAGATAGTGGATGACATCATGATCATGTCCTTCGTCCTTCGGATCAGAAGCTGAAGCCGGGAGCGGCGTTCGACTTGGCCTGCCGTTTGCCTTCGTTCCGCGCGGTGACGGCGGGGGCGGGCATCGAAGCCTGCGGGCCGGGCGGCGGGATTTGTTCGGCTGGGCCGCGGCTGGGCATCGGTGCGCGAGCGCCGCTGACGCCGTCGTGGCTCTGCTGAAGGAACAGGCCCTGTCCCTGATTGGCGTTACGGAAGCCATCGGTCGGCAGGCGCACGTCCGATGCGTTGATCGGCTTCACCAGATAAGGCGTCACGACGATGACCAGCTCCGTTTCGTTGCGCTGGAATGAGCGCGACTTGAACAGGCTGCCCAGGATCGGGATGTTGCCCAGACCCGGAACCTTGTTGATCGAATTGCCCGTATCGTTGCTGAGCAAGCCTGCGATCATGAACGCCTGGCCAGACCCGAGTTCGACCGTCGTTTCGGCGGTGCGCGTCTTCAACGCCGGAACGTTGAGGTCAGTCGAGAAGTCGAGGGTGGACACGGTCGGTCGTACGCGCAGGGAGATGCGACCGTCCGCCAGAACCGTCGGCGTGAAGGCGAGCTGCACGCCATATTGCTTCCATTCCAGGCTGTTGCCCTGCGTGCCGTTGCTGACGGCGTAAGGGAATTCGCCACCGGCCAGAAAGCTGGCGGTTTCGCCCGAAAGCGAGGTCAGGTTTGGCTGGGCCAGGGTTGTGGACAGACCAGCCGATTCCGCCAGGTCGAGCACTGCGGCGATGTCCATGCCCAAGATGTTAGCGACGCCGCCTAAGGTGTAGCTACCGTCGACAGGGTTGGTAAACGTCCCCCCACCGCCTGCGTTGAAGGTGACCGCATTGCGCGTGCCGCCGCCGATATTGCCTACCAACTTGCCGATGCCGGGATCACGCGAAGCGAAGTTCGTGCCGATCTTGTGGCCGACATTGCGGCTGACTTCGGCGATCTTGACCTGCAGGTTGACCTGCAGCGGCGTGGCGGTGCGCAGGCGGCTGACGACGGTCACGTCCTTGCCGACGAACGCCTGCGTCAGGCGCTCGGCTTCCGCCGCGTCTTCAGGCGCGGCGATCGTGCCGGTCAGCAGGACCATGCCATTCATCTTGTTCACAGCGATGTCGGCGTTGGGCATGGCAATGTCCAGCATGTCGTCGATGCTGGTCAGGTTGTTGCCTACCCGCACCGTGCCGGAAAACAGCACCTTGCCATTGGTGGCCGTGACGAAGACAGTGGTTTCCCCCGGCTTTTTGGCGATGAGATAAAGCTGGTTCTGGGCGCGGACATGGACGTCCACGACTTCGGGGTTGGCGATCACCACGTCGGACATTTTTGCCGACAGGTTGACCACCCGGCTGCCACCGACCGACATCAGGATCGCATTGTCCTGCATCGATGCCGGGGCGGCGTTGAGCGCGGCGGTCGGCGTGGCGGCCATGGCGACTGCCAGGCCCAGTGCGATGGCGGGGCCGACGAGCGGCTTAACCGCCGCCTTGCTTGCGTGAAGGTGGAGCTTCATCTTACTTCCCCCCGACCGGAACTTCGGTCACATTGGTGCCGCGAGCGATGCGGATGACAGGGCCGTTCAGGGCGACGGTGCCGGTGCCCGATCCTCCGGCGGCTACGGCCACCCCTTGTAACGGCTTGGCGGGGACGTTGCTGCGCTGATAGCGTGACACGTCGGCACCAGTGGAATAGGTGCCGCCCCGGTCGATCGGACGCGCCGCCAATTTGGCGATGATCTTCTTTTCAGCCTGTTGGCTGGCACCGTCGGGCAAGTCGATATCGGCACCGGCAATGGCGGCATCCAGTTCTGACGGGTTGTCCGCCAGCGAACGCAGCGACAGCGAAAGCGAACCGATGGTCTGCGCGACCGCGATCTTTTCGGCGATCTTGGGCGTCACTTCCAGCGTGACGTTGGAATAGGTCTGGACGACCGGCTTGCCGTCGTCGCCCATGGCGTCCATGCGCTGGTCGGTGGCGAGCACGCGCAGGTTGCGCAGGATCGTTTCGGAAACCTTGAGTGGATCGCCTTCGCCGCCGCCACTGACGCTCTGCGTCAACACCAGGTCGATGCGATCGCCAGGGAAGACAAATCCGGCGACGGAATTCTGCGCCGACACCGGCACCGTCACGGCGCGCATGCCCGGCCCGAGAGCCGCAGCCAGGAAGCCGCGTTCGCCCGGCTTGATCACCGAACCCAGCGTCATCGGCTGGCCCGCGGAAATGGCCGTACGGATGACGCTGCCGATCAGCTTGGCGGGATCAGCCTGCCCACGGATATAATAGGCCTGTTCGACCAGATCCTTGGGCCAGGGCTGAAAGCGGAAGCTTTCCGCATTCAGGATCGATCCTACCGGCAGCGCCGTGGTGGCGACCAGCACATGGGGCTGGTCTGTTTCCACGGGCATCGCCGATGCACCCGCCTGGGGCGTGCCCGACGAACTCAGCATGTTGCGCGCTAGAAGGGCCGTCGTGACCGCTATGATCAGCGCTCCGACCAGCAGAACGATTTTCTTGGCGTCCATGATGAAATTCGTCTCCCTCAATCAGGCGAGTTCCGCCTGAACCGTCATGATTACGCAAATTGGTTAAGATATTGTTCGCCAATCAGCCACAAAGCCGCCACAGATATTGCGACGCCATAAGGTATTTGTGGCTGGCCCAGCCGCCGCGTCATGCGATGGTGGACGACCGTGACGATCGTGACTACGCCGCCCAATATGGCCATGACCATCAGCATCGATATCAGGGGCTGCCAGGGGAACCAGAGCGCCAGCGCGCCCAGCATTTTTACATCGCCACCGCCCATGCAGCCGAACGCGAACAGGACGGTAAAAATCGCGAACACCACCAGCGCCAGGATGAGCTGCACAGTCATGCCGGGCCAGAGCGGCAGGCCGTTGGCAAGCCACCACAGGGGTGCCATGGCCGCGATGGACAGGTTCAGCCGATTGGAGATAATCCGCGATCGCAGGTCCGTTATGGACGCGGCGATCAGCAGAAGTCCCAGGGCGCACAATAGCGCCAGCTTGAAATATTCCCCCGTCATGACTCTAATCTTCTAGACCGGATGGCTTACCAAACCGTAACCATGCGCTCCATGGATTCGCCCTTATTTGCTCCCTCGGCCTTTGACCGTCGCGCCTGGCCGATGAACGGGCGGCTGGATTTCTGGCATGCGCCCGATGGCTGGCCGCTGCGGCGCTATCGGCTGGGTGAGGGGACTCGCGGACGGATGCTGGTTCTGGGCGGGCGCGGCGACATGATCGAGAAATATCTCGAAGTCATCCACCATTGGGCCGAACAGGGGTGGGCGGTCACTGCGTTCGATTGGCGGGGGCAGGGAGGATCGGGTCGGCTGACCGGCGATTCGCTTTGTGGCCATATTGAAGATTTCGGGCAATGGATCAGCGATCTTCGCAGCTTCGCCACCGACTGGCGCGCCGAAGGTGACGGTCCCGCCGTGGTCGTCGCGCACAGCATGGGTGGACATTTGCTGCTGCGCGCGCTGGCCGAAGGGATGTCGGCACCCGACGCCGCCGTCGCCGTCGCGCCGATGATGGGGGTCCATGCGGGCCTGTTGCCGCCTTGGCTGGCCCGGTTCATCGCCAGGACGATGTGCGCGCTGGGTTTTGAAGCGCGGCAGGCCTGGACCCAGAAGGAGGAATCCGGCTGGCAACGTGCCGCCCGGCAAAAGCGGCTGACCCATGACCCCGATCGTTACGCCGATGAACTATGGTGGCGCGATCATAGCCGCGACATCGCGCTGGGACCGCCCAGTTGGCGGTGGGTTGCGCAGGCGCTGGAATCGACCCGCTCGCTGGAGCGGAGCGATGCGCTGGACCGGATCGCCGTACCGTTGCTGATCCTTGCCGCGCGCCACGACCGGCTGGTTTCCACACCGGCGATCCTCCGGGTTGCCAGGCGCATTTCCGGCGCGCGTCTGCATGTCTATGGGCGCAATGCGGCGCATGAAATATTGCGTGAGCGCGATCATGTAAGGATGGATGCGTTGCGGCGGATCGACGTCTTTTTCGACGAGGCCGCCCCCGCATGAACCGGTTCGACATTGTCATTGTTGGCGGCGGCATCGCTGGTGCGAGCCTGGGCGCGCAACTGGCGGACCACGCCTCTGTCCTGATTTTGGAGCAGGAGCCGAGCGTGGGCTATCACGCCACTGGTCGTTCAGTCGCTTTTTGGGAGGAGACTTATGGCGGCCGCGTCGTTCAGCCGCTGACGACGGCTTCGGGGCCGATGTTGCGCTTTCCCGACCCGGATTTCGCCGACGGGTCCTTCCTCTCGCTGCGGCAGACCCTCCATATCGGTCGCGCGTCCGATACCGGCGCGCGCGACCGGTTGATAGACGACTTTGCCGACCGCGTGAGCTTGCGCCGGGTCGATCCCGCCGCTCTGGTGCCCGGACTGCGGCCCGAATGGACCATCGGCGTGCTGGAGCCGGACGTGTGCGACATTGATGTCGCGGCGTTGCATCAGGCCTATCTGCGCCGCTTTCGTGGATTGGGCGGTGAATTGCGCACGGCATGCCGCCTTGAAAGCGCTGTCAGCGGCGGGGCAGGGTGGCGGATCAGTACCGGGCAGGGGGATGTCGATTGCGGCCTGCTGGTCAACGCGGCGGGGGCCTGGGCCGATCAGGTCGCGCAACTCAGCGGCGTCGCGCCCATCGGCATCACGCCGCTTCGCCGCACGGTGGTGCAACTGCGCGTGCCGTCGCTTCCGTCGCCGGAAATGCCTTTGGTCATGGATCTGGGATCGCAATTTTACTTCAGGCCGGAAGGGCGGGACCGCATCTGGCTGACCCCGCATGACGAAGAGCCGTCGCCGCCGTGCGATGCCGCGCCCGAAGAATTGGCGGTGGCGCAGGCGATTGCCCGTTTCCAGCAGGTGGTGGACTGGCCGATTGAAGCGGTCGAGCGCAGATGGGCTGGCCTACGCAGCTTCGCGCCCGACCGCGCCCCGGTCTATGGCTTCGATCCCGACCACCCGAATTTCTTCTGGTTCGCGGGACAGGGTGGCTTTGGCATCCAGACAGCGCCTGCCGCGGCGCTGCTGGCGACCAGCCTGGTGACGGGCGATTCGCTGCCTCCATCCATCGCTACGCTGGACCCGGCCTTGTATGATCCGGCCCGGCTACGCTGAAAACTCAGGCGGCGCGGAAGCTTTCGGCTGCGGCGCAGGCAAGCTGGTCCGCCCGTTCATTTTCCGGGTGTCCGGCATGGCCCTTCACCCATTGCCACGCCACCTTGTGACGCGCCTGGGCGGTGACCAGCGCCTGCCATAGATCGCCATTCTTGACCGGCTTGCGGTCGGCGGTGCGCCAGCCATTTTTCTGCCAGCCGAAAACCCATTTCGTGATGCCGTCCAGCACATATTTGCTGTCGGTATAGATCGTCACGTTGCAAGGCCGCTTGAGCGCGTTCAGCGCTTCGATCGCCGCCATCATCTCCATGCGGTTATTGGTGGTCTGCGCTTCGCCGCCGGAAATTTCCTTTTCCGTAGTGCCAGAGCGCAGGACCGCCCCCCAGCCGCCGGGGCCGGGATTACCCTTGCACGCGCCGTCGGTGAAGATTTCGACCTTGGAAGCTGCGCTCACCCCGCTCTCCCGCGCAGGCGGGGATACGGGCATCTCGTCGGCCATCATATGTCCAGCAATTCTGCCGGTGCCGCCTTCGCGTAGAAGTCGAGACGCCGCAGATAGGCGAGCGGGTCCTTGCGCGTCACCAGCGCGTCGGGCGGCGTGTTGATCCAGTCATAGGCGCGCGTCAGCATGAAACGCAGCGCCGCGCCCCGGCACAGGACGGGAAAGGCCGCTCGTTCGGCAGCCGACAACCCATGCGCCGCGTCATAGCCCGCGATCATCGCGCGTCCCCGATCGCCGAACCATGTCGAACCGTCATTGCTGAAACACCAGGCGCTGTGCGTCACCGCCAGGTCATAGGCGCGAATGTCGGTGCAACTGAAATAGAAGTCGATCAGGCCCGTGACCTCATCGCCCAGCATCAGCACATTGTCCGGGAACAGGTCTGCATGGATGACCGCGCGCGGCAGGTCCGCTGGCCAGTGGGCATCGAGAAAGGCCAGTTCATCGGCGACGCGCTGATGAAGGCCGGGGGCGATATCGTTGAAATGCTCGCCGCATTTGTCGGCCAGATCGTGCCAGCCCGGCAGGTCCAGCGCGTTGCGGCGTTCGCCCGCAAAACCTTCTGCCGCCTTGTGCAATTGTCCCAGCGCCGCGCCCGCCGCGCGCGCCTGCCCGGCGGTTGGTTCAGTCACGGAAATGCCGGTGAGAAACTCGATGAGGCAGGCCGGTCGACCGCTCAGCTGCTGCAGGCGCTTCCCTTCGCGGTCGGCGATGAAGCGCGGCACCAGGCAGCCCCGCTCCCCCAGATGGTCGAGCAGGTCCATGAAGAAGGGCAGATCGGCCTCATCCACGCGCTTTTCGTAAAGCGTCAGGATGTAGCGGTGGCCGTGGCCATCGGCGCCGGTGGTTTCCAGCAGATAGTTGCTGTTTTCCACCCCTTCGGCGATACCTTTGGCTGATACCAGCCGACCGGCGTCGTAGCGGGTGAGGAAGGCGTCGATATCCTCTGCCGGAACATGCGTATAAACAGCCATGGTCTAGGCAGGCTCCAGCCCACGCGGCAATTTGAAGGCTATATTTTCGCGCGCGGTTTCCACTTCTTCCTCATCCACCTCAAATTGCGTGCGCAGGTGATCAATCACTTCGCGCACCAGTATTTCCGGGGCCGACGCGCCTGCGGTCAGTCCCAAAGTCCTGACATTGCTGAGCCAGGCGAAATCGATTTCGTCGGCGCGCTGGATCAGGCGGGCGGGCGTGCCCTCCCGCTCGGCGACCTCGACCAGCCGGACAGAGTTGGAGCTGTTGGGCGCGCCGATCACATAGACCGCCTCACAGGTCGCGGCGATCGCCTTGACTGCCGCCTGGCGGTTGGACGTGGCGTAGCAGATGTCCTCGCCCTTGGGCGCGCTGATGACGGGGAAGCGACGTTGCAGCGTCGCCACGATGGCCGCCGTGTCGTCCACCGAAAGCGTCGTCTGCGTCAGGAAGGCCAGATTATCGGGGTCGGCGGGGGTGAAGCGCTCTGCATCCTCGACCGTTTCGATCAGCGTCATGTGGGCGGCGTCCACCTGGCCGAAGGTCCCGATCACTTCCGGGTGGCCTCTATGTCCGATGAACAGGATATGGCGTCCCGCATCGACCTGCCGCTCCGCCTGGCGATGCACCTTGCTGACCAGTGGGCAAGTGGCGTCCAGATAGTCGAGGCCGCGCTCCTCCGCCTTGGCAGGGACCGCTTTTGGCACGCCGTGGGCGGAAAAGACCACCGGCACGCCGTCGGGCACCTGATCCAGTTCCTCGACAAAAATCGCGCCCTTGGCCTTCAGATTGTCGACGACATATTTATTGTGGACGATTTCATGCCGCACATAGACGGGCGCGCCATATTTTTCGATTGCTCGTTCGACGATGATGATGGCGCGGTCGACGCCTGCGCAAAAGCCGCGTGGGGCGGCGATGAGCAGCTTCAGCTGCGGTCGGCCGGAAATTGAAGGGGCGGTCATGCCTGCCGCTTAAGCCAATGTCGCGCCAGAAGAAAGGGGGAGAGGCGTGGCGGGGACCGCGCGTCTTCCATCACTTTCGGTTGCGCGTTCCTTTCGGTTGCGCACTGGGCGGGCTGCGGATAAGAAGCCCCACGCCTATTCCCCAAGGATTATCCCGTGACCTTTTCTCGAATTGCGCTGACCGGAATGCTGGCCCTGGCTCTTGGAGCCTGTTCGCAACGGGGAGAGATCGATTCCACCGGCGGCATCGTGGCGGTGCGTTCGGCCTGTCCGGTTGCGGCCATTCCCGCGCAGACCGGCGACATCACGCTGTTCAGTCCGGCTGGCCGCACGGATGCGGCGGCGATCGACGTGGTGGCGAACATCACCGATCTGCGGTCGACCTGCGCTGAAGGCGCGCAATTCTACAGCGAGGCGACGTTCACCGTAAACGCCCGTCGCAGCGACGCCAGTATCGCTCGCCAGGTTACGCTGCCCTATTTTTCCGCCGTGGTCCGTGGGGGCAATGCTGTGGTGGCCAAGCGCGTCGGTCAGGTGGTGATTGATTTCCCCGCTGGCCAATATCGTGCCAGCACGACGGCCAAGGCCGGTTCCTATGTGGACCGGGCGGCGGCCAGCCTGCCTGCCGACATCCAACGCAAGATCACGCAGAAGCGCAAGGCTGGCGATGAGGATGCGGCCATCGACCCGTTTTCCCAGCCCGACGTTCGCGCGGCGCTGCAACGCACCAGTTTTGAATTGCTGGTGGGTTTCAACCTGACCCAGGACCAGCTCCGATATAACGCGACCCGTTAAAGCTGAGCCTATTTTGATTTCCCGTTCGTGCTGAGTAGGGACTGAGCGAAGCCGAAGGCCCGTATCGAAGCATCTTGCGTCAAAGTCCTTCGATACGCCATTTCGACTTGCTCAATGGCTACTCAGGACGAACGGCTTTGTGATGCAGGATCGTTCGATGTCCCTCTATATCCGTTTTACCGCCCATCTGAACGCCGTGCTCGACGCGCTGGAAGCTGACGGCACGCTGCCCGCCGGGCTCAATCGCAAGCCGGTGACGGTAGAGCCGCCCCGCGACCCAAGCCATGGCGACCTGGCGACCAATGCGGCGATGGTGCTGGCAAAGCCCGCAGGCACAAACCCCCGGACGCTGGCGGAAAAGATCGTTGTGGGCCTGCAAAAATTGGAAGAGGTGGAAAGCGCCACCATCGCCGGACCCGGCTTCATCAACCTGACGCTAACCGACCCGACATGGCGTGCGGAACTGGCCGCCATTCATGCCGAAGGCGCTGGCTATGGCCGTTCGCAGATCGGCGATGGCGTCACCGTCAACGTCGAATATGTCTCGGCCAATCCCACCGGTCCAATGCATATGGGCCATTGCCGTGGCGCGGTAGTGGGTGACGCGCTGGCGACGCTGCTCGAATATGTCGGGCATAAGGTGATCCGCGAATATTATATCAACGATGCGGGCGGCCAGGTCGACGTGCTCGCCCGTTCGGCCCATGTCCGTTACCGCGAGGCACTTGGCGAGGATGTGGGCGCGATCCCCGAAGGCCTTTATCCCGGCGACTATCTGGTTCCGGTGGGGCAGGCGCTCGCTGCCGAATATGCCGACAAATATGTTGGCGCGCCGGAAAGCGACTGGCTCGTCCTCTTCCGTACCAAAGCCGTCGCCGCGATGATGGAAATGATCCGTAACGACCTCGCGCTGCTGGGCATCCGTCACGACGTCTTTTCGTCCGAAGCGCAATTGCAGGCCGCCGGAAAGCCGGAAGCCGCCGAAGCGTGGCTGCGCGCCCATGACTTCGTCTATGATGGCGTACTGGAAGCGCCCAAGGGCGACACGCCCGAAGATTGGGAGCCGGTCGAACTGCCTCTGTTCCGCTCGACAAAGTTTGGCGACGATCAGGACCGCCCGATCAAGAAATCCAACGGCAGTTGGACCTATTTCGGTGCCGACATGGCTTATCATTTCCAGAAGGCACAGACGGCCGACCAGCTGATCGACATATGGGGCGCGGATCATGCCGGGACTGTGAAGCGCATCCAGGCCGCCGTCGCCGCGCTGACGGAAGGCAAGGCGCGCTTCGACGTCAAGCTGATCCAGATGGTCCGGCTGCTGCGCGATGGCGAGCCGGTGAAGATGTCCAAGCGCGCGGGCAATTTCGTCACGCTGGCCGACGTCGTGCGCGAAGTGGGCAAGGATGTTGTCCGCTTCACCATGCTGACGCGCAAGGCGGATGCGCAAATGGACTTCGATTTCGCCAAAGTGGTGGAAGCGTCGAAGGACAATCCCGTCTTCTACGTCCAATATGCCCACGCTCGCATTTCCTCGCTCGGTCGCAAGGCGGAGGAAGCGGGCCTTGACCTTCCCGCACCCGACCTGTCCCGCCTTGGGACGCAGGAGCTGGGGCTGGTGAAGCTCGCGGCGCAGTTTCCCCGTGTGGTGGAAGGGGCGGCATCGGCGCGCGAACCCCACCGCATCGCCTTTTATCTCAATGACTTGGCTTCAGAATTCCACGGCTGGTGGAATGTTGGCAACGACAATCCAGACGCGCGGGTTATCCAAATGGGTGATCCCGCTACCACATCCGCGCGCCTTTTCTTGAGCCGCGGAATCGGGCAGATCATTCGCAACGGCCTGGCCCTGATGGGCGTGGCCGCTTTGACGGAAATGCAGTAGGCCAGGCGGAGGCAAGGACAAGATGGGCGACTATGCGCGGGGGCAGCTCGATCTCAACGACGAGGAGCGTCTGCCCTGGCTCGAGCCTGCCATGGAGGATGAAGACGAGGATGGCCTTTCGCCGCTGCGGCTGCTGGGCTTCATCCTTTGCGGCCTGCTGCTGATCGGTATCGTCGTTGCGGGCGTGTGGCTGATTCAGAATCGGGGCGACGCGGGCGGTGAGGGGAAACGGATCGCCGCCCCTGCCGGTGACTATAAGGTTCCAGCACAGGAGGCCGACGCCAAGAAGTTCGAAGGCGAAGGGGACGCCAGCTTCGCTGCCAGCGAGGGCGTGGCCCGCGATGGTCGCATCGATCCCAGCCGGGTTCCCGAAGCCCCGATCCGGCCCACTGCGCCTGCCGGTGACGCGCGCAGCGCCGTGCCGGGCAAGCCCTCGCAAAGCGTCACCGCGCGCGTGGCGGATGAAACCAATGCTCGCCCCGCTACAGGTCAGCCGACGCGCGGCGCAGGCGGAGCAGTGATCCAGCTGGGCGCTTATGGCAGCCAGGCGGGAGCGCGGGACGCCTGGGCACGGTTGTCCAAGCGTTTCGCTTATCTGGCCCCGCTTACCATGACGGTGGAACCGACCCAGGTGGGCGGCAGCACCCTCTATCGCCTTCGCGCATCCGCCGGGACCCAGGCCAGCATCCTTTGCGGCAAGCTGAAGGTAGCTGGGGAAAGCTGCATCGTCGTCAACTGAAGACTGCCGGAAGGGGAAGGGCTGGGTGCCGCGTTTCGGGAAGATCGTTATAGCACTCGTCCCAACAAACCCCTTCGACAGCAGCCATTCCAGCCGCTACCATTGCCGTCATGAAACCGGTAATCTTCGGCCTGTCAGGCGAAACGCTAACCCCTGACGAGCGCGCCTTCTTTTCCGACGTGCAGCCCGCAGGCTACATCCTCTTTCGTCGCAATATCGCCGACCGCCAGCAGCTTCGCGCCCTGACCGACGATCTGCGCGCCCTGCATGGCCGCGACGACCTGCTCATCATGATCGATCAGGAAGGCGGGCGCGTCGCGCGGATGCAAGCGCCGGTCTGGCCCAGCTTCCCGCCTGCCGGGCTGTTCGACCACCTTTACGATGTTGCTCCATCCAGCGCCATCGCCGCCGCCCGCGCCAATGCGCATGCCATCGCCCTCACTCTGGCAGAGGCAGGAATCACGGTCGATGCGCTTCCGTTGCTCGACGTGCGCCAGGAAGGGGCCAGCGACATCATGGGCGACCGCACATTCGGCGCGGAACCCATGCGCGTCGCCGCCCTGGGCCGCGCCGTCATCGAAGGATTGGCCAAGGGCGGCGTCGTCGGCATCGTTAAGCATATGCCGGGGCATGGTCGGGCACTGGTCGACAGCCATCTGGACCTGCCCGTCGTCACCGCCGACGAAGAAGCGCTGCTGACCGATCTTGCCCCGTTCCAGACGCTCAGTAACGCGCCGATCGGCATGACTGCCCATGTCGTCTATCCCGCGTGGGACCCTGACCTGCCCGCTAGCCTTTCGGCGACCGTCATCGACACCATCATTCGTGGGAAGATCGGCTTTGACGGCCTGCTGATGTCGGACGATCTGGACATGAAGGCATTGAGCGGCAGCATCCCCGAACTCGCCGCCGCAGCCGTGGCGGCGGGGTGCGACCTGGCTCTCAATTGCTGGGGACGGATGGATGACATGGTGGGGATAGCCGATTTGCTGCCTGATATCGGCGTAGAATCAAAGGCTCGCCTCGACCGCGCCATGGCGTTGGCCAGCCTGGACAAGGATAATCCACCGCTGGAAGAACTGCTCGCTACCCGCGATAGCTTGCTGGCGATGGCGGCGGCGTGAGCGTTTCGGCCGCAGATATCCTTCACGCGGCGGAGGATATTCCCTCGCCAGCGTCGCGCGCCGATGTGCTGACGGTCAGTTTTGACAGTTGGGAAGGGCCACTCGACCTTCTGCTCGCGCTCGCCCGGTCGCAGAAGGTCGACCTGCGCGAAATCTCCATCCTTGCGCTGGTCGAACAATATCTTGCCCATATTGAAGGCGCGCGGAAACTGAAGCTGGAACTGGCGGCTGACTATCTGGTGATGGCCGCCTGGCTCGCTTATCTGAAGTCCTCGCTGTTGCTCCCGCGTGAGGCGCAGCCCGAACCTGCACCGGAAGAATTGGCCCTGCGCCTCCAGTTGCGGCTTCAGCGGCTACAGGCGATGCGCGAAGCCAGCGCGCGGCTGATGGCGCGCGATCGTGTGGGCCGTGATGTGTTCGTGCGCCCGCGTCCCGAAGGATTGCGGCTGGTTCGCCGGGCGAAATGGACGGCCAGCCTTTTCGACCTGTTGCAATGCTATGGGCAGATCCGCGCCCGGACCCAGCCGGTCGTTCATATGGTCGTGGCCCGTCCGGTCATGACCCTGGATGAAGCGATCCAGCGCGTCAGTACATTGTTGGGCGCGGCGATCGACTGGACGGCGTTGCAATCCTTTCTTCCCGCCGGTCAGGATGAAGCCATGGCGAAATCTGCGCTCGCCAGCAGCTTTGTCGCCGCGCTGGAACTGGCGCGGCAGGGGCGGCTGGAAATCCAGCAGGAAGGAATATTCGAACCGATCTTCCTGCGCGCGTCGCTGCCCGAACAAAGCGGAGCGCCCTTGCCATGATGCAGGAACCCGATGACTTCCTGCGCGCGGTGGAGGCTGCGCTGTTCGTCGCGGAACATCCGTTGTCCCTGACGGAGCTGCGCCAGCATGTCGGCGACGGGGGCGACCTGTCGGCAACACTTGCGGCGCTGACCGGCCATTATGCCGGGCGCGGCATCAATCTGGTGGAACGGGGAGAGCGGTGGCATTTCCAGACCGCCGCTGACCTGGCCCATATTCTGCGTCGTGAGAAGGATGAAAGCCGAAAGCTGTCGCGCGCCGCGCTGGAGACGCTGGCGATCATCGCCTATCATGAACCCGTCAGCCGCGCCGAGATAGAGGCCATTCGCGGGGTTCAGGTGGCGAAGGGCACGTTGGACGTGCTGATGGAGGCAGGCTGGGTCCGGCCCGCCGGGCGACGCGAAGTGCCGGGGCGACCGCTGATCTACGCGACGACGGTAGAATTTCTGTCACATTTCGGGCTTAGCAGCCGCCGTGACCTTCCCGGACTGGACGATCTACGGGCCGCTGGATTGCTTGATCCGGTCGATCTTGCGCTGGAGGGGCTGAACGCTCAATCCGGTCTGGAAAATGACGATGAAGACGCCTAGATAGGCTGGGTTTCAGGAGTATGTTCAAATGGGTTCCTTTTCGCTGATGCATTGGGTCATCGTCCTCCTGGTGGTCATGCTGCTGTTCGGTGGCGGCCGCATTTCCGGCCTGATGGGCGACGTCGCAAAGGGCATCAAGAGCTTCAAGAAGGGCATGGCAGACGACGATGACGACGTCACGCCAGCCAAGCCCGCGACCCGGATCGAGGGGCATCGCGTGCCTGAACAGGACACGCCGACCGCCACGGAAGAAAAGACCAAGGTCTGATCTGTCCATCAGCCGGGCGGTAGACGCGCATGTTCGATATCGGTTCGACCGAACTTTTGCTGATCGTGATCGTGGCGGTGGTCGTGATCGGTCCCAAGGATCTGCCTCGCGCCCTGTACAAGGTGGGACAGGTTTTGGGGAAAGCGCGTGGCATGGCCCGCCATTTCCGCACCGGCGTGGACGCCATGGTGCGCGAGGTGGAGATGGAAGAGCTGGAAAAGAAGTGGGCTGACCAGAACCGCCGCATCATGAATGAACATCCGGGGGACACGTTGCCCGCGACAGATTCGGAACTGCCTCCTGCCACTCCTGACGGTGCAGCTCCACCATCGCCGCCGCCGCCCTTCGTGGCGCAGTCCGCCCCCGCAGCGCCTGCGTCCGCCGCTGATGGCCCGCCCTATCTTTCCGCTCAGTCCGATACGAACAAGGGCGACACTGCCGCATGAAGGACCTTGACGACAGCAAGGCACCGCTGCTCGACCATTTGATCGAACTGCGCGGACGGCTTTTGAAATGCGTGTGGGCGCTGTTCCTGACGGGTGCAGTGTGCTTCTATTTTTCCGAGCAGCTGTTCGCCTTCCTTGTTCATCCGCTGAAGGAAGCCTTTGGCGACGGTGGCGGGCGGTTGGTCTATACCAAGCTTTACGAAGCCTTTTTCGTGCAGGTGAAGGTCGCGATCTTTGGCGCGTTCTGCCTGTCCTTTCCCATCATCGCCAACCAGCTATGGGCCTTTGTCGCGCCGGGTCTTTATGCCAAGGAAAAGAAGGCGCTGCTGCCATTTCTGGTCATGACGCCCGTGCTGTTCCTGATGGGTGCCAGCCTGGCCTATTATGTGGTGATGCCGACGGCGTTCCACTTCTTCCTGCAATTCCAGGGTAATAGCGGCGGACTTCAGGTGGAGGCCCTGCCCAGCACGGATGCCTATCTGACGTTGGTGATGCAATTCATCCTGGCGTTCGGCATCAGTTTTCTGATGCCTGTGCTGCTGATGCTTCTCAACCGCGCCGGTTTCGTGACGCGCGCTCAGCTGATCGGGCTACGGCGCTATATGATCGTGGCCGCATTCGTGCTGGCCGCCGTGCTGACGCCGCCTGATGTGGTGTCGCAGCTGATGCTCGCAATCCCGCTGCTGCTACTTTACGAAATTACGATCGTTGCGATCTGGTTCACGGATCGCCGAAAGGCCGTCCAGGGCGACATTGCCGACACGTCCGACGCTTCCATGTAAAAGGGCCCGCACGAGGCGAGCCCTTCGATACAGCCGATATAGCGTCAGCCTTGCTTAATCAGCGGCGTCTTCGACAGCCTGCCCAGCGCTTTGTACGTCTTGGCCTGCGCCTTCGACGGTGTTGCATGCCGCTATCATCAGCGAACCGGAAAGCAGCAGGACGGCAAGGATCTTCTTGGTCATGTTCGTCTCCTTAAAACTTGGCCGACTGGGCACGCCAATTCGGCAGCGGAAACAAAACCCGTGGAGTTGGAATACGTTCCGCATCCGCAAACATCATCGAAGAGACGAAAAATGCCCCAGATAAACTGAACCCGGAACGCGTCGGGGGGGGGGGGGAGAAACGTTCCGGGTTCATATTTTTTGGATAGCAAGAGCGGGGGGCAAAAGATTTGCTATCCGGGATGTAGAACCCTCGGTCTGCGAATTTGGTTCCGCAGGCTTACGTAATTTTTCAATTTTTAATATGTAAAGATATCAACATGTTGGTTGTTTTTCTAATCGACCGACCAAAAAATCCAGCTTTCGATCGCCACCTTGAGTGGTGGGCGCGGACGTCGTTCCCAGGCGCTCAGATGCGCGGTCGGCCTGTATTGCGATATTCGGCACGTATGGTCGATTCCGGCAGTGCCGCTTCACCCACGGCGTCAAGTCCAATGGGCCGGGCCGATTGAGCAGCGTCATTCACCCTGGCTAGGCTGTAGCCGGGCGCGGTGATGATGGGGGCAGGGGACAATGGCCGGAAAGAAGGACCCGACTGATATTCGCGCCCGGAATAAGGGATGCGGAATGATGCCGGAGTGCCTTTGAAACCCGGCATGCGATAAAAGATATGCGCGCCGACGATGGCGACCGGGTGCAGCGATGGTGCCCAGGAAGGCCTGACCGCCAGCGTATGGTAGAAGGTCGCCAACCCTACCGGCGCATATACCTTACCCGAAAGAGCCTCCTGCGCGATGCGCCGCGCCCGCCCCCAGCTTTGCCGGTTGCTTGCGCGGGCCATCGACCCGTCACAGCTGAAGGTGAACTGACAGCGAAGGTCGGTCCTTTCCGATCCCTGATAGACCACCGCGCAGACGCTGTTCGGCCAGAGCGGGCTGCGTACGCGGTTCAGCACCACCTGGGCGACGGCCCGCTGGCCCTCCTGCGGTTCATTGCCAGCTTCATAATAGATAGCCGAAGTCAGGCAGTTGAGCGCGCGATAGCTGTCGAGCGCGGTCATCCCGCGAAAAGCCGCTGCGGGGGCGGCGGGAGAGGCGCCAAGCGTCAGCACGGCGGGATTGGAACCTGGCTGTGACGCAGGCAGGCGGTCGAACAGCCCCTGGGCAAAGAAGAAGGCGGAGCCGGGAAAGTTCGCGCCCGCTTCCTCTGCCAGGTCTTCCCGCGCGGAGGCTTCGTCCAGCAGGTCCAGCGGCGCGGCGGTGATCAGGCGCGGTGCGGCCAGCGCCAGCAACGCCACCGCGGCGAGCATCCCATGCCTTGTCCCTGCGTGCACCCGTGCCAAGCCGTACCGTTCCTGAAAATGGCGGAAAACCGATCCTTCACACAGGCACTAACTGAAAAAACTTGCCATTTCCTGTTCAAATTCAAGCCCGTCCCGCGTCGGGACAGTGTCACTGCCAAAGATTACCACCGGTCCGCCAAGCCGCTCTTTTACCGGATCATCATTCCGTTGCTTGGCAAGGGTCATGTCCCTCCGCTATGCCAATGCGATGCTGGTTCAAAAAGATAGCCTCGCCCTGATTGGCAACACGCCTATGGTGCGCCTTGCCGGGCCTTCAAAGGAAACGGGCTGCGACATTTTCGCCAAATGCGAATTTACCAATCCCGGCGCGTCGGTGAAGGATCGCGCTGCGCTGTTCATCGTCAACGATGCCGAAGAAAAAGGGCTGTTGCAGCCCGGCGGCACGATTGTCGAAGGGACGGCGGGCAATACCGGCATCGGCCTGGCGCTGGTCGCCAATGCCAAGGGGTATAAAACCATCATCGTCATGCCGGAAACGCAAAGCCGGGAAAAGATGGACACGCTGCGCGCTCTGGGCGCGGAACTGGTCACTGTACCCGCCGCCGCCTATTCCAACCCCGGCCATTTCGTCCACACATCCCGCCGGATCGCGGAAGAGACGGAAAATGCGGTCTGGGCCAACCAGTTCGACAATATCGCCAATCGCAAGGCGCATATCGTCGGCACCGCAGAGGAAATCTGGACGCAGCTGGACGGGCAGGTCGACGGCTTCACCTGCGCGGCCGGGACCGGCGGCACCATTGCGGGCGTGGGGCTGGGGCTGAAGGCGCATGACGAAGATATCATTATCGCGCTGACCGATCCCTATGGCGCGGCGCTCTACAACTACTACGCCCATGGCGAATTGAAGGCCGAAGGATCATCTGTAGCCGAAGGCATCGGCCAGGGACGCATCACCGCCAATCTGGAAGGCGCGCCGATCGACACGCAATTCAGGATTTCCGATGAGGAAGGGCTGTTGTGGGTCAGGCGGCTGCTGGCGGAAGAGGGGCTGTGCCTTGGCCTTTCGTCGGGCATCAACGTCGCGGGCGCTGTGGCGCTGGCGAGGGAGCTTGGTCCCGGCAAGCGCATCGTCACCATCCTGTGCGACACCGGTTTCCGCTATTTGTCCACTTTGTACAATCGTGAATGGCTTGAAGCTAAGGGGTTGACGGTATTCCCTTGGCTCGCGCACAATCGCTGACCGCCGACACAGGTCGCGGCGGCGAAGAAAAAGAGCAACAAATGGCTGAAACACCCCGCCGTCAGGAAGGGTTGCAGCGTGTCCAGATCGGCCTCACCGGTCTTGCGGGCGTGGTGCTGCTGGTCGGCCTCGCCAATATTGTGATCGACAAGGCGCGGGTGGATGACGCAGCAATGCCGCCGCCCACCGTCCCGACGCTGGAACTGAATGCGGTCGCGCCCAAGGAGCCACTGGCTGAACTGGGCGTGCAGCCCGCGCCCGAGCAGGCACCGGTCGTCCCAGATCTTCTGCCCGACCCCAATCTGAAAAAGCCGATGGATCAGGATTTGCAGCCGTCGGAGCCTTGAGCTTTTTGCACCGGCGGCTCCTCGCGGGGCCGATCCTTATGCAACGGCTGGGCTGGTCCTGATTCCCTTTTCTGTGCTCGTCTCGCGTAGATATGCCGCGACGGCCTCCCGCGGGTGGCCGGATCGCGCGCGTGGTTGCGCTCTAAAGCCTCAGTCGTGGGATTATATGGGTAGCGTTGGGATTAGCGCTCTTTGGCTGCACCCACAGGTCTGGAGGGACTTCGTGCGCAATCCAATTTCCGACCGAAAGGCGCAAACTTCATATTAAAACCAGAACAAAACAGGATTTCCCAGTTCTGCCCTAAATTTCCCTTTTCTTGTCTGCCTCCTCTTGGTATTTGAATGCCATAGGGGTTCTCAGGCTTTGCTAGTCCTGCGGGCCGGGCTGCTGCGATGCGGTTCGGCAGCTGACGGCCTGCGTCCCTATGAACAGAGGGGCAAGCAGTCCAAACGTGTCGGAAACCATTCTCTTTACGGGTAACGCATTCAGCGTCGCGGACGGCAAAGGCCGCTTCGTGCTGCCCCTTGAGATGCGCCGACAGGTCAAGCTGTCCAGCGGCAACGAAAATCGGCTTTATCTCTCGGTCCATGGCGACAACCCCTGCGCCACCGGCTTTGGAGAATCGCACCGCCGCCACCTGTTCAACGAAGTCGAGGAACTGGCCCGCGAAGCGCGCGCGCAGGGCCGCGATTATAATGCCGACCTGGAACTGGAACGCCGCCTCGGCACGATCGAGGAGGTGAATTTCGACGAAGGCGGTCGCTTTGCCATGCATCCTGACATCAAGGATGAATATGGCATCACCGACGCTGTCTTCTTCTGCGGTGTTGGTCGTTACATGCAGCTGTGGAGGCCTGAAACGCTGGTCGACAGCAAGGACCGGCCCGAATTGATCCGCAACAAGGTGCGCCGCTGGCTCGACCAGCGCGATGCGGGAGGGGGCAAATGACCGCCGCCGCTGACCCCGATCGTCACATCCCCGTCCTGCTCGACGAAGTGCTCGATGCGCTCGCCATCAACCCCGGCGAAGTGCATGTCGATGGGACTTTCGGGGCGGGCGGCTATTCCAGCGCCATGGCGGCGCGGGGGGCGAAAATCTTTGCCTTCGACCGTGATCCCGACGCGATTCGCGAAGGGCAGGCGTTGGCCGACGCCAATGGCATCACGCTGATTGAGGGCGAATTTGCCAGCATGGACATGCTGCTGGCAGAGCGCGGCATCGCTTCGGTTTCGGGCGTTACGCTCGATATTGGCGTGTCGTCGATGCAGCTTGACCGGGCAGAGCGCGGTTTTTCCTTTCAGTCCGACGGCCCGCTCGCCATGACGATGAGCCAGTCGGGGATGAGCGCGGCGGATTTCCTGAATACCGCCGCGGAGCAGGACATTGCCGATGTCCTCTACCGCTATGGTGAGGAGCCTCGGTCGCGCCGGGTCGCGCGCGCAATCGTCGACGCTCGCCCGCTGGAGCGGACGGCCCAGCTTGCCAGCGTCGTGCGTCGCGCACTGGGGCACAAGCCGCATGACAAGAAAGACCCCGCCACCCGCACCTTTCAGGCGATCCGTATCCATGTGAATGGCGAGCTGGATCAACTGGAACGCGGGCTGGAAGCTGCCGAAGCGCTGCTGGAGGAAGGCGGCCGCATCGCCGTCGTCACTTTTCACAGTTTGGAGGACAGGATCGTCAAGCAATTCCTCCGCAAGCGTAGCGGTGGAGAAGGAAGTGGTTCGCGCCACCTTCCTGAAAAGCAGGCTGGGGAGGCCCCCACCTTCCTCAAGCCTGCAAAGGCGGTGCGGCCGGGGGATGCGGAACTCGCCCGCAACCCCCGCGCCCGCTCCGCCACGCTGCGCAGCGCCGTTCGGACGGCGGCGCCCGTGCCTGCTTCGTCCCGGAGTGCCCGGCAATGATCGCGGTCAAGAGGTTGCAGAGCCTGATCTGGATCATATTGGTCGCACTGGGAGCGCTGGGCGCTTATCTGGTGTCGTTGAAGGTCGCGACGGAGCGGAACGATCTGATGCGCGTCCAGATGCAGATCGCCCGTGCCCGTTCCGATATCCGCTATCTGGAAACCGAATTCAGCGCGCGTGCGAACATGCGGCAGCTGGAACGGTGGAATCAGGAAGATTTCCTGTATGCAACGCCGACTGCCCAGCAATATCTGGCTGGTGAGCGGGCGCTGGCGCATCTCGACGGGGTCCAGCCCAATGGTCCTGACTATGTCGCGCCACCCGTGATGGTGGCGATGGTGCAGACGCCCGCCGACCTGCCGTCCGCCCCGCAGGCAGCGCCCGCAAGTCCCGCCGCGACCCAGATTCGCAGCGACATCGCCGTCATTCGGGAAGCGCATGCGGCGGACAATGTCGACAAGATCGCCAAGCCCGCAGCCGATGATGCACAGGACAAGGCCAAGGCCGATGCCGATGTGTCGAAGCCCAATCCGCTGGCCCGCCGCGCCGAACGCATGGCGATGCTGGACGCCAAGCTGCTGGACGACAGCACCATCAGCGAGATCAGCGACAAGGCCGCGCGCGAGCGTAAGAAGAGGGCGCCCTGATGGCGACGATCATCGTCCAACCGGGTGGTGCGCGGGCAGGCAAGCAGCGGATCGATCTGACCGCCGTCGCGCACAACCGGCTGATGCTGTTGTTGATCCTGTTCCTGTGCGTCACCGGACTACTGATCCTGCGGCTGACCTGGGTCGGCATTTTTTCGGGCAGCGGCGGGGACGGCGTTGGCGGGTCAGGCCTGCTGCCCGCGCGTGCCGACATTGTCGACCGCAATGGCGTTCCCCTCGCGCGGACCATGGATGCCTATTCCGTCGCCGTGCGTCCGTCCAAGCTGATCGGCGAACCGGGCGAGTTGGCACGCAAGCTGCACGAAATTTTCCCCGACGAATCCGAAGCGCTTTTCTACAAGAAGCTGACCGGCAAGGGCTGGGCCTATCTGCGCCGCCGCGCGCTGCCTGAAGAGGTGGCGGCTGTGAACGCGCTGGGGGAAATCGGCATTGAATTCCCGCGTGAAAAGGAACGCCTCTACCCGCAACGCAGCCTGGCCGCGCATGTGCTGGGTTTTGCGCCGAACCGGGAAGGTGTCGGCGGGATGGGTGTCGAGTCCGCCTTCAACGACCGCCTGACCGATCCGGCGCTGCGTGGCCAGCCTTTCGCCATTTCCATCGACAGCCGGGTGCAGGGCGCGCTGGAAAGCGAGCTTTACGCGCAGATGGTGGCACAAAATGCCAGGGGTGCGGGCGGCGTCATTCTGGACGCCAATACCGGTGAAGTGATCGCCATGGCGTCCATCCCGGTGTTCGATCCCAACAAGCTGGCGAATTATGCGGGCAAGACATGCAGCCAGTCGCCGCTGTGCAATCATATGGTTCAGGCGCGGTACGAGCTTGGATCGACATTCAAGCCGCTGTCGATCGGGGCGGCCATGGATCGCGGCGTCGTTACCTCCATGGGCAAGCGTTACGACGCAACCGCGCCGTTGGCGGTGGCTGGGTTCCGTATCAAGGACGACCACGCGCTTGGCCGCTGGCTCAACGTCCCGGAAATCCTGGTGCACAGTTCCAATATCGGCACGGCCAGGATCGCCGATGAAATGGGCGCGGCATCCATGCAGCAGCTGTTCCGCAACCTTCAATTCGACCAGCGCGCCCCGATCGAGCTGAAAGAACGTGCCAAGAGCCTGTGGCCGACCAATTGGGGCCGCATCACCACCATGACGGTGTCCTACGGCCACGGCATCGCCGTGACGCCTTTGCATCTCGCTTCGGCTTATGCCGCGCTGGTGAACGGCGGCATCTGGCGTCCGGCGACCCTGCGCAAACTGCACGCGAATGAAGTGCCAGAGGGGCATCGCGTCTTTTCCGCCGCCACCAGCGCGCGCATGCGGCAGCTGTTGCGGATGATCGTCGCGGCGGGTACAGGTCGCAGCGCCGACGCCAAGGGATTCCGGGTAGGCGGCAAGACGGGTTCCGCTGAGAAGCCTGAAGAAGGCCGGTATAACAAGAGTTCTCTGGTGACGACTTTCGCGTCCGCATTTCCAATGGATAATCCCCGCTACGTTGTGCTGACCATGATGGACGAGCCCAAGGGCAACGCCCAGACGTTCGGCCTGCGCACTGCCGCCTGGACCGCCGCGCCTGTGGTGAAGCGGGTGGTGGAGCGGGTTGGGCCGATGCTGGGCGTTCTGCCTGACGAGCGGCGCGATGTTGATATTTCCGACCTCATGCCCCTGCTCGGCAAGGAGGATCATTGATGCGCCTGGGGTCGCTGGTCGAAGGGCTTGATGCTCGGATAGCCGCAGGTGCGCCGCTGGACTCGCTGGTGTCGGGTTTTGCGATCGATAACCGGAAAGTCGCGCCCGGAACGGTGTTTGGTGCCTTTCAGGGCCTGCGCGTCAACGGTGAAGATTTCATTCCCGAAGCCGTCCGCGCAGGCGCGATTGCCGTGGTCGCGCGGCCCGAAGCGAAGGTCGAAGGAGCGGTGCATATCGCCCATGACAACCCTCGCCGCCTGTTCGCCCTGCTCGCCGCTCGTTATTTCGCGCCTTTCCCCGATGTGACCGCTGCCGTCACGGGCACAAATGGCAAGACTTCGACGGTGGAACTTGCCCGCCAGCTGTGGCGGATGCTGGGGCATCATTCTGCCTCCATCGGCACGCTGGGCGTCACCACCTCCGTCGATCAGGTATCGACCGGCCTCACCACGCCGGACATCGTTACATTTCTATCCAACATGTCGGGCCTGAAGCGCGAGGGCATCACCCACGCGGCCTTCGAAGCGTCGAGCCACGGCCTTGCCCAATATCGGACGGAGGGCCTGCCCGTATCGGTGGCTGCCTTCACCAACCTGTCGCGCGACCATCTCGACTATCATGGCGACATGGACAGCTATTTCGACGCGAAGATGCGGCTGTTTGATGAGGTCGTCGCTGCCGATGGGACGGCGGTCGTGTGGGCCGACGATCAATGGTCGCACAAGGTGATCCAGCGAGCTACGAAGCGGGGGCTTCGTGTGCTGAGCGTCGGGGTGCAGGGGCAGGCATTGCGTCTTGCCAACCGCACCCCGACCCAGTTGGGCCAGACGCTGGAGGTCGAGGTCGATGGTAAGCTGCACAAGGTCAACCTGCCGCTGATCGGCGCTTATCAGGCCGCCAACGCTCTGACCGCCGCCGGGCTGGTGATCGCGGGGGGCGAGGATGTTGTGCGGGTGCTGGAACTGCTTGGCCGGGTCCAGCCGGTGCGCGGACGCTTGGAACGCGCGGTTATCACCAGGGCGGGCGCGCCGGTCTATGTCGATTATGCGCACACGCCCGATGGCTTGCGCGCCGCGATAGAGGCGCTGCGCCCGCACACACGGGGCAGGCTGATCGCTCTGTTCGGCGCGGGCGGCGACCGCGACGCAGGCAAGCGACCACAGATGGGCAAGGTGGCGGCTGAGCTTGCCGACCATGTCATCGTCACCGACGACAATCCGCGTTCGGAAGATCCATCGGCCATTCGCGCCGCTGTTATGGCAGGCGCGCCGGATGCGGAGGAGATTGGCGGTCGTCGGGACGCCATCGCCGCCGCCATCGCTCAGGCGGGCGCGGACGATATCGTCCTGCTGGCGGGCAAGGGGCATGAACAGGGCCAGATCATCGGCGATCGCGTCCTGCCATTCGACGATGTCACCGTCGCACGGGAGTGCGCGGGGTGAACCTATTGTGGACATCCGATGAAATCGCGCTGGCTGCGGGGGGCGTCGCATCGACGCCCTTCGCCGTTTCGGGCGTGGCGTTCGACAGCCGGGAAGTGACCGGTGGTGACTTGTTCGTAGCGATGAAGGGCGAAACGACCGACGGCCACCGTTTCATCGGCAAGGCTTTCGAACAGGGCGCGTCCGGCGCGATCGTCAGCGAACCTATCGAACAGCCGCACGTGCTGGTCAAGGACAGCGCGGCGGCGCTGGAAGCACTAGGCCGCGCTTCCCGCGCACGGATGGTGGGCAAGGTGGTTGGCGTCACCGGATCGGTCGGGAAAACCGGCACGAAGGAAGCGCTGTTTCACGCGCTCGACCGCATCTGCCCCGGCAATGTGCACCGTTCGGTCAAAAGCTATAACAACCATGTCGGCGTACCCCTCAGCCTGTCGCGCATGCCGCGCTCATCGGCATTCGGCGTGTTTGAAATGGGGATGAACCATGCGGGCGAATTGGCAGAGCTGACCCGGCAGGTCCGTCCTCACGTCGCTATCGTGACGGCAATCGCGCCTGCCCATATCGAATTTTTCGGCACCGAAACCGCGATCGCGCAGGCGAAGGCGGAAATATTCGAAGGGCTGGAGCCGGAAGGGACGGCGATCATTCCCTATGACAGCCCGCATGTCGCGACCCTTTATGACAAGGCGGAACGACATGCCGCCCATATCCTGACCTTTGGCTTCGATCCCGAAGCGGACGTCCATGTCCGTGACATGGTGCCCGCGTCGAACGGCGGCACGTTGGTGACGGCGAAGCTGCCGAGTGCAGAGCTGTGCTTCACCGTCGGCGCGCCGGGCGAACATTGGGTATCCAATGCGCTGGCGGTGCTGGCTGCCGTCGAAGCGCTGGGCGGCGACCTGGCCGTTGCTGGCCTGGCCCTTGCCGAAATGCCGGGTCTACCGGGACGGGGTGAGCGCAGCAGGTTGGCCGTGGGAGAGGGTGAGGCGCTTCTGATTGATGAGAGCTATAACGCCAATCCGGTCAGCATGGCGGCGACGCTGAAGCAACTGGGCCGTGAGCAGGCCAGCCGTCGCATTGCCGTGCTGGGCGGCATGCGGGAACTGGGCGACCGCAGCGGCGAATTGCACAGCGCTCTTGCCGACCCGCTGACGGCGGCGAATGTGGATCATGCCATATTGGTGGGCGCGGAAATGACCCCGCTGGCGCAGGCGCTTGCCGGGGTCGTGCCGTTCGATCATGTATCCGACGCAGCGGAAGCGACGCGCCTCATCCAGCATGAAATGCGCGCGGGGGACGCTATCCTGGTCAAGGGGTCGAACGGCATCGGCCTGTCCCGCCTGGTCGCTGCGCTCGTCCACGACAAGAATCTGGGGAGCTGAGGACCGATGCTTTACTGGCTTGCCCAAACCATGGATTTCACGGGCGTCTTCAACCTCATCCGCTATCTGAGTTTTCGCGCGGGCGCGGCGATTGCGACGGCGCTCGTCGTCGGGCTGGTCATTGGTCCCCGCTTCATCGGCTGGCTGCGTGTGCGGCAGGGCAAGGGGCAACCGATCCGCGACGACGGTCCGCAGACCCACCTCGCCAAGCGCGGCACGCCGACCATGGGCGGCCTGATGATCCTGACGTCGGTGATGACGTCGGTGCTGCTGTGGATGGACCTTTCGTCCATCTATGTGTGGGCGTGCCTGTTCGTGACGCTGGGTTTCGGCGCGATCGGATTTTTGGACGATTATGACAAGGTGACGAAGGCCAGCCACAAGGGGCTTTCGGGCAAGATGCGGTTGGTGCTGGAATTCCTGATCGCGGGCTTTGCCGCCTGGCTGATCGTCAATCATCATGGCAATACCGCGCTTTACCTTCCCTTCTACAACGGTCCGGCGATTGAGCTGGGGCCGTTTTACTTCCTGTTCGCTGCGTTCGTGATCGTCGCGTTCGGCAATGCGGTGAACCTGACCGATGGGCTGGATGGGCTTGCCACCATGCCCGTCATCATCGCGTGCATGGCGTTTATGGCGATCGTCTATTTGGTGGGTCGCGCCGACTTTGCCGAATATCTGGGCATTCCGCATGTGCCCGGCGCAGGCAACCTGACCGTCCTGTGTGGCGCGATCATCGGCGCGGGGCTTGCCTTTTTGTGGTTCAACGCCCCCCCAGCCGCCGTGTTCATGGGCGATACCGGCAGCCTGGCGCTGGGCGGCACCATCGGCGTGATCGCGGTGACGGCACATCATGAAATCGTGCTGGGCGTGGTCGGCGGTCTGTTCGTGGTCGAGGCGATGAGCGTCATCATCCAGGTCTTTTTCTACAAGCGGACGGGTAAGCGCGTATTCCGCATGGCACCCATCCATCATCATTTCGAACAGCTGGGCTGGGCCGAGCCGACCGTCGTGATCCGTTTCTGGATCATCTCCTTCGTGCTGGCGCTCGCTGGCCTTGCCACGCTGAAACTGAGGTAATCGGGATGGGCATTGTTTCCACCGCCGCCTTTGCTGGCAAGACCTACGCAGTCCTTGGCCTGGCCCGTTCCGGCCTCGCCACTGTCGAATGCCTGGTCGCCAGCGGCGCGCGGGTGGTCGCCTGGGACAATCGGGATGAAGCGCGCGCGGCGGTCGCCGACAAAGCGGAGCTGGCCGATCCGCTCGACATCGATCTTGCGGGTTTTGACGGGGTCGTCGTGTCGCCCGGCGTGCCGCTCAACAGGCATCCCATCGCCATGCATGCCAAGCTGGCGGGCGTTCCCGTCATTGGCGACATCGAATTGTTCGCGCTCGCCCGCCCGACATTGCCTGCGCACCGGGTGGTCGGCATTACTGGCACCAATGGCAAGTCGACGACCACGGCGCTGGTCCACCACATCATCGAGACGGCGGGCATTCCCACGCGCATGGGCGGCAATATCGGGCTGCCGATCCTGGGGCAGGACCCGCTGCCGGACGGCGGCGTCTATGTGCTGGAACTGTCGAGCTACCAGATCGACCTGACGCACAGCCTGGATTGCGATGTGGCTGTGTTGCTCAACATCACGCCAGACCATCTCGATCGCTACAACGGCTTTGAAGGCTATGTGGCGTCGAAGGCGCGCCTGTTCGATATGCAATCGCCCGACCACGCCACCGTCATCGCGGTCGAGGATGAGCCGAGCCGGTCGATAGCCCAGACCTTGCACGATGTGGTTGAGGTGCAGTCGGGTGACATCGATCCCACAGCTCAGGCCGGATGGCCCGCGTTGCAAGGACCGCATAACGCCCAGAACGCGGCCGTCGCCATTGCCGTCACCCGCGCGCTGGGCATTGACCAGCCCACCATCGAGAAAGGCCTGCAAAGCTATGCCAGCCTGCCGCACCGGATGCAGCGTGTGC